>NZ_JBKFSV010000010.1:0-140661 GCF_046569445.1 Salmonella sp. 741265050_HSA | reverse complement strand
CACTAAAACGATATTGAAGACGCCAGTATTTTGAACCATTGGGGTTGATCAGCAGGTGCATACCCTGCCCATCTGTGAGTTTGAAAGGTTTGTCGGAGGGCTTGGTAGTCCTAACTTTGATATCGGTGAGAGCCATCAGTTGATACCTCCAGTGTTGGTACCAAAATCAATCGAACCGGGAATAACATCAGTTATACCATCATCGGTTGGTATATGTTCAAGGAATTGAGTAGACGTGAACAGACTAAGCCAAGTCAAAAACTCGCTTAACTTACTGTTTTTGTGAACTAAAGTAGACGTTAGTAGACTTGAAAAAAGCTTTTTATGGTGCCGAAGGCCGGACTCGAACCGGCACGTATTTCTACGGTTGATTTTGAATCAACTGCGTCTACCGATTTCGCCACTTCGGCACTGAAGAGGTATGCGGAAAACGTTGTGGATTATACCTGTCATACGCCGCCATGCAAGCACGAGCATACACCTGTACCGCTAAGTGCTGAAAATTTCAGCAGCGTTGAGTATTAAATAGAATAATCAGGCTACTTCCCGCCTTCTCCAGCAGATTAACGCCGGGCGCCCCTTGCCTCCATGCTCTACACTTTTCAGTTCAACACCACATTAAGGGAAACACAATGACGATAATAAAAAGCTATGCCGCCAAAGAGGCGGGCGGCGAGCTCGAACTCTATGAATATGACGCGGGAGAACTCCAACCGGAAGATGTCGAGGTACGGGTCGACTACTGCGGGATCTGCCATTCCGATCTGTCGATGATCGACAATGAATGGGGGTTCTCTCAATACCCTCTGGTTGCCGGACATGAGGTCATTGGTCGGGTGGCCGCACTCGGCAGCGCGGCACAGGATAAGGGGCTAAAAGTCGGCCAGCGCGTTGGAATCGGCTGGACGGCGCGCAGCTGCGGACACTGCGATGCCTGTATCAGCGGCAATCAAATTAACTGCCTGGAAGGCGCAGTGCCCACTATCCTCAATCGTGGCGGTTTTGCCGAGAAGCTTCGCGCGGGCTGGCAGTGGGTAATTCCTCTTCCGGAGAATATGGATATGGCGTCCGCAGGCCCGCTGTTATGTGGCGGCATTACGGTCTTTAAACCGCTACTGATGCACCATATTACTGCTACCAGCCGCGTTGGCGTCATCGGTATTGGCGGGCTTGGGCATATCGCCATAAAGCTGTTACATGCAATGGGCGGCGAAGTCACCGCGTTCAGCTCAAATCCATCGAAAGAGCAGGAAGTGCTGGCGATGGGGGCCAATAACGTGGTGAACAGCCGCGATCCGGAAGCGTTAAAAGCACTGGCGGGCCAGTTCGATCTCATTATTAACACGGTCAACGTCGATCTCGACTGGCAGCCCTACTTCGAAGCGCTGACCTATGGCGGCAACTTCCATACCGTTGGGGCGGTATTGAAGCCGCTGCCCGTACCGGCGTTTACATTAATTGCCGGCGATCGCAGTATCTCAGGCTCGGCAACCGGAACGCCATATGAACTTCGCAAACTGATGAAATTCGCCGGACGCAGCAAAGTCGCGCCCACCACGGAACTGTTCGCAATGTCACAAATCAACGAGGCTATCCAGCACGTTCGCGACGGCAAAGCCCGCTATCGTGTAGTGCTAAAAGCTGACTTCTGACCGCCTGACTCAGCGCTTTGATAATGATCAGGAAGCGCTGAGTGCCTGACGAAAAGCCTGTACAGCCTGTCGGCACTGCTCCGTCACGTGCTCGATGTCATGATTAACATCGATACGCGCAATATCATGTTCATCGGCACAGGGTCGCTCCAGCGCGTCAAACTGACTTTGCAGCAGGTCTGGCGGCATAAAATGCCCGGCACGACGCTGCATTCGCTGCAGAATGGTGGCATAATCGCCGTCCAGCCACAGGAAATGTACGTTAGGGCTGCTCTTACGTAAAATATCGCGGTACTGTTTTTTTAATGACGAGCAGACAATAAATCCCGTCTCATTTTTTTTATAAAGACTGTATGAAGCGTCATTTAATCGTTCCAGCCAGGGTAAACGGTCTTCATCAGTTAACGGTATTCCCTGAGACATTTTATCAATGTTTTTCGCCGGATGGAGATCATCGCCGTCAATAAACTTCGCAGAAAATAATGTTGCAATTTTGCTGCCTATTAAAGACTTACCACTACCTGAAACACCCATTAAAATATAGCTTTCCCCGGCCATTTAAATACCTCTGAGTCATATTCCACTCCACAATATTACGCCTCTACGTTCGACAATTTCACGTTTTTTAATTTCCATAGAGAAGAACTCTAAGGCACATCACGTTATGCGTAACATTGTAGTGTAACAATTTTCCAGCGTGACATAAGTCACAAATAGTGACAAATAAAACCGCTTAAATGCATTCAGGGTAACTACCTGACCAGTGAGGAATTTATGGAAGTAAAAACTCAATCCTGCGTTGTTGCGGGTAAGCGTGCTGTTGCCGTTACGGAACAAAATATTGAATGGAATAATAAAGGAACACTCGTACAAATTACCCGTGGCGGCATTTGTGGGTCTGACTTACATTATTATCAGGAAGGCAAAGTCGGCAATTTTACAGTAAAAGCGCCAATGATTTTAGGTCATGAAGTGATTGGCAAAATTGTTCATAGCGACTCAGATTTATTACGTGAAGGACAACCGGTAGCGATTAATCCATCGAAGCCTTGCGGTCATTGCAAATACTGTCTGCAGCATGAAGAAAACCACTGTACTGAAATGCGTTTCTTTGGCAGCGCCATGTATTTTCCGCATGTCGATGGCGGTTTTACCCGATTTAAAGCTGTCGATACCGTTCAGTGCATTCCCTGGCCGGAACAGGCAGACGAAAAAGCCATGGCCTTTGCCGAACCGCTGGCGGTTGCCATTCATGCGGCTCATGAGGCGGGCGATCTGCAAGGCAAACGCGTCTTTATCTCCGGCGTTGGCCCTATCGGCTGCCTGATTGTTAGCGCGGTAAAAACGCTGGGCGCGGCGGAAGTGGTATGTGCCGATATCAGTACCCGTTCTCTCTCGCTGGCCCGGCAGATGGGCGCGGATACGCTGGTGAACCCACAGCATGACTCTCTCGATGACTGGAAAGCAGAAAAAGGGTATTTCGATATCAGTTTTGAAGTCTCTGGGCATCCTTCCTCTATCTCAACGTGTCTGGAAGTCACACGAGCCAAAGGCGTGATGGTGCAGGTTGGCATGGGCGGCGCAGTCCCCAACTTCCCGATGATGATGCTAATAAGCAAAGAGATCTCGCTGAAGGGCTCTTTCCGCTTTACTACCGAATTTAATACTGCGGTTTCCTGGCTTGCCAACCGCGTTATCAATCCGCTGCCGTTACTGAGCGCGGAATATCCATTTACCGACCTGGAAGCGGCGCTGATCTTTGCCGGAGACAAAACACAGGCGGCAAAAGTTCAGCTCGTTTTCTGAGAAAGTAAAATAAGGGACACTATCATGAACGATCTTTTTTCACTGGCAGGTAAAAATATCCTTATCACCGGAGCCGCTCAGGGAATTGGTTATTTGCTGGCGACCGGTCTTGGTCGCTATGGCGCGCGCATTATTGTTAACGATATTACCCCGGAGCGCGCCGAAACAGCCGTGACGAAACTTCAGCAGGAAGGGATAAAGGCTATTGCCGCTCCCTTTAATGTCACCAATAAACAGGATATTGAAGCTGCGGTTGAACATATCGAAAAAGATATCGGCGTCATTGACGTCCTGATAAATAACGCCGGTATCCAGCGCCGTCATCCGTTTACTGAGTTTCCCGAGCAGGAGTGGAATGACGTCATCGCCGTAAATCAGACCGCGGTTTTTCTCGTCTCTCAGGCCGTTACGCGCCGTATGGTGGCGCGGCAGGCAGGAAAAGTGATCAACATCTGTTCGATGCAAAGCGAGCTGGGCCGCGACACGATTACGCCATACGCCGCGTCGAAGGGTGCCGTGAAGATGCTGACTCGCGGCATGTGCGTGGAGCTGGCGCGTCATAATATCCAGGTCAACGGTATTGCGCCGGGATACTTCAAAACGGAGATGACCAAAGCGCTGGTTGAAGATGAAGCCTTCACCTCCTGGCTATGCAAACGTACGCCTGCCGCACGCTGGGGCGATCCCCAGGAGCTTATTGGCGCAGCGGTGTTTCTCTCGTCAAAAGCCTCCGACTTTGTTAACGGACATCTGCTGTTTGTCGATGGCGGTATGCTGGTTGCCGTCTGACCAGGGAAATGCGACGCAGCGCGTAAGCGCTGCTATTTTGGCGCTAATAAGAGAGACGAATATGCCATTAATAATTATTGCGGCAGGCGTTGCGCTGCTGTTGGTTTTAATGATTGGCTTTAAAGTTAACGGCTTTATCGCCCTTGTTCTGGTTGCCGCCGTGGTGGGATTTGCCGAAGGGATGGGCGCGCAAGACGTCCTGCACTCCATACAAAACGGAATTGGCGGTACTCTGGGCGGACTCGCCATGATCCTCGGTTTTGGCGCGATGCTGGGAAGATTAATTTCCGATACCGGCGCCGCGCAGCGCATTGCGACGACGCTCATTAATACGTTCGGCAAAAAACGCGTGCAATGGGCGCTGGTGATCACCGGGCTTATCGTCGGCCTGGCAATGTTTTTTGAAGTCGGATTCGTACTGCTGTTGCCGCTCGTTTTTACGATTGTGGCCTCATCGGGACTGCCCTTGCTGTATGTCGGGGTTCCAATGGTCGCCGCCTTATCCGTTACGCACTGCTTCCTGCCGCCGCATCCCGGCCCTACTGCTATTGCGACAATTTTTGAGGCAAATCTCGGTACGACCCTGCTGTATGGGTTAATCATTACCATACCGACCGTGATTGTTGCCGGCCCTCTGTTTTCAAAATTGCTGGCGCGATTTGAAAAAGCGCCGCCTGAAGGATTATTTAATCCTCACCTATTCAGTGAAGAGGAGATGCCGTCATTCTGGAACAGTATTTTTGCCGCCGTGATCCCGGTCATTCTGATGGCCATCGCAGCGGTATGTGAAATCACGCTGCCAAAAACGAATGCCGTGCGGGTTTTCTTCGAATTTATCGGTAATCCAGCAGTGGCGTTGTTTATTGCCATTATCATCGCCATTTTTACGCTGGGGCGACGCAATGGACGTACGGTTGAGCAGGTGATGGATATCGTCGGCGAGTCCATTGGCGCTATTGCGATGATTGTTTTTATCATCGCGGGCGGCGGCGCGTTTAAGCAAGTGCTGGTGGATAGCGGCGTGGGCCAATATATCTCGCAATTAATGACCGGCACATCGCTATCTCCGTTATTAATGTGCTGGACGGTAGCCGCCGTGCTGCGTATTGCGTTAGGTTCCGCGACCGTGGCCGCGATAACCACAGCGGGCGTCGTATTGCCGATTATTAACGTAACCCACGCCGATCCGGCGTTAATGGTACTGGCGACAGGCGCAGGAAGCGTTATTGCATCACATGTTAACGATCCCGGTTTTTGGCTATTTAAAGGGTATTTTAATCTTAGCGTCGGGGAAACCCTACGCACCTGGACCGTTATGGAAACATTGATTTCTGTCATGGGGTTGCTGGGCGTACTGGCGCTGAATGCGGTTCTGCATTAATTCATCATCCGCAGCCCAATTAACCATGGGGGCGACGTTCCCGCCCCCGGTACTGGAGAAAACATGAGGAATCACAGAATTTCTTTGCAGGATATCGCTACGCTTGCTGGCGTGACAAAAATGACGGTGAGCCGTTACATCCGCTCGCCGAAAAAAGTCGCCAGGGAAACCGGCGAGCGTATTGCGCAGATCATGGAGGAAATTAACTACATACCAAATCGCGCGCCAGCTATGCTGTTAAACGCGCAAAGTTACACTCTGGGCGTGCTGATCCCCTCTTTTCAGAACCAGTTGTTTGCCGACATTCTTGCCGGGATTGAATCCGTAACGTCGGGTCATAACTACCAAACTCTCATTGCGAATTACAATTACAATCGCGATTCGGAAGAAGAGTCCGTTATCAATTTACTGTCTTACAATATCGACGGCATTATTCTTTCAGAAAAATATCATACCCTCAGAACCGTCAAATTCCTGCGCTCAGCTACCCTTCCGATTGTAGAACTCATGGACATCCAGGGCGATCGCTTAGATATGGAGGTGGGGTTTGATAACCGTCAGGCCGCCTTTGATATGGTCAGCACCATGCTGGATAAACGCCAGCGGCGAAAAATCCTCTATCTGGGTTCAAAAGACGATATCCGAGATGAGCAGCGTTATCACGGCTACTGCGATGCGATGACGCGCCGGGGGCTGGCGCCGTTGCGCATCAATCCCCGCGCTATCTCCTCTATCCATCTGGGGATACAGCTAATGCGTGATGCGCTTACTGCGCACCCGGACGTGGATGGCGTCTTTTGTACAAATGACGATATCGCAATGGGCGCTCTACTGTGGTGCCGCGAGCGTCAACTGGCCGTACCGGAGCAGATCTCCATCGCCGGCTTCCACGGTCTGGAGATGGGCAGGCAAATGATACCGAGCCTCGCCAGCGTAATTACCCCTCGTTTTGAGATCGGGCGCAGGGCCGCGCAGATGTTGCTCAACAAAATTAAAAATAACGATCTCAACCATAATACGATTGATTTGGGTTATCAGATTTATCACGGCAGCACGTTATAAATTTTTTGATCTACTTTTTCCCGCAGCTTGCCTGAGCTTAACGCGTAGCCAAAAGCGCCACGCGTCAGGTTACGCACTACATCATTCGAGGAATACCAGGCGGTCTGCCGGATGGCGGCGGAAAGGACTTATCAGGCCTACGGGTCATAGTAGGCCGGATAAGCGCAGCGCCATCAGGCACTGCGCTTTACTGCATTGCCGGATGGCGGCCTGTGATTACGACTTACGCAGCATTAGCCACAGGCTAATCAGGAAGAAAGACGCGCTCGGCAGCAGCGCGCCGACAATCGGCGGAATGCCGTATACCAGCGTCAGCGGGCCAAAAATCTGGTCGAGAACGTAAAAGACGAAGCCGAAGCTAATCCCCGTCACCACGCGCACGCCCATCGGCACACTACGCAGTGGGCCAAAGATAAACGACAGCGCCATCAGCATCATCACCGCCACGGAGAGCGGCTGGAAGATTTTACTCCACATATTGAGCTGATAACGTCCGGCGTCCTGTCCGCTCGACTTCAGATATTTAACGTAGTTATGCAGACCGCTGATGGAAAGCGCATCCGGGTCCAGCGCCACCACACCTAACTTATCCGGCGTCAGATTCGTTTTCCAGGTACCGCTCACCGTCTGCGAACCGGTGATCTGTTTCGGGTTTTGCAGATCGGACTCATCCACCTGCGACAAACGCCAGACCTTATGCTCCGGGTCGAATTTTGCCGAAGCGGCGTAACGCACCGACTGCAAACGACGCTGATCGTTGAAAGCGTAAATACTAATGCCGGCCAGCTCCTCGTCGCCCTTCACCCGTTCAATATAGACAAAGTTATTCCCGTCTTTCGCCCACAGACCTTGCTGGGTGGAAAGCAGCGAACCGCCATACATCGCCTGCGCACGATAGTTACGCGCCATCTGCTCGCCCTGCGGGGCGACCCATTCGCCGATCGCCATGGTTAACAGCACCAGGGGGATAGCCGTTTTCATCACCGACAGCGCCACCTGCATACGGGTGAAACCAGATGCCTGCATCACCACCAGTTCGCTACGCTGCGCCAGCATCCCCAGTCCCAGCAGCGCGCCAAGCAGCGCCGCCATAGGAAAGAAGATCTGGATATCCTTAGGTACGCTGAGCAGGGTGTACATACCCGCGCCCAGCGCGTCGTAGTTACCCTGCCCCGCTTTTTTCAGCTGATCGACAAACTTGATGATCCCGGAGAGCGACACCAGCATGAACAACGTCATCATGATGGTGGTAAAAATGGTTTTACCGATATAGCGGTCAAGTACACCAAATGGCTGCATTATACCGCTCCTTTACGCAGAAAACGGGCACGCAGGCGGCGGACCGGCACCGTATCCCACAGGTTTAAACCAATCGCCAACACCAGATAGATCAGGTTGACCGCCCACATCCAGATAACCGGGTCCAGTTTGCCTTTACCGCCATTCGATTTAATGGAGGTCTGGATCAGGAAGAACAGCAGATAAAGCAGCATGGCGGGCAACATAGACAAGACGCGCCCCTGACGTGGATTCACCACGCTGAGCGGCACGACCATCAGCGCCATCATAAATACGGTAAAGACTAACGTGATACGCCAGTGCAGCTCGGCGCGAGCGCGATCGTTGTCGGTATTCCACAGCGTGCGCATGTCCATCTGGTCGGTATCGTTCGGGTCCAGCGCCACGGCCTGATGGCCAATAATCGCCTGATAGTTCTGGAAGTCGGTGATGCGAAAATCGCGTAGCAACGCCGTTCCTTCAAAACGCGTCCCTTTGTTTAAGGTGACAACCTGGGAACCATCGCGCAACTGAGTAAGGTGTCCGGAATCGGCCACGACTACAGAAGGACGAGCGTTGCCCTTAGGGCGAATCTGCGCCAGGAAAACATCGTGGAAGTCGCTGCCATCAACGCTTTCGATAAACAGCACCGAGCTGCCGTTGGTCGCCTGCTGGAATTGCCCCTGCGCCAACGCCGCCATACCGGGGTTCGCTTTCGCCTCCGCCAGCACTTCATCCTGGTGTTTTGACGACCAGGGGCCGGCCCACATCACGTTAACCGCCGCAAGGATACCGGTAAATAACGCCAGTACCATGGCGGCCTTTACCAATACGGCTTTGCTCAACCCACAGGCGTGCATAACCGTAATTTCACTTTCGGTATACAGTTTGCCCAGCGTCATCAGCAGCCCCAGGAACAGGCTTAAAGGCAGGATGAGCTGCGCCATTTCCGGTACGCCCAGCCCCAGAAGCGAGAGCACCAGATTTGCGGGAATATCGCCGTCAACCGCCGCGCCGAGAATCCTCACTAACTTTTGACAAAAGAAGATCAAAAGTAAGATGAAGAGTATCGCCAGCTGGCTTTTGAGCGTCTCCCGCACCAGATATCTTATGATTATCACTTTAAATACGCCCGTAAAAACCCATTTTTTTGCTGGAATTTAGCTTGTTTCATGGCTTAAACGTCATTTATTCTCTTGAGTCGTCGAAATCATCGCTAAGATCATTATACTCAGCGGATTCACCTCTCAGAACTTGTTCTGACGTGCCAATGCCGTAATAACGTTAAGATTAACACGAAGTCACCGCAACAGCGGACATGAGTTACGAAAGCTTTCAATTTCTATACTCTAATGGATTTCGAGTTGCAGGCAGGCGGCAAGACTGTGGAGCCCCGGAGCTTACATCAGGTAAGTGACAGGGGTGAGCAGGCGCAGCCAACGCATCTGCAACTTGAAAGACGACGAGTATAGCTGTAGCCACCACTGTTGTCTTTAAGATTCAGGAGCATAGTGCATGGAGTTCAGTGTAAAAAGCGGTAGCCCGGAGAAACAGCGGAGTGCCTGCATTGTCGTGGGCGTCTTTGAACCGCGTCGCCTTTCTCCGATTGCAGAACAGCTCGACAAAATTAGCGACGGATACATCAGCGCATTGCTGCGTCGCGGCGAACTGGAAGGAAAACCGGGGCAGACTCTGTTGCTGCACCATGTTCCTAACGTTCTTTCCGAGCGAATCCTCCTCATTGGTTGCGGCAAAGAGCGCGAGCTTGATGAACGTCAGTATAAGCAGGTTATTCAGAAAACGATAAATACTCTGAATGATACCGGCTCGATGGAAGCCGTCTGTTTCCTGACCGAACTGCACGTCAAAGGCCGCAACAATTACTGGAAAGTGCGTCAGGCCGTCGAAACGGCCAAAGAGACGCTTTATAGCTTTGATCAACTCAAGACCAACAAGAGCGAGCCGCGCCGCCCGCTACGTAAGATGGTCTTTAATGTGCCGACCCGCCGTGAGCTCACCAGCGGCGAACGCGCCATTCAGCACGGTCTGGCCATCGCCGCCGGGATTAAGGCAGCGAAAGATCTCGGCAACATGCCGCCCAATATCTGTAACGCCGCCTACCTGGCGTCACAGGCGCGCCAGTTGGCTGACAGCTACAGCAAAAATGTCATCACCCGCGTCATCGGCGAACAGCAAATGCGCGAACTGGGTATGAACGCTTATCTGGCGGTCGGCCACGGTTCGCAGAATGAATCGCTGATGTCGGTGATTGAGTACAAGGGCAATCCATCCGAAGACGCGCGCCCGATCGTGCTGGTGGGTAAAGGCCTGACCTTCGACTCCGGCGGCATCTCCATCAAGCCATCTGAAGGGATGGACGAGATGAAGTACGACATGTGCGGCGCAGCGGCGGTTTACGGCGTGATGCGTATGGTTGCCGAGCTTCAGCTACCGATTAACGTTATCGGCGTGCTGGCGGGCTGTGAAAACATGCCGGGCGGACGCGCGTATCGTCCGGGCGACGTGCTGACCACCATGTCTGGTCAAACCGTTGAAGTCCTGAACACCGACGCCGAAGGCCGTCTGGTTTTGTGCGACGTGCTGACCTACGTTGAGCGCTTCGAACCGGAAGCGGTTATCGACGTGGCGACGCTAACCGGGGCCTGCGTGATTGCGCTGGGCCATCACATTACCGGTCTGATGTCGAACCATAACCCGCTGGCGCATGAACTGATCGGCGCGTCCGAGCAAGCGGGCGACCGCGCGTGGCGTCTGCCGCTGGGCGATGAGTTCCAGGAACAACTGGAGTCCAACTTTGCGGATATGGCGAATATTGGTGGTCGTCCTGGCGGCGCTATCACCGCGGGCTGCTTCCTGTCACGCTTTACCCGTAAGTATAACTGGGCGCACCTGGATATCGCCGGCACCGCCTGGCGCTCCGGCAAAGCGAAAGGCGCGACGGGTCGTCCGGTAGCGCTGCTGTCGCAGTTCCTGCTCAATCGTGCGGGCTTTAACGGCGAAGAGTAAGTTTGAGATTACCCCGTAGGCCTGATAAGGCGCATTAGCGCCGCCATCAGGCGTTTTGCCGGATGGCGCTGCGCTTATCCGGCCTACGGGAGGCATCATGGCAACGCATTTAAATCCACCACAAGAAGCCCCATATATGAAAAATGCGACGTTCTATCTTCTGGATAATGACACTACCGTCAATGGTTTAAGCGCCGTTGAACAACTGGTGTGTGAAATTGCCGCAGAACGTTGGCGCGCCGGCAAGCGCGTGCTGATCGCCTGCGAAGATGAGAAGCAGGCCATTCGGCTGGATGAAGCGCTGTGGGCAAGACCGGCGGAAAGTTTTGTCCCGCACAATCTGGCAGGCGAAGGCCCACGCGGCGGCGCGCCGGTTGAAATTGCCTGGCCGCAAAAACGCAACAGCAGCCCGCGCGATATTTTAATCAGCCTGCGTACAAGCTTTGCAGATTTTGCCACCGCTTTCACAGAAGTGGTAGACTTCGTCCCTTACGAAGAAACTTTGAAACAACTGGCGCGCGAACGCTACAAAGCCTACCGCGTGGCTGGTTTTAACCTGAATACGGCAACCTGGAAATAATGGAAAAGACATATAACCCCCAAGATATCGAACAGCCGCTTTACGAGCACTGGGAAAAGCAGGGCTATTTCAAGCCTAACGGCGACGAAAGCAAAGAGTCCTTCTGCATCATGATCCCGCCGCCGAACGTCACCGGCAGTTTGCATATGGGACATGCTTTCCAGCAAACCATCATGGATACCATGATCCGTTACCAGCGTATGCAGGGTAAAAACACCCTGTGGCAGGTCGGCACCGACCACGCCGGGATCGCAACCCAGATGGTGGTTGAGCGCAAGATTGCCGCTGAAGAAGGTAAAACCCGTCACGACTACGGCCGCGATGCGTTTATCGACAAAATCTGGCAGTGGAAAGCGGAATCCGGCGGCACCATTACCCGTCAGATGCGCCGTCTCGGCAACTCCGTTGACTGGGAGCGCGAGCGCTTCACCATGGACGAAGGCCTTTCCAATGCCGTGAAAGAAGTCTTTGTTCGCCTGTACAAAGAAGACCTGATTTACCGTGGCAAACGCCTGGTGAACTGGGACCCGAAACTGCGCACCGCCATCTCTGACCTGGAAGTGGAAAACCGCGAGTCCAAAGGCTCGATGTGGCACATCCGCTATCCGCTTGCCGACGGCGCGAAAACCGCAGACGGTAAAGATTACCTGGTCGTCGCCACCACCCGTCCGGAAACCGTACTGGGCGATACCGGCGTGGCCGTGAACCCGGAAGATCCGCGTTATAAAGATCTGATTGGCAAATTCGTTATTCTGCCGCTGGTTAACCGCCGCATTCCGATTGTGGGCGACGAACACGCCGATATGGAAAAAGGTACCGGCTGCGTGAAGATCACCCCGGCGCACGACTTTAACGACTATGAAGTCGGGAAACGTCACGCCCTGCCGATGATCAACATCCTGACCTTTGACGGCGACATTCGCGAAAGCGCGGAAGTGTTCGATACCAAAGGTGAAGAGTCTGACGTTTATTCCAGCGAGATTCCGGCTGAGTTCCAGAAGCTGGAACGCTTTGCTGCCCGTAAGGCCATCGTTGCTGCCGTTGACGCGCTGGGCCTGCTGGAAGAAATTAAACCGCACGATCTGACCGTTCCTTACGGCGACCGTGGCGGTGTAGTTATCGAACCGATGCTGACCGACCAGTGGTACGTCCGTGCCGACGTGCTGGCGAAACCGGCGGTGGAAGCGGTTGAGAACGGCGACATTCAGTTCGTGCCGAAGCAGTACGAAAACATGTACTTCTCCTGGATGCGTGATATCCAGGACTGGTGTATCTCTCGTCAGTTGTGGTGGGGTCACCGTATCCCGGCATGGTATGACAACGACGGCAACGTCTACGTTGGCCGTACCGAAGACGAAGTGCGTCAGGAAAATAACCTCGGCGCCGACGTTGCGCTTCGTCAGGACGAAGACGTTCTTGATACCTGGTTCTCCTCCGCGCTGTGGACTTTCTCCACCCTCGGCTGGCCGGAAAACACCGACGCGCTGCGTCAGTTCCACCCCACCAGCGTGATGGTGTCCGGCTTCGATATCATCTTCTTCTGGATTGCCCGCATGATCATGATGACCATGCACTTCATCAAAGATGAAAACGGCAAGCCGCAGGTGCCGTTCCATACTGTCTACATGACCGGTCTGATTCGCGACGACGAAGGCCAGAAGATGTCCAAATCCAAGGGTAACGTTATCGACCCGCTGGATATGGTGGACGGCATCTCTCTGCCGGAACTGCTGGAAAAACGCACCGGCAATATGATGCAGCCGCAGATGGCGGAGAAAATTCGCAAGCGTACCGAGAAGCAGTTCCCGAACGGCATCGAGCCGCACGGCACCGACGCCCTGCGCTTTACCCTGGCGGCGCTGGCCTCGACCGGTCGCGACATCAACTGGGATATGAAGCGCCTGGAAGGTTACCGTAACTTCTGTAACAAGCTGTGGAACGCCAGCCGCTTTGTGCTGATGAACACCGAAGAGCAGGATTGCGGCTTCAACGGCGGCGAAATGACGTTGTCGCTGGCGGACCGCTGGATCCTGGCGGAATTCAACCAGACCGTTAAAGCCTACCGCGACGCGCTGGACAGCTTCCGCTTCGATATCGCCGCGGGCATTCTGTATGAATTCACCTGGAACCAGTTCTGCGACTGGTATCTGGAGCTGACCAAGCCGGTAATGACCGGGGGTTCCGAGTCTGAACTGCGCGGCACCCGCCATACGCTGGTCACCGTACTGGAAGGTCTGCTGCGCCTGGCGCACCCGATCATTCCGTTCATCACCGAAACCATCTGGCAGCGCGTGAAGGTCATTTGCGGTATTACCGCCGACACCATCATGCTGCAGCCGTTCCCGGAATATAACGCCGCACAGGTAGATGAAGCCGCGTTGGCCGATACCGAGTGGCTGAAGCAGGCGATCGTCGCGGTACGTAACATTCGTGCGGAAATGAACATCGCCCCGGGCAAACCGCTGGAACTGCTGCTGCGCGGCTGTAGTGAAGAAGCCGTTCGTCGTGTTAACGACAACCGTAGCTTCCTGCAAACCCTGGCGCGTCTGGAAAGCATCACCGTGCTGCCAGCTGATGACAAAGGCCCGGTTTCCGTGACCAAAATTATCGACGGCGCTGAACTGCTGATCCCGATGGCTGGCCTCATCAACAAAGAAGATGAGCTGGCGCGTCTGGCGAAAGAAGTGGCGAAAATCGAAGGCGAGATTGCCCGTATCGAAGGCAAACTGTCCAACGCAGGTTTCGTCGCCCGTGCGCCGGAAGCGGTGATTGCCAAAGAGCGTGAGAAGCTGGACGGTTACGCAGAAGCCAAAGCGAAGCTGATTGAGCAGCAGGCGGTTATTAGCGCGCTGTAATCTGAAAGCCTGATGGCGCTTCGCTTACCAGGCCTACACGTTCGCTTATTGACATGGCGCGATCGGTAGGCCGGATAAGGCATTCACGCCGCCATCCGACAACATGAATTATGGGCCGACGTAAACGTCGGCCTTTTTACATCAGATAAACGGGAAGTAAGGCATGATGCCACGAGAAATCCACATTAGCGGGCCATTTTCCAGCGGCGTCTCATCATTGGTTAACTCAAGTGAATCCAGATCGCCCTGGACCTGTGTATTCTGCGCCAGCCAGCTCACCAGCCCAATTTTCAACCACGGATAAGCCAGCCCTAAGGTCACGCCGGAAATCACAAACACCACCAGTAACCGCCACAGCATACCGTGTGAAGTGACAGAGGAATGAAAACGAATCGAATCGTTCGCCAGTGACAAATTGTTTAAAAACAGGTTGCGTAACGCCACATATAAGTAACTGGTTACCACAATAATCGCGAGAAAATAGAGGAAATAACATGCCATTATCTGGCTATAATATTGCAGAATAAGCGCCCCTCCTGCCTGCGCATTCCCCATCATACTCAAAAGAATCATGTCGGTGAACACCGGCGCGATTAGATAACCAATCACGACAGCAAAAGGGAAAAGGGTCAACATTGCCAACACGCACCCTCTGATGCACGTTTTAACATTAACCTGAATCGAGAAACGATGAATGCCAAAGTTTGCGCCATTGCCAAACAAGGTCATCCATTTGCTGTAGGTAATACCGTTAATAACCCCTATCCCAATAATAGCCAGCAAACCGAGAAAAACGATATTGAACACTAAACCGCCGACGGCGATGGTTACCAGTGAGATAATATAAAGAACAATATAAAGCGCCACCATCAGGAGTACCGGGAGAGCGAACATGTACCACCATGCGCGCCGCATGGAACACTGGAATCCAAAATGTACGCCATTAAGCGAAGTCATCATCGCCTGATACTGTAATCCTTTCACCGCCATAAAAGGAATAATCGCAATTAATAAGCCGAATAGCGTAAAACCGAGACCGGGATGACCGTGTTCAATAAGAGAGAGGCTAACAATATAAATAATAAAAACTAACAACATACTAATAAATAATGCGCTGCCCGTGGCTTTGTAAGCAAAAGGCTGATTGTTTAGCGTCATATTAGTATAAATATAACGTCGACACTTCACCATCGCCCACGGCGCATAGATTCCCAACGTGATACACGTCAACAAGAAATTCACAAGGCAAATAACAAAATACTTTCCGCCCTTGCCTGTAAACACCAACGTGTGATTATGGTTATCTTTACTACTGATAACGTTATTCATGAATCATATCCCTGACTTGCAGTCTATTAGAATTAATAATAAAAATCAGTAGATTGTTACTGATTCGACTACAATACTATTTTTGTTTAATTTTTCCGCCTTTTATTTTGTCTGATTCAGGATCTCCTTGCGCGTGACTCAAGACGGTGGTATTAAAGTAATCTATAAATAAATTTTAAAAATTGAGCCATATTATGAATAATGTCGCCTCGCCAACGCTCACGGTGCGCCGAATCACTACCGCCGACAATGCCGCTATTGCCCGTGTCATCCGTCAGGTTTCAGCGGAATACGGACTTACCGCCGATAAAGGTTATACCGTTGCCGACCCCAATCTGGATGAACTGTATCAGGTTTATAGCCAACCGGGCGCAGCCTACTGGGTGGTAGAGCAAAACGGTTGTGTGGTGGGCGGTGGCGGCGTGGCGCCGTTATCCTGTAGCGAACCAGACATTTGTGAACTGCAAAAAATGTATTTTTTACCGATGATTCGTGGTCAGGGGCTGGCGAAAAAGCTGGCGCTGATGGCGCTGGATCATGCCCGTGAACAGGGTTTTAAACGCTGCTATCTGGAAACAACGGCTTTTTTACGCGAGGCGATTGCGCTATACGAACGTTTAGGATTTGAGCATATTAGCGAACCGCTCGGCTGCACCGGACATGTCGATTGCGAAGTGAGGATGTTAAAGGATCTCTGAAAACCAGGCGTTTATTTATCCTCGCCAGGTATTATTTTTGCTGATATAAGTAATCCCGGAAACATCCTGTTATCCGGGAATCACTTATTATTCAAGGAAGTTATAAATGAAACGCCTATTATCAGCAATTGTTTTCCCCGCTATGTTTATTAGTATCTCTAATGTATATGCATTAGATATACAGCCCGGCGAATGGAAAATGGAAAATATAGAAATGCGCACCATCAATCCAGATACAAAAGAAGTATTAATGGATGAAAAAAATTCGGGCATAGCGACGCTTATGTGTTATACCCCTAAAATGTCTGAAGATTCTAAAAAAATGGTGAAGGGTTTTTCTACCAGTGCAGGCGGTTGCACGACAACATTTGTAGAAAGTACGGATACCAAACTGATCAATGAGACTGTGTGTAATAATCCTGATGTCAAATCGCACTCTATTGTAGAAACGACGAAAATAAGCGATACAGAATTTGCGATGACCATGAAATCGGATGTCGATGCAGGAGGTAATAAAACAACCTCCATCAACAAAATTAAACAAACCTTTGTTGGCAAGACCTGCTCTGAAGCGTCAAAAGGCGTGAAACAGTAACTATTTCAACACAAAAACCCGTAGTGATGATGCAAAAATGGCATTGTTCACGGTCACCTTTCGGGAATATAACACTGAGTGAGTTCTTTTGCCTGCCGCTGGCAGGCTTTACTCAGGACAGAATATCATGAAAATGACTTTTCCTGCTTGCCAGCAGCTTGATGCCGGGCGGATGACCACCACAAATTTTGCAGACGGCGACAGCGTAAAAGATAAAAACGCTAATCTTTAATTTTACCCTTTATCCGACGGCTGGCACGCCGCTATGAAAACGAAACTCGCGGTCTGGCGACAAGATAAGGTCAGCTTCCACGTCGCCAAAATAGCGCACGCGCGCAGAAATGTCCTCGGCGGAAATCTGCTGCGCCAGCGCCAGGTAATCCTGATAATGCCGCGCTTCGGAGCGCAGAAGCGAGAGATAAAACGTCTGTAAATCCTCATCCAGCCAGGGCGCCAGAGCGGCAAAACGTTCGCAGGAGCGGGCTTCGATATACGCCCCGCAAATCAGCTTATCAATTAAGGTGAGCGGTTCGTGCGTGCGTACCGCTTTCAACATTCCTTTCGCGTAGCGGCTGGCGGTGATTTTCACATAAGGAATGTTTCTGGCCTGCATGACCTCGCGTACCTGCCAAAAATGGTGCAACTCCTCTTTAATCAATAACACCATACGGTCGATAAGCTGACGACCCCAGGGGTCATCAGCTTGCGGCATGGCGCTTTTGCTAATCTGTTTATGCAGGGCAACAAAATCCGGCTCCGGCCCCTGACGAAACGCGAACGCCTCGTAAGGTTGCAGCCAGGCGAGCAGCGCGTCGGCGCCCGATTTATCGGCGACATATTTACGCACCAACAGCAACGCGGTTTGCGCAGCCTTCAGTTCGCAGATCAAGTGATCGGTAAGCAGAAGAGGAAGATTTTGCGGATCGCGGGCCTGGACAATCCACGCCTGCGGCGTCGGGCAATGCAGGAAATTAAGCACCGGAGAGAGTATTTGCGGGTAATTCATACGTAACCTGTAAAAAAATACGACAGCAGACGCTGCCGTACCGTCATACTATGCAGCTTTAGTGACGCACGCCGTCGTCATCTTCATCGACATAATCGTCGTCATCACCCTCTTCGCCATTAGGGTCTTCAAAATAGGTTCCCCAGCCGTCGTATTCGACATCATATTTTTCCGCCAGGTTCATCAGTTGCTCAACCTGAGCGTCGATGAGTTCGGCGTTCAACGCGCACTCGCTGAGGATGTCGCAACAAATAACCGTATCGCCCTCTTCCACTTCCAGCTCTTCCGGCTCCGTCACTTCATAGCCGAGTTTAAAGGCTTCTACCGCGGCTTTTTCCAACGTTTCGAAATCGTCAGCGGAAAGGTGATGCTCGATAGTGTACAGCGCATCCGGATCGCTGCCATCCTCAAGTAACTCTTCAATAATTAACCGCGTTTCTTCACGCTGCTCTTCCAGTAATTCCGGGTTTGCCATAGCTCGTTCCTCATAGATGTCCTGCCGATACTCTTATTGTCACATACCGCCGACGTTGCCTCCACCTTATCGAGAAAAGTTTTATCAAACAGGGTTGCAAATGAATAATCATCCATATAAAGTGAATTTTAATTCAATGAGAGGCCTAAGCCATGTGAGGGAAGTATGTCTACGTTTTACCAAAAACCTTTTTTAAAGTTACTTGATTTCACCGCCAGCGAACTCACTGCTCTGTTGCAGCTTGCCGCCAAACTGAAAGCCGATAAGAAAAACGGTAAAGAAGAACAAAAGCTGGTGGGTAAAAATATTGCGCTCATCTTCGAAAAAGACTCGACCCGGACACGATGCTCTTTCGAAGTTGCCGCATACGATCAGGGGGCGCGCGTGACGTACCTGGGCTCCAGCGGGAGCCAGATCGGCCATAAAGAGTCCATCAAAGATACTGCCCGCGTCCTGGGCCGGATGTTTGACGGTATTCAGTATCGAGGATATGGCCAGGAGATCGTCGAAACGCTGGCTGAATATTCCGGTGTGCCGGTATGGAACGGTTTAACCGATGAGTATCACCCAACGCAATTACTGGCGGATCTGCTCACCATGCAGGAACATCTGCCGGGTAAAGCCTTTAACGAGATGACGTTGGTCTATGCCGGAGACGCGCGTAATAACATGGGTAACTCCATGCTGGAAGCCGCCGCGTTAACAGGATTGGATCTCCGTCTGGTCGCGCCAAAAGCCTGCTGGCCGCAAGCCGCGTTAGTGGCGGAGTGCAGCGCCATGGCGAAAAAGAACGGTGGCGCCATCACCCTGACCGAAGATATCGCCTCGGGCGTAAAAGGCGCGGATTTTATCTATACCGATGTTTGGGTCTCTATGGGCGAACCCAAAGAGAAATGGGCGGAGCGTATTGCCCTGCTGCGTGATTATCAGGTCAACAGCCAGATGATGGCGTTAACCGGCAATCCGCAGGTTAAGTTCCTGCATTGTCTGCCTGCGTTCCATGATGACGAAACCACGCTTGGCAAAAAAATGGCCGAAGAGTACGGTTTACATGGCGGGATGGAAGTGACCGACGAGGTTTTTGAGTCTGCGGCCAGCATTGTCTTTGATGAAGCGGAAAACCGAATGCATACCATCAAAGCAGTAATGGTAGCGACGCTGTCTAAATAATGTCGTTATGATGCCGGATGGCGGTTGGCCTACAAGATCACAACGTGCAGGCGCCGCCATCCGGCACAAAATATTACGCTATCAGCATTTTCACAACCGCTTTACGTACCCGCGCCGGTTCTCCCACCGCGCACAGGGGCTTATGCACTTCGCCGGGATAAAACACCACAAAGTCACCTTCGTTCAGGACGACGGTTTTCTCGCCGACGCTCGTCGGTAAAAATGCAATGTCTTTATCCGCCAGCCAGTCCGTGTGCGGCGTTCCCGCAGGCCGGGTACTGAATGCCATCCCTTCCTGACCTTGTAGCACAATCTGAATATCAAGATAACGGGCGTGATACTCTGCGCTGCGCGATTCGCCCGGCTCCGTCATATTTTCAGAAATCATATAAAACAGCCTGTCGCCGTCAATGTCATACTTACCTGGCGCGGTCGTTGCCGTGACATGCGCATTGACGTGCTCAATTGCCTGCCGTAACGCCGTCGGCAGCCAGGCCTCCAGATGTTCAATATTGCCAATAATCATCGCATCCCCTTAGTTAAAACAGCGTTTTATTTTTCTCTTTATACGAGAAAAATGGCTGCCATACTACCCTTACTCTCATCGATTTTGCGCCAGCGCATGTTTATCGCCAGCGGTGTTTATATATTGTTAATAGTTCACCCAACTTTATGCAGCACCTATGCATAAACCCCAGCGGCGCCAAATTGCCATCACTAACAACGCTTTGATATTAAAGGCGTTAACATAAAAACGTTTTAGCGATCACAATTCGCTCTCCCTGCATAAATGACTTCTCTATCCATAGTTATTTTTAAATTATTTAAATATCTCCGATAATAAAATCCCCTTCACGCATAGTTATGCAACACTTAAAAATAATCACTTTATTTTCAATAAGTTAAGATTTAAATATCATTCAATACAACAAACAAATAATTAACAATAAAAAAATAACAAACCATATAGCTGCGTAGTAATTCATTTAATGCCTTATTGTTTTTTGAATTTCTCTGACCCGGCTCATATATTAAATAAGAAAAATAGCACTCCTTGATTGATGTGAATCTCATCACATTAACAACCCAAATAAAATTCAATCATTGCTCCCGAATTTAACTGAAACGCCGCGACTGCAAGCACGCTAAATATTTGCAGCCACTCCTTCTTTATTCTTGAAATTATGTAAAAGGTATAATGATGGAAAAGCATTTTGTCGGTTCTGAAATTGGTCAATTACACAGCGTAATGTTGCATCGTCCCAATCTCAGCCTAAAAAGACTTACCCCTTCAAATTGTCAGGAATTACTTTTTGACGATGTATTATCCGTAGAGCGCGCTGGCGAAGAGCATGACATTTTTGCCAACACGCTGCGCCAGCAAGGGATAGAAGTGTTGCTGTTAACCGACCTGCTCACCCAAACGCTGGATGTGGCTGACGCTAAAGCCTGGCTACTGGATACGCAAATTTCCGATTATCGCCTTGGGCCCACCTTTGCCGCAGACATTCGCGCCTGGCTGGCGGATATGCCGCACCGTGAACTGGCTCGCCATTTAAGCGGCGGTTTAACTTACGGCGAAATCCCCGCCTCCATAAAAAATATGGTGGTCGATACTCACGATATTAATGACTTTATTATGAAGCCATTACCGAATCACCTATTTACCCGTGACACGTCCTGCTGGATATATAACGGCGTCTCAATTAACCCCATGGCGAAACCTGCACGCCAACGTGAAACGAATAATTTACGTGCTATTTATCGCTGGCATCCTCAATTCGCAGGCGGTGATTTCATTAAATATTTCGGCGACGAGGACATTAATTACGACCACGCCACTTTAGAGGGCGGCGATGTGCTGGTGATTGGCCGCGGCGCGGTGTTGATCGGTATGTCTGAACGTACTACGCCGCAGGGTGTCGAGTTCCTGGCGCAGGCATTGTTTAAACATCGTCAGGCGGAACGCGTCATTGCCGTTGAACTGCCAAAACATCGCTCCTGTATGCACCTTGACACCGTCATGACCCACATTGATATCGACACCTTCTCCGTCTATCCGGAAGTCGTTCGCCCGGACGTTCAGTGCTGGACGCTGACGCCAGACGGACGCGGCGGTCTGAAACGAACCCAGGAGAGCACGCTGGTTCATGCTCTTGAAAAAGCGCTTGGCATCGATCAGGTGCGCTTAATCACCACTGGCGGCGACGCATTTGAAGCTGAGCGCGAACAGTGGAATGACGCCAATAACGTGCTCACCCTGCGTCCCGGCGTGGTGGTGGGCTATGAGCGCAACATCTGGACCAACGAAAAATACGACAAAGCCGGCATTACCGTCCTTCCCATTCCCGGCGATGAACTGGGTCGCGGGCGCGGAGGCGCACGCTGCATGAGCTGTCCACTGGAACGCGATGGTATTTAAAGGAGACGTTATGGAAAACAAACGCACACTGGTCGTCGCGCTGGGCGGCAATGCGCTGCTCAAACGCGGCGAACCGCTGGAGGCTGATATTCAGCGTAAAAATATCGAACTGGCGGCCAGAACCATCGCCCAGCTTACCCGGCAATGGCGCGTAGTGTTAGTGCACGGCAACGGCCCACAGGTAGGACTGCTGGCGCTACAAAATAGCGCCTACGCTAACGTTACGCCCTACCCGCTCGATATTCTCGGTGCGGAAAGCCAGGGCATGATTGGCTACATGCTGCAACAGGCGCTGAAGAATCATCTGCCGGAGCGTGAAATCAGCGTCCTGCTCACCCAGGTCGAAGTCGATGCCAACGACCCGGCATTCCTCAATCCAACCAAATATATCGGACCGATTTACGACGAAGCGCAGGCCCGTGCGTTACAGGCAGAAAAGGGCTGGGTATTCAAAGCCGACGGTAACGCCTTCCGCCGCGTTGTGCCCTCCCCGCAGCCGAAACGCATTGTGGAAAACGATGCCATCCGCGCGCTAATTAGCCGCGATCACCTGGTTATCTGTAACGGCGGCGGCGGCGTGCCAGTCGTGGAAAAAGCCGATGGCTACCACGGTATCGAGGCGGTGATCGACAAAGATCTGTCCGCCGCCCTGCTTGCCAGCCAAATTCACGCCGACGCGCTGCTCATTCTGACCGATGCCGACGCGGTGTATCTCGACTGGGGCAAACCCACCCAACGCCCGCTGGCGCAGGTTACGCCGGAGCTGCTTCGTGAAATGCAGTTCGACGCCGGTTCGATGGGCCCGAAAGTGACCGCCTGCGCTGAGTTTGTCAGCCATTGCCGCGGCATTGCCGGAATCGGCTCGCTGGCGGATGGGCAAGCCATTCTCGCGGGCGAGAAAGGTACTTTGATTCGGTGTGAAACCGCCGACGTTGACGCATAAGGCTTTTTACCGGATGGCGGCTTCCGCCTTATTCGGCCTACAGAGCGCGCATAACCGTGGGCCGGATAAGCGCAGCGCCATCAGGCAATTCATTTTAACAAGGATATTGTAATGGTTATTTCACTGAAAAATCGTAACTTTTTGAAGCTGCTTGACTACACCCCGGCGGAAATCCAACACCTCATCGATCTGGCTATTGAGCTGAAAGCCGCAAAAAAAGCCGGATGCGAAAAGCAAACACTGATCGGCAAAAACATCGCGCTGATTTTTGAAAAAACCTCTACCCGCACACGATGCGCGTTTGAAGTCGCCGCTTTCGACCAGGGCGCGCAGGTGACTTATCTCGGCCCAAGCGGCTCGCAGATCGGCCATAAAGAGTCCATGAAAGATACTGCTCGCGTCCTGGGGCGGATGTATGACGGCATCGAATATCGCGGTTTTGGTCAACACATTGTGGAAGAACTAGGGGAATACGCGGGCGTTCCCGTCTGGAACGGCCTGACCGATGAATTTCACCCCACACAGATCCTGGCCGATCTGATGACCATGCTGGAACACGCGCCGGGCAAAACGCTGCCGGAACTGAGCTTCGCCTACCAGGGCGACGCGCGCAACAATATGGGCAACTCGCTGATGGTGGGCGCGGCGAAGATGGGCATGGATATCCGCCTGATAGCGCCAAAGTCCTTCTGGCCTGATGCCGCGCTGGTTGCGCAGTGCCGGGAAATCGCCAGCGTTACCGGCGCTCGTATCACCTTAACGGAGAGCGTTGAAGACGGCGTTCACGGCGTGGATTTCCTCTATACCGACGTCTGGGTCTCGATGGGAGAACCCAAAGAAGCCTGGGCGGAGCGCGTCAGTCTGATGACGCCATATCAGGTCAACCAGCAGGTGGTAAACGCTACCGGTAATCCTGATGTGAAGTTTATGCACTGCCTACCCGCCTTCCATAACGAGCACACCAAAGTGGGACGCGAAATCGAAATGGCTTACGGCCTGAAAGGACTGGAGGTCACGGAAGAGGTGTTCGAGTCCGCAGGCTCGATAGTCTTCGATGAAGCGGAAAACCGGATGCACACCATCAAAGCGGTCATGGTGGCGACGCTCGGCGACTAATCCCACAGGATATGCGCCCTCGCGGCGCATATCCGTGATATCAGGAGAGAACATCATGGGTAAATTTAAATTTCCCACCGCTTATACCATCCTGTTTATTCTTATTGCCCTGGTCGCGGTGATGACCTGGATTGTGCCGGCGGGAAAATACCAAATGGCGATGAACGCCACGCTGGGAAAAGAGGTGCCGGTGGCGGGAACGTATGCCCCCGTGGACGCGCATCCGCAAGGGATTACCGCTGTTTTACTGGCGCCGATTGACGGCCTCTATAACCACGAAACCTACACCGCCGGCGCCATTGACGTCGCGCTGTTTGTCTTGATTATCGGCGGCTTTCTGGGGGTGGTGAATAAAACGGGGGCGATTGATGCCGGTATTGAACGGGTAACAGCCAAACTCAACGGCAAAGATGAGTGGATGATCCCCATTCTGATGGCGCTGTTCGCCGCAGGCGGCACTATCTATGGCATGGCGGAGGAGTCGTTGCCCTTCTACACGCTGCTGGTGCCGGTTATGATGGCGGCCCGCTTCGATCCGTTAGTGGCGGCGGCAACCGTACTACTCGGCGCGGGGATAGGCACGCTCGGTTCGACCATTAACCCTTTCGCCACGGTCATTGCCGCCAACGCCGCCGGCATCCCTTTTACTCAGGGAATGCTGATGCGCGTACTGCTGTTAATTGTCGGCTACGTACTGTGCGTGTTTTGGGTAATGCGCTATGCGCGCAAAGTCCGCGCCCATCCTGAGCTTTCTATCGTGGCGGATAAAATGGAGGAAAATCGCGCCCATTTCCTCGGCAATCGCGCCAATACACTGCTGGAGTTTACGGCTACCCGGAAATGGGTGCTGCTGATCTTCGCCGCCTCTTTCGCGGTGATGATTTACGGCGTGGCGGTTCTCGGCTGGTGGATGGCGGAAATCTCCGGCGTTTTTCTGGCGGCGGCGATTATCGTTGGCGTGATAACGCGGATGGGTGAGGAAGCGTTCACCAGTACCTTTATCGACGGCGCGCGGGATTTGCTCGGCGTGGCGCTAATTATTGGTATCGCGCGCGGCATTGTGGTGGTCATGGATAACGGTATGATTACCCACACCATTTTGCACAGCGCGGAAAGTCTGGTTTCCGGTCTATCTACCACCATTTTCATAAACGTAACCTACTGGCTGGAAGTATTGCTTTCCTTCCTGGTGCCCTCCTCTTCCGGTCTTGCCGTATTGACAATGCCCATTATGGCGCCGTTAGCGGATTTTGCCCACGTACAGCGGGATTTGGTCGTAACCGCCTACCAGTCGGCCTCCGGGATTGTGAACCTGGTTACTCCCACCTCCGCCGTGGTCATGGGCGGTCTGGCAATCGCGCGGGTTCCCTATGTCCGCTATCTGAAATGGGTCGCGCCGCTGTTGCTGATCCTGACATTGCTGAACATGGCGGTACTGAGCATCGGAGCGATGATGTAACGAGCCAGATGGCGACGCGTCTTATCCGACAGGACTGATAAGCACAGCGCCATCAGGCACGCCGTCACCTTTTTTGATCGGCTTCTCATTTTCCTGCAAAACCGCCCGATTGATCCGCAATCAATGTGACAAATGTGATGAATTTCGCCAGTCCGTTGATATCAATAATAAAGATAAGGTGCATTTATGAAGGAATACGATGATTACTCCGCCAAAGAACAACAGCAACTGGCGGTTTGTCAGCGCCTGATTAGTGAAAAAAGTTACCTGTCCCAGGAGGAGATTCGCCGCGATTTACAAAATGAGGGATTTGAAGGTATCAGTCAGTCTACGGTTTCGCGCCTGCTCAAGCTGCTGGGCGCAATAAAAATCAGAAATACGAAGGGACAAAAGATTTATTCCGTAAATCCCCAGCGGCGTCCTTCGCCGGATGCCGGACGTTCAATAGCCGAAATGGTCGTCAGCGTTGAACATAATAGCGAATTTATCCTTATCCATACGGCAGCAGGTTATGGTCGCGCCGTCGCAAGAATTCTGGATTACCACGCATTGCCGGAAATTCTCGGCGTCGTTGCCGGTAGCAGTATTGTCTGGGTCGCACCACGGGTCGTTCAGCGCACGGCGCTGGTACACAAACAAATTAATTATTTGCTTAAAATGAATTTAAATTCATAAGAACCGTTTGCGATGAGTAAATCATGCATTAATTCGCTTGATCCCAAAACAGAGCTGAGTATAATCGCGGACAATTTGCCGGGAGGAAGCATGGTTCAGTGTGTACGACATTCTGTCTTACCGCGTCTGAAAAAGGACGCAGGCCTGCCGTTTTTCTTTCCGTTGAAAACCAATACCAAGCCCCTCAATTGAGGGGCTTTTTTTTGCCCAGGCGTCAGGAGATAAACATGGCTAACCCGCTATATCAAAAACATATCATTTCCATAAACGACCTCAGCCGCGACGATCTTAATCTGGTACTGGCGACGGCGGCGAAATTAAAAGCCAACCCGCAGCCGGAGCTATTGAAACATAAAGTGATCGCCAGCTGCTTTTTCGAAGCCTCCACGCGTACCCGCCTGTCGTTTGAAACTTCAATGCATCGCCTGGGCGCCAGCGTAGTGGGCTTCTCCGACAGCGCCAACACGTCGCTGGGGAAAAAAGGAGAAACGTTAGCCGACACGATCTCAGTGATTAGCACTTACGTGGACGCGATTGTGATGCGCCATCCGCAAGAAGGCGCGGCACGTCTGGCGACGGAGTTTTCCGGTCAGGTGCCGGTGCTCAATGCGGGCGACGGTTCGAACCAGCATCCGACGCAAACCCTGTTGGATCTGTTCACCATCCAGGAAACGCAGGGCCGTCTGGATAACCTGCATATCGCGATGGTCGGCGATCTGAAATATGGCCGCACCGTGCATTCGCTAACCCAGGCGCTGGCGAAATTTAGCGGCAACCGTTTTTATTTTATCGCGCCGGACGCGCTGGCGATGCCGCAGTACATTCTGGATATGCTGGATGAAAAAGGGATGGCCTGGAGCCTGCATGGTTCTATTGAAGAGGTCATGGCCGACGTCGACATCCTCTATATGACTCGCGTACAGAAAGAGCGTCTCGACCCGTCGGAGTACGCCAATGTGAAGGCGCAGTTTGTTCTGCGCGCCAGCGACCTGAACGGCGCGCGTGAAAATATGAAAGTGCTGCACCCGCTGCCGCGGATTGATGAAATCACCACGGATGTGGATAAAACGCCACACGCCTGGTACTTCCAACAGGCGGGCAACGGTATTTTCGCTCGCCAGGCGTTACTGGCGTTGGTACTGAATAGCGAACTGAGTCTGTAAGGGAGAAAAGCGATGACACACGATAACAAACTGCAGGTTGAAGCCATTAAATGCGGCACCGTGATTGACCATATCCCTGCGCAGGTAGGCTTTAAACTGCTGAGTCTGTTTAAATTGACCGAGACCGATCAGCGAATCACTATCGGTCTGAATCTCCCGTCTGGCGAGATGGGGCGTAAAGACTTAATCAAAATAGAAAACACCTTCCTCACCGATGAGCAGGTTAACCAACTTGCTCTGTACGCGCCGCAGGCCACCGTTAACCGCATCGACAACTACGACGTAGTCGGGAAATCACGTCCCAGCCTGCCGGAGCGTATTAATAATGTGCTGGTTTGCCCGAACAGCAACTGCATCAGCCACGCGGAACCGGTATCCTCCAGCTTTGCAGTGAAAAAACGCGCCAATGATATCGCCCTCAAATGCAAATACTGTGAAAAAGAGTTTTCGCATAATGTGGTGCTGGCCAACTAATGGGGGTTGGTTATGAGATCCCGGCTCCCTATAATGAGCGGGGACATTCTATTACCGCTGTAATTCAGGAGAAATCATGAGCAAAACTATTGCGACGGAAAATGCACCAGCAGCAATCGGCCCATACGTACAGGGCGTTGACCTGGGTAGCATGGTAATCACTTCCGGTCAGATTCCGGTCGATCCGAAAACCGGTGCCGTAGCGGAAGATGTATCCGCTCAGGCACGTCAGTCGCTGGAAAACGTTAAAGCTATTGTGGAAGCCGCTGGCCTGAAAGTAGGCGACATTGTGAAAACGACCGTCTTCGTGAAAGACCTGAACGATTTCGCGACCGTCAACGCCACCTACGAAGCCTTCTTCACCGAGCACAACGCCACCTTCCCGACGCGTTCCTGCGTGGAAGTTGCCCGTCTGCCGAAAGACGTGAAAATTGAGATTGAAGCGATCGCTGTTCGTCGCTAACGCTCGTTTATAGATAGTGGCCGGATGGCGCTATCGCTTATTCGGCCTGGTATGCCATCCAGGCCGATAATGCACAATACTTCGACGCTTACTGCCAGCCATAACGTCGGCTGTAAAACCCTTTCACCAACTGGGTTAACGTCATATAGCCCGCCAGAATGGCAATCAGCCACGGGAAATAGCTTAACGGCAGCGCCTGCAATTGCAGGTAAGACGCCAGCGGCGAAAACGGCAACGAAACTCCCACGACCATCACCAACAATGTCATCGCCATCAGCGGCCAGGCGGCGCGACTTTGAATAAACGGCAGACGGCGGGTACGGATCATATGCACAATCAGCGTTTGCGACAATAATCCCACCACAAACCAGCCGGACTGGAACAAAGTTTGCGTTTCTGGCGTATTCGCATGAAATACCCACCACATCAGGCAAAAGGTCAAAATGTCGAAAATCGAGCTGATCGGACCGAAAAAGACCATAAAGCGCCCCAAATCCGCCGGATTCCAGCGCTGCGGCTTTTGAATTTGTTCTTCATCGACATTATCAAACGGAATCGCCACCTGGGATACATCGTACAGCAGGTTTTGAATCAGCAAGTGCAGCGGCAGCATTGGCAGGAACGGCAAAAAGGCGCTCGCTACCAGCACGCTAAACACGTTACCGAAATTTGAGCTGGCCGTCATCTTGATATATTTCAACATATTAGAAAAAGTACGACGACCTTCAATGACGCCTTCTTCCAGCACCATCAGGCTCTTTTCCAGCAGGATAATATCGGCCGCTTCACGGGCGATGTCCACCGCGCCATCTACCGAGATACCAATATCCGCCGCCCGCAGCGCCGGGGCATCGTTAATCCCGTCGCCCATAAAACCGACCACATGCCCCTCGCGTTTGAGTAAAGTGACGATGCGCTCTTTATGCATCGGCGTCAGACGCGCAAACAACGTCGTACGAGCGGCCAGCGCCGCCAGCGCGTCGTCGCTTAACCCTTCAATATCACTGCCAATAACGACATCGCCCGCATCCAGCCCAACTTCATGGCAAACTTTCGCCGCTACCAGCTCGCTGTCGCCGGTGAGAATTTTCACCGTAATTCCGCTCGCCTTCAGCGCTTTCAGCGCCGGCGCGGTGGTCTCTTTCGGCGGATCGAGAAAAGCGATATACCCTTCCAGGATCAGGTCAGATTCATCGATACGCTGGTAATCGCCCTCACGCGCAGGCAGGTATTTGGTCGCGACGGCGACCACGCGTAGCCCCTGACGGTTCAGCGTGTCGGTAACGCGTTTCACCCGGCGCAGCATATTGTCGTCCAGCGGCACAATATCGCCGTTGTGGCGCACCTGAGTACACACGTTCAGGATCTCCTGTAACGCGCCTTTGCAGACCAGTTGATGCACGCTCGAATCTTCGGCCACCACCACCGACATCCGGCGACGCTCAAAATCAAACGGGATCTCATCGATTTTCTGCCAGCGTCCGGAGAGCTGACGCGCGGCGGTTTCGTCTACTCCCTCCAGGACCGCCGTATCCAGTAAATTTTTTAGACCGGTCTGATAATGGCTGTTCAGCCAGGCGCAATGCAGTACATGCTCGCTGGGCTTACCAGAAATATCCGTGTGATTCTCCAGCACAATTTTATCCTGCGTCAGAGTGCCGGTTTTATCAGTGCACAGAATATCCATCGCGCCGAAGTTCTGAATCGCATCAAGGTGCTTCACGATAACTTTCTGTTTCGAAAGCTTCACCGCCCCGCGCGCGAGGGTGGAGGTGACGATCATCGGCAACATTTCTGGGGTGAGTCCTACCGCGACCGAAAGCGCAAATAACGCCGCTTCCCACCAGTCACCTTTCGTGTAACCATTAATAATCAGTACTACCGGCGCCATGACCAGCATAAAGCGGATCAGCAACATACTGACGCGGCTAATTCCTTTCTGGAAAGCGTTCTGCTCGTTATCTTGTTCCGACACGCGCCCCGCCAATTGACCAAACCAGGTGCCGGCGCCGGTCGCCATCACCACGGCCTGCGCCGTTCCGCTCACGACGTTCGTCCCCATAAAGCACAGCGTGTCGCACTCAAGCGGGTTATTTTGCCGGGGCTCACGCGTCGCGGCGACTTTCTCGACCGGCAGAGATTCGCCGGTCAGCGACGCCTGGGCGACAAACAGATCGCGCGCCTGGATAATCCGTAAATCCGCCGGGATCATATCCCCCGCCGCCAGCTTAATAATATCGCCGGGCACCAGTTGATCGATGGGTAACTCCAGCCAGGCGTTTTCGCCATTTTCATTAATAACCCGCAGTACGGTAGCGGTATTGCTCACCATCGCTTTTAGCGCGTCCGCCGCTTTTGTCGAGCGCGCTTCCTGCACAAAATTCAGCAGCGTTGAGATACCGACCATCAGGGCGATAACGCCTGCGGCAAACAGATCCTCCGTGGCATAAGAAATGCCGCCAAGAATCGTGAGTAAGATGTTGAAAGGATTGCGATAACATACCCACAGATGCCCCCACCACGGCGAGGGTTTCTGTGCCGGAAGGCGGTTTTCTCCATGCTTTTCACGCGCGCGCGTCACCTCGGCGGCGTTTAATCCCTCCGGGTGCGTATCAAAAACGCGCCAGAGCGTCTCCTGCTCCATTGCCGCGACTTTCAGACAGCGCTCGCTCAGCGAAGGCGGGATAGTCGCATTTACCGCGGTCTGCGCGCCGGGCAGCGGATCGCGGTGAACCAGACGATAAGGCAAATGGCGATTAAGCCGGGCAAAAAGCTGGCGGGTAATGGTTTTTAGCATAGGTAATCCCTCCGCGCCGAAGTCAGGCGCAGAAAATTCTTCAGGCGCGGCAAAGCCTTGCCCGATGAGCAATGTTTAAATAAAAACAGGGACGTTATTGTGTCACTGTCTTACACACCGGTAAGACAGCAGAGGCAGGCTTACCGGAAAAGGAAAATTCTCCATCGCGGGAGAGGGGTGGGTTCAGGGTCCATGTCGCCTCCGGTAAGTAAATAATTTGCGCCGCGGATTATACGCATAAATCCATAAGTTTTGTGGCAATTATGGCGGTATCATACCGTTACGTAATTAAACCAACGATAAACCAGACTTTGCCCATTGCCCTTCGCTTGAGTAAAGTTACTCTTTTTATCACCATCAGCGTCACGCCACGGGAAAACAGGATGCAAAACCGGCTCACTATCAAAGACATCGCCCGCCTGAGCGGCGTAGGGAAATCAACCGTTTCCCGCGTGCTTAACAATGAAAGCGGCGTAAGCGAACGTACCCGCGAGCGTGTCGAAGCGGTGATGAATCAACACGGTTTCTCTCCGTCCCGCTCTGCCCGCGCGATGCGGGGACAAAGCGATAAAGTGGTCGCTATTATCGTCACTCGCCTTGATTCGTTGTCTGAAAACCTCGCGGTTCAGACCATGCTGCCTGCGTTTTATGAACAGGGCTACGACCCTATTATGATGGAAAGTCAGTTCTCGCCGACGCTGGTAATGGAACATCTGGGCATGCTCAGACGACGTAACATTGATGGCGTGGTGCTGTTTGGCTTTACCGGCATCACAGAAGAGCTGATCGCCCCCTGGAAAGCCTCGCTGGTGCTGCTGGCAAGAGATGCGCAAGGTTTTGCCTCCGTCTGTTACGACGACGAGGGCGCGATTCATATCCTTATGCAGCGGCTGTATGAGCAGGGACACCGCAACATTAGTTTTCTGGGCGTTCCCCATAGCGATATTACCACCGGCAAACGTCGGCATGACGCATACCTGGCGTTTTGCAAAAAACATAAACTTCATCCCGTCGCCGCCCTGCCCGGTCTTGCCATGAAGCAGGGCTATGAGCATACGGCAAGTGTCATCATGCCGGATACCACCGCGTTAGTCTGCGCCACCGATACGCTGGCGTTGGGCGCCAGCAAGTATTTACAGGAGCAACGTATTGAGACGCTACAACTGGCAAGCGTCGGGAACACGCCGCTGATAAAATTCCTGCACCCGGAGATCGTCACTGTCGATCCTGGCTATGCTGAAGCCGGACGACAGGCGGCTTCGCAACTGATCGAACAGATCAATGGCCGCTGCGATCCGCGCCGGATCGTCATTCCTTCTACCCTCGCCTGAGTGACTGATTAAACGGAATACCACGAGTAATTTGTGATCGTCGCTGCGTTTCGGGAACGTTCCCATTTTTAAATCAACGTTGAAGAGATACTCTTGCGCCAACCCATAACATACCTCCTCTGCCATGAGGCTTTACGATGAGCAAAGTAAAACAAGCCGATATCGACCGGCTGGTTGACCTGGTCGGCGGGCGCGACAACATCGCCACGGTGAGCCACTGCATTACTCGCCTGCGCTTTGTGCTCCACCAGCCCGCGAACGCCAGGCCAAAAGAGATCGAACAATTACCGATGGTTAAAGGCTGTTTCACCAACGCCGGGCAGTTTCAGGTGGTGATCGGCACCGAAGTCGGCGATTACTATAACGCGCTGCTGGAGACCACCGGCAAAGCGTATGCCGATAAAGAGCAGGCCAAAAAAGCCGCTCGCCAGAACATGAAGTGGCATGAGCAGTTAATTTCCCACTTTGCGGAGATCTTCTTTCCGCTACTACCGGCGTTGATCAGCGGCGGTTTGATCTTAGGCTTTCGTAACGTGATCGGCGATGTGCCGATGAGCAACGGCCAAACGCTGGCGCAGATGCATCCGGCGCTAAAAACGCTTTATGATTTTTTATGGTTGATCGGCGAAGCGATCTTTTTCTATTTGCCGGTGGGGATCTGCTGGTCGGCGGTGAAAAAAATGGGCGGCACGCCGATTCTTGGTATCGTGCTCGGCGTGACGCTGGTGTCGCCGCAGTTGATGAATGCGTATCTGCTGGGCCAGCAAACGCCGGACGTCTGGAACTTCGGCTTATTTAGCATTGAGAAAGTGGGCTACCAGGCGCAGGTTATCCCGGCGCTACTGGCAGGGCTGGCGCTTGGGTTTATTGAAACGCGGTTGAAACGCATCGTGCCGGATTATCTCTACCTGGTCGTCGTCCCGGTTTGTTCGTTGATACTGGCCGTCTTTCTCGCCCACACCTTTATCGGCCCCTTTGGTCGTATGATCGGCGACGGCGTGGCCTTTGCGGTACGTTATCTGATGACCGGCAGTTTCGCCCCGATAGGCGCGGCGCTGTTCGGCTTCCTGTATGCCCCGCTGGTCATTACCGGCGTCCACCAGACAACGCTCGCTATCGATATGCAGATGATCCAGAGCATGGGCGGTACGCCAGTCTGGCCGCTGATTGCGCTGTCGAATATCGCGCAGGCCTCCGCCGTGGTGGGCATCATCATCTCCAGCCGTAAACACAATGAACGCGAGATCTCCGTTCCTGCCGCCATTTCCGCTTACCTTGGGGTAACCGAACCGGCGATGTACGGTATCAACCTGAAGTATCGTTTTCCGATGCTATGCGCGATGATCGGCTCTGGTCTGGCGGGACTGCTCTGCGGTCTGAACGGCGTCATCGCCAACGGTATCGGCGTGGGCGGCCTGCCGGGTATCCTGTCTATACCGCCGCGCTACTGGCAGGTGTACGGCATGGCGATGGTTATCGCGATCGTTATCCCGGTGATTCTGACCACCTTTATCTATCAGCGTAAGCATCGTCAGGGCACATTACAAATTGTCTAATTCTTCTTCGGGGCGCAGTTGCGTCCCAACGCACTTGCAGGAAACAACAATGACTATTCCCCTCTGGTGGCAAAACGGCGTTATTTATCAGATCTACCCGAAAAGTTTTCAGGACACGACCGGCAGCGGCACCGGCGATTTACGCGGCGTCACGCAGCACCTTGACTATCTACAGCGACTCGGCGTAGATGCCATCTGGCTCACGCCGTTTTATATCTCGCCGCAGGTGGATAACGGTTATGACGTCGCAAATTATACGGCCATCGACCCGACCTACGGCACGCTGGATGATTTTGACGAGCTGGTCGCGCAGGCGAAAGCACGCGGTATTCGTATCATCCTGGATATGGTGTTTAACCATACTTCTACCCAGCACGCCTGGTTTCGCGAAGCGCTGAACAAAGAGAGTCCATACCGTCAGTTTTATATCTGGCGCGATGGCACGCCGGATGTCTGCCCGAATAACTGGCAATCCAAATTTGGCGGCAGCGCCTGGCGCTGGCATAGCCAGAGCGAACAATATTATTTACACCTTTTCGCGCCTGAACAGGCCGACCTGAACTGGGAAAACCCCGCCGTGCGCGCCGAGCTGAAAAAGGTCTGCGAATTCTGGGTCGATCGCGGCGTGGATGGCCTGCGTCTGGACGTGGTGAACCTGATCGCCAAAGATCAGGATTTTCCTGACGATCCGACGGGCGACGGACGCCGCTTTTATACCGACGGACCGCGCGCGCATACGTTTTTACGCGAAATGAACCGTGACGTTTTTACGCCGCGTAATCTGATGACGGTAGGCGAAATGTCCTCTACCACGCTGGAAAACTGCCAGCAATATGCCGCGCTTAGCGGCGACGAACTCTCGATGACCTTCAATTTTCATCATCTGAAGGTGGATTACCCCAATGGCGAAAAGTGGACGCTGGCAAAACCTGATTATGTGGCGCTGAAAGCGTTGTTCCGCCACTGGCAACAGGGGATGCATAACGTCGCCTGGAACGCGTTATTCTGGTGTAATCACGATCAGCCGCGCATCGTTTCCCGCTTTGGCGACGAGGGTGAATACCGGGTTCCAGCCGCGAAAATGCTGGCGATGGCGCTGCACGGTATGCAAGGGACGCCTTATATCTATCAGGGCGAAGAAATCGGCATGACCAACCCACACTTTACCCGCATCACCGATTATCGCGACGTGGAAAGCCATAACATGTTTGCCGCGCTACGCGCCGCCGGACGCGACCCCGACGAACTACTGGCTATCCTGGCCAGTAAATCCCGCGACAACAGCCGCACGCCGATGCAGTGGGACAACGGTAAAAACGCCGGTTTCACCCAGGGCGAGCCGTGGATAAGCCTGTGCGATAACTATACGGAGGTTAACGTCGCGGCGGCATTACGCGATGAAAACTCAGTGTTTTACACCTATCAAAAGCTGATTGCGCTACGTAAAACCCAGCCTGTACTGATCTGGGGCGATTATCAGGATCTCCTCCCGGATAGCCCATCAGTATGGTGTTATCGCCGCCAGTGGCAGGGGCAAGCCCTGCTGGTTGTCGCCAATCTGAGCGACCAGTGCCAGGAGTGGCATCCGCCGCATATCAAAGGACAGTGGCAGGCGCTACTGCATAATTATGGCGAGGTCGCCAGCCAGCCAGCCGCGATGACGCTCCGCCCATTTGAAGCCATCTGGTGGTTACAACGCTAACGCGACGTCCTTATACGGATAAACGCCACAAACCTATTGACACGGGCTGTGGCGTTGCTCCAGGTTACTGACTGTTTTTGTTGAATAATTAATCAGATTTTTCTTGCTATCTTTTACAAACGCTACAGCGCCCGCCATCTGTACGCTCTGATTTTTACCTTGTTCTACATCAATAAAATTGCAAACATCCTTGATGCAAATCACTACATATAGACTTTAAAATGCACGCCGACCCAATATGTTGTATTAATTGACTACAATTGCTACAACACCTGTTCACTCGACACAAGGTGAATTGTGGATAACCTGGGTCAGGATTGCGGGAAGTCGTTGGAAAAGAGATGAATAAACCTGTTATGGCTTCCCCGGCCTCTGTGGATAACCTGTTCTTACAAATATGGAGTGATCATGACACCGCATGTGATGAAACGAGATGGCTGTAAAGTGCCATTCAAATCAGAGCGCATTAAGGAAGCCATTCTACGTGCAGCTAAAGCAGCGGGAGTCGATGACGCAGATTACTGTGCCACCGTCGCAGAAGTCGTTAGCAGCCAAATGAACGCACGCAGTCAGGTGGATATTAACGAGATCCAAACTGCGGTTGAAAACCAACTGATGTCCGGCCCGTACAAACAGCTTGCCCGCGCCTACATCGAATACCGTCACGATCGCGACATTCAGCGTGAAAAGCGTGGTCGTCTGAACCAGGAAATTCGCGGCCTGGTAGAGCAAACTAACTCCGCGTTGCTCAATGAAAACGCCAACAAAGACAGTAAAGTCATTCCCACCCAGCGCGATTTGCTGGCCGGGATTGTCGCCAAACACTATGCCCGCCAGCACCTGTTGCCGCGTGACGTAGTACAAGCGCATGAGCGCGGCGATATCCACTATCACGATCTCGACTATTCGCCGTTCTTCCCGATGTTCAACTGTATGCTGATCGACCTGAAAGGCATGTTGACCCAGGGCTTTAAGATGGGTAACGCCGAGATCGAACCGCCAAAATCTATCTCTACCGCCACTGCCGTTACCGCGCAGATTATCGCGCAGGTCGCCAGCCATATTTATGGCGGCACCACCATTAACCGTATCGACGAAGTGCTGGCGCCGTTTGTCACCGAAAGCTACAACAAGCACCGCAAAACCGCCGATGAGTGGCAGATCCCGGATGCCGAAGGGTATGCGCGTTCTCGCACCGAAAAAGAGTGCTACGACGCCTTCCAGTCGCTGGAGTACGAAGTTAACACGCTGCACACCGCTAACGGCCAGACGCCTTTCGTGACCTTTGGTTTTGGCCTCGGCACCAGTTGGGAGTCGCGTCTGATCCAGGCGTCTATTTTGCGTAACCGTATCGCCGGTCTGGGTAAAAATCGCAAAACCGCCGTGTTCCCGAAACTGGTCTTCGCTATCCGCGACGGTTTGAACCACAAGTTTGGCGATCCGAACTACGACATTAAACAACTGGCGCTGGAGTGCGCGAGCAAGCGCATGTATCCGGACATCCTCAACTACGATCAGGTAGTCAAAGTCACCGGTTCGTTCAAAACGCCAATGGGCTGCCGCAGCTTCCTCGGCGTGTGGGAGAACGAAAACGGCGAGCAGATCCACGACGGGCGTAACAACCTGGGCGTGATTAGCCTTAACCTGCCGCGCATCGCGCTGGAAGCAAAAGGCGACGAAACCGCATTCTGGAAACTGCTGGATGAACGTCTGGCGCTGGCGCGGAAGGCGCTGATGACCCGTATCGCCCGCCTTGAAGGCGTGAAAGCCCGTGTCGCGCCTATCCTGTATATGGAAGGCGCCTGCGGCGTGCGGCTGAAAGCGGACGACGACGTGTCTGAAATCTTTAAAAATGGTCGTGCGTCCATCTCTCTGGGCTACATTGGTATCCATGAAACCATTAATGCGCTGTTCGGCGGCGAGCACCTGTACGACAGCGAGCAACTTCGCGCTAAAGGCATCGCGATTGTGGAGCGTCTGCGCCAGGCCGTGGATCAGTGGAAAGAAGAGACCGGCTACGGCTTTAGTCTGTACAGCACGCCAAGTGAAAACCTCTGTGACCGCTTCTGCCGTCTGGATACCGCCGAGTTCGGCGTGGTGCCGGGCGTAACCGATAAAGGTTACTACACCAACAGCTTCCACCTCGACGTGGAGAAGAAGGTCAACCCGTACGACAAAATCGATTTCGAAGCACCGTATCCGCCGCTGGCGAACGGGGGTTTCATTTGCTACGGCGAATACCCGAACATTCAGCACAACCTGAAGGCGCTGGAAGATGTCTGGGATTACAGCTATCAGCATGTACCGTATTACGGCACCAACACGCCGATCGATGAATGCTACGAGTGCGGCTTTACCGGCGAGTTCGAATGTACCAGTAAAGGTTTCACCTGCCCGAAATGCGGCAACCACGACGCCGCGCGCGTCTCGGTCACCCGCCGCGTGTGCGGTTATTTAGGCAGCCCGGACGCGCGTCCGTTTAACGCCGGCAAGCAGGAAGAAGTGAAGCGCCGCGTGAAGCATTTAGGCAATGGGCAGATAGGTTAATTCTCCGTTTGCAATGCGTAAATGCCGGATGGCGGTGTAAACACCTTATCCGGCCTACAACCGCTGGCTATAGTTCCAATTTCATGAGTTTCCTCTAAGCAGTTGGTGTTGTAGCAAGGCGGCAAACGAACGAATCCCAGGGAGCTTACATAAGTAAGTGACCTGGGTAAGTGAGAGCGGCCAACGCCGCTACAGCGCCAAATGCAACGAGGAAACATGAACTTTCACCAATACTACCCCGTAGACATCGTTAACGGCCCCGGCACCCGCTGCACCCTGTTTGTGTCAGGGTGCGTGCATGAATGCCCTGGCTGCTATAACAAAAGCACCTGGCGGCTGAACTCCGGCCAGCCGTTTACCAAAGAGATGGAAGATAAGATCATTGCCGATCTGAACGACACGCGCATTCACCGTCAGGGGATCTCGCTGTCGGGCGGCGATCCGCTGCATCCGCAAAACGTACCGGATATTCTGACACTGGTACAACGTATCCACGCGGAGTGCCCGGGGAAAGATATCTGGGTGTGGACCGGCTACAAGCTCGATGAACTCAACGCCGCACAGATGCAGGTGGTCGATCTCATCAACGTGCTGGTCGATGGCAAATTTGTGCAGGATCTGAAAGACCCGGCGCTTATCTGGCGCGGTAGCAGCAACCAGGTAGTGCATCATTTGCGTTGATCGCTAAAGCCGTTTGTTTGCATCGTGATAGACGGCTGAATGTTCTCGCTTACCGACCGCGACAACAAACACAATCACAACTTCATCCCGAACCTGGTACACCAGACGATAACCGGACGATTTAAGCTTAATTTTATAGCAGTCAGGAAGACCGTTTAAACGGGCAGAGTCGATTCTGGGGTTCAATAGCACATCAGCCAACTTTTTCTTAAGCTGAGCCTTCACCGTATCGCCCAGCTTATGCCACTCTTTTAAGGCCCTCGGGTCGAATTCCAGTTCATAAGTCATCCAGACTAACCTTGATTCCCTTTTGCGGACTAGACAGCCTCTCCCGAACTGTCTGAATCAATGCATCTTCACTGTCGCTAAGAGTGACGGTTTTCACTGGCATGCGCCCCGTTTCCGCGACGTACTGGAACAGTAATCGCACGGCTTCCGTTGGAGTAATGTTCAGTTTTTCCAGCACGGCATAAGCCTCATTTTTGAGTTTGTCATCCAGACGGACGTTCAGCGTGGCCATTATGCCTCCAGTAAAATCGAATGTGTAATGCAGTTTAGCATTACATTCGCATTACATCGAATTCTGGATAACGCCTCTCAAAAACGACTCACGCACTCCATCGCGACCGTTTTAAATTGCGTAAAATTCTGACATGCGCAGAGGCGCGTCATGGCGCGTTCGCGCAGGAAAGTGACGAAAATATCGTAGATGGCCATCGCCTCTTCATATTCACTTTTGCTGATGGCGAGTAAAAAAATAACGTGCGCCGTTTCATCACCCCAGGCAATCCCCTGCGGCGCGAGCACCGTATAAACCACCGTTTTCTTCGCCAGCAGCCCCAGCGCGTGTGGCAAGGCAATCCCGTCGCCTAATAACGTACTGACGATAGCTTCACGTTCAATAACCGAATCGAGAAACGCCGCATCAACAAAGCCTTCCTCATGCAACTGATCGCACAGCGTTTTAAACAGCGTATGTTGATCTATTTCCCCTTCCACGATGCGAAAATGCGAGGCATCGAAATATTTATCCAGCATCCACGGGCGGGTTCTGTCTACCAGCACCAGCTTACCGATCTGCTCCAATTGATAGTCGGTAGGAAAGGGCGCGATCATGATGACCGGTTTATCTTTTTCACCGATCCGCGCCGTGGAAATCACAAAATCCTCCACAATACTGTCCCGCGCCTCATAGTCGCGTAGCGTCAAAGTGCGGGCTATCTCAATCTGCGGGTATTTCCGCGCCAGTACCGCTTCAATCATCCGCACCATCGCATTACCAGCATCACACACCAGCAGTACCTGCGGCTGCCGCTGGTAGCCAATGTTGTAACTACGTTCCAGCCCAACGCCAATATGCAGCACCAGAAAACCGATTTCGTTTTCGCTAATGGTATACGGCGTGTATTTTCCCCAACTCGATATCGCCGCCAACGTCATATCCCATGCCATCGGATAGTGCTGCTTAATATTTTCCAGTAGTGGGTTGGGGATCATGATCTGGTAGCGCACGCGGGTGATCATCGTTTTGATGTGGGTCAGCAAGTCCGCGTGAAGCTGTTTATCATTCAACAGGTTATAGTTGTACTGGGTATTAATAAAATCGAGGATATAGCGCACCAGCGCCTCTTCATCATCGGCATTAATGGCGCTGGGGGCAATCTCCTGTACCTGGCGGGCGGCAATATGCACCTTCAGCCAGCTTACTTCCGGCTCCGACAGCGGCTTGTCGGCCAGCTGTTGTAGTAGCTCCGCAATCTCATGCGCCGCATGGCGCACTTTTTCATCGACCTCCTCTGCCACGCATTCCGATAACGGATACCCCTCGCGAATACGCCGTACCGCCACCGCGCAGTACAAACGCAGAAACAGCTCGCCCTCATCGGTCAGGCGGATTTGACAATGAGAGAAAATATCCGGCAAAAGAGACTGCAGCCGTTGAGACACCTCGGTGTTCAGCGTGGTACTAACAATTAACGGATGGGAGGGCTCCTGCTGCGCCAGCGTCCATAAAAGGTCGGTCAGACAGGCGCGAATCGCCATCTCTCCGCCAAACAATTTCATGCCATGACGCGGACGCGTTTCCAGCGTCAGATGATAACGCAGCAAATGCTCGCGTACGTCCGCCATGTCGTTCTGCAGCGTCGCACGGCTGACAAACCATTCATCTGCCAAATCCTCCAGCTTCAGCGAGAAGGCGGAGGTTAAAAAACGCGCCAGCAAGTAGTGTATCCGCTCCTGGCTGGTGCGCGGACCGCGCGCCAGCGTGGGAGATTGCTGCGTTTGCAGGGATTGATAACGTGCCGGATCATCAATTTTGAGCTGATACCCGTTGCCGCGGCTGAGAGTAAATTGCGCACCATGCGGCGTCAGCAACATGTTCAGCGCGGCGATATCCGCCCGAACGGTACGCGTGGAGACCGACAACCGCTGCGCCAGCTCATCCTGCGGCAGCGTCTCGTTTTGCAGCATCGAAAATAGCTGCGCTAAACGTTGGTTGGGGAATCGCACGTCTCTCTCCTCATGATTAGCCGACACGCGACCGGACGATAGCGAGTAACTGACGCACATCGTCCGCACGGGTGTTGCCGCTCACCTTATCAATAATCGAACTATAAATGTGAGGAATGATTTTGCTTACACCTGCATCAAGGGCGATGTGCAGAATCTCGGCGAAGTTTTCCAGATCGATACCGCCCGTCGGTTCCAGCCAGAAATCATGGCGGGCGCAGGCCTCAGCTACCGCTTTATACTCGTCGCGACAGGTGAGTCCTCCCATCGGAAAGTATTTAACAGAGCTGCCGCCCATGTCTTTGAGTAGCGCAATCGCCGTTTCTATGGGTACGATGCCGTCCGGCGCGCGGCTGCTTAGCGGGCCGGTGGAAATTTTCACCAGCCCCGGCGTGCCGGTCGGCGAGACAAGACCGTTCACCACCGTCTCATTTTGCCCCAGCAGCGCCCGGCTGGTCCCTACGCCGGTAAACACCTGGTTGACATGCTGCGGCTGTACCTGACGCGAGATTTCGCTCACCATCGACGACTGGTTAGGATCGCCTGCCCCCAGTCCGACGGAGAGCGCATTATCGATAAGCGCCGCATATTCACGCATATCTGCGACTGCGCTTGCCACATCCGGATAGTTTTTGGAGAGCACGCCAACCAGCACATGACCTTCCGCCGCCGCGTAGATTTCCCGGGCGTTATCTTTCGAACCGGCCAGTACGTTCAGGCAAACGCGATCGCGGTAAAAGTTAGGGGTCAGTTTCATGCTTGTTTCTCCTGATTAATCACCTCACCAATACGACGCGCCACAATCGCTAACTGCGCGCGATCGACGCTGCGGACATCCGCTTCAATAATCCCTTCGTTGGCTTTGTATCCGCGAAAGTAAATCGCGTATTCCCCTTGCTTCAGCGCGTCGACCAGTTCGCCTGTGGCGATGCCGGTAACGGCTTCATCAAACTTAATTTCCGTGCGCGCGATGTCGCGTCCGGCGCTGTCCCACACCACACGGGCGCTGACGCCGTTAAACGTGTTCAACGTGTCGATAAAGGGCGCCATTTTTTCTACCATCTCCGCGCCGCTCTCTTTTTGCGCCCGCAGGTACAATTCAATGGCGCAGGTCAGGCCAACAATTCCCTCTTTGCCGACCTTCATCGCCCGGCCTATGCCCGCTGACTGACGTTTTACCCACTCAACATACTGCGTTTTACCAATCACCAGCCCGCTGGTCGGCCCTTCAATCGCTTTCGCGCCGCTATAGATAACGAGATCTGCGCCCACGCGGTAGTAGCACTGCAAATCTTCTTCCGCCGCCGCGTCCACAATCAGCGGGAGATTATGCGTGCGTGCCACTACCGCAGCCTGCTCCACACTAAGCATACTTTTCTGTACGCAGTGGTGAGATTTGATATAGAGAATAGCCGCCGTGCGCGGCGTAATGGCCGCCGCCAACTGCGCGGCGGAACATTCGTTGGCGTAACCGGCTTCCACCAGTTTGCCGCCGCCCAGCGCCACCATCGTTCCCACCGGCGCGCCAAAGTTGACGTTGTGGCCCTTTGGCAGGACGATTTCGTTATTTTCAATCGGTGTAACGTGCAGGTTTTCCAGCAGCCAGTCGCTGTCCTGCACCAGTACCGCGGCAACCGACTGGGCAAGGCCCGCACTGGCGCAGGAGACTACCGTCGCCCCTTCCACCTCCAGCAATTTCGCAATGTACTCGCCAGTTTTATTCATCAGATCTTTCATCTCGAAATACTGATTCATTCCGGCCATCGCCGCGTCTATCACTTCCGGGCGCGGCGTAGAGACGCCGAGCGCCGTCATACGTCCGGAGGCATTAATCACCTGTTTTAATTGATACTTCTCAAAAATCGAAGGCATGTTCCGCGCTCCCTTGTTCGGTCATATAGCCCTTGCCTGCGCGTATCGCGGCAAGCGGCGTCAGCAATTCTTCAGCCTGTAAGCTGTCGTTTTCCGCGTCTACCAACACGGCAGGCTGGCGTTTAAGCGTAAAGAGGGTCAGGTCGGCATCCAGACCAGGCTGAAGACGACCTTTGGTTTTCAGATTCAGGCTATCGGCGGCATTGGCCGTCACGCAAGCAATGACCTGCGGCAGCGACATGCCGATGGCGAGGAATTTCGACATCACATTAGCCAGCGAATGCACCGGGCCATTGATGCGGTTACGGCAGTAGATATCGGAACTGATGGTATGCGGTAAAATCCCCAGGCTAATGGCGCGTTTCGCCACCGCAAAGCTCAGACTGGCGGTACCATGTCCAACGTCCAGACGCACGCCGCGCGCCAGCGCTCGTGTCACCGAGGCGCGCAGCTCGCCTTCGGGCGTCAGAATACGGTTCGGCTTACCGTTGTAACAGTGGGTAATGATATCGCCCGCCGTCAGACGCTCCGCGATTTCGTCCAGATCCGGCGGGTTATTTCCAATATGTACCATCAGCGGCAGGTTGCCGTTTTCTTGCTGCATGGCTTTAGCGCGTTCCAGCGGCGTGATGCCGTTAACGCCTACCACGCTGCTGCTCATCCGCGCCTTGAGGCCGACGATAAAATCCGGATGGCGTTTTACCGCCTGCCGGACCGCATCGGCGTCAATATTGGCCATGTTAGCCAGCTCGTTTTGGGCAATAAGCCCAACGCGTGAAACATTCAGCAGCGCATAAACGTCGGTGGTCGCCTGACGCGTCAGAGCATAGAAATCATCAATATCATCTGCGCCAGTGCTGCCGGCATCCACCACTGTGGTAACGCCAGTGGCAATACCCACGCTGTCTGGTTCGTCGTGGTAAATCGGCGATGTCGGGTAGCAGTGAACGTGCGAATCAATCCAACCCGCACTAACGTAACACTCGCCGCGCAGGTCAATGGTTTTCACCGCCGGGCCATCAACGTCACCCAACGCCGCGATTTTGCCATCTTGCAGGGCAATATTAGTCAGCGTGTCATCGACCAGACGCGCATGGCGCAGGAGTAAATCAAACATCGTTCTCTCCTTTGCCGGATGGCGGCGCAACCGCCTTATCCGGCCTACAAATCAACAGTTAGCTAATCGCAATCGGGAAGATGGAACCGAGGATCATCGCGCCTAAAATCGCGCCGCCGGTAATCGGCTTCTGCCAGATATAAAACAGCAGCGCGCCCACCAGAGAGCCCAGACCAATGGGAATCGATGCCGTCATGGCGCTGAGGATAATCAACGGCCCCAGAAAACGGCCTGAAGTGTTACCGGCCCCCATCATGACGTCCGCCCCGTACGTGGAGTCGCTCTGATTAATGGTGAACTTACGCGCCAGAATAATGATGTAGCCAATCGCCAGGCCAATCACCAGACCGGTTATCAGCGAAGCGATAAAGTTCGCCACCGGGAAGACAAAGCCAGCCCCCAGCAGTAACGCCGGAACCCCTAAGCCCACGCCAGTCTGAATTGCCCCGCCGATATCCAGAATTCCGACCAGCGAACCTTCGATAATGCGGGCAAATAAAAAGCTGGCGCCGAAAGCGGCGACCGCGCCGTAGACGCCGGTATCCATCCCCGCTTTCAACATCGCCACAAAAGCGACTTCGTTAAATGCGCCGATACCGTACAGATAGTACATATGCGTCCCGGCGAAAACGCCGGAGGAGAGCAGGCCAACAAAGATCGGGAACGACCAGTCGGCATACCAAAAACCTTTATTCTCTTCCATTGTGGCCTCCGTTATTTGCCGCTGAGCGAGTTGTGGATCAGTTCAAGCCAGTTCGGTACCGTCATGTTGAAAGACTCGATCATTTTCATGTCGAAGCCGCGGAAGAAGCCGCTCAACACAAACAGCAAAACGATGGCGACCATCATCACTTTGGTGACATGGTTCCAGCCGCTCTCTTCTACGCCTTTGCCGATCAAAATACCCAGTACCAGCCCCGGTACGGCGTTCCCCATGATGAGCTGCGCCGCGCCGCCGAAAACGGTGGCCCAGAAGCCCGATTTTTTACCAGCGTCGATCGCCGCTAACCAGAAGATCACAGGCATGACGATGTTGACCAGCAGGTTTGCCGCCGGTACCAGCACCTTAACCGCCGTCACCTGTAGCGCCTCTGGCACGGATGAGGCGGTCAGGTTAAGGAACGTTACGACAATCATGCCGATGACGGCGCAGGCGATCGCCATTTTTTTCGGGTCGTGCAGCGTCTCGCCGACGTTACGGTTTTTGATCATTAGCGCCGCCGCGCCCCAGTTAGGGATGATGCGGTGATCGACATCCTGGGTGAACGATCCGGCCGCCACAGACGACGCCCAGGCGTTAAAGAAGAAACCCAGCCCAAAGGAGAAGTGAGATGCCGGGTCGCCTTCACAAGAGTTGAGTTCGCCCAACGTACGGAACGCGCCCATCCCCTGCGTGGTTGGCGCGTGAAACATGCGTGCAGCCCCAGCGCCCACCCCTACGCCGACCAGCGCGCCGATAATGAGCGATTTAATTAGTATTATCAGGAACATAACTATGCCTTTTTAATAAAAATCAGCGTTTCGCGACGAAATCCACCCTGTCGAGATTGATGGCGGTCACGTTGACGGTCACATCCAGCTCCACGCTGTAAGTGCGTCGTTCCCGGCGCAAAAAGAAAAACAGAAAGGCCTCTTTACGCACCGACTCATGCGCCTGAACAATCCGCACATCCTGTGGCTCAATACGCAGTAAGATATACGGCGACTCTCTCATCACCGCCGACTGAACATGGTTCAGCGCATCGGCAAAGGCGCGTGCTTTGGCGTCGCCCTTGCCTTTTACTCTCACCGTGGTGGTGAATTGCTCTTTCATCATCAGGCGCCGTATTTCTTTTGCCACGCCTGCACCAGGCGCTCGCCGAGCTCTTCTTTATCCATAAAGCCGAAACCCAACACGTTGCAGCCTTCATTGATAGCGGTGACGCCTTCATCCACTGACCGCATGCCATATTTGGCTTTGTAGCCATGCTTGTTTTGCGCGGTGATAGCGCCCGCGCCGCCGCTGCCGCAAAATGAAATGCCGAAGGTGGCGTTTTCCGCTTTCATCACATCGCCCAGCTTCATGTCTGCCGCGACGCCCGGTACGACGACCGCGCGACCGCCCGCTTTTTCCACGCCTGCCGCCACTTTCTGGCCTTTACCCAGGCGATCGCCAATCACGACGGTAATCTGTTCCATTTTTTGCTCCTTAGAGGTTGTCTTTCGCGACTTCAAAATGTACCGATAATAGCCAGGCTTCTTCGTCAGGAAGGTTGCCAAACGCCGCCACGATTTCGCGGGCGAGCGCCATTGATTCGGCTGAGATTTCATCAAACAAGCTGGCATCGACTTCCGGTAAAGGCTCGCCGGTAATTGACCGGTGCGCCATCGCGCGAACGTGCGAGGTCAGCATTTGCGTCTGTACCGCATTGGGGACAATGTGATGCCGCCCCAGCAGGCTATCCACCTGCGTTAACACCTGTTCAGCCAGTTCGTTAATTCGCTCACCGGCATCGTGTTTTACTGCTCCGTTATCCACGCGTCTCACCCCGTTAATGGCAATGAGATAAAACTAGCGGCAAGGGTTAAAAGTTTGTAGCGAGTTATTTTCCACCTCGAAGTGGAAACGCGAGTGGGATAGGTGATCTGCGCCACAGAAAAGGCGGCATTAATGAATTATCGCCGGGAAAGTGTGAGATCTATCGCGGCATAAAGAGGAAATGGCGAAACAATGACGTTGTCGTATAAAGTGAGAAAGTGTGATGGGTATTACATTTTGCCGGATGGCGACCTGCGGATAAAGCGAAGCCGCCATCCCACAAAAATTAACGATACTTCTTATGATACGTATTGCGGGTGGTTTTTAGCGCTTCCGCCGCCGCTTTCGCTTCTTTAACGTTACCTTCGTTCGCCAGCTTCAGCGCGCCATCAATTTGGCCGACCAGAATGTCAAAACCGTGACGAAAATCCTTCATTTCCGGGCTATCCGGCGCTTTATCTTCCAGCTTTGGCGGCGTAGCTTTTTGAGCATCCAGCGCGGCCGCGCGCATTTTGGTTAATGCCGCTTTCAGTTCAGGGGCACTATCCGTTTTCTCAACAACTTTCAGGTTATCATTGAGAATATCCATATTATCTTCAAGATCGGCAGCAAAAACAGCCGAACCGAATACCAGCGATGACACAGCAAGAATAGCTAACAGGCTTTTACGCATTGCTCACTTCCTTTTTTATTATTAACGATAAGTGTAATACCCTGAATAATTCGAGCTGCAGGCAGCCAACGCGCCTGCAGCCTGAAGTATGACGGGTATTATTGTCCGGCGATTTTCATCTCCGGTAACAATACCGAACCGCACTGTATATTACTGCGCGTTTCAATATCATCACCTACGGTGACAATATTACGCCACATCTCTTTTAAATTACCGGCAATGGTAATTTCACTTACCGGGTACTGGATTTCACCATTTTCAACCCAGAATCCCGCAGCGCCGCGGGAGTAGTCGCCGGTAATACCGCTGACGCCCTGGCCCATCAGTTCCGTCACCACCAGGCCGGTGCCCATCTCTTTTAGCAACTGCTCAAAGTTCAGCCCCTGCCCGGCGATACGCCAGTTATGAATGCCGCCGGCATGACCGGTACTTTTCAGCCCCAGTTTGCGGGCAGAATAGTTGGTCAGCAACCATTGCGTCAGTACGCCATCCTTCACAATGTCCCGGCGCTCCGTACGCACGCCTTCGCTGTCGAACGGTGAAGACGCCAGCCCTTTTAGCAGATGCGGGTGTTCTTCGATGGTTAACCATTCCGGCAGAATTTGTTTGCCCAGCGAGTCGAGCAGAAAAGTGGATTTACGGTAGACCGCGCCGCCGGCAATCGCCCCGACCAGATGACCGAATAGCCCTGTCGCCACTTCATTGGCGAAAATGACCGGAGCTTTCATGGTGGAGAGCTTGCGCGGCGACAGGCGGGATAAGGTGCGGCGCGCGCACTCGGCCCCGACCCATTCCGGCGCTTGCAGATCCGCCATTGCCCGACCGATGGTGTAAGCGTAATCGCGCTCCATATCGCCATTCTCTTCGGCGATGACGCAGCTTGAGAGCGAATGGCGCGTGGAGCAATATCCCTGCAACATGCCGTGACTGTTGCCGAACACTTTAATGCCGTAATGGCTGTTAAAGCTCCCGCCTTCGGTATTGGTGATGCGTTTATCCGCCTTTAGAGAAGCCTGTTCCGCACGCGCGGCCAGTTCAATGGCTTCGTCTGGCGTAACCTCTGCCGGGTGGAACAAGTCCAGATCCGGCGCGTCAAACGCCAGCAGTTCTTTGTCCGCCACGCCTGCGCACGGGTCCGGCGACGTGTAACGCGCGATATCCAGCGCGGCCTGCACGGTACGGGCAATCGCCTGCGGGCTTAAATCCGTCGAAGAGGCGCTGCCTTTGCGGTTCTGGTGATACACCGTAATGCCCAGCGCGCCGTCGCTATTAAATTCGACATTCTCTACTTCACCATAACGGGTGCTGACGCTAATGCCGGTGGTCTTGCTGACGGCGACTTCCGCCCCATCCGATTTGCCTGAGGCTAACTCCAGCGCTGTCGAAACTGCTTCTTCCAGAATCTTACGCTGCGCTTCAACTTGTGAGATTACTTTCATTGCAAATGCCATAATGTAGAGAGAGTTTCTCTGAAGTCTAACAGAGAACCGTTTTTCAGTGCGCATCTTAACTGGTAACATTAGCCTCTTTTTTTAAGGAGCCTGACATGACAAAGCAGCCCGAAGACTGGCTCGACGACGTTCCCGGTGATGACATCGAAGACGAAGACGATGAAATTATCTGGGTCAGTAAAAGTGAAATTAAACGCGATGCCGAGGAATTAAAACGCCTGGGCGCGGAACTGGTGGATCTGGGGAAAAACGCGCTGGATAAGATCCCGCTGGACGCCGATCTGCGCGACGCCATTGAACTGGCCCAGCGAATCAAAATGGAAGGACGCCGCCGCCAGTTGCAGCTTATCGGAAAAATGCTGCGCCAACGCGACGTTGAACCTATTCGCCAGGCGCTGGACAAGCTGAAGAACCGCCATAATCAGCAGGTGGTGCTGTTTCACAAGCTTGAGCATCTGCGCGATCGTCTGATCGTCGAAGGCGATGACGCGGTAGCCGAAGTACTGACCCTGTGGCCGCACGCCGATCGTCAACAGCTTCGTTCATTGATCCGCAATGCGAAGAAAGAGAAAGAAGGCAACAAACCGCCGAAATCAGCGCGTCAGATTTTCCAGTATCTGCGCGAGCTGGCGGAAAACGAAGGGTAATTTTACACGTTGGTAGCGTCTGCCGGATGGCGGCGCTGGCGCCTTATCCGGCCTACAGGAATGTACGTATTGTAGGCCCGGTAAGCGCAGCGCCACCGGGCATTTTTTACTCCACAACCAGTGCTTTTTTCGCCAGCCCATCCAGCAATTTCTGATGGATGCCGCCGAAACCGCCGTTGCTCATCACCAGGATGTGATCGCCAGGCTGTGCGGTTTTCACCACCATTTCCGCCAGCGTATCGACATCGCCACTCCAGTGAGCAGGCTGTACGCAGGCTTCGGCGACCTCCGCCACTTGCCACGGAATATGCGGCGGCTGCAGCAGGAACACTTCATCCGCACGCCCTAACGACGGTGCCAGGTCATCCTTGCATAACCCCATCTTCATCGTGTTAGAGCGCGGCTCCAGCACTGCGATAATGCGCGCGGTGCCGCCCACTTTACCGCGCAACGCCGCCAGCGTGGCCAGAATTGCCGTCGGATGGTGAGCAAAATCGTCATACACCGTCACGCCGTTCGCTTCACCGCGTAGCTCCAGACGGCGGCGGGCGTTAATAAATGACCCCAGCGCACTGGCCGCTTCTGCGGGCGCGACGCCCACGTGGCGCGCGGCGGCAATCGCCATCAGCCCATTGTGCATGTTATGTTCGCCGACCAGGCCCCATTTCACATCGCCGACTTTTTCGCCGTCCAGCCACACTTCCCACTCGGAAGCATCCGTAGTCAGCTTCTTCGCCTGCCAGTGTCCCTGCTCGCCCACCAGCTCCTGCTCGCTCCAGCAGCCCAGCGCCATGGTCTGTTTCAGGTTGATGTCGTTTTCCGGCCAGATGATGCGCCCCTGCCCCGGCACGATGCGCACCAGATGGTGGAACTGCTTCTGGATCGCTTTCAGATCGTCGAAGATGTCGGCATGATCAAACTCAAGGTTGTTGAGGATCAGCGTACGCGGGCAGTAATGCACAAATTTAGAACGTTTATCAAAGAACGCGCAGTCGTACTCATCCGCTTCGATAACAAAGAACGGGCTCTCGCCCAGGCGCGCGGAAACCTCAAAGTTACCCGGTACGCCGCCAATCACAAAGCCCGGTTTGTACCCGCACGCTTCCAGTATCCAGGTCGCCATGCCTGCGGTCGTGGTTTTGCCGTGGGTACCGGCGACCGCCAGTACCCAGCGATCGCGCAACACAAAGTCGTGCAGCCACTGTGGACCAGACATAAAGGGAATGTTTTTTTCCAGCACCGCTTCCACGCACGGATTCCCGCGCGTCATCGCATTGCCGATAATCACCAGATCCGGCTGCGGATCGAGCTGGCTGGCGTCATAACCCTGGATCAGATCAATGCCTTGCTTCTCAAGTAAGGTACTCATCGGCGGATACACATTGGCGTCCGAACCCGTTACTTCATGACCAAGCGAGCGAGCCAGCATCGCCAGCCCCCCCATGAAAGTGCCACAAATTCCCAAAATATGAATGCGCATACGTCACTATCCTTTTTTTATCTGCGAGCCATTTTACGCACATGTCTGGCAAGTGAGAAACGCATTTCAGGTAAATCTGTACTTTGCTGGCGCGATTCACCTGAGCGCATCATCTGAAATGTTTGTTAAGATTGTTACGGTCGCTTTACTCCAATCAATTGCAGGGAAAGTGTTATGAAAACGTTAGGTGAATTTATTGTCGAAAAGCAGCACGAGTTCTCTCAGGCTACCGGTGAGCTCACTGCTTTGCTGTCGGCAATAAAATTGGGCGCCAAGATCATCCACCGCGATATCAACAAGGCCGGTCTGGTCGATATCCTGGGTGCCAGCGGTGCTGAGAACGTACAGGGCGAGGTTCAGCAGAAACTCGATCTGTTCGCGAACGAGAAACTGAAAGCTGCACTAAAAGCGCGCGATATTGTAGCGGGCATCGCATCGGAAGAAGAGGACGAAATTGTCGTCTTTGAAGGCTGCGAACACGCGAAATATGTGGTGCTGATGGACCCTCTGGATGGCTCTTCTAACATCGACGTTAACGTCTCTGTCGGTACGATTTTCTCGATTTATCGCCGCGTGACGCCCGTCGGCACGCCGGTCACCGAAGAAGATTTCCTGCAACCCGGCAACAAACAGGTCGCTGCGGGATATGTCGTGTATGGCTCGTCCACCATGCTGGTTTACACCACCGGCTGCGGCGTACACGCTTTCACCTACGATCCGTCGTTGGGCGTGTTCTGTCTGTGCCAGGAACGTATGCGTTTCCCGGAAAAGGGTAAAACCTACTCCATTAACGAAGGCAACTACATTAAATTCCCGAATGGCGTGAAGAAGTACATCAAATTCTGCCAGGAAGAGGATAGTTCAACAAGTCGCCCTTATACCTCACGTTACATTGGCTCTCTGGTGGCCGATTTCCATCGCAACCTGCTGAAAGGCGGCATCTATCTCTACCCCAGCACCGCCAGCCATCCGCAGGGAAAACTGCGTCTGCTGTATGAGTGCAACCCGATGGCGTTTCTCGCGGAACAGGCCGGCGGCAAAGCAAGCGATGGTAAAGAACGTATTCTGGATATCATTCCGGAAAGCCTGCACCAGCGCCGCTCGTTCTTCGTTGGCAACCGCCATATGGTTGACGATGTGGAACGCTTTATCCGCGAATACCCGGACGCGTAATCTTTACCACCATGCGGAATAACGCATGAAGCCGCCATTGGGCAATAAGATGTCCGATGGCGGCGTTGCCTTATCAGGCCCGTGATTTTTTCGGTTCTTAACCTTTGTCGTTTATGCTCCGCAACGACGCGCCAGATGAGGCGGAAACGAAAACAAGCGAAGACTTTCGGCGTGAGTTGGCTATAATACTCGCCACTTGTTTGTCATAAATTCAAAGGAAACAGACATGAGCTTACTCAACGTCCCGGCGGGTAAAGAACTGCCGGAAGATATCTACGTCGTTATCGAGATCCCGGCTAACGCAGATCCGATCAAATACGAAGTTGACAAAGAGAGCGGCGCGCTGTTCGTTGACCGCTTCATGTCCACCGCGATGTTCTATCCGTGCAACTACGGTTACATCAACCATACCCTGTCTCTGGACGGCGACCCGGTAGACGTTCTGGTCCCGACGCCGTACCCGCTGCAGCCAGGCGCCGTCATCCGTTGCCGTCCGGTTGGCGTACTGAAAATGACCGACGAATCCGGTGAAGATGCGAAACTGGTTGCCGTACCGCACACCAAACTGAGCAAAGAGTATGATCACATTAAAGATGTGAACGATCTGCCGGAACTGCTGAAAGCGCAGATCACTCATTTCTTCGAGCATTATAAAGATCTCGAAAAAGGCAAATGGGTGAAAGTTGACGGTTGGGACAACGCCGAAGCGGCTAAAGCGGAAATCGTTGCCTCCTTCGAGCGCGCAGCGAAGAAATAAGTTCGCTTTTACATAAGCGTCAAGATAAAGGCTCTCATAGTAATGAGGGCCTTTTTATTGGCTAATGAATAGAACACAATTTTTATCATTATTAGTTTAACATTCACGGAATGAATAAGACTTTACCTGATTTTTTATTAAAAAGGGTTGAATACGCTCACGGTTTCTCTAAAAAGCTTAAGATAATAATTGTTTTGTGAATGCCCGCAGACTCCTCTGGACTTACGCCCTAAATATTAGCAAGCGCTAAATTCTTATTTAGTGCATAGGCCCGATTACCTTTTTAATAAGGTATCCTAAGCTCTTCCTACCAATAACCGTATTTTTAATCCAACATAACATCCGCTCAAAACACACTTTTTAATATATTTTTAAGGGCTGCCATAATTATTTACTATTTTAAGAGATTATGATGAAAAATGATATATTAATTACCGGTGGACATATCATCGATCCCGCTCGTAATATTAATGAGATTAACAATTTACGCATCATTAACGATATTATCGTTGATGCCGATAAATATCCTGTAACTTCGGAGACCCGGATTATCCATGCCGACGGCATGATCGTCACTCCCGGTCTTATCGATTATCACGCGCATGTTTTTTATGACGCGACGGAAGGCGGCGTCAGGCCTGATATGTACATGCCGCCGAATGGCGTCACCACCGTCGTGGATGCAGGTTCTGCCGGTACGGCAAACTTTGATGCCTTCTACCGAACGGTGATTTGCGCCAGCAAAGTTCGAATCAAAGCGTTTCTGACCGTGTCGCCGCCGGGCCAAACCTGGTCACAAGAAAATTATGATCCTGACAATATTGATGAAAATAAGATCCACGCGCTGTTTCGCCAGTATCGCAACGTTCTTCAGGGATTAAAACTCAAGGTTCAGACTGAGGACATTGCTGAATATGGCTTAAAACCGCTGACTGAATCCCTTCGTATTGCCAACGATTTAAAGTGTCCCGTGGCAATACACTCGACTCATCCCATCGTTCCCATGAAAGAACTTGTCTCCTTGCTACGCCGCGGCGATATTATCGCTCATGCGTTTCACGGCAAAGGTAGCACCATTCTTACTGATGAAGGCGCTGTCTTAGCCGAAGTCCGTCAGGCAAGGGAAAGAGGCGTTATATTTGATGCCGCCAATGGTCGCAGCCATTTTTCAATGAACACGGCACGCCGGGCCATCGCCAATGGCTTTCTTCCGGATATCATCAGTAGCGATCTCTCAACCATCACTAAACTCGCCTGGCCTGTTTACGCCTTACCATGGATTTTATCGAAATACTTAGCACTCGGCGTCGCGCTTACCGATGTCATTAACGCCTGTACCCATACCCCAGCAGTTTTATTGGGCATGGCAGCAGAAATTGGTACGCTGGCCCCTGGGGCATTTGCCGATATCGCCATCTTTAAATTAAAAAACAGGCATGTTGAATTTGCCGATATTCATGGTGAAACGCTCACGGGGACGCATGTGCTGGTACCACAAATGACCATAAAATCCGGTGAGATATTATTTCGTCAAATTGATTTTGGCGCGCGGCCAAACGGAGTTGAAAAATGACCTCAATGCAAAAATGGCTACGGATCGGCGCGACATTAATGTTCGGCCTTTTTGTTGCTTATCTTGACCGTTCTAATCTTTCCGTTACGTTACCTACGATTACACACGACCTGAATATTGATGGCGCAACGGCCAGCATTGTATTAACCATATTTCTTATTGGCTATGCCTTTTCAAATATTTTTGGCGGCGTATTTACCCAGCGATACGATCCGAAAAAAATAGTCATTCTGATGGTGCTAATCTGGTCGATTGCGACCGTTTTTGTCGGATTTACCTCGTCAGTGTACGTTATTTTGATTTGTCGGCTGGTGCTTGGCATTACCGAAGGCATTTATTGGCCGCAGCAGTCCCGCTTCGCCAGCGACTGGTTTTCAGACAAAGAACGGACGCAGGCGAACAGTATTATCCAGTATTATGGACAGTTCCTGGCATTAGGCCTGGGATTTATGATTTTGTCCCCGCTGGATGCTGCCTTCGGTTGGCGAAATGTTTTTATTATCACTGGTGTGATCGGCATTGTTGTTGTAGTTCCACTTTATATAACAATGCTGAAAAAACAGGAAGAAGCGCCTTATTATCGTGCGCCGGCGCCAACAGAGAAAACTAAGCTTACCCTGGAATCGCTGGGCGGAACCCCCTTCCTACTTCTTATTTTTACCTACATCACTCAAGGGATGTTGTTCTGGGGAATTACGTTATGGATCCCCATGGTTGTCAATTCTCTCGGCTATACCGGATTCAGTAAAGCATTGGTCAGTTCTCTGCCTTATCTGACTGCGGTTATACTGGCAATCCCTATCTCATGGATCAGTGATAAGACACAAAAACGTGTACTTATTGCTTCACTGGGCCTACTAATCCCCGGCGTGATGTTATTTCTCCTGCCATTTGTCGATGCGCCGGGCTTTAAAATCACGCTCATTACCCTGGCGATGGGTTATTATGCCGCCAGCTTTACCCCCAATATCTGGTCGATTATCCAGTCGAACGTTAAACCCCATGCGATTGGCCCAGCCTCCGGTATTATTAATGGCATCGGCGCCGGCGGCGGCGGTACGCTGGCAGGCCTAATGGTCGGCTATTTTTACCGGACAACCGGCAGCTATATGCAGGGATTTATGGTTCTCGGATGCATTGTTATCCTGGGCGGCGCGTCATTATTGATCTACGGCAGAATAAGAGCTCACCATGCCCGGCGCTAGCGCCATCAGCCAGAATGTAAAAAACAACGCCACCCGAGGGTGGCGTGTTCAGTTCAGGGCTGGTTTCTGTCTAACCAGTCACCGCTTTCAATCAGAGTTAACCCATCAACAGGACGTTGATATACATACATCCATGCGCTGCCGTAAGGCGTCTGGATTAACTGGCGTGCGTATTCACCGCCCCTGGTGCGCAAAGCATCAAGTTCGGCCAGCGTGGCGTTATCAATTCGATAAACTTCACCGTATACCGCTCCGTTTCCCGGAACTGCGCCTGGATAGTGGCCCAGACTATACAACTGGTAGTTATCGATACGGTAATCGCCAAGCAATTGGGCATTGGTCATCCAGTGACTGTTGCCTTGTTTCTGTCGTAAACTGCCATAGACAAATATTCGCATTGCTAAAACTCAAACTGATAGAGCAAATCAAGTGCCTGATCTACGCCAGACACTGCTTCCAGATATAGCTTAGGCATCAGGCGATAACGTAACGTGAGCGTCGCCAGAGAGTCAAATATCCCTACACCATACTTCACCTGTAGACCCGGCAGTACATAGCCGCTGACCACAACCTGGGACGAATCGCCCACCCCTTGCGTGTCCAGCGCCAGATTACTTACACCGAATGTCTCTCCGATTTTACCCACAACCTGACCACTTTGCGCAACCCCCAGGCCAATAAGCATGGAAGTCATTGCTGCGCTATCACTCTGATTGCTGTCCAACCCCTGCCCACGCAGCAGATAAGAAAGCGCTTCAGCCTGCGGCATCGCCGGATCGGAGAAGATTTCCGCTTTGGGTTCATCAGCAGTGCCTGTGACGCGCACGCCCGCAATGACATCGTCTTCGGTGGCGTCAGGGTTACGGATCGCTTCGATATTGAGCAGCGGCTGATCCGGCGGGCCGGAGAACAGCAGCTCGCCTTTACGGACAAGCAGGTCCTGGCCGTAGGCGCGGAATCGGCCGTCAGGAATATTGATTTGACCATTCAGCCCCAGCCCCTGCTTATCCTGCGCGACTTTCAAATCGCCGGTCAAACGCGCTTTAAGCCCGAAGGCGTCGATGCGCACGTTGTTGCCGACGTGGACCGTCAGATTACTGTTGATGGGAATAGACGCTGTCTGCGGCGTTTCTGGTTGCAGGTCATTGTTGAGCATAACCACATCGCTGGAGACGCCGACCGCGCTCTCCGGCAGGTCGTGCACCACAATTCGCGCCCACGGAACGTCCACACGCCCATCCAACGTGAACAGCGAAGGCGTCGCGTCAAAGACCACATCCGGCGAGACATCCAGGCGCACCATCGGCGGAACGGTAATCCGCACCCGGCTGCCTTTCGCCGTCACCCGCGCGCGCCAGTTGTCAATCTGACTCCAGTCGGCGTTGCCGTTCAGGTTAATTTGCCCTTGTTGTGTTCGCACGATACCGGCGAGCGTCGAACGCGTCCCGCTAAAGTTCATGGTGAGCTGGCTCGGCTGCATCTCAAACGGCATAAAATTACCGTCAATATCCAGCGCGCTAAGCTGCAACTGACCAAACAACTGCGGGCTTTGTACATCGCCGCCCAGACGTAGCCTGGCGTTTAACATTCCCGCCGCTTTTTCGCCGCGCGAAAAGACAGGGTTGACCATCGCCAGATTGAGATTGCGCATGTTGACGTTACCGCCGAGATTGCGCCGCCCCTGAGGATCGGTTACCTGCACCTGGCCATCGAATTGACCATTGTTCGTCAGGCGAATCAGCCATCCCAGCTCGGCGCGATTATTGTGCAGATCGGCGCTGAGGTTCAGCGTCTCAAACGCGACAGGTAACGGCGCGTCATTGACGGTCTGCGTGACCTTCACATTACGACCGGAAAGCGTGACCTTCCCCTGCGGCAATCCCTCCTGGGTGGTGTCCCACGACACGTCCGCTTTCCCGCTAAAGATCCCGCTGGCCTGAGTGGTATCAGGCATAAATGGCTTCAGCATCGCCAGATCAAAGCGGTTGAGATTGACCACCGCCCGTCCTGCGGCGCCCGCATCAATGGTTTGCGGGATGCACAGCTCGGCGTTCGGGTTCAGCCAACAATGTGGCCCGATACTGATTTTCTGTTCTTTATTACGGTAGTCCAGCGCAATCGCGCGGGTCAACGACCATGGCCCCACTGGCGTCTGGAAACGGGTGTCGCTTAACGTCCCTTTCCAGCGCGCCGCCTCGCGATCAAAACTGCCTGTCAGGGAGAGTTGACCGGATACCGGTTCTCCCTGAACACGGAGCTGTAGCTGATGCTGCTTCTCGCTGCCTTTGGCGTCAAGCGTCACCAGATTGATGTTAACGTCGGGCTGCGAAATCCGCTCTACGCGAACGTTGAGATGGCCCGCTATTTGATCGGTGGATTTAATATCGCCCTCAATGCGCGCCTGGGCGACAGACAGCTCCTGCCAGCGCAAGCCGCGGGCGGTAATATCCGCCAACAGCTGCGGCGCTTCTACCGTACCGCGGACTTTAACGATTCCTTTTGCCATGCCGCCCAGTCCTGGCAGCGCATTATCCAGCCCCGGCGCATCGATGGCGGCGTCAAGATTCAGCTCCTTAACGCCAAGCTCGCCTTTTATATCGGCGCTGTTTGGGCCCAGCGCAAGGTGCAGCCCCGGGATCGTCCACTGCATGTAGCTGTTGCCCTTTAGCGTCCCGTTGACGTTAACGCTGTTCTGCTTCACATTGCCGGTCAGCTTGAGCTCCGGAACATCCATCTGCCAGGTGCCGCCGTAGAGGCTGCCTTTGGTTTTCATGACGCCGTTAAGCTTCGCGGGCCAATCCGGGATCTCTTTAGCGGTATTGATGCCATTCAGCGTCAGTTCGCCACGCCAGCTAATCGCCTGCTGCCAGTCCACCAGCGCTTTCAGTTCGGTTTTTCCCTCCAGAGCGGCGACGGTGAGTTTATCGAGATTAATCTGCCGCTCATTCCCTTTAGCATCCAGCGTAATGGTCGCCGGCGGAATATCTTGTCCTTTCACGGCGGTTCGCATCGACAACGTATAGTCGGTCATCTTACCGCTCAGTTTGAGCTTCAGATCGTCAGCCTGAAACTGGGTATCACCCGTCAATGGCCAGGCAATGCGTTGGCTGACGACCTCAAGATTGAGCGGTAAACCGGCCTCCGCCAGCCGCGTCTGGGCGCGAAGCGCGACATCCATCGGCCCGGAAAGGTTCACCCCGACCTCCAGTTGTTCGCGTAACGCGCCGCCGACCTTGAGTTTTATCTTTTCACCCTTTAGCGGATCGATATTCAGCGTACTGTTGAGCGTAATATCAACCGGCCAGTTATTGGCGAGCTGCGCCGTACCGGAGGCTTTCACCGTGCCCTGGTTGGCGTCGATATCCAGAGTATCCAGCTTCATATTACCGTCGATACTGCTGACTTTAAGCAGCATCGTGCGCACCGTCAGATCGGTATCGCCGGTGATGCGTAGCTGCTCGCCGCGAAATGACTCGATATTCAGATTGAGCGGCAGGTGAACATCGGTCATCTCCGGCATTACTGGTTTTGCAAACAGATCTTTTAGCGTTTCGCCAAGCGGCTTTTCATCCGGTTGAGGTTTCTCGATTTTGGGTTCAACCACCTCTTCCTGCGCCACGTCAGCGACCTTCGGCAGCGCAATCAGCAATCCCTGAAGCCGCGTCGGTTTCAGGGTCAGGTTTTTCTCCTGCCATGCCAGTCCGGAGGTAAAATCCAACACCGAAACGGTAGTGTCATCAATCTTGATATTGATGTTATTCAACGCCACGCGCGACAGCGTGATGGGCCAGGGCGTGGAGAGGTTCAGCGGCCCGCTTTCTTCCTCTTCTTGCGCCGGTTCGGAGGGTGGCATTTTTTTGCTGTCGATAGCGACATTAATGTCTTTTAGCGCCAGATCATTGACGCACAGGCTACTGCGCCACAGGCAATCAAGCCCGACGGCCAGATGAATTTCGCCCGCATTCACCGCAATGCCCGGCTGCTCATAGCGGATATTTTTTAACGATAAGTCCCGCCAGCCGCCGGTGACCTGCCCAATCTCCAGCCCCGGCACCCAGCGGTTCGCCGCAGTGAATACCAGATGCAGCCCCGTCGTCGTCCCGACCAGAAACGCAACGCTCGCCAGTAACACCACAATGAAAATCAACACGCCGAGGCTTATTTTCTTCCATAAACTCATAATTCAGGCCCCAGACCGATATAAAACTGTAAACCGTGTTCGTCTTTGTCGCCGACCGGTACGGCAAAATCGAGTTTGATAGGCCCAACCGGCGACGCCCAGCGCACGCCGACCCCGGTCCCGGTTTTGAAATCGCTACGGCGAATATCACTCACCGCCTCGCCGCTATCGACAAACACTGCCCCCCACCATTTGCCGGTGACGTTATACTGGTACTCCAGCGATCCGGTTGCCAGTTTTGAGGCGCCTTTAAGATTGCCGTCGCTATCTTTAGGCGAAATAGATTTGTATTTATAGCCGCGAATACTGCGGTCGCCCCCGGCGAAGAAACGTAAATCCGGCGGAACTTTGTCGAAATCACCGGTTTCTATCCAGCCCAAATTGGCGCGCATCACAAAACGGTGGCGATCGTACAAAGTCCGAATCCAGACGTTTTGCGCCTGCAGCACGGAGAAATCCACGTCGGAGCCCCAGGCCGTATTCGAATAGTCTACCGAGTAGCGCTGCGAATCGCCCCAGGTTGGCATCAGTCCCCCTCGCGAGCGGGTTCGGCTGATCATCACGCCCGGGTAGAACAGCATGGTGGTATTGGTGACGTTCCCCTGGGTAAAGTGGTCGAAACTCCAGCGCAGGTTAATCGCCCGCTGCCAACCGCTGGAAAGGTCCCAGTAACGCGACACGGCAAGCGTGGTCGAGTCCTGCTCCGTATCATTCAAATCGGTACGTTTAAAACCGCCCTGTACCAGATAGTATTGCTCCAGCGGGTTTTTCAGCAGCGGCATTTTATAACTAAAATCCAGCACCTGTTCCGGCGCAGAAATACTGGTGCTGGTGGTCAGGCTATGACCGTAGGAGTTCATCCACGGTTTTTTCCACGACGCTTTCACGCGCGGCCCGACGTCGGTGGAGTACCCCACCCCGGTTTCAATCGTGTTTTCGGTTCGCGGCGATACCACGCCTTTTAACGGCAGAATTTTTGTTTTACGCGATTTCTCAAATTCCGGCGCCACCACGACAGAATTAAACCATCCGGTAGCGGAAAGTCGGCGGTTTAGTTCCGCCAAATCTTTCGACTCGTACTCATCGCCCTCTTTAAACGGTAACAGATTTTGTAAATATTCATCACGAATCTGCGAACCTTCGAAGGTGACAGGCCCGAAGCGATAGCGCTCACCGCTATCATAATCAATATCCCAAAACGCCTGATGACGGCCCAGAGCAATTCCCAACTGACTTTTAACGAATTCGCTGTCGAAATAGCCTTTACGTAGCGACACGCTGGTTAACGACTTCTTAAAATTGTCATAGTCTCCCTGGTTCAGCACCGTGCCGATTGCCGGACGCGTTTTCAGTAAGGCCAGATAATCTTTGTCCGTGCGCGCGCCGCCGCGTAAAATGACTTCTGTACCGCCAATCAACACCGGCTGGCCGGGCGTAACCCTGGCGATTAATACCTGCCGTCCTTTCGCAGGCGGTGGAAGCAAGTCGAATTTGATAGTGGGTTCGTAATAGCCTAACGCTTTAAGCCCTTCGCGAATCGCATCATCAACTCGGGCGCGAAAGCGCCGATCCGGCGTCACCTCATCGCTCTGAATCGTAGAGAGCTGTGCGCGAACGTTTTTTTCCAGCTCTCCGGATAGCCCTTCGACTTTCAGACGAACATTTGCGGCTACCGCAGAACTGCTCAGGCACAGTAAGCTAACCCAACATAACTGACGGATATGTGGCACATTTTCTCCTGAATATCCCCTATTCCCACCCCTGGAAAAAATCACACTACCGCTCCGCGGCTTAACATAAAATCAACAATTTCGATTGAAAAGCAGACGACTGCCCAAATATTTCTTATGGTTAAATCCAGATACATTAATGTTGTTATTGTGTGCAAAGATGCGTCTCGTTACAACCTTAACGCCAATTAACGCTTTCGGGAGAATAGCTCATGAGTTTATTTGATAAAAAACATCTGGTTACTCAAGCAGATGCGTTACCAGGACGCAACACCCCGATGCCGATCGCCACTCTGCATGCGGTAAATGAACACTCTATGACCAATGTCCCTGCCGGGATGGAGATCGCCTACTTCGCTATGGGCTGTTTCTGGGGCGTAGAACGTTTATTCTGGCAATTGCCCGGCGTATATAGCACCGCGGCAGGGTATGCGGGCGGTTACACGCCTAATCCAACCTACCGGGAAGTCTGCTCCGGGCAGACCGGTCATGCCGAAGCGGTACGGATAGTGTACGATCCTGCCGTTATCCGTTATGAGCAGCTTTTACAGATTTTCTGGGAAAATCACGATCCAACGCAGGGGATGCAACAGGGTAACGATCACGGTACGCAATACCGTTCTGCGATTTATCCCTTAACGCCGGAACAGAGTGCCGCCGCTCACGCCAGTCGCGAGCGCTTTCAGTCGGCAATGGCCGCCGCCGGAAACCATCGCCCTATTACCACGGAAATCGCCCATGCGACGCCGTTTTACTACGCCGAAGATGAACACCAACAGTATCTGCACAAAAATCCATACGGTTACTGCGGGATTGGCGGGATCGGCGTTTGCCTGCCGCCTGACGCGTGACGACGCTGGCGTAGGGGGAACTTGTCGGAGTTGAAAATGAACCCTCTGGCGACTTTACAGTAGCTTACGCTATACTAGCCCTGAACTTATCGGCTCACTGCTACGAGCCGGTTTTCATTAAACGTTACCACACGGATTTATAAACTTCCCTTCCGAGGATCTGGCGTTTCGCCGGATAAGATATGTTAAACAGTATATTCATTATATTCTGCCTGATCGCTGTAAGTGCGTTCTTCTCCATCTCCGAGATCTCGCTTGCCGCATCACGTAAGATTAAACTTAAGTTATTAGCTGATGAAGGCAGTATCAACGCACAACGCGTATTGAAAATGCAGGAAAATCCCGGCATGTTTTTCACCGTTGTGCAAATTGGCCTGAACGCCGTCGCTATTCTTGGCGGTATCGTCGGCGATGCGGCATTTTCGCCCGCCTTTTCCGCCCTTTTCTCGCACTATATGTCGCCAGAACTCTCCGAGCAGTTGAGCTTTATTCTCTCCTTCTCGCTGGTGACGGGGCTGTTTATCCTGTTCGCGGATTTAACCCCGAAACGCATCGGTATGATTGCGCCAGAAGCTGTGGCTTTGCGTATCATCAACCCGATGCGCTTCTGCCTGTTCGTTTTTCGCCCGCTGGTGTGGCTGTTTAACGGCATGGCAAACAACATCTTCCGCCTGTTCAAAATTCCAATGGTGCGGAAAGACGACATTACTTCTGATGATATTTACGCAGTGGTGGAAGCCGGCGCGCTGGCGGGCGTCTTGCGCAAGCAAGAGCACGAACTGATTGAAAATGTGTTTGAACTTGAATCCCGCACCGTACCGTCTTCCATGACGCCGCGCGAAAGTATCATCTGGTTTGATCTGCACGAAGACGAACAAAGCCTGAAGAAAAAGGTCGCCGAACATCCGCACTCAAAATTTTTGGTGTGTAATGAAGATATCGACCACATCATCGGCTATGTAGACTCCAAAGATCTGCTGAACCGCGTGCTGGCGAACCAAAGTATGGCGCTGAATGGCGGCGTGCAAATTCGCAATACCTTGATTGTGCCGGATACGCTGACCCTTTCTGAGGCGCTGGAAAGTTTCAAAACGGCGGGCGAGGATTTCGCGGTCATTATGAATGAATACGCACTGGTCGTCGGTATCATTACGCTGAACGATGTGATGACCACGCTAATGGGTGACCTGGTCGGCCAGGGACTGGAAGAGCAAATTGTGGCACGCGATGAAAATTCCTGGCTGGTTGACGGCGGCACGCCGATTGACGACGTCATGCGCGTGCTGGATATCGATGAGTTTCCGCAATCCGGCAACTATGAAACCATTGGCGGCTTTATGATGTTTATGCTGCGCAAGATTCCAAAACGTACTGATTCGGTGAAGTTTTCCGGCTACAAATTTGAAGTGGTGGATATCGACAACTACCGTATCGATCAGTTGCTGGTGACGCGTCTCGACAATAAAAGCAACGTACCGGCGCCGAAACTGCCCGATGCAAAAGGTAAAGAAGACAGCGCGGCCTGAAATCCGTTTGCCAGAAACATCAACGGCTCCTGATTCAGGAGCCGTTTTTTTTTACTTTTTTAACCTACTGCATAGCACTTTTGGTTACGCCATCTCAGTTTGCAGGCGCATAACCTGACGGTTAACTTCAGACATCACAGACAAGTGCTGCTTGTCTCTCACTTTTGGGATAAGAATCTTACCCTTATCGAACTCAAAAGCGCCAACATCCTTGATATATAACCGTCCACGGAACAGGATCTTCACGTACTTCGCCACCTGTAGCGGGTTGTAGCGTTGGAAAATTTTCATTGTTGTCTCCTGCAGAGTATTACGCCCTTGCGGTGCCACAATCGGCCCAACAGTTTTAAGGCGCAAATTTTAATGCCATATGACTATAGACCATATCTACGTCGTTTCCAGTGTGCATAAGTATATTTACCTTTTGATTACAGTTATTCAGAATTATCTAAACATCAGCTCATTTTTCTCAGTATATGCCTTCATTTTTCACAGGAAGTGTGCGCCCGCCCGCAAACTGGCATCCCCTTTGCGGGAAAAAGCATCAATCGCACATATGATTAACTATCGGCCCAAAGTGGTCGGATCACCTGCAAAAAATAAAGAAGGAATGACCATGACCCTACGTAAAATTCTGGCGATGTCGTGTCTGCTACTCCCCATAATGGCTTGTGCGCATAACCTTGAAGATAACCAACGGGTGCCGCCGGTAGGCATTGCCGATCGTGGCGAACTGACGTTGAATAAAGATGAGTTTAGTTATAAAAACTGGAATAGCGCGCAGCTGGCGGGAAAAGTGCGCGTCCTGCTGCATATTGCGGGTCGAACGTCAGCGAAGGAAAAAAACGCCACGCTGATTGAAGCGATTAAATCAGCCAAGCTCCCGCATGACAGATACCAGACGACCACAATTGTGAACACCGATGATGCGATCCCAGGCTCCGGTATGTTCGTGCGTAGCAGTATAGAAAGTAATAAAAAGCTCTACCCGTGGTCGCAATTTATTGTCGACAGCAATGGCGTGGCGCGTAACGCCTGGCAATTAAAAGAAGAGGGGTCCGCCGTCATCGTGCTTGACAAAGACGGTCGGGTTCAATGGGTGAAAGATGGCGCGTTAACCCAGCAAGAGGTACAGCAGGTGGTCGACCTGCTGCATAAGCTCCTCAGTAAATAGTCACCCGGAAGCCGGGGTTAAGGAACGACTCACGAGGGGTATAGTCCAGCGTTTTTCCCTGCCAGTCGTGAACGTGCGCCCCGGCTGCAACGGCAATGGCATGACCTGCGGCAGTGTCCCAGACGCTGGTCGGCCCAAATCTGGGGTAAAGCTGCGCCTGGCCTTCCGCCACAAGACAGAATTTCAGCGAGGAACCAATAGAGGTTGTCTGATGTTCGCCAAGCTGTTGGAGATATTCGGTGAGTTCATCATCCGTATGCGAACGGCTAATCACCACCAGCGGCGGGCGGGCATCCCGGACCTGAATCTGCTTACGCACCCCGCACTCCTCTTTCCAGGCCTTACCTTCCGCCGCGTAGTACATCACTTTCAGCACCGGCGCATAGACCACGCCCAACACCGGCTTGCCCTGCTCAATCAGCGCGATATTGACCGTGAATTCGCCATTGCGCTTGATAAACTCCTTGGTGCCGTCGAGCGGATCGACCAGCCAGTAACGCTGCCAGTGCTGGCGCACTTCCCAGGCGGGCGGATCTTCTTCTGAAAGCACCGGAATATCCGGCGTGAGCGTGCGTAACCCTTCGAGAATCACGGTATGTGCGGCGATATCCGCCGCAGTGACTGGAGAATCGTCCTGCTTGCGGGCGTACTCCATCGGTTTGGCTCCATCATAAACCTGCATAATGGCATCGCCCGCGTTCCGTGCAAGCTGGCATACTTGTTCTAACATTCTCCACCTCTTTATGACAGGGGCGTTAACTCGTTGTTTTACTTATACCCGATCGTTAAGGGTTCCGCCAACTGTGATACCGTCTGCGGTTTTGATAATACCTTTCATGGCATGATTCACCCTTCTGTGAACACTCGCAAAAAATCGGCCGGATGGGGCGGTTTCGCCTTCTTCTGGCGACGGTCGGAACGATATCGGGTTTCACTGTTTATCATCGCTATTTTTCACTATCCGGCTTTTCTATTGCGTTCTTAAAAGGTGCCTCTGATGATTAAGTTTAGTGCAACGCTTCTGGCTACGCTGATCGCCGCCAGCGTGAATGCGGCCACCGTCGATCTCCGTATCATGGAAACTACTGATTTACATAGCAACATGATGGATTTCGATTATTACAAGGATACCGCAACCGAAAAATTCGGATTGGTACGTACCGCAAGTTTGATTCATGCCGCCCGAAATGAAGTCAAAAACAGCGTGCTGGTGGATAACGGCGACCTGATTCAGGGGAGCCCTCTGGGCGATTATATGGCGGCAAAAGGGCTCAAAGACGGTGATATTCACCCGGTCTATAAAGCGCTCAACACTCTGGATTACGCGGTTGGAAACCTCGGCAACCATGAGTTTAATTATGGTCTGGACTATCTGCATAACGCGCTGGCCGGCGCGAAATTCCCTTATGTTAACGCCAATATTATCGACGTTAAAACCCAAAAGCCGCTCTTTACGCCTTATCTGATTAAAGAGACGAGCGTTATTGATAAAGACGGCAACCCGCAAACTCTGAAAATCGGCTATATCGGCTTTGTTCCGCCGCAAATCATGATTTGGGATAAAGCGAATCTGAGCGGCAAAGTTACCGTCAATGACATTACGGAAACCGCCCGGAAATATGTGCCCGAAATGCGCGAGAAAGGCGCTGATATCGTGGTAGTCATTGCTCACTCAGGCCTTTCTGCCGATCCGTACCACAGCATGGCGGAAAACTCGGTTTATTACCTCAGCGAAGTTCCCGGCGTCGACGCGATTATGTTTGGCCACGCCCATGCCGTCTTCCCCGGTAAAGATTTTGCCGACATCAAAGGCGCGGATATCGCCAAAGGTACGCTTAACGGCATTCCTGCGGTAATGCCTGGCATGTGGGGCGACCATCTGGGAGTGGTCGATCTGGTGCTCAATAACGACAGCGGCAAATGGCAGGTTACGCAGGCGAAAGCGGAAGCGCGGCCTATCTATGACGCCGCCGCTAAAAAGTCGCTGGCGGCGGAAGACAGTAAGCTGGTCGATATTCTGAAAGCCGATCACGATGCCACCCGAGAGTTTGTCAGCAAGCCCATCGGCAAGTCTGCCGATAATATGTACAGTTATCTTGCTCTGGTGCAGGACGATCCTACCGTACAGGTGGTAAATAACGCGCAAAAAGCGTATGTGGAACACTTTATTCAGGGCGATCCGGATCTGGCGAAACTGCCGGTGCTGTCCGCCGCCGCGCCGTTTAAAGTTGGCGGGCGTAAGAACGATCCTGCCAGCTTTGTCGAAGTGGAAAAAGGCCAGTTGACCTTCCGTAACGCCGCCGATCTTTATCTCTATCCGAATACGCTGGTGGTGGTGAAAGCCAGCGGCAAGGAGGTAAAAGAGTGGCTGGAATGTTCTGCCGGACAATTTAATCAGATTGATATTCACAGCAACAAACCGCAATCGTTGATCAATTGGGATGGCTTTCGCACCTATAATTTCGATGTCATTGACGGCGTGAATTATCAAATCGATGTGTCACAGCCCGCCCGCTATGATGGCGAATGTCAGATGGTGAATCCGCAGGCGGAACGTATTAAAAACCTGACCTTTAACGGTAAGCCTGTCGACCCGAACGCTACGTTCCTGGTCGCCACGAATAACTATCGCGCTTACGGCGGCAAGTTTGCCGGCACGGGCGACAGCCATATCGCCTTTGCGTCTCCCGATGAAAATCGCGCCGTGCTGGCGGCATGGATTGGCGCAGAGTCAAAACGCGCGGGCGAAATCCATCCGGCGGCGGATAATAACTGGCGTCTGGCGCCAATCCACAGCGATACGGCGCTGGATATCCGCTTTGAAACATCGCCAGGCGATAAAGCCGCTGCCTTCATTAAAGCGAAAGGGCAGTATCCGATGAAGAAGGTTGCCGTCGATGATATCGGTTTTGCCATTTATCAGGTGGATTTAAGCAAGTAACGTGTGTCCCGTATGGCGCTGCGTTTATTCGGCCTGCCAGTCAGGCCGAATAAAGCGCTAGCCGCCATCTGATAAACGGTCCCGCTGCGCCAATACCTGCGGCAAATTCAGTTCTATCCAGTCCGCCAGCGCGGCGACTTTATCGCTCACCTGCTCGCCAAGCGGCGTCAGGCTGTATTCTACATGCGGCGGAACAACTGGATATGACACCCGGTTGAGAAATCCGTCCTGTTCAAGCGCCTGTAACGACTGCGCCAGCATCTTTTCACTCACGCCTCCCATCTTGCGCCGCAGGTCGCTAAAACGGTGTGTACCGTCGCGTAACGCGACCAGAATCAGTACGCCCCAGCGACTGGTGACATGTTTTAACACCTCACGGGACGGGCACCGTTCAGCAAAGAGATTGCCTTCACGCAACTGCCGGGAAAGAGTATGAGAGCGCATTGATACTTACCTTTTTGTACGTACTTACTAAAAGTAAGTTTAGGTGGTAGCGTAATAAAACACAAGACCAACACTGAGGAGTTCACCATGATTGCTATCACCGGCGCAACGGGCCAACTGGGCCAACACGTTATTGAAAACCTGCTAAAAACGGCGCCCGCCAGTCACCTCATCGCGATCGTCCGTAACCCGAAAAAAGCCGCCCCGCTCAGTCAGCGCGGGATTACCGTTCGCCAGGCGGATTACGCTAACGAAGCCGCGCTGACCACCGCCTTACAGGGCGTTGATAAACTGCTGCTCATTTCATCCAGCGAAGTGGGACAACGCACCGCGCAGCACCGCAACGTCATTCAGGCCGCCATTGCCGCGAAGGTGAAATTCATCGCCTATACCAGCCTGCTACATGCAGATAAATCGCCGCTGGCGCTCGCCGATGAACATATTGAAACGGAAAAAATGCTGGCTGAGTCAGGTATTCCTCACACGCTATTACGTAACGGCTGGTATACGGAAAACTACCTGGCGAGCGTCCCTGCCGCGCTGAAACATGGCGTCTTTATTGGCGCGGCGGGAGAAGGGAAAATCGCCTCCGCAATGCGCGCTGACTATGCCGCCGCCGCGCGCGTCATCCGTGAAGAGGGTCACGCCGGGAATGTCTACGAACTGGCGGGTGATGACGCCTGGACATTAAGCCAGTTGGCGGATGAACTTACTCATCAGAGCGGAAAAAAAATCGTCTACCAGAACCTGAGCGAAGTCGATTTTGCCGCCGCGCTGAAAGGCGCAGGCCTGCCTGACGGACTGGCGGATATGTTGGCCAATTCTGACGCTGGCGCGGCGAAAGGCGGCCTGTTTGATGACAGCCATACGCTGCGTAAACTCATCGGTCGCCCGACGACGACGCTCACAGAAAGCCTTCGCTCCGTACTGTAAGTGTTAAAATTTAGTTAATTTATGTAGCATCCTCATAGACCTTCTCTGATAATGACGGAACGGTTTATGAGGAGAATCTGATGATTAGCGGCGTGCTATACGCCCTGCTGGCAGGGCTAATGTGGGGATTGATTTTCGTCGGCCCGTTAATCGTGCCGGATTACCCGGCCCTCTTACAGTCAATGGGACGCTATCTGGCGCTGGGGCTGATTGCCCTGCCGATTGCCTGGTTAGGCCGCACGCGGTTACGCCAGTTGACGCGCAAAGACTGGTCCACCGCCCTGTCGCTGACCCTGATGGGCAATGTAATCTATTACGCCTGCCTCGCCAGCGCTATTCAGCGAACCGGCGCGCCGGTGTCGACGATGATCATCGGGACATTGCCGGTCGTCATTCCGCTTTTCGCTAACGTTCTCTATAGCCAACGAGACGGCAGATTATCCTGGCGGCGTTTAGCGCCCGCGCTGGCGCTTATCGGTTTTGGCCTGCTGTGCGTCAATATTGCTGAACTTAGTCAGGGATTATCCGATGTTAGCGGCTGGCGCTATGGTTCAGGCATTGTGCTGGCGCTGATTTCCGTAGCGTGCTGGGCATGGTATGCGCTGCGCAACGCCCGCTGGCTGCGGGAAAATCCCGACAAACATCCCATGATGTGGGCAACGGCGCAGGCGCTGGTTACGCTGCCGGTCTCGTTAATCGGCTATGCGGCGGTCTGTCTGTGGCTGAGTATCCAGAAACCGCTGTTTACCCTGCCTTTTGGCCCGCGTCCCGCGCTGTTTATCGGTCTGATGATCGCCATCGCGGTGCTGTGTTCCTGGGTGGGCGCGCTGTGCTGGAATATCGCCAGCCAAAAATTGCCAACCGTTATTTTAGGGCCGCTGATTGTTTTTGAGACGCTGGCGGGACTGCTCTATACCTTCATTCTGCGCCAGGAAATCCCGCCATTCCTGACGTTAAGCGGCATTGCGCTCCTGGTGGCGGGCGTGGTCATTGCCGTGAGAGCGAAACCGGAAAAAGCGACCGTCGTTCCGGTCACGGAACGTTAATTTCATCCTGGCTTAAATTATACGCACCCCGAAAGAGTTATAGCCTCGCCTTAAAGATGCATTTAAAATACAACTTATATTATTGCAAATGAGGTAACGGCTATGGCTTATCGCGATCAACCTTTAGGCGAACTGGCGCTCTCTATTCCCCGCGCATCGGCGCTGTTTCGCCAGTACGATATGGATTACTGCTGCGGTGGAAAACAGACGCTGGCGCGCGCCGCCGCGCGTCACGACGTCGATATTGACATCATAGAAGCGCAACTGGCGCAATTGGCTGAACAGCCCATCGAAAAAGACTGGCGCGCCGTTCCGCTGGCGGACATTATTGACCATATCGTGGTGCGCTATCATGATCGACACCGCGAACAACTGCCGGAGCTTATCCTGCAGGCAACCAAAGTGGAACGCGTTCACGCGGATAAGCCAAACGTCCCACGCGGCCTGACAAAATATCTCACCGCGCTGCATGAAGAGCTTTCCAGCCATATGATGAAAGAAGAACAGATCCTGTTCCCCATGATCAAACAGGGTATGGGTCGCCAGGCAACGGGCCCGATAAGCGTAATGGAAAGCGAGCATGACGAGGCGGGAGAGCTGGTAGACGTCATCAAACACGTCACCCAAAATGTAACGCCGCCGCCAGAAGCCTGCACCACCTGGAAAGCGATGTATAACGGCATTAATGAGATGATTGATGATCTGATGGAGCACATCAGCCTGGAGAATAACGTGCTGTTCCCACGCGCGCTGGCCGGGGAATAATCGCCAGCCGGGCATTTTGCCGGATGGCGGCTGTAAACTGCGCCTTATCCGGCCTACAAATCAACGCTACGCTGTAAGCCCGGTAAGCGCCAGCGCCACCGGGCAAAACAATTAACGCATTCCCGCCATCCGTTTCTTACCTATCAACAGCCAGCCCAGACCCAACGCGATAAACCACAGCGGCGTCACGATCAGCGCCTGGCGCGTATCGTCTTCCAGCGTCAGTAATACCAGCACGAACGCAAAGAACGCCATGCAGACCCAGCACATCAGCTTGCCGAGCGGCATCTTATAGATGGATTTTTCATGCAAGTGGGGACGCTTTTTGCGGTACACCAGGTATGAACACAGAATGATGGTCCAGACAAACATAAACAGGATAGCCGAAACCGTAGTGATCATGGTGAATGCGCCAATCACGCTCGGGTTGACCATCAGCATAACCACGCCGCCCAGCAGGCAGATACAGGAGAAGGTCAGGCCTTTCGCCGGTACCGCGCGTTTCGATAGCTTAGCGAACGCTTTTGGCGCCACGCCTTCTTGCGCCAGGCCAAACAGCATACGGCTGGTCGAGAAGACGCCGCTGTTGGCGGAAGACGCCGCCGAGGTCAGCACAACAAAGTTGATCACGCTCGCGGCGGCAGGCAGACCCACCAGTACAAACAGCTCAACGAACGGGCTCTTATCCGGCACCACGGAACTCCACGGCGTCACCGACATAATGACAATCAGCGCAAAGACGTAGAACATGATGATACGGATCGGTATTGAGTTAATCGCGCGCGGCAGCGATTTTTCCGGATCTTTAGTTTCTGCGGCGGTAGTACCGACCAGCTCAATGCCCACGAAGGCGAACACCGCAATCTGGAAACCAGCAAAGAACCCGCTAATACCTTTCGGGAACCAGCCGCCGTCATTCCACAGATGCGCGAAAGACGCTTCAACGCCGGTCGGCGATTTAAAGTGCATCGCAATCATCACCAGCCCGACCACAATCAACGCCACGATGGCGACGATTTTGACCATAGCAAACCAAAATTCCATTTCACCAAACATTTTAACGGTGGCGAGGTTGAGGCTTAGCAGCAAGATCACTACCGCCAGCGAGGCGACCCAATCGGAAAGGCCGGGAAACCAGAACTGCGCGTAGGCGGTAATCGCCACCACGTCAGCCATACCGGTCACTACCCAGCAAAACCAGTACGTCCAGCCGGTGAAATATCCCGCCCAGGGGCCAAGCAGGTCGGAAGCAAAATCGCTAAACGATTTATATTCCAGATTCGAGAGCAGCAATTCCCCCATGGCGCGCATCACGAAAAAAAGCATAAAACCGATGATCATATACACAAAAATGATCGACGGTCCGGCGAGACTGATCGTTTTACCCGATCCCATAAACAGACCGGTACCAATAGCGCCGCCAATAGCGATAAGCTGTATATGACGGTTTGTAAGATTGCGCCGTAGCGACTGTTCAGCCGGAGCCTGTTCGTCGGCTGCGACTTTTACCTGATCTACCATGTTTTTCTTCCTGTACCTGTCTGTGTTGTGCGGGCTCTACGGCCTTTGGTCTATGATACGACGATCCTGTTATCAGGACTCATCGATATTAGGTAAGAATCGGCGGGATGAATACTAAGATTCAAATACAATGTTAATTTTATGTTTAAAATGAGTGTTATATCACTTTGATAATGCGAATTAGCTCACAAAAATACACGTAACGACGCCATTTGCAAAATAAAATATTGGCATCTGCTGAAGTCAGGGTTGCCGGATAAGGCGTTTACGCCATCATCCGGCAAACCCGGGGCGCTTACAGAATTTCCAGCAGTTCCACCTCAAACACCAGGGTGCTGAATGGCGGAATAGATGCCCCGGCCCCACGCTCGCCATAGGCCAGCTCCTGTGGGATAGTCAGTTCCCATTTGGAACCTACCGGCATCAGAGTCAGCGCTTCAATCCAGCCGGCGATCACGCCATTTACCGGGAATTCAGCCGGTTCGCCGCGCGCGACGGAGCTGTCAAATACGGTGCCATCAATAAGCTTACCGGTGTAATGCACGCGTACGCGGTCGGTACGCGCCGGAATCGCGCCTTCGCCCTGCGTCAGAACGCGGAACTGTAAACCAGATTCAGTACTGTTCACACCGTCTTTTTCGCGGTTTTCTTCCAGGTATTTCACGCCTTCGGCCGCCATCGCTTTGAAACGCTCACGACGCACCGCGTCCGCACGCTCATGAATTTCACGCAGCGCACGATGCACCACATCAACAGGAACCGCCGGGTGTTTACCTTCCAGCGCATCAGCAATGCCTGCAACCAGCGCTTCAGGCAACAGCCCTTCAAGACCGGATTCGCTGAGCTGCTGCCCTACCTGCAAACCAATGCCGTAGCTCGCTTGCGCTTCAATAGTGTCAAAAGTCGGGGTGGCCATTATTTTTCCTTCATCGGATATCAAAAAAGTAGCGGGCAGCATAACAGCCACGCTTCTTCTGGTAAAACTTTGTCTCAGGGAGGATGACAAATCGCAGGGAAAAAGAAACAATAGATTATCCGTATTGATGTCACGAAAGCGGATAGCACTACCAGTATCATAGCGTTAGCCATCTATACTCTATGATTAAGGAACGAGATGCGGAGCAGGAGGTAAACCATGCCCGGGCGCTTTGAATTAAAACCAACCCTGGCGAAAATCTGGCACGCGCCGGATAATTTTCGCATCATGGAGCCGCTGCCGCCTATGCATCGTCGTGGCATTATCATTGCCGCTATCGTGCTGGTGATCGGCTTCCTGCTGCCCGCCAGCGAGACCAGCGACTCGCCTGTCGTCACGCGGGAAGCGCAATTGGATCTGCAATCGCAATCACAGCCGCCGACGGAGGCCCAGCTTCAGGCGCAACTGGTCGCGCCGCAAAACGATCCGGATCAGGTGGCGCCCGTTGCGCCGGAACCTATCCAGGAAGGCCAGCCGGAAGAACAAAACCAGCCGCAGACGCAGCCTTTCCAGCAGGATAGCGGCATCGGTCAACAATGGCGCTCGTACCGGGTAGAGCCTGGTAAAACTCTGGCGCAACTGTTCCGTGACCACGGACTGCCCCCGACAGACGTTTATGCAATGGCGCAGGTAGAAGGCGCTGGCAAGCCGCTGAGTAATCTCAAAAATGGTCAAATGATTAAAATTCGCCAGAATGCCAGCGGGGTGGTGACAGGTTTAACGATAGATGGCGATAACGGTCAACAGGTGCTGTTTACGCGTCAGCCTGACGGCAGTTTTATTCGCGCACAGTAACGCCGGCTGCGCCTTACCCCGTCTATACCCTATTCGTTCAGGTGAAGCATTACCGCTTCACCTTATTCACCCACCAAATCCCCGAACATACCAGCACCAGCGCAATCATGTATTTCCACTCCAATATATTCTCGCCGAGAAAAATAGCCGAAAGAGCCGCGCCGGAAACCGGGATCAGAAAGTTAAACGGCGCAATCATCCCCACGCGGTTATATTTGAGTAAAATGCTCCATAGCGCAAAAGCGACCGACGAGAGTAACGTCAGGTAGACTAAAATCGCCACCGACGAGAAGCCATGTATCGTCAGCGTACCGCCAAAAACGTAACCGCCAATGACCAGTACCAGACCGCCAATCCCCAATTGATAGCCAGTCATGACCATCGGATCGACCGTCTGCGAGAGACGTTTGCCATACAATGTGGCCGCAGAAAGAATAAACGCCGCCAGCACCACGGAGCCTTCTCCCGGCAGATTAAAGCTGAAATCCAGGCCGTTGCTGACGTTCACCACCATGACGCCCGCAAAGCCCAGAATACAGCCGAGCGTTTTGTTGTAGCTCAATCGGTCGTTCTGATAAATAAAGTGCGCCAGCAATACGCTGAAGAATGTGCCTGTCGCGTTCATGATTGAGCCTTTCACGCCGGAGGTGAACGCAAGGCCGATATAGAAAAAGAGATATTGCAGCGACGTCTGGGTCAGACCCAGTAACGTTAACTGAGCAAACTGGCGCGGACGAAACCGACCAATCGGTTTACGCTGAAGCAGCGCGAACAGTAGTAGCAACCCACCCGCAAACAAAAAACGATAACCAGCAAAAACAATTTTAGAAGGGATATCGTCGGTGGCTATCTGAAAGAGGTCATAACCGCTTTTGATGGCTGGATAAGCGCTGCCCCATAGCAGGCAACAAAATGCGGCACACACATAAACGACGTTTTTGCGGGCAAACGGGGAGGCCTGGCGTTGGGTATCCATTCTTTCACCAAGAAATTAAAATAATGTTTTATTTTTAATTATCGCGAAAAGAGGGGGAGATAGCCAGTCGAAAAGCGATGGAGTTAAAAAAGCAAAACGCCGGCGCTGGGCCGACGTTTCGTTGCTAGCAAAAACGAGAATGACTGATTACTCAGCAACCACGTTGATGATAACTTTTGCGAATACTTCGCTGTGAACCTGGAAGTTCACTTCGTGTTCGCCAGTGGTACGCAGAACGCCGTTCGGCAGACGAACTTCGCTCTTAGCCACGTCAACGCCAGCTGCAGTCACAGCGTCAGCGATGTCGCGAGTACCGATGGAACCGAACAGTTTACCTTCGTCGCCTGCTTTAGACGCGATAGTAACGGTTTCCAGGGCGTTGATTTTCTCTGCGCGTGCATTTGCAGCAGCCAGAACGTCAGCCAGTTTAGCTTCCAGTTCAGCGCGACGTGCTTCGAAGTATTCAACGTTTTTCTTGGTAGCCGGAACAGCTTTACCCTGTGGTACCAGGAAGTTACGAGCATAGCCCGCTTTAACGTTAACCTGATCACCCAGGCTACCCAGGTTTGCTACTTTATCAAGCAGAATAACTTGCATTACCTTATCCTCTCAAAGTCGTATTAATGGACCGTGACCGATTACTGATGGCGATCAGTGTACGGCAGCAGAGACAGGTAGCGAGCGCGTTTGATAGCGCGAGCCAGCTGACGCTGGTATTTTGCACGGGTACCGGTGATACGGCTTGGGACAATCTTACCGCTTTCGGTGATGTAGTTTTTCAGCGTAGCGATATCTTTATAGTCGATCTCTTGAACGCCTTCCGCGGTGAAACGGCAGAACTTGCGACGACGGAAATAACGTGCCATATGGCTAGTCTCCAGAATCTATCAATTCAATCTGCTCGGCATGCAGAACCATTTTGCTCAGACCGTTCTTTGCCTTGTGGCAAGAGATAAACCCCTGAACGGTTATGCGGCTGCCGACCGTTATACTGTGAGTAATGGCCTGGTTTTCGTGTCCGCTAACAATAACGGGCATTTGGCACCACGCCTGCCGGTGAAAGCCGGCTTCCTCTTGCACAGAACGATGCTCAAGCACGAACTGGCAATGCGGAATTCCTGATGGACTGACCTTTCGAAGGGGGGCCCTGCACACGGTGCCGGACAACGCCAGACGGTTGGTCATCAGAAATTACTCTTCAGAATCCCCAGCTTCAGCATCATCTGCGGTTTCGTTAGCGAAATCATCGCGACGCTCACGGCGCTCGTCTTTCGCTTTAACCATCGGAGAGGCTTCGGTAACAGCGTGCTTAGTACGCATAACCATGCTGCGGATAACGGCATCGTTGAAGCGGAAGGTAGTTTCCAGCTCATCGATCACTTCCTGCGGCGCTTCAACGTTCATCAGAACGTAGTGCGCTTTGTGCAGTTTGTTGATCGGGTAAGCCAGCTGACGGCGGCCCCAGTCTTCCAGACGGTGGATCTTGCCTTCTGCGCCAGTGATGGCAGCAGAGTAACGCTCGATCATACCCGGAACCTGTTCGCTCTGGTCAGGATGGACCATAAAAACGATTTCGTAATGACGCATCGAATTGCTCCTTACGGATTATTCAGCCTCCTGTCTGGGTCAGCCGCGGCCCATGGAGGCAAGGAACGTGTTAAAGGTCGGCTGAAAAATGACGCGTTATAATACTGACACGCCCGGCGAAACTCAAGGCAATAGTTCGATTATTTATGTGCCTGCCGATCAGTTCTGAAATGTAAAAGATTAAGGATGAGATACCGACCTGTTAACCACCATAACAGCTAGCGAGTTGACGATTTATCAGGCATCAGCGGGAAATGCGGTAATTTTTTGAACAACTGCATCAGAAATGGTCGCTATCGCTCCTGCTGGTAGCGATTAAAATAACATCAGAGGTTCACAAAAAAGGAGGCAGGGCCAGGTCAGCAACCGCCGCCGAGGAGGTCACTATGTTCTTCCGTATTTTCCCCCTTCTGGCTGGATTTTTGCTCAGCGTAAATACAATGGCAGCCATTGAAATTGATAATCGTCAGGCCAGAAATATGGACGATATACAGAGCTTAGGCGTGATTTACATAAACCATAATTTCGCGACTGAAAGCGAGGCCCGCCAGGCGCTGAAAGAAGAAACTGATGCGCGAGGCGCAATGTACTACCACCCGATTTTGTTACGGGAGCCCGGTAGTAACGGCAACATGCATGCCAGCGCGGAGATTTATCGCTAGTATCAGGAAAATGCCATAGTTTTGCCCCCTGGTCAGGGGGCATTTTTTTTCGCTTATCGGGTTGTTAATGGCACTTCGGCATCCGGCTCATGCGTTATGCGGTTTCGCAGATCGCGGCGCATTAATTCAATCACCCAAAACCAAAATACATGTCCCAGAATTTCAGAAGCGTACTCGTCAAAAGGAAGTTGTGTAAGCGGAGGCGTTAAGTTCAGCGCCGGGCAGAATATGCCATGCACGACAACCGTAACAATCAGCCCCGCCAGTATCCCCTGCCATAATTTAACTTTAGGGAAAATTTCCGCGACGACGCAGTAACCTATTGCGAATACCAGCGAAAAGATAATATGAGTTACCATCACAGGGTTAATAACATGCTCAGAAAAGGTATAAACCGTTTGTGTTGGGTCAATGCCTAAATAATCCCGCAAAAAAATATACGGTGGATTAAACTCATCGCGCCCGCCGGAAAACGTTCGCGGCGGTAAAGGAACTTCCGCGCCCCATTTTACAAATGCTGAAATAATACCCGCTGCAAAACCAATTAACGCAGCTACTCCATACCGACGCCGCTGTGGGTCAGTTTTAACAAACAATCCGTTGATAGACACAGTAGTATGATTCTATAGAGTGTTATGAAAGAAGCTCCGGAATCTGACCAATTACATCCCTGAGGGATAGGATCCCGGAGCGTTGTTTTACTTCTGCCCGTAATACGCATTCGGACCATGCTTACGCATGAAGTGTTTATTCATCAGATAATCGTCGATGGGATTCAGCGCCGGGTTAATGCCGCGCGCAATCCACGCCATTTTTGCCACTTCCTCCATGACGACCGCGTTATGTACCGCATCGTGCGCATCTTTCCCCCAGGCGAACGGCCCGTGTTGATACACCACAATGCCTGGCGTATGCAGCGGTTCCACCTCGCCCAGCGTTTCGATGATCACCTTACCGGTGTTCAGCTCGTACTCGCCCTGCACTTCTTCTTCGCTTAACGCTCTGGTACAAGGAATATCGCCAAAGAAATAGTCCGCGTGCGTGGTACCGAGCGCCGGAATAGCCATCCCCGCCTGCGCCCATGCCGTGGCGTGGGTGGAGTGGGTATGAACGACGCCGCCAAGCGACGGATAGCGTTGATACAGCGCCAGATGGGTAGCGGTATCGGAAGAAGGACGATAACGTCCCTCCACCACTTTGCCATCCATATCCACCACCACCATGTCATCTACCTTCATGGTTTCATAGGCGACACCGCTTGGCTTAATCACCACCAATCCGCGTTCGCGATCGATAGCGCTGACGTTGCCCCAGGTAAACGTCACCAGTCCATAACGGGGCAAATCCATGTTAGCGTCAAATACCTGCTGCTTGAGCTTTTGCATTAGGCTGCCTCCACCAGACCGGCGCTGGCCATGCGCGCTTTCACCCAGTCACGCGCTTTCGCTACCTCTGCCGCCGGGTTCTCTGCTGTTTCGCTCCACATCTCAATCAGATAGGGCCCGCAATAGCCACTCTGTTTGAGCGTTTCGAAGCAGCGTTCGAAATCGACAACGCCTTCGCCAAACGGCACATTTTTGAACACGCCGGGTTTAGTATCTTTGACGTGTACCGCGACGATATGCCCGATTCCCGCCTGTAGCTCCATCTGTACGTCGTTATCCCAGGCAGACAGATTGCCGATATCCGGATAGAGCTGGAACCACGGGTTATTGAGGTAGTGAGCATAGCCCAGCGCTTTACTGATGGAATTCATCAATGGATAATCCATGATCTCCATCGCCAGCGTCACCTGGGCGCGGCTGGCCATATCAACGCTCTCTTTTAACCCATCGCGGAAGCGGCAACGCGTTTCGTCGTTGGCCTGCTGATAGTAAACGTCGTACCCCGCCAGTTGAATGACGCGAATCCCGACGTCTTGCGCAAACTGAATCGCTTTACGCATAATCTCCAGCCCCTGCGCCCGTACCGCGTCATCTTCGCTACCGAGCGGAAAACGACGATGCGCGCTCAGACACATGGACGGCACGCGCACGCCGGTTTCAGCAACCGCGCTCACCAGCGCCAGGCGCTGCTCGCGACTCCAGTCGAGCCGCGCCAGTCGGGCGTCGGTCTCGTCCACCGACATTTCAACGAAGTCAAAACCCAGCGTTTTCGCCAGCCGCAGGCGCTCCAGCCAGCACTCCCCGGCAGGGAGCGCTTTTTCATAGATGCCGAGCGGAATTTGTTTCGACAGCATAGCCGCTCCTTAGCCCCACAGTTGGGCAATGGAGCGTTTGAACTGCCGTGCGGCTTCTACCGGCGATTCGGCATCGCGAATGCTACGCCCCGCGATAAAGACATGGATCGGAATGCCTTTGAACAGCGGCAGGTCTTCCAGCGCCAGTCCGCCGGTCACGGTCACTTTAAAGCCCATATCGGAGAGTCGCTTAATCGCGGTAATATCCGCCTCGCCCCACGCCACGCCTGCGGCCTGCGCGTCACGGCTGCGGTGATAAACCACTTGCTGAATGCCCGCATCACGCCACTGCTGCGCCTGTTCCCAGGTCCAGTAACCGGTCAGCTCGATCTGCACGTCGCCGTTGAACTCTTTCGCCACATCCAGCGCGCCTTTTGCGGTGTTGATGTCGGCGCAGCAAATGACCGTCACCCAGTCCGCGTTGGCTTCGAAACACATACGGGAGAGGATTTTACCGGCATCGGCAATTTTGGCGTCCGCCAGCACGATTTTGTGCGGATAGAGTGCTTTCAGGTCGCGAACCGCACGCACGCCTTCGCCAACGCACAGAATGGTGCCCACTTCGATAATGTCGACTTCTTCGGCAATCAGGCGAGTGGTTTCATAGGCGCTATCCATAGTCTGGTTGTCCAGCGCGACTTGCAACATCGGTAATGACATGTTCAATTCCTTCTTAAGCTACCGCGTTGGTGCGGTCAATGAGATCCAGGGCTTCCTGCGCGGTACGGCAGGCGCGTAAACGGTCAAAATTGGCTTCGTCTTCAAACAGATTAACGATCTGCATGATGCCTACTTCCTGATGGGTATTGGCGTCTACTGCCGCCATGGTGATCAGAATATCCACCGGATCGTTATCTTCGTGGTTGAACTCCAGCGGCTTTTTCAGGGTCACCAGAGAAAAACCGGTTTTCTTGACCCCTTCTTCCGGGCGGCCATGCGGCATCGCCAGGCCGGGGGCAATCACAAAATAGGGGCCAAACTGCTCAACGCCATCGAGAATGGCCTGGTAATAGCGCGGCTCCACCACGTCGGCAGCCACCAGTAAATCGACGCCGATCTTGACGGCTTCCTGCCAGGTATTCGCTTCAGCCTGCAGGCGGATAGAATTATTCTCCGCCAGTGAATCACGTAATTTCATGTTGCATCCTTACTTCACATCTTGCGGGAAATGTTCTTTGATCACTTCCAGCAGTTTCGGGCCGAAGTCAGCTGGAGAGAGCATGTTGCGCACGCCAACCACATATTTGTTGCCGGTCACGCTGATTTCGCCTGCAATATGGGTAGAAGCGATGATGATATCCGCGCCGCTCAACTCGCTTTTGTACTCGCCAACCGCGCAGCTGTTTACCGTGTGGTCAATGTTTGATTGGGTTAAAAACTGGTCCACTTTCATTTTCATGATCATGGAACTGCCTTGTCCGTTGCCACACACAGCCAGAATACGTACGGTCATAATCAAAACTCCTTATTAAGCAGACTGTTCTGCCAGTTGTTTTTCTGCATCTTCTTCTGCGCGCAGTGCGCGGCCAGCGAAGAACATATAAGCCAGTGCAATTACAATGATGACGGCCATAAAGGCGATACCGAGGGAGAAGAAGCCCTGCATCATCGGCGGTGCCAGAATCGACCAGTCCGCCATGCCCATCCAGGCACTCATACCGGTGAGTTTCACCGCCCAGACGCAACCAAAGATTTCGATCATCCCCATCACCAGACAAATCTTCAGCGCCGCACGCCAGCCGCCGAAGTGGTTAGCGAACACGCCGATAGTGGCGTTAGAGAAGAACATCGGGATAAAGCCAGGAATAATCAGGATCGAGGAGCCGCAGGCAACCAGGATGCCAACCGCAATCAGCTGGCCGATGGTGCCCCACATAAAGCCCCAGACCACCGCGTTAGGCGCGAAGCTATAAATAGCCGCACAGTCAATCGCCAGTACTGCGCCCGGAATCAGACGCTGGGAGATACCGTTAAAGGCCTCAGAGAGCTCGGCGACAAACATACGCACGCCCTGAGTAATAATGAAAATCGCCACCGCAAAGGAGAAACCGGTTTGCAGGATGTAGACCGTCCAGTGCACTTTGCCCGCCATCGCCTGCACGGTGTCGATACCGAAGGAGAGCAGAATGGCACCAAAGAAGATGGTCATTACAATCGCCGTGGAGACGATGTTGTCGTGGAAAATGTTCAGCCAGCCCGGCAGTTTGAGATCTTCAACGCTCTCCTCTTTTTTGCCCAGGAACGGCGCGACTTTATAGGCAATCCAGGAAGCAAACTGCTGCTGGTGACCGATGGAGAAACCGCAGCCGTCCGTCACTTCCTGAGTCGGCTTGTACATCATGTTGGAGGTAATACCCCAGTACAGGGAAACCAGTATCGCCGTGCAGATAATGGTGGTCCACATGGAATAGCCGAAGATATAGAAAGAGACCGCAATCAGCCCCGCCTGCTGGAACATGATGTGCCCGGTCAACATGATGGTGCGAATACCGGTAATGCGTCGCAACAAGACGTAACAAATATTCAGCGCCAGCGCGAGCAACACCGCGTAGCCTACCCAACTATACGCATCACCCATCCGCTCGATCGTTGCCATCATCGAAGCATAGGTATCGGAAATCGCGCCGTTGATGCCGTAAACCTCAGACATTTTCGCCACCACCGGTTTAAAGGTGCTGGTCAGAATGCCGGACCCGGCCTGTAGCAGCATGAAGCCAATGATGGTTTTGATCGTCCCTTTGATGATCACGCTGACGCTTTTACGCAGCAGGATATAGCCCAGGCAGGTCACAATACCCAGTAATAGCGGGGCATTGGTCATTACCTGATTAAAAAAAATGGTAAAGATGTTGTAGAGGATCTCCATAACGATCTCCGGTAGACAAGGTTGCTGAGTCGCAGGCGCTCAGAATAATGTCCCTCCACTGTAATTTTCAAAAGTAATCACAACAAGATTGAATTTGATTAAATGTGACGTAGCGCGCAAATAATTAGCACACTTAATACATGGTTTACTTATAAATAACTCATTTCTTCATTAAAATAAGTAAAATCATAAAGATGAATACATCCCCATGACGCCAGAAAAGATTAAGTTTTCTTCTGGCTGCGTTCTCCCCTACCCAAAAGTCAAAAAATAGCCCATTGCCTTCTTGAGAAAATAGTGTCAGGATTAATCAAAACAAATCACGTTTTGAACTATTTTGAACAAACATGAAGGTAAATGCGATGAGTAAAGTACAAAGCATCACGCGTGAATCATGGATTCTGAGCACGTTTCCGGAGTGGGGAAGCTGGCTGAACGAAGAGATTGAGCAAGAGCAGGTCGCGCCGGGTACGTTCGCTATGTGGTGGCTGGGCTGTACCGGTATCTGGCTAAAATCTGAAGGCGGCACTAACGTATGCGTCGATTTCTGGTGCGGTACCGGTAAACAGAGCCACGGTAACCCGTTGATGAAAACCGGCCATCAGATGCAGCGTATGGCTGGCGTCAAAAAATTACAGCCTAACCTGCGCACCACGCCGTTTGTTCTCGATCCTTTCGCTATCCGTCAGATTGACGCCGTACTGGCGACCCACGACCATAACGATCATATTGACGTCAATGTCGCGGCTGCCGTAATGCAGAATTGCGCCGATGATGTTCCGTTTATCGGCCCGCAGACCTGCGTGGATTTATGGGTTGGCTGGGGCGTGCCGAAAGAACGCTGCATCGTGGTAAAACCGGGCGATGTCGTGAAAGTGAAAGATATTGAAATTCATGCGCTTGATGCCTTTGACCGTACCGCATTAATCACCCTGCCTGCCGATCAGAAAGCCGCTGGCGTACTGCCGGACGGCATGGATGTACGCGCGGTTAACTATCTGTTTAAAACGCCGGGCGGCAATCTCTATCACAGCGGCGATTCTCACTATTCCAACTACTACGCGAAACACGGCAACGAACATCAAATTGATGTCGCGCTCGGTTCTTACGGTGAAAACCCACGCGGTATTACGGACAAAATGACCAGCGCGGATATTTTACGCATGGCGGAATCGCTGAATACCAAAGTGGTGATCCCGTTCCATCACGATATCTGGTCGAACTTCCAGGCCGATCCGCAAGAGATCCGCGTGCTATGGGAAATGAAGAAAGATCGCCTGAAGTATGGTTTTAAACCGTTTATCTGGCAGGTTGGCGGCAAGTTTACCTGGCCGCTGGATAAAGACAATTTCGAATACCACTATCCGCGTGGGTTTGACGATTGCTTTACCATTGAACCCGATCTACCGTTCAAATCCTTCCTGTGAGTCGATATCATGCCGGGATTACCCGGCATTTTTTCCATTTACTTTAGTATTTCCAGGCTATTTCAAATATCATCTTTTCAAATCAATTTGTATCGGAATAGCTCATGACTGAAGCACAAAGACATCAAATACTGCTGGATATGCTGGCACAGTTGGGCTTTGTTACCGTCGAAAACGTGATTGAGCGTCTGGGGATCTCCCCGGCGACAGCGCGCCGCGACATCAACAAGCTCGACGAAAGCGGGAAACTTAAAAAAGTGCGCAACGGCGCAGAGGCCATTACCCAACAGCGGCCCCGCTGGACGCCGATGAATCTGCACCAGGCGCAAAACCACGATGAAAAAGTACGCATCGCGAAAGCGGCGTCGCAGCTGGTAAACCCGGGTGAAAGCGTAGTGATTAACTGCGGCTCCACCGCTTTCCTGCTGGGGCGCGAAATGTGCGGGAAGCCGGTACAGATCATTACCAACTATCTGCCGCTGGCGAATTATCTGATCGATCAAGAGCATGAAAGCGTGATTATCATGGGTGGTCAGTATAATAAAAGCCAGTCGATTACCCTGAGCCCGCAGGGAAGTGAAAACAGTCTCTATGCGGGCCACTGGATGTTTACCAGCGGAAAGGGCTTAACCGCGGATGGCCTGTACAAGACCGATATGCTAACCGCCATGGCGGAACAAAAAATGCTCAGCGTCGTCGGGAAACTGGTCGCGCTGGTCGATAGCAGTAAAATTGGCGAGCGCGCGGGAATGCTGTTCAGCCGCGCCGATCAGATCGCTATGCTGATTACCGGCAAAAATGCCAATCCGCAAGTTTTGCAACAGCTTGAAGCCCAGGGTGTAAGCATACTCCGCGTTTAAAGATGCTGTCGGAAAAACGCTACCGTCGCCGACAACGCTTCTGGCGTAATGCGATGCCGCACGCCTGCGGCCCATAAACAGGTCACATGCTTATCCAGCTTCGCCCCGGCGAGTGCCTGCTGGAGCCGGAAGGTTTCGATAGCAGGCACCACGTCATCCTCCTGACCATGCCACAACAGAAGCGGCCTGTCGGCCAGTCGCTCTAACTGGTGTGTGACTTCCCATTCACGTAGCGGCGCAATGATATTGTCGAATTCCGCCTGCTGTACCGGGTTCTGCGGGGATAACGGCGGGAAAAGCGTCCGGGCGAGCCCGGTAAAATAGCCCGACCCCATTAAACTGGCCCCGCATTTTACCTCTTGGTGACGCGTCATAATGCCCAGCGCCGTCATACCGCCCATGGATGCGCCGCCCACCGCTAACCGCCCGTCAAGTAGCCAGTTTTCCGCCTGAATCGCCGCACGTAACGTCGTAAATTCCTGCATGTTTTGGTGCAGAATCTGCCAGAATCGGTGTATCCGTCCCTGTGAGTCGCCGCCGAAGCGAGCGCCATGCTCCGGCGCATCCGGCATGACTACCCGGAATCCTGCCTGTGCCAGGGCAACGGCAAAATAACTATAAACCAGGCTGGAGGAGGTGAAGCCATGATAGAACACCACACAGGGAAGCGGCACGGCGCGTTTCCCTTCCGGGAAGGCATGTAGTACGACGCCTCCGGCTAATTGTCGTGTTTCAATCGCTATCATTATTCTCTCCTTTTTATCCGGTATGCCACGGAGAAATACTTAACGCAAGTTTATGGATAGCGCAATAATTCATAATGTTTGAGAACTGGGTTACGCTTTCGCAACGTTTTCATTCGAAAATCGCGTGACAGGTAACACTTCGGGAACATTCCCCCTAAAGGGAAATCAATAAGGCATTACACTATGATTATCAGGAAACGAGATAGAGTTATGCGTCGGTTTGCTTCATTGATAGCAGCGCTGTTATTAAGCGCGTGTAGCGTGCTGCAGGGTACGCCGCAACCTGCACCGCCTGTCGCCGATCACCCGCAGGAAATCCGTCGCGATCAAACGCAAGGACTACAGCGGATGGGGACCGTAAGCGCGCTGGTTCGGGGCTCCCCGGATGATGCAATAGATGAAATCAGAGCGAAAGCCGTCGCTGCGAAAGCCGATTATTACGTTATCTTAATGGTTGATGAAACGGTTGTAACCGGCCAGTGGTATTCACAAGCCATTTTGTATCGTCAATAACAGTAGATTGATTTTTAGTCAGTTTTACATTGCTTTGCGCCCCTATGCGTTTACCTGTGCACAATACACAAACAGGTTTACCGTGATGGAGCGTCCTGTTAAATGCGGGGTATGTAATAAGGAGCTGACGATGAAACAAGAACTTGCCTTATCCTCACTGCTGCTTTCTGCCGGACTGGTGAGTACGACGGCACAGTCTGCCGAATTCGCCAGTGCTGACTGCGTAACGGGTCTGAATGAAATCGGCCTGATCTCGGTCAGTAATATTGCAGGAAACCCACAGGATGTGGAGCGGATTATCGCCCTGAAAGCCGACGAACAGGGTGCGTCCTGGTACAGAATTATTCAAATGTATGAAGAACAACAGTCGGATAACTGGCGCGTACAGGCGATACTCTATGCCTGATGCCGCGTGGCTCGCGCCGGATGGCATGTACTACAGGTCAAACGTTACCGCAGTCCCCCGGTCGCCCTTAACAGTAAATCATTTTGCACCTGGGCAGGCAGCGGCATTTCGCCGCGTGTATCCAGCATCATCTGACACCACGCTTGCGCCAGCGGCGGCGAGGCATGACGCAGCATTTCCGCTCCGCATCCCAGCAAGAAAAGCTGCTGCGTAATCTCTCTGCCCATTGCTTCGTCCGGTTTGCGTAAACGTTGCTGTAGCTGGCGTACCGCGCGGTCGTAATGGCGATCCTGACCTTTGACTTCCGCAAAAGCTTCACTCAATACGTCATAGACGCCGTGTTGTTTTGTCAGCACCCGCAGTACATCCAGACACATGATATTGCCGGAACCTTCCCAGATACTGTTCACCGGCATTTCACGGTACAGGCGCGGGAGTTCGCTCTCTTCGCAATACCCCATCCCGCCGAGAACCTCCATCGCCTCAGCCACAAAAGGGATTCCCTGCTTACAGATGGCGAATTTCGCCGCTGGCGTGAATAATCGCGCCCATAATGCCTCTTTCGCCTCGCGACGTTGCTCCCAGGCGCGCGCCAGCCGAAACAAAAGCGCCGTCTGCCCCTCCAGGCATAGCGCCATACGACTTAAGGTTTGTCGCATCAACGGTTGTTCGATCAGCGGCTTACCAAAAGCCTGACGCTGATGAGCATGGTAAATGGCGACTGAAAATGCGCGCCGCATTAAGCCATGACTCCCGAGCGCGCAATCAAGACGCGTCATACCGCCCATCTTTAAGATTTGCCGAATCCCTTCGCCCTCTTCTCCCAGCCGCCAGCCGACGGTATCCTGAAACTCGACTTCGGCGCTGGCATTAGATCGATTACCGAGTTTATCTTTCAGGCGTTCAAGACGAACAGAGTTCCGTTGCCCGTCTGGCAGGAAACGCGGCACAAAGAAACAGGATAGTCCTCCTTTTGCCTGCGCCAGCACGAGGTGCGCATCGCTTTGCGGCACAGAGAAAAACCATTTATGTCCCACCAGCCGATATGAATCATCCGCCAGCCGCTCCGCGTGGGTCGTATTACTGAGTACGTCCGATCCGCCCTGCTTTTCCGTCATTCCCATGCCGATAAGCAGGCCCCGTTTTTGCCCGCCCGGCAGCAAATGAGAATCGTAGCGATCGCTGCGCAGCGGCGCCAGCCAGTCATGGAAAGTGGCGGGAAGCATCTGCAATAGCAACGGCGTCGCGGCAAAGGTCATCGTGACAGGACAGAGTGTTCCCGCTTCTACCTGAGCATGTAATACAAAACGCGCCGCCCGGGCGACAAAACTTCCCGCCCTTGCCTCTTCCTCCCAGGCCAGGTTATGTACCCGATTAGCGCAAAGCCCCTGCATCAACAGGTGCCAGGCGGGGTGAAAGCGAACGTCATCCAAACGCTGTCCCTGGGGATCGTAACGCAGCAACTCAGGAGGATGCGCGTTCGCCAGACGCCCCAGTTCCAGTGATTCCGCCGTTCCCAGTTGTTGGCCAATGCTGGCGAGAAGATCGCTATCCCATCCCGCGCCTTCCCGGGAAACCGCTTCACACAGCGCGCCATCAGACAGGAATAAGTTACTGTTATTGAGCGGAGCAGGTTGATTAAAGACGGTATGTGTTTGCCAGGACATGGTGTCTCCCTCCTTCAATGGCGCTGAAGTCAAGTATGGTCATGACTGCGCCATTGACGCCGGAGCAAGATCACAAAAGTATGATTAACCGGCAATATAATGTGGGACGAAACGGGAAGTGTCTTTGGTAATTAGCGTATTGTCCTCGCGAATCCCCATTCCGGAGGCTTCATCGTCAATGATCCAACTGCCAATCAGCGTATAGCTATCGCCAAAGCGCGGCAAAGGCTGAAACGCCTGGTAAATCATCGGCTCGTCAGCGTAGTCGCCGTCGGCATGATCGATAACATTTTGCCGCTCGTCGAAAATCGTGACGTTGCCGCCTTCACGTGAATAAATCGGCTTCCGCACGCTGCTTTCACCTGGCGCTGCGAGCGATTTTTCGCCCTCAAACCAGGCCGGCAGCAGATTCGGATGGCCTGGGAAAAAGCGCCACAATAACGGCAACAGCCCTTTGTTACTCAGAATACTTTTCCACAATGGCTCAATCCATTGCTCTCGCCGTTTTCGCAGCAGCGGGCCGTTGTCGTCGCGCATCATCCATTCCAGCGGGTAGAGCTTAAAGGCGCGGCGAATCACGTTATCGTCCAGATCGGTCAGCACGCCGCCTACGCCAAGCCCCAGTTCTTCAATATAGATAAATCGCGTTTCCTGGCCCGCCTGCTGCGCGCAATCCTGAAGGTACAGCACCGTCGTGCGATCTTCGTCGGTATCTTCACAACAGCAAAAGTAGAGCGGTTCCCGACTGTACAGCTCGCTGAAGCGGGCGATCAGCCGCTCCTGTATCGCGTTGTATTGATCGGCATCACGCGGAATGGCGCCGCTACGACGGGCATCCTCCAGCCATAGCCATTGAAAGTAGGAGGACTCATAGAGCGACGTCGGCGTATCCGCATTGTATTCCAGCAATTTAACCGGATCTTTGCCGCACCAGACGAAATCCATCCGCCCGTAAAGCGAAGGATCGCGGCTGCGCCAACTTTCGGCGATGACATCCCAGTACAATGGCGGGATCGCCAGCTGCTGCATGATCTGCTCATCCCGGACGGCCCGCTCGACAATCTCCAGACACATCTGATGAAGCTCTGCGGTCGGTTTTTCGATCTGTTCTTCAATTTGCCGTAATGTAAAACGGTAGGCCCGGCTTTCATCCCAGTAAATTTCGTTATCGATAACATGAAAGTCAAAACCGTGATCGCAGGCGATCTTATCCAGATCCCGGCGTACCGGTACGTTATGTCGTAGCATGGTTAGCCTCCCCAGTGCCCGCGGGCGCTGGAAGAACGGCCATAGCCGCCGCGGGAGACGGTGGACGCTTTCCGTGTCGTATAACCAGGGCTGGTCGCGGTATCGCTTTTCCCTGTACCGCTGCGCCACGCATAATCGCCGGATGTGGTGCGCCAGACGGGACGGGAGGCGTAGGATGAACCACCGCTGCTATAGATGTATTGTTCGTCACGGTTTTGACGAATCGCGCGGCTGAGCAAAAAGCCGCTTAATACCGGAACCCAACTCCGATCGGTGCTATCAAAGTAGCAATCGCCAAACTGCGACTGACAGCTCTCCTGCGTCAATTGCTTAGGCACATTCGCGTAAAATTCTGTTTTCGCATTATTCCAGCCGTCAGCGCAAACGCTGGCGCTATTGCCATCGTCAATACAGTCGTTCACCGTGGCGTAAAACGTCCCATCGCCGTCGTTGTCAGTATTGCCGCCATCACCGCACCCTTTCAGGAGAAAAAAGGCCGCTCCGCCCATAATCGCCAGCGTCAGGCATTTTGGCGTGTAGCGATTTCGTTGCCGCTCAAAGGGATTAACCGGTTCGGCTATCCGTCTTATTGCCGAATGGCCTACGCCGGATGTGCTTCTGGATTTTCGTTTTTTTGCCATGATCTTCCGTTACCATGTCATACAGGCAGCGTTAAAAATACCGCCAGCCAGCGCTGCGGTTCCCATAAATAGCCCCGCCGCCACGTTGTGATGAATAATTTTTTCGCTCAGCGTAGGCATGTATAACCTTACGCAGCCATAAATCAGCAGCTGAATCACCAGCGCAATGCCGCCCCAGGCAAAATAGTCCGGGATGCTGACCGAGTTTATCGCCGCGCTGGATAAGGGGATGACATAGCCCAGCAACGTACCGCTAAAGGCCAGCGATGCCGCAGTATTGTTATTTTTTATCAACTGCCATTCATTATGCGGTGTTATCTTTGAGTAAATAAAAAGAAATGCGATGACCATTGCCGCGCCAATAAAAAAATAGGCGCAGAAAGCCAGTAATGCGTCCAGTATATGCATAATTTCCCTGTATGTGCTTAACCAATAACCGTCAGTGAGGTGAGCGGGATATCCACGCCGAGGGCGCGTGAAAACACCCATTCAGGCTCACCGCGCTCGTTAAATGATTCTTCCCCGTTCAATAGAAGATACTCCCAGGCGTCGTCCATCACCTGGCGCTGGAAGCCCATCGTAAAATTGTGAACGTCCCATTTCTCTGACTGCTGATTTTCAACCTTTTCCAGCATATAGACAGGTTCAATATTGCCCGGCTCTTCATGGTTAAAAAAGCGCTGCCAGCGCCGTTCTTGCCAGTTGAGCGTCATCGGCCCTATTGCCGCTGGCGCAATGGCTGAACGCCAGTGACGTTCCTCGTTAATACCGAAACTTTCCTCATATACAAAAAGTTTGATGTCATCAATGTCGTCAACATCTGTGCCGCCAGTGGTGTTAATTTGCAAAAACTCATCGCCAGAGGTGTAGTAGCGAAAAATCTGACTGCCGCCGCCTAAATCTATGCGACTAACTGCCGCGACAGTGTATTTTTCACCCGGTAGCTCCACCAGCAACGACGACTCCAGTAGCCGAAATGCCAGCGTATCCAGCGTGAAACCGGCGTTAAGATGTAATCCTAATGGTCCGCGAATCGGCGCTGGCGCGCTTGTTTTACCGAGCAAACGCTGAAAAAATTGCATCATAGGGGAACCTCTATCTCTTGCCATGCGACCTCTTCAGCCAGAATGCGATTGTCGTTAGGCATAATGCCATTTGAGATCGCGCATTCATGTGCCGTCTCGTATGAAAGCGACGAGCTCAGCACGGTAGCGCGCTTTCGCGCTACCGATAACAAAGCAGATACTGCCCGATAAACAGGCCAGGTCAGTCTGGACAAATGCCGCTGGCAGGTTTTGACCATCCATGTAAAGAGCATTACTCGCCTTGTTGACGCTGCAAGCGCGCCAGCACATCCTGGGCGCAGCTTTTGTTGGTTGCGCCAATACCGGCCTGCGCCAGTTTTTCGTCCAGGTCGCGTCCATCGGCGACTTTTTCCAGCTGCGCGGCGGCATCCAGCCGGGCCTGGCGTTCAGCCTGACGCGTTTGTAAACGTTTAAGCGACTCCGCCGCCGTAGACACATTCGACGCGGCTCCGACGGTCGACGTCGTCACCGCCTGCTGCGCGCGCTGCATGGCTTCTGTCGCCTTAACCACTTCAAGTTGCTGCTCAAACTGCGCAATCCGCTGGCCTGTCGCCGTTACGGCCTTCTCCACCGCATCGCGAGAGGCTTCCAGATTAGTCAGCACCTGTTCTTCGGCAAGAATGGCATTTTCCAGACGGGCTATTTCTTCCGCCACTTCGTTGAGTAAAGCGGCGTCGACATTCTTACTCATTGCCGCCAACGCCCGTGTTTCAAGGCTGGCTTTACGCTCACGTAAATCATTCAGCTTGTCATGGCTTAACTTCACCCGCGCCAATAAATCCACTCTGGATTTACCCGCTTTATCCAGCTCGGCTTTTGCGTCGCGAATATGCTGCTCCAGCATACGTACACCCTGTGCTTCATCAATGGCTTCTTCTGCCTGAGCAACGAATGATTTACCTAACGTGAACAAACTTTTTAAAATTCCCATGTAAGCCGCCTGTATTATTCCTGTGAATAGACTTGTGTTATTTCAGCGATATCCAACGCATTTTCTACAAGCGTGGTGATTTCCAGCGTCACGTCGGCAAGCGACGAATTTAACGACAACGCGCCAAAAGCGACATAATATTCCTCCTGTTTTACCTGGGTAATACCGACCGAAGACAGCGGTAAAACCTTCTGATTTCTCAGTAAGAAAAGATTAAATTCCGCGGTATCTCTAATCGTATTTACCGGACAAATATAAGTTTCGATAACTATTTGTTGCGAGGTAAATAAAACCGCCAGTGGTAAATCGCCATAATCATTCATTTTTATTATTAATGAAGATTCATTATTTTCTATATCAATATCTAATTCGGCGATGTTGTTTAACGCATCCGCCAGCGTCCGTGGAGTCCATGCCATATTATTATCTCTATCTCTTTTTTATAAATAAAAGAAATTACAGGGTGGGTTTTGCTTTTTATATTACCAGCCAAAGATAAAAAAAAACCATCCGATTATGGATGGTTTTTTCTTAAAAAATACTATTAGCGTCAGGTGCGCTGGCGAACGGCTTCAAACAGACAAATCCCGGTCGCCACAGAGACATTCAGCGACGACACGCTACCAGCCATAGGAATGCTGATCAGCTCATCGCAGTGCTCACGGGTCAGACGACGCATACCTTCACCTTCTGCGCCCATGACCAGCGCCATGCGGCCAGGCATTTTGCTCTGATACAGCGTATGGTCAGCCTCGCCCGCCGTCCCGACAATCCAGATATTCTCTTCCTGCAACATGCGCATCGTGCGCGCCAGGTTGGTGACGCGGATCAACGGCACGCTTTCCGCTGCGCCGCAGGCGACTTTCTTCGCCGTCGCGTTAAGTTGCGCGGAGCGGTCTTTCGGCACGATTACCGCATGTACGCCAGCGGCATCGGCGCTGCGCAGACAGGCGCCAAGATTATGCGGATCGGTGACGCCATCGAGGATCAACAAAAAGGGGCGATCGTGTAATGCGATCAGATCCGGCAGATCGTTTTCCTGATACTGCCGGCCTGGTTTCACGCGAGCGATAATGCCCTGATGCACGGCACCGTCGCTTTTCTCGTCGAGATATTGGCGGTTTGCCAGCTGGATAACCACGCCCTGGGACTCAAGGGCGTGAATCAGCGGCAACAGACGTTTATCTTCACGGCCTTTTAAAATAAAGACTTCCTGAAAACGTTCAGGGGCGCGCTCCAGCAGGGCCTGCACTGCGTGGATGCCGTAAATCATTTCGCTCATTAATGTACTCATTGTTTACGTTTTGCCGGGGGCGCTACGCTTGCCCGGCCTACAGATAATTCACCCTCTTCTGTTTGAAGAGGGTATTGCTCACTCTGCCGCTTTTTTCTTCGCCGCACGCTTCGCTTTGGTCGCTGCGGCTATTTTCTGCGTTTTAGCCGATGGCTTTTTTGCTTTTCTCGCGTCTTTTTTCGCTGCTTTCGGCTTCGCTTTTTTCTCGCCGCGGAAGGCGCTATCAGGCTCGAAGTTAACTTTTTTACCTACCTGACGACGTTTACCGGCGTTTTTACTTTCACCTTTTTTCGCTTTTTCACGCGCCGTTTTGCCGACGTTACGCGGTGCGCGCTCGCTGGAGATCAGGCTAAAGTCAATTTTCCGTTCGTCCATATTCACCGCTTCGACGCGTACCTCGACCCGGTCGCCCAGGCGATATGTCTGGCCGCCGGACTCGCCAATCAGGCGTTGCCCTACCTGATCGAAACGATAGTAATCGTTATCCAGTGAGGAAACGTGTACCAGCCCATCGATAAACAGTTCATCAAGACGGACAAAGAAGCCGAAACCGGTGACACTGGCAATCACGCCCTTAAAGACGTTGCCTACCTGATCCAGCATAAAGTCACATTTCAGCCAGTCGGAGACATCACGCGTCGCTTCATCAGCGCGGCGTTCCGCCATCGAACAGTGTTGGCCGAGCTGCAACATCTCTTCCATCGAGTAGTGATAACCGCCCGTTTCTGTGGTGTTGCCCTTGTTCCCTTGCTCTTTCGCCAGCAGGTACTTAATGGCGCGGTGCAAAGAAAGATCCGGATAGCGGCGAATCGGCGAGGTAAAGTGTGCATAAGACTGCAACGCCAGGCCAAAGTGCCCGCGGTTTTCCGGATCGTAAATCGCCTGCTTCATTGAACGCAGCAGCATAGTTTGCAGCATTTCGGCGTCCGGCCGGTCGGCAATCGATTCAAGCAGTTCGGCATAATCGCGCGGCTCCGGTTTATTTCCGCCCGGCAGCTCCAACCCCAGCTCCGCCAGTACGGAGCGGAATGAGGTGATCGCTTCGGTGGTGGGTTTATCATGAATACGGAATAGCGCCGGCTCTTTAGCTTTTTCGACAAAGCGCGCCGCCGAGATATTCGCCATGATCATGCACTCTTCGATAAGCTTATGCGCGTCATTACGCTGGGTCTGTTCGATACGCTCAATGCGACGTTCGGCGTTAAAGATAAACTTCGCCTCTTCGCTCTCAAACGAGATCCCCCCGCGCTCTTCACGCGCTTTATCCAGCACTTTGTAGAGGTTGTGCAGCTCTTCAATATGCTTCACCAGCGGCGCATATTGTTCACGCAGATCCTGATCGCCCTGCAGCATATGCCAGACTTTGGTATAGGTCAGACGCGCATGGGAGCTCATCACCGCTTCATAGAATTTGTAGCCGGTCAGCCGACCTTTCGCCGAGATGGTCATTTCACAGACCATACACAGCCTGTCAACCTGCGGGTTTAGCGAACACAGGCCGTTGGAGAGCACCTCCGGCAACATTGGGACAACCTGTGACGGGAAGTAAACCGACGTGCCGCGATTGCGCGCCTCGCGATCCAACGGCGTTGGCGGCCGTACATAATAGCTCACGTCAGCAATAGCGACCCACAAACGCCAGCCGCCGCCGCGTTTTTTCTCACAGTAAACCGCGTCGTCAAAGTCACGGGCATCTTCGCCATCAATCGTGACCAGCGGCAAATCGCGCAGATCGACACGACCGACTTTCGCCTCTTCCGGCACCTCTTCTTTCAGCCCGGCGACCTGCTGCTCTACCGCCTGCGGCCAGATGTAGGGTATTTCATGGGTACGCAGCGCCATATCAACCGCCATACCGGTGCCCATATTGTCGCCCAGCACTTCGACGATTTTCCCTACCGCTTTAGTACGGCGAGTTGGACGTTGGGTCAGTTCAACCACGACCACGAACCCCATCCGCGCGCCCATGACGTCTTCTGGCGGGATAAGAATGTCGAAGCTGAGACGGCTGTCGTCCGGCACTACAAAGCCGACGCCCGCATCGGTGAAATAACGCCCGACTATCTGACTGGTTTTCGGTACCAGTACACGGACGATACGCGCTTCGCGGCGACCTTTACGATCGGCGCCCAGCGGCTGCGCCAGCACCTGATCGCCATGAATACAGGTTTTCATCTGCTCGCTGGAAAGATACAAATCGTCTTTGCGGCCTTCGACACGTAAGAAACCGTAACCGTCACGATGACCGATCACGGTGCCTTTCAGCAGGTCGAGGCGTTCCGGCAGCGCATAGCACTGGCGGCGGGTAAAGACCAGTTGTCCGTCGCGTTCCATCGCGCGCAGACGGCGACGCAAGGCTTCAAGCTGCTCTTCGCCTTCAATATTCAGTTCTACGGCCAGTTCTTCGCGACTGGCCGGTTTTTCACGTTTCGTTAAATGTTCGAGGATAAATTCCCGGCTCGGGATAGGATTCGCGTATTTTTCTGCTTCGCGTTCCTGGAAAGGATCTTGTGACATTGAGGTTCCTCCATTGTCATCTCTAATGAAGTTTACTTCACTCCACCAGTAATAATTTATAAAGCGGTTGATTCTCTTCAACCAAATCGGCAAGCGTGTAGTTATCCAGCTCCTTGAGAAAACTCTGCACGGCCTTAGAAAGCGCCTGTTTCAGACGACAGGCAGGGGTGATGTGGCAAAACTCGCTGCTACAGTTGACCAGTGATAAGGGTTCCAGCTCACGCACCACATCGCCAATACAAATAGTATTAGCCGGTTTACCCAGGCGGATACCGCCATTTTTTCCCCGAACGGCGGTGACAAAGCCCGCCCGGCTAAGCTGATTGATAATTTTGACCATATGATTACGGGACACGCCGTAGACTTCTGTCACCTCAGAAATGCTGGTCATTCGTCCATCTGGTAACGACGCCATATAGATTAGCGCACGTAAGCCGTAATCGGTGAAACTCGTTAACTGCACATCAACCTCAGGAAAAGGGAAAACGGGATATAACTTATCTGTATTGATGATAAACCAGCCACCTGTCAGGCTGCTAATTTATTTCGGTTCAGGAAGGAAAAAAGCGGGGAACAATGACGCATTTGAACCGAAGGGTGATGCAAAGCATCTTATCCGGCCAACAAATGCGTACTCATCATAGACCCGGTAAGCGTAGCGTTACCGGGCATCATCCATCAATTACGCGTCGAACGGGTCGCGCAGAATCATCGTCTCAGTACGATCGGGGCCGGTAGAAATAATATCAATCGGCACGCCGGTCAGTTCTTCAATACGCTTGATGTAGTTCAGTGCCGCCTGCGGCAGACCGCTACGATCTTTCACGGCGAAGGTGGATTCAGACCAGCCCGGCATGGTTTCGTAAATCGGCTCTACACCTTTCCAGTCGTCAGCTGCCAGCGGAGTGGTAGTCACTTCGCGACCATCCGGCATACGGTAAGCCACGCAGAGTTTCACCTCTTTCAGGCCATCCAGCACGTCCAGTTTGGTCAGGCAGAAGCCAGACAGGGAGTTCAGCTGTACCGCACGACGAACGGCAACGGTGTCCAGCCAGCCGGTACGACGACGACGGCCGGTAGTAGCGCCGTATTCGTTACCCTGCTTGCAGAGGAACTCGCCGGTTTCATCAAACAGCTCAGTCGGGAACGGACCTGCACCTACACGAGTGGAGTAAGCTTTGAGGATACCCAGAACGTAATCAACATAACGCGGGCCCAGGCCGGAACCGGTCGCCACGCCACCTGCAGTGGTGTTAGAAGAAGTTACGTACGGATAAGTACCGTGGTCGATATCCAGCAGAGTACCCTGCGCACCTTCAAACATGACGAAATCGCCACGCTGACGCGCCTGGTCGAGCAGGTCCGAAACGTCAACAACCATAGAAGTCAGGATGTCGGCAACAGCCATCGTATCATCCAGAACTTTCTGGTAATCAACCGCTTCAACTTTGTAGTAGTTAACCAACTGGAAGTTGTGATATTCCATCACTTCTTTCAGTTTTTCAGCGAAGGTTTCTTTGTCGAAAAGGTCACCAACACGCAGACCGCGACGTGCCACTTTATCTTCATAAGCAGGCCCGATTCCACGACCGGTGGTGCCGATCGCTTTCGCGCCACGCGCTTTCTCACGCGCGTTATCCAGCGCAACGTGATAATCAAGGATCAGCGGACAGGCTTCAGACAGCAGCAGACGCTCACGAACGGGGATGCCACGGTCTTCCAGTTCTTTCATCTCTTTCATCAGCGCGCTCGGAGACAGCACAACACCGTTACCGATGATGCTGGTTACATTCTCGCGAAGAATACCTGATGGAATAAGATGGAGAACGGTTTTTTCACCGTTGATTACGAGAGTATGGCCTGCGTTGTGACCGCCCTGGTAGCGTACAACATATTTAGCCCGTTCAGTCAGAAGATCGACGATCTTTCCTTTACCTTCGTCACCCCATTGGGTGCCCAGTACGACGACGTTGTTACCCATTTTTCAAAATCACCGTTTGCTTAAAAATGGATTCTACCATCGCTTTTTCAGATATACAGCACTTTTTGCACTCAATCTGCGGCAAATCCGACCACTTTTTGCTCAGCCAATCGTTTTCCTCAACATGTAGTAGACCACAACTCCCGCAACCACAAGTCCGCCGCCAAAACGACGTAAAACATTTTCCGGCAGTTGCGCCAGTGCCGAAACCATTTTTTTCCATGCGCCGGGATACAGCATCGGTCCCAGCCCTTCGAGGACTAATACCAGAGCAAGCGCCAACCAGATTGTTGAATTCATTTATCGCCCTTATAAAAGAAAACCACCGGCATCCTTTGGATGCGGTGGTTTTGCTGGTCTAAAACCGCTGACGCTATTTTAGCGTGTCGTCGAACTCGGTGTCTTCATGTAGCGGAAGAAATCGCTGTCCGGGCTCAGTACCATCACGTCCTGATTACCTTCGAAGCTCTTCTCGTAAGCGCGCAGACTACGAATGAACGCGTAGAAATCAGGGTCCTGGCTGAACGCGTCGGCAAACAGCTTCGCGGCTTCAGCATCACCTTCACCACGCATGATACGCCCCTGACGCTCGGCTTCCGCCAGAGTTTTCGTCACCTCATAGTCAGCAGCCGCACGCAGTTTTTCCGCTTCTTCCTGACCTTGTGAACGATGACGACGCGCGACCGCTTCACGCTCGGCGCGCATACGGTTGTAAATCGCCTCAGAAACCTCGGTCGGCAGGTTGATCTGCTTAATACGCACATCGACCACTTCGATACCCAACGCCGCCATACTGTTCGGGTTGATGACCGGTACTTTACCTTTGGTTTCCGCCGTGACGCGTTCCGCCGCTTCGGCAATCGCGTCATCCGCCGCCGGGGTCGCTACTTCATCATCGGTACCGGCTGAACCGGAGTTCAGCGCGTCGCGCACTTCCAGAGTCAGACGACCACGAGAATCGGTCACGATGTCTTTTACGTCCAGGCGACCAATCTCAGAACGCAAACGGTCCGAGAATTTACGTTTTAACAGCACTTCGGCTTGCGAAATATCGCCGCCGCCGGTCGCCAGATAGTAACGGCTAAAGTCGCTGATACGCCATTTGATGTAGGAGTCGACAATCAGGTCTTTCTTCTCTTTAGTCACAAAGCGATCGGCCTGGTTATCCATCGTCTGGATACGCGCATCAAGCATTTTCACTGATTCAATAAACGGGATCTTAAAGTGCAGACCCGGCGCGTAAACCAGCGGTTTGTTCTCATCGTCACGCAGAACTTTACCAAAACGCAGCGTAATGCCGCGCTCGCCCTCTTTGACCACAAAGACGGACATGTAGAGCACTACCAGCACGATGATGATAATCGCAATAACTGACTTACGCATCGTTATTCCCCCTGACGCTGGTAGTCGTTACGCTGCGCATTCGCGCGGCGTTGGTCCATAATATCGCCCTGATTTGAGGACGACGTGTTGCTTGCTCCGCTGGCGTTAGACTTTGTGGACGGCGGCAGGCGCAGCAGGTTGCTGGCGCTATTGTCGCTCTTTGCCGCCGGCGCATTCCCGCCTTTCAGCATCTGATCTAACGGCAGCACCATTAAATTACCGCTCTTGTCGTTAACCAGTACTTTACGGGTATGGCTCAGCACTTTTTCCATCGTTTCAATATACAGACGCTCGCGCGTAATCTGCGGCGCGGCTTTATATTCCGGCAAAATCTTCGCAAACCGGGCGACTTCACCCTGTGCTTCCAGGATAGTCTGGGTTTTATAGGCGCGTGCCTCTTCCAGAATACGCTGCGCCTGACCGTTGGCGCGCGGCTGAACTTCGTTGGTATACGCTTCCGCTTCACGAATGTACTGCTGCTCGTTTTCACGTGCGGCAATCGCGTCGTCAAAGGCGGCTTTCACCTCTTCCGGCGGACGCGCAGCCTGGAAGTTCACGTCCAGCAGGGTAATCCCCATGTTGTACGGTTTGATAGTCTCTTCCAGCTCGCGTTGGGTATCGCTACGAATAACGGTACGGCCTTCGGTCAGGATGCGATCCATCGTGTATTTGCCAATGACGCCACGCAGCGCGCTGTCGGTGGCCTGACGCAGGCTATCGTCCGGGCTGGTCACGCTAAACAGATATTTCTGCGGATCGGTGACGCGGTATTGCACGTTCATTTCAACGCGCACGACGTTTTCATCAGACGTCAGCATCACGCCTGACGCCGCCAGTTCGCGCACCGCTTCGACGTTCACCGGCGTGACGTCGTCAATAAATGTCGGCTTCCAGTTCAGACCTGGCTCTACCAGATGGCTGAATTTACCAAAACGCGTCACAACGCCACGCTCGGCTTCTTTAATGGTATAAAAACCGCTGGCCGCCCAGATAATGACTACTGCCGCCGCGGCGATGGCGACAATACGGCCTCCCAGTTGCGGACGCGGGCCTTGCGATGAGCTACCGCCGCCGGAACCGGTGCCTTTACCGCCCCCAAAACCACCGAGTTTTTTACTCAGCTTACGGAAGATATCATCCAGATCGGGAGGTCCCTGATCGCGGCCACCTTTGTTTCCATTTCCCCCAGAGTTGCTGCCAGGTTTGCTGCTTCCCCACGGGTCGCGGTCCTGTCCGTTATTACCGGGCTGATTCCACGCCATGTTTGTGCTCCATATTTGTTATGCGGTGATCCCCGTTGTCTTTCGACCTCAGAGGATAAGGCGAAATTACTCCATGCTTCAGACGAACCGCCGTTACAGACATCATCTTTCAGGCTGCGTCTTGAGTGGCGGCTTTTTTACCCCAGGTCACTTAGTTGTGAGCTCCTGAGATTCTCTCAGCTACCGCCTCAATACGACCTGAATGACTTCGCGTCTAGATCACGTATTCGATCAACGCCGGTTCTTGTTTACAGAGGCGACGCCAGTCGACAATCGGCATTCGTACCTGCAGACTGACGCTACCGTCTTCCTCCATCCACTCTTTTTCTATTGCCTGAAGCTGATAAAACCGGCTTCTCAGACGCCCTTCCTGCGGCGGCAAACGCAGCGTATGCTGCGCCACCTCGCCGGAAAGACGCTCCGTCAAAGCCTGAAAAAGCTGTGGTATTCCCACGCCGCTTTGCGCTGAAAGCCAAACACGGATGGGTTTATTCTCTTCATCTCTGTCGATACGCGGTTCAAAGTCGTCCAGCATATCGATTTTGTTCATCACCATTAAGGTGGGGATTTCGTGAGCGTCAATCTCTTCAAGAACGGTGTTTACCGCCTCGATGTTTTCCTGCACACGAACATCCGCCGCATCAACCACATGCAGCAGCAGCGTCGCCTGACGCGTCTCCTGCAGGGTAGCTTTAAAGGCAGCCACCAGATCGTGCGGTAAATGGCGGATAAAGCCTACCGTATCCGCCAGAACGGTTTCACCGACATCCGCTACATCAATACGACGTAACGTGGGGTCCAGCGTCGCAAATAGCTGATCTGCCGCATAGACCCGCGCTTCAGTGATCTGATTAAAAAGGGTGGATTTTCCGGCGTTGGTATAGCCCACCAGCGATACCGTCGGAACGTCGGCCTTGATGCGCGACTGCCGCCCCTGCTCACGTTGCTTCTCAACTTTCTCCAGGCGCGACTGAATCTGCACAATGCGATTACGCAGTAAACGACGGTCGGTTTCGAGCTGGGTTTCACCCGGACCGCGCAAACCAATCCCGCCTTTCTGACGTTCAAGGTGGGTCCAGCCACGCACCAGACGCGTAGCCAGATGGCGTAGCTGCGCCAGCTCAACCTGCAACTTACCTTCATGGGTACGCGCACGTTGGGCAAAAATATCTAAGATAAGACCGGTGCGATCGATAACCCGGCACTCGCACAAACGCTCCAGGTTTCGCTCCTGGGCTGGACTCAATGCATGATCAAACAATACGACCGCTGCGCCAGTCGCTTTCACGGCTTCCGCAATTTCAACTGCCTTACCTTCACCTACAAAGTACTTCGGGTGCGGTGCTTTACGGCTACCGGTAATCACCTGCATTGCTTCGACACCGGCGGAAGAGACCAGAGATTCAAACTCCTGGAGGTCTTCCATATCTTTGTCTTGCGAAAAATAGATGTGTACCAGTACCGCCTGCTCACCGGCATCATAACGGTCAAACAAGCGTAAACCCTCTTAATAACCAGCGGGGGCGATTATCCGACGCCCCCGACATGGATAAACAGCGCGTGAACTTATTCAGTCTCTTCGCTGTCCTGTTGCGCAGTAGAACCCTGCGCGTTGCTACCGTGATGGTAGTTATTGCTGGCACCGCCACCGGCATTGTTGCTGTGATGGGAAACCGGGCGAGACGGGACAACAGTAGAAATCGCGTGCTTATAAACCATCTGGCTGACCGTGTTCTTCAACAGGATCACGAACTGATCAAAGGACTCGATTTGACCTTGCAGCTTAATACCATTCACCAAATAAATAGAAACTGGAACACGTTCCCGACGCAATGCGTTCAGGAACGGATCTTGTAAAGATTGCCCCTTAGCCATTCTCTTTTCCTTATATGCTTATTTGTACTTTGAACCTTTCGATTCTGAAAAATTGCGCACGATACGTCTCAATTGTACACATTCAGTCTGCGATAGCACCAACAACCTGTAATACTTCTTTTCGCGCCCGATCGGGATTCTCACTGTCAAGCCAGCGCACCCCTTCCCAACCGCGCAACCAGGTCATCTGGCGCTTCGCCAACTGTCTCGTGGCGCAAACACCTCTATAAACCATTTCATCATATGAGATTTCGCCCTCAATGTATGACCACATCTGGCGGTATCCCACACAACGGATGGAAGGCAAGTCCGTATGCAAATCTCCTCGGGCAAAAAGCGCCCGGACTTCTGCTTCAAAACCTGAAGCCAACATCTGATGAAAACGCAGTTCAATGCGCTGATGGAGCAGTTCACGGCTCGCCGGGGCGATAGCGAACTGATGCACCTGGTACGGTAGCGCGTCTCCTGACGTTTGCGTTAGCTCCGTTAAAGTTTTACCCGAAATGAAAAAAACTTCCAGTGCCCGGGAAAGTCTTTGCGGATCATTTGGATGAATTCGCGCGGCGGCAACCGGATCTATCTCCTGAAGTTGCTGATGCAACGCCTCCCATCCAAGCTCCGCTGCTTGCTGCTCTATCCGGGATCTGACTTCCGGATCTGCTGAAGGCAGCGGCGATAACCCTTCCAGCAATGCCTTAAAATACAGCATGGTACCGCCCACTAACAGCGGGATACGCCCCGCAGCGGTGATCTCCGCCATTTGCGCTAACGCGTCGCGGCGAAAATCCGCCGCCGAATACGCCTGCGACGGGTCGCGTATATCCAACAGTCGATGCGGCGCCGCTTTCAGCTCATCGGCATTCGGCTTAGCCGTGCCAATATCCATTCCCCGATAAATGAGGGCGGAATCAACGCTTATCAACTCTACTGGCAAAACTTTACGCAGTTCTATCGCCAGCGCCGTTTTGCCGGAGGCCGTCGGCCCCATCAAAAATATCGCCTTAGGCAGGCTCGCCTTGCTTACATCATTCATGCTTCAGGGCGTTCATCGCCGAATGTAAATCAACAGGTTGTAACAGGCCACCCGGCGGCGCTTTTATCAGCTGCGGACATAGCCGCTCAACATCCGCCAGCAGCGATATGGCCTGCGCCATCGACCACTGCGGATGTTCACTCTGCACATTACGCGCTATCCATTGTGCAATATTGGCCGTTGCAAATGTGGTCTGTTGCGCCAGGTAGCCTATCAGTTCAGGAATCAAGATTTGTAAATTTTGTTGTCGTAAGGGTAAAGGCACCGCCCGAATGGTCACATGCTGCGCATCTGACTGAAATTCAATACCCAATTCTCCCAACAAAGATTGGGCTTTTTGCAGCGCGGCTTTTTCATCGGCGCTCACTTTTAAACGCAGCGGAATCAGCAACGGCTGCGCGCAAACCGGACTTTGACCCGGTGTAAGCTGCGCCTGACGCAGCCAACGCTCCGCAACCGGCAGCGACAAGAGCTGGATAGTCCCCGCGTGTTCCAGCAACGCGCAGTCACCGCCGACTATTGTCAGTACGCGACCAAAACTCTGGCTATGTCCGTCAAGCGCAGGCGCAACCGGCTCCGGCGCGGGGCTCGTCGTCGGCGTCTGTAAAAGCGCGCGATAAACCTCGCCCTGCTGCTTCTGATAACCTGGCTGCGCGTGCGGCCAACCACCTGCGGACTGACGCCCGCCGTTGCCGCCCGATGCGCCGCCGGAATAACGCGGTGTCGCGGGCTCGCGCGCCGCAGTTGGCTCGGCGGGTACAGCAAAATGGTTGCGCCCGGCGGCGATACGGTTTTCCGGGACATGCCGCGGCGCTGGCGCAATCTCCTCCAGCGGCAGCGTCGTTTCCGTCTGCTGTTGCAGAACGCTCAGCACCCCTTGATAGATGAAGTCGTGCACCAGCCGGGATTGATGAAAACGCACTTCGTGCTTGGCGGGATGAACATTGACATCCACCTGATGCGGGTCAATCTCCAGATACAATACAAACGCAGGCTGTTGGTCCGCGCCCAGTTTATCTTCACAGGCCTGGCGAATGGCATGGTTGATCAAGCGGTCGCGCATCATGCGGCCATTCACATAGCAGTACTGGATCTCCGTTAACGCCGTGGTGGTGTGATTCGGATCGGCGACCCAGCCGCGCAGGGTCAGATCGCCATGCTGCCACTCGATCGCCAGTGCCTGTTCGAGAAACGGCGTGCCGCAGATGGCGCCTAACCGGCGCTCTTTTTGCCCGTCCTTTGCGACAGCGCGATACTGCCGTACCAATTTGCCGTTGTGCGACAGGTTAAGCGTGACGTCAAAACGGGCCAATGCAATACGACGGATGATCTCATCGATGTGATTAAATTCCGTTTTTTCGGTACGCATGAATTTGCGCCGGGCGGGCGTATTATAAAAGAGATCCAGAACTTCCAGGGTGGTGCCGACCGGGTGCGCGGCGGGTTTTACCGTCACGTCCATGTCGCGCCCTTCCGCGTACGCCTGCCAGGCTTCCGCCTGCTCCGCCGTGCGCGACGTTAGCGTCAAACGCGAGACCGAACTGATACTGGCCAGCGCTTCGCCGCGAAATCCCAGACTGATAATCGCTTCCAGATCGTCAAGCGAGGCGATTTTACTGGTGGCATGACGGGCCAGCGCCAGCGCCAGCTCCTCTTTTTTAATGCCGCAGCCATTGTCGCGAATACGAATAAGCTTCGCGCCGCCACGCTCGATGTCGATATCAACGCGGGTGGCGCCTGCATCCAGACTATTCTCTACCAGCTCTTTAACAACCGACGCAGGGCGTTCCACCACTTCGCCAGCGGCGATTTGGTTCGCAAGCTGCGGCGGCAGAACCTGAATCGGCATGAAATCTCCTTAATTCGCGGCGGTTATGGCGCCAGGCTGGTTGGTACTGGCCGTCTGGCCTGGGCCGCCCTGCGGCGCAGACTGGATCGGATGCGCTGCAAAGTACTTACGCAACCCCCGGTATATAGCGTCAGCAATCTGCTGCTGATAGCGGTCGCTCGCCAGCAATCGCTCTTCGCCGTGATTACTGATAAAGCCCGTCTCCACCAAAATGGACGGGATATCCGGCGAACGCAACACGCCCAGGCTCGCGTGTTCCGGGCGACGTTTATGCAGCGACCCCACGCCATCGAGTTGGCTTAGCACGTTCGTCGCCACATCATACCCTACCCGCTGCGAATGACCGAATTGCAAATCCAGTACCGCCTGGCTCAGGTAAGGGTCTGACTGACTGTTCGCCAGCACATCGCCAGCGCCGCCTAACAGTTCGGATTGCTTCTCATGCTGCTCAAGCCAGTTTGCCATTTCGCTGTTCGCGCGACGATTGGACAATACCCAGACGGAGGCGCCGGTGGCGTCGCGATTTGGCGCGGCATCCGCATGAATAGAGACAAGGAAGTTGGCGTTTTGCTTACGCGCCACGTCAGACCGCCCCATCACCGAAATAAAATAGTCGCCGTCACGCGTCAGCACGCCTTTAAACATCGGATCGTTATTCAGCAATGTGCGTAACTTACGCGCGATGGCGATGGTGACATTTTTCTCGCGCGTACCGCCCGGGCCTATCGCACCGGGGTCCTGGCCTCCATGTCCGGCATCAATAGCAATCACCACTTTATCGCCAGCGCCTGCCGACGCGCGCGCCGCAGGCCGCGTAACGGTATTGCTGCTGGTTACGCCGGTCAGGCGATCATCAGAAGATTTAAACGGATTACGGGCCGGCTCCGTCGGGCGGGGCGCGCTTTCAACCCGTTTCGCGACGACAGGCGGTGGCGGCGGCGGAACATCGGCATTAATGGTGAAAATGACCGTATAGTTGCCGCCGTTTTGCCGCTTCACAGCCTCGGTTTTACCATTTTCCGTCAGATCGACAAGCAACCGTAAAGATTGCGCATCTTTCGGCGTTCCGGCACGGATCGTTTTCACCAGATTGTTACCGCTAAACTGAAGCGGCAGCCCCTGAATCACGCCGGTCTGCCTGATATCCAGCGCCACGGTACGTTTACCGTCCTGTGAGTAAGCATATTCCGGCTCGCCGATAAAACTCAGCGTAATGCGCGCCTGCTGCTCGCCGTTGGACACCTGAATATCAGAGAGACTGGCGGCGCCCGCCTGCGCGCACAGCAGGATTAAGGCTGCTATTACGGCATTTTTGATGCGATAAATCATCCCGCCACCTTTATAGCTAATCGGCTAAACGCGCCAGTAACGAATGACCCGATGAGGATACCGCGCTTACGCGAGCCTCACGCCCCTGCGCCTGGTAATCAATATGGATTTCGACGTCCGGGTCGGGGAGAACGCCTTTACCTTGTTGCGGCCACTCCACCAGACAAATGGCGTCGTTGGCGAAATAATCGCGAATGCCCATAAACTCCAGCTCCTCCGGGTCCGCAAGACGGTATAAGTCGAAGTGATATACCATCATGTTATCAAGCGCATAAGGCTCTACCAGCGTATAGGTGGGGCTTTTTACATTACCGTTATGGCCTAACGCCTGTAAAAATCCCCGGCTAAACGTCGTTTTACCGGCACCTAAATCGCCATACAGATAAATAACGGTCGCGCCATCGCAGGCGTTGGCTACCCGTTGCCCCAGGTCTAGCGTCGCCTGTTCGTCAGGTAGCGGAATTACTCGATTCATCATGGTTTACGTCAATCACATCAGGGTTAACAATACGCCGCAGCGTAGTAAAAAGATCGGTCGCCAACATGCCGCGAGCGCCATAACGCGCTGCCAGTAAGTCCGCCGCCGCGCCGTGAGCCACACATCCCACACATGCCGCATCATACGGGGTAAACTTCTGTCCGAGCAATGCGCCGATGATGCCGGACAGGACATCGCCCATCCCGCCGCTCGCCATCCCCGCATTACCAGCGTCAATGATAGCCAGAGGGTGGTGTTCAGCGGCGATAATCGTTCCTGCGCCTTTTAACACGACCACGCCTCCATACCGTTTTACCAGACGCTGTGCTGAAAGTAAGCGATCACTTTCAATTTCTGCCACAGAACATCCTAACAGGCGGGCCGCCTCTCCCGGATGCGGCGTAATCACGCGATTGTGACGTTTATCAGGATTGATTGCCAGTAGGTTCAACGCATCCGCATCCCACAGCATAGGTTTACGGACGTTTTCTACTTTCTGTAAGGCTTTTTTGCCCCATTCCTGCTGCCCAAGCCCCGGGCCGATCACTACAACGTCAGCCCAGGTCAGGCTCTCTTCCAGCGACTGAGGCGTGAGTTCATGTACCATCAGTTCCGGGCGGGCCGTCAGCAACGGCGCGATGTTTTCACCGCGAGTCAGAACTCTGACCAACCCAGCCCCCGTACGCAGCGCCGCCTCGCCAGCCATCCGAATTGCGCCCGCTGTTCCCTGGTCGCCGCCAATAATCGCCAGACGACCATGATCGCCCTTATGCGAGGTCGGTCGACGCGGCGTTAGCCATTGCCCCAACTGCGTCGCGTCAAAACGCCGGAGCGGCGGCGTCTGGCTCGCCAGCCAGCCTTCCAGTCCCAACGCGTCATAATGCAATATGCCGGTAACGTCACGCGCTTTGCCGGTCAGCAGGCCTGGTTTCAGGGCGATAAACGTGACCGTATGCGCGGCGCTTATCACCGCGCCAGGCGTGGCGCCCGTTTGCGCCAGCAGACCTGACGGGATATCGACGGCGACAACCGGCGCAGGATGAGCGTTCGCCTGTTCAATCAGACCGGCTACCGGGTCGCGCGGCGCCTGGGCTATACCGGTGCCAAGCAGCGCGTCGATAATTAGATCCGTCGCTTCCGGCCAGATAATATCGGCAGCATGGATAATGCCGCCAGCATTCAGCCAGGCATCGCGCGCCTGCGCCGCTTCTTCAGGCAACGGTTTATCGCTCTCCTGCGCCAGCAACGTTACGCTAATGCCCGCCGCTTGCGCTAGTCGCGCCACGACGTAACCATCGCCGCCGTTGTTGCCATGACCACACAACACCAGCCAGTGTCGGGCGTCAGGGTAACTGTCACGGGCTACCCGAAACGCCGCGTCGCCAGCGCGCAGCATCAATTCATAGAGTGTGAGTCCGAAGGCATCCGCCGCATCGCGTTCCAGCCGTTTGATGTCATCGGCGGGCCAAATGGAGTGTGGTATACTTACAGGGTTTTTCTTCATGTTATGGTCCATCATGTCAAAGCCCCTCGATCTCAATCAGTTAGCGCAAAATATTAAGCAGTGGGGGCTGGAGCTGGGCTTTCAGCAGGTCGGTATTACTGATACCGACCTGCGCGCATCCGAACCTGCGCTGCAGGCGTGGCTGGACAAACAATACCACGGCGAGATGGCATGGATGGCGCGCCACGGTATGATGCGCGCCCGGCCTCATGAACTCTTACCCGGTACGCTACGTGTCATCAGCGTGCGCATGAACTATCTGCCCGCCAACGCCGCGTTTGCCAGTACGTTGAAGGATCCCACGCTGGGCTACGTTAGCCGATATGCGCTGGGGCGTGATTATCACAAGCTGTTACGCAGCCGCCTTAAAAAACTGGGCGAGCAGATCCAGCAGTACTGCGGTTCGCTGAATTTTAGACCGTTTGTCGACTCTGCGCCTATTCTTGAACGCCCATTAGCGGAAAAAGCCGGACTTGGCTGGACGGGTAAGCACTCACTTATCCTTAATCGGGAGGCAGGCTCATTCTTTTTCCTGGGGGAACTGCTGATTGATTTACCGCTGCCGGTCGACCAGCCGGTCGAAGAAGGTTGCGGCAAATGCGTCGCCTGTATGACCATTTGCCCGACCGGGGCGATTGTCGAACCGTATACGGTGGACGCGCGGCGCTGTATTTCTTATCTCACCATTGAGCTGGAAGGCGCTATTCCGGAAGCATTTCGCCGACTGATAGGCAACCGTATTTACGGCTGCGATGACTGCCAGCTTATCTGTCCGTGGAATCGTTACTCTCAGTTGACCGACGAAGCAGATTTTAGCCCACGCAAGGCGCTGCATAATCCAGATTTGCTTGAGTTGTTTAGCTGGAGCGAAGCGCAGTTTCTGAAAGTCACTGAAGGTTCTGCGATTCGGCGCATTGGTCATTTACGCTGGCTGCGAAATGTTGCCGTCGCGCTGGGGAATGCGCCGTGGAGTAATGCCGTCATTACGGCGCTGGAAAGCCGCAAGGGTGAGCATCCACTTCTCGATGAGCATATCGAATGGGCGATTGCGCAACAAATTGAAAAGCGCAACGCCTGCATCATTGAAGTGCAGCTACCGAAAAAACAGCGCCTGGTCAGGGTGATTGAAAAAGGGCTGGTGCGCGATGCCTGAATTATTCACAGGCTGTGTATAAAAATAAAAACACATTGCGATTCAAGAGGGAAAAAAGGAACAGTCAATAACGCTAACGTTTTGAAATCTTATTTTTTCTATATTTTTCAGTAAATTATAGAAATTCTACGCGTCAGGTATAATTTTTTGCATTCCAGGAGTAATGGGCCGCCCTGTGGATAAGTCTGTTTACAAGGATCTGACGAAAGCGGAACAAAACGTGCCCCAACGCGATATTCGTTGTGGATAATTTTACTGTAGATAAGAATTGGAGCGGGAAACGAGACTCGAACTCGCGACCCCGACCTTGGCAAGGTCGTGCTCTACCAACTGAGCTATTCCCGCAAATTTGTTGCTGTCGTAATTCGCATTTCTGCGTCGTTACGGGAGGCGCATTATACGAGAAATCCATTTAGCTGCAAGCCCCTGAACGCATTTTTTCGCGATTTTTGTTTGAATGCTGATTAAATCACCAAACAAGACAAAAAACGAGCAAAGCGTGCGCTATGCAACAAAAAACTTTTCACGCCACGCCTAAAGGCACAGAATCAGAATAGCACCCTGCGCCAAAAAAAGAATAGCACGGTGACCACAACATCCAATTGATATCAGGGATCAAGATGAAAAAAAAACTTATTGTCATGCTGTTAGCCAGCCTCTCCGTTCACGCCGCTTCCGTTTCCGCCAGAACATTACATTTTGGCACCTCCGCCACCTATGCGCCCTATGAGTTTGTCGATGCCGATAATAAAATTGTTGGTTTCGATATTGATGTCGCCAACGCGGTCTGCAAAGAGATGCAAGCGGAGTGCTCATTCACTAACCAGAGCTTTGATAGTCTGATCCCCGGCCTACGCTTCAAAAAGTTTGATGCGGTGATCGCCGGTATGGATATGACGCCCAAACGTGAACAGCAGGTCTCCTTTAGCCAACCCTATTACGAAGGTTTATCGGCGGTAGTCGTCACGCGTAAAGGGGCTTATCACACTTTTGCCGATCTGAAAGGCAAAAAAGTCGGTCTGGAAAACGGTACAACGCATCAGCGCTATTTGCAGGATAAACAACAAGCCATCACGCCTGTCGCCTATGACAGCTATCTAAACGCCTTTACCGATCTGAAAAACAACCGTCTTGAGGGCGTGTTTGGCGATGTCGCCGCGATTGGTAAGTGGCTAAAAAACAATCCGGATTACGCCATCATGGATGAACGCGCCAGCGATCCTGACTACTACGGAAAAGGGTTAGGCATTGCGGTACGCAAAGGCAACGACGCGCTATTGCAAGATATTAATGCCGCGCTCGACAAGGTGAAAGCATCGCCGGAATATGCACAAATGCAGGAGAAATGGTTTACGCAGTAATTCAGTGGCGGGAGAGCTGCCGGATGAGACGCTCTGGCGTTGCCATCCGGCATGTTACGCCTCACAGCTTAATGAAATGCTCGCGGTAGTAAGCCAGCTCCGCCACCGACTCGCGAATATCATCCATCGCCTGGTGCGTGCCCTGCTTGGTAAAGCCGGCCAGAATCTCCGGCTTCCAGCGGCGCGCCAGTTCCTTGAGCGTACTGACATCCAGATAGCGATAGTGGAAGTAAGCCTCCAGTTCCGGCATATATTTAAACAGAAAACGACGATCCTGACCGATGCTGTTACCGCAAATCGGCGACTTACCCGCAGGCACCCACGTTTTCAGAAATTCAATCGTCGCCAGTTCAGCGTCTCGTTCGCCCATCGTACTTGCCTTAACGCGATCTACCAGGCCGCTGCCGGTATGGGTGCGCACGTTCCAGTCATCCATTAACGCCAGTTGCGCATCGGATTGATGTACCGCAATCGTCGGCCCTTCCGCCAGAATGTTCAGGCTGGCATCCGTCACCAGTGTGGCTATCTCAATAATGCGATCGCGCTCGGGGTCCAGACCTGTCATCTCCAGATCGATCCAAATCAGGTTGTTTTCATCGGCACTCATGCTATTTTCCACCCTTCAGAGGTCACATTCACTGTGACTATATTCATCTACAATTGCGTGTATCATAGATGTTTTGCCCACTATGGGCGACCAGGAGCCAGTACGATTGAGCAAAAATAAACTCTCCAAAGGCCAGCAGCGCCGTGTGAACGCCAATCACCAGCGTCGTTTAAAAACGTCCGCGGAGAAAGCCGACTACGATGACAACCTGTTTGGCGAGCCTGCAGAAGGTATCGTCATTAGCCGTTTTGGTATGCATGCCGATGTGGAGTCTGCTGACGGCGAGGTTCACCGTTGCAATATCCGCCGCACTATCCGTTCGCTGGTGACGGGCGATCGCGTCGTCTGGCGTCCGGGCAAAGCCGCCGCAGAGGGCGTCAACGTAAAAGGCATCGTTGAAGCGGTGCATGAGCGCACCTCGGTATTGACGCGCCCGGACTTCTACGACGGCGTGAAGCCTATTGCCGCCAACATTGACCAAATCGTTATCGTCTCCGCGATTTTGCCGGAGCTGTCGCTGAATATCATCGATCGCTACCTGGTCGGCTGTGAAACCCTACAGGTTGAGCCGCTTATCGTACTCAATAAAATTGATCTGCTGGACGACGAAGGTATGGACTTCGTTAATGAGCAGATGGATATCTACCGCAATATCGGCTATCGCGTGCTGATGGTCTCCAGCCATACGCAGGATGGTCTGAAACCGCTGGAAGAGGCGTTAACCGGTCGCATCAGTATTTTTGCCGGGCAGTCCGGCGTCGGAAAATCCAGCCTGCTAAATGCTCTGCTCGGCTTACAGAACGAGATTCTGACGAACGATGTGTCGAATGTCTCCGGTCTGGGTCAACATACCACTACCGCTGCTCGTCTGTATCATTTCCCGCATGGCGGCGATGTCATTGATTCTCCCGGCGTGCGCGAGTTCGGCTTATGGCATCTGGAGCCGGAACAAATCACCCAGGGCTTTGTCGAATTTCATGACTATTTGGGACATTGCAAATACCGGGACTGCAAGCATGACGCCGATCCAGGCTGCGCCATTCGCGAAGCGGTAGAGAACGGCGCTATTGCGGAAACCCGTTTCGAAAATTATCACCGAATTCTTGAAAGTATGGCGCAGGTAAAAACGCGTAAAAACTTTTCTGATACGGACGACTGACAGATACGCTAGGCGTCGTTAGAATCGTCCACTTTTTTCAGGATACCGGTATAACTGCCGGTTCAGGAACAACAATGGCCTGGAGGCTACCTTGTTAAACTCATTTAAACTTTCGCTACAATACATTCTGCCGAAACTATGGCTCACTCGCCTGGCGGGCTGGGGCGCAAGCAAACGAGCAGGATGGCTGACAAAACTGGTTATCGATCTCTTCGTAAAGTATTACAAAGTCGATATGACTGAGGCGCAAAAACCGGATACCGCCAGCTATCGTACGTTCAATGATTTCTTTGTTCGTCCGCTGCGTGATGACGTGCGTCCGCTCAATACCGATCCTAACATCCTGGTGATGCCTGCCGACGGCGTGATAAGCCAGTTGGGTCGTATCGAAGAAGATAAAATTTTGCAGGCCAAAGGCCATAATTACAGCCTTGAGGCGTTGCTGGCGGGTAACTACCTGATGGCGGATAAGTTCCGCAACGGCACGTTTGTGACCACTTACCTCTCCCCTCGCGACTACCATCGCGTGCATATGCCATGCAACGGCATCCTGCGTGAAATGATCTACGTACCGGGCGATCTGTTCTCCGTTAACCATCTGACCGCGCAAAACGTCCCCAACCTGTTTGCCCGCAACGAGCGCGTTATCTGTCTGTTTGATACCGAGTTCGGCCCTATGGCGCAGATTCTGGTCGGCGCAACTATTGTCGGCAGTATCGAAACTGTCTGGGCGGGGACCATTACCCCGCCGCGCGAAGGCATCATCAAGCGCTGGACCTGGCCAGAAGGCGAACATGAAGGGTCTGTCGCCTTGTTGAAAGGCCAGGAGATGGGGCGCTTTAAACTGGGTTCCACGGTCATCAACTTATTTGCGCCGGGGAAAGTGAATCTGATCGAGTCGCTGGCAAGCCTGTCCGTTACCAAAATTGGCCAACCGCTGGCGACGTCGACCGAAACATTCGTCGCGCCGGAGGTAGAACCTGCTCCGCTGCCGGCAGAAGAAATTAAAGCCGAACACGACGCCAGCCCGCTGGTTGACAATAAAAAAGACGACACCTAATCAAGAGAGAATGCTGACGTGCGCCTGATTATCGCTTTTCTGATGGCCTGGTGCCTCAGCACGGGGGCGTTCGCCGCAACGGCCCCCGACGCCAAACAAATCACGCAGGAACTGGAGCAGGCAAAAGCGGCGAAGCCCGCTCAGCCGGAAGCCGTTGAGGCGCTCCAGACTGCGTTAAACGCGCTTGAAGAGCGAAAAGGCTCGCTTGAGCGCGCGAAACAATATCAACACGTTATTGATAATTTCCCTAAGCTATCCGCCACCTTGCGCGCCCAGTTGAATAATCTGCGCGATGAACCTCGCAGCGTACCGCCAGAGATGTCCACCGAAGCGTTAAATCAGGAGATCTTGCAGGTTAGCAGCCAGCTACTGGATAAAACCCGCGAGGCGCAACAGGAGCAGGAGCGCGTCAGGGAGATCGCCGACTCGCTCAGCCAGCTTCCCCAACAGCAAAACGACGCCCGCCGCCAGCTTAATGAGATTGAGCGACGGCTCGGCGCCGCAGGCGGAAGTGCCGCGCTTAGCCAGGCGCAAAGTCTCAGTATGCAGGCGGAGTCCGCCAAACTAAAAGCGTTAGTCGACGAACTGGAGTTGGCGCAACTGTCCGCCAATAACCGGCAGGAACTGGCTCGTCTGCGTTCCGAGCTGGCGGAAAAACAGAGTCAGCAATTGGATGCGTATCTTCAGGCGCTGCGCAATCAGCTCAATAGCCTGCGCCAACGTGAAGCGGAACGCGCGCTGGAAAGCACTGAGCTGCTGGCGGAAAACAGCGCCGGTTTGCCGGAAGGCATCGTCGAACAATTTAAAGTCAACCGCGAGCTGTCACAGGCGCTTAATCAACAAGCGCAGCGGATGGATCTGGTCGCCTCGCAGCAGCGACAGGCCACCAGCCAAACGTTACAGGTGCGCCAGGCGCTCAATACGCTGCGGGAGCAGTCGCAATGGCTTGGCGTGTCCAACATGCTTGGCGAAGCGCTGCGCGCGCAGGTCGCCCGTCTGCCAGAGATGCCTAAACCGCAGCAGCTTGATACGGAAATGGCGCAGCTACGCGTTCACCGTATGCGCTATGAAGAGTTACTCAATAAGCAGCCGCAGCTACGGCAAATACGTCAGGCCAATGGACAGCCGCTGACCGCCGAGCAAAACCAGATTCTTGACGCCCAGCTTCGCACTCAGCGCGAGCTGCTCAACTCGTTGTTACAGGGCGGCGATACGCTGATCCTGGAGCTGACCAAACTGAAAGTCTCCAACAGCCAACTGGAGGATGCGCTTAAAGAGGTTAATGAAGCGACCCACCGTTATCTGTTCTGGACCGCTGACGTTAGCCCGCTATCGCTCTCCTGGCCTGTTGATTTGGTTCAGGATTTACGCCGGCTTATCTCATTAGATACGTTTAATCAGTTAGGTAAAGCCAGCATCATGATGCTGACCAGCAAAGAGACGCTACTGCCGTTATTCGGCGCGCTGGCGCTGGTCGGGTTTAGCCTCTATTCGCGCCAACACTTCAACCGGTTCCTTGAGCGCTCGGCCTCGCGCGTCGGGAAAGTCACCCAGGATCACTTCTCGCTGACGCTGCGAACGGTGTTCTGGTCGATTTTGGTCGCCTCGCCGCTGCCGGTCTTGTGGGCGACGCTCGGCTATGGTCTGCAGGAAGCCTGGCCGTATCCGCTGGCCGTCGCCATCGGCGATGGCGTGACGGCGACAGTACCGCTGTTGTGGGTAGTCATGATTTGCGCCGCTTTTGCCCGCCCTAATGGCCTGTTTGTGGCGCATTTCGGCTGGCCGCGAAACCGGGTAGCGAAAGCGATGCGCTACTACCTGATGAGCATTGGGCTGATCGTGCCGCTCATTATGGCAGTGATCATGTTTGATAATCTTAACGATCGGGAGTTTTCCGGCTCGTTGGGCCGCCTTTGCTTCATCCTGATATGCGGCGCGCTGGCGCTGGTCACGCTGAGTCTGAAAAAAGCGGGCATCCCGCTCTATCTTGATAAAGAAGGCAACGGCGACAACATGGTCAACAGCCTGCTGTGGAATATGCTGATGGGCGCGCCGCTTATCGCGATTCTGGCGGCGGCGGTGGGTTATCTGGCCACGGCGCAGGCGCTACTGGCGAGACTGGAAACCTCGGTCGCCATCTGGTTCCTATTGCTGGTCATCTATCACGTCATTCGCCGCTGGATGCTGATCCAACGACGCCGACTGGCTTTTGACCGCGCCAAACATCGTCGGGCGGAAATGCTGGCGCAGCGCGCGCGCGGCGAAGAAGAACCGGCGCACTCCTCCAGCCTGGAAGGCGCGGTCGACATCGATGAAAGTGAAATCGATCTTGACGCTATTAGCGCTCAGTCGCTGCGTCTGGTCCGCTCAATTCTGATGCTTATCGCCCTGCTATCGGTAATTGTACTGTGGTCGGAAATCCACTCGGCATTCGGCTTCCTGGAGAATATTTCGCTGTGGGATGTCACCTCTACGGTGCAAGGCGTGGAAAGCCTGGAGCCGATTACCCTCGGGGCGGTGCTCATTGCGATTCTGGTCTTTATCATCACCACGCAGTTGGTGCGTAATCTGCCCGCGCTGCTGGAACTGGCGTTATTACAGCATCTCGATTTAACGCCTGGTACCGGTTACGCCATCACGACCATCACCAAATATCTGTTAATGCTGATTGGCGGGCTGGTCGGTTTCTCAATGATCGGCATTGAGTGGTCGAAGCTACAATGGCTGGTGGCCGCGCTCGGCGTTGGGCTTGGTTTTGGCCTGCAAGAAATTTTCGCTAACTTTATCTCCGGCCTGATTATTTTGTTTGAAAAGCCGATTCGTATCGGCGATACGGTGACCATTCGAGATCTCACTGGCAGCGTGACCAAAATCAATACCCGCGCCACCACCATCAGCGACTGGGATCGTAAAGAGATTATCGTGCCGAATAAAGCCTTTATCACCGAACAGTTTATCAACTGGTCGCTGTCTGACTCCGTTACGCGCGTGGTGTTAACCATCCCGGCGCCAGCAGATGCCAATAGCGAAGAGGTGACGCAAATTCTGCTGACGGCGGCGCAGCGCTGTTCTTTGGTGCTGGACAACCCGCCGCCTGAAATCTTTCTGGTGGATCTCCAGCAGGGTATTCAAATTTTCGAACTGCGTATCTATGCCGCGGAAATGGGACACCGTATGCCATTACGCCATGAAATCCACCAATTGATTCTGGCGGGCTTCCGCGAGCACGGTATTGATATGCCGTTCCCGCCGTTCCAGATGCGTCTGGAGAGTCTCGGAGGTAAACAAACGGGGAGAACGTTAACGTCAGCGGGTAAAACCAGCCGCCCGGCGGGGAGTTTGTAGCGCATGATCCAGGCAAGAAATGCCGGATGCGACCCGTCGGGTCTTATCCGGCCTACGGGCCGGCAATTAATCTGTAGGCCCGATAAGCTTGCGCCATCGGGCATTTCATCGCAGCTCACAGACATTTTCGGACTTATTATGCGTCCAGATCGGCAGCAGGCAGGTTAATTTCGCTATAGCGCATTCGGAATAAATCGCCGTAACCCACCAGTTCTCCGCGAAATACGAGGCATCTTATAACATACGCGCAATAAATATCCGACACATGTTTCCACTTATCCTCATCGCGATCCCTTAACGTGCCAATAGTCATTCCTACTACCATCGCAACCTTTCGACGTGCAACATGAACGGAAGAAAGAATAACCTTTTCTATTTCAAGGATATCTTCCGGAGTAAAATTGAGTGCCCTAACCTCATCTTCCGTGATAATCGGGTCTCTCGAACTATCATTCATAACGTTCTCCATCGGGCAATAAACGCCGGATGCGACCCGTGGGGTCTTATCCGGCATACGGCCTTTACTCCGCCGCCCACTCCGGATCAGCGCTCATGCGGCTGCTGTAATTCTGATAAATCGCCATCGCCAGCAGCGAGAAGAAGATCGGGCCGCCGATCATCCACAAGGCGCTGTCCCAGTCCCCAGCTTCAATCACCGGCTGGATGATGGTAAAGACGTTGGCAAACGTCACCACCAGCACCACAACACCCGTCGCGACCAGGGTAGAGGCTTTGGTTTTAAAGAGAACAAATGGCCGCTCCAGATCCTGACGCGCTTTAAAGAAGGGAAATGCCAGCGCAAGGAACAGGTATGGCAAGGTCATTGAGACGTTCGCCATCAGCGTGAGTTTGTTATAAAACGCCGATGCGGTGTCACCGCCAAAAGAGACCAGCAAAATAAACAGACTCACCAGCACGCACTGTAGCCACATAGCGGTCGCCGGCATACCGTTAGCGTTCAGTGTCGTCATCGGCGCGGGCCACAACGCTTTTGGCGTCCCCTGAATAATGGCTTTCAGCGGTGAATAGCTCAACGTAAAAAACGCGCCGGTATAAGCCAGAAACATAGAAAGGCCGGTGATACGCGCAAACCAGACGCCCACCGTCATCGCAGCTTCCGGAGAAAGGTTTAACGCGTTACCTAATGTCGTGCCTAAACTCGACATCAGAATGTAGGTGATATTCCCTAAGTTAACGGCGCTATTACTTAATATCTGTTGCCAGTTAGTGCTGACGCCCCATAAAAAGATCGCCAAAGAATAACCAATTGAAATCACAATGGCCGCGAAGACAATACCTTTCGCAAAATTCTTTTCCGGTTTCTCGGTTTTATCCACCAGTCCGCCGACAGCCTCAATACCGCCGTAAGCAAAAATAGCAAATACCACAAATGACAACATTGCCAGGCCGGAGTGATAACCCGGATTCGGTGACGAGGTAAAATTAATCTCTTGTGCAAAATGCCCACCATTTAATAACAAAATAGCGACACTCACTAACAATAAAACTAAATTAAGACACATTACGGCAATACCTCCGACCGCCGTAATTCGCGCAATTTTATTGATCCCTCTGGCGGCGACACACGTCACCAGAATCATCCAGCCGACGGCGAGCAGCCCGACAACCTGCGTAGGCTCAAGCCCTGCAATACGCCAGTGCTGCGTCATATCGGCGCCAAAAACAAAAGTAGAAAACGGTACCCAAATTTTTGCCGCCGTACTTACCATCCATATGACATACGATGAAAACCACATAAACGTGCCGATAAACGCGTAACGTGGCCCCACGCTATTATTCATCCACGAATAGATCCCGCCCTCTTCTTTGCGATAAGCGGAACCCATTTCAGCCATCATTAAGGCGAATGGAATAAAAAACAGCAAGGCAGAAAATATATACCACGGGATTGCGCTATACCCCATTAAATAAAACGCCGACGGGCTATTCGCAAAACCAAAAACAGAAGTAAAAATCATCAGGATAAGCCCAATAAGGCTCATCTTTTTTATCGTGTGGGTCATTCAACCATCCCTTACGCTCGAGCGCGTTTGCCAGACGCCGCTCACCGATTGACGCCGCCTTCTTTTTTACGAAGGTCAGCGATAAAAAAATCAACACAGGATTGATACCTAAATGGCATCAAAGTTCCAGCCTTATGTTGTGGCAAACAGAGGATAATTGAAAAAATATGCTACAAAATGGCGCTTATTGCGCCATTTTATCTCGCGAAAGAGTGAATTTCAGATTTACGCCCGATCGACCGTAAAAGCAATCACGTCCGCCAGGCTTTCTGCTCCCAGCGCCAGCATCACCAGACGATCAACACCCAGCGCCACGCCGGAACAATCCGGTAGACCGGCGGCCAGCGCATCCAGCAGATTTTGGTCAATCGGCTGCTGCGGCAGACCGCGCGCGGCGCGCTTACGATTGTCCTGTTCAAAGCGCTGTTGTTGCTCACGTGCGTCCGTCAGTTCGTGGAAACCATTCGCCAGCTCAATACCTTTGTAGTACACCTCAAAGCGCTCGGCGACGCGATGATCCTCGGTACTGATTTGTGCCAGCGATGCCTGACTTGCCGGAAAGTGATAAATAAAGGTCGGCTTTTCTTTACCTATATGCGGCTCAACCCCCATCGTGAACAGCAGTTGCAGCAACGTATCACGGTCTTCTTCCGTATCGGCGATATTGCTTAAATCAAGCTTTGCCGCCACCTCACGCAGCTGCGTTTTATCTGCTGATAACGGGTCAATCTCCAGATGGCGCAGAAACGCCTGTTGATAGGAGAGACTTTCCGCAGGTTGACAATCCAGCACTTGCTGAAGCAAATCATCCACTTCATTCATCAGGCGGTACATATCGTAATGCGGGCGATACCACTCCAGCATGGTGAATTCCGGATTATGATGTCGTCCCATCTCTTCATTACGGAAACTGCGGCATAGCTGGAAAACCGGACCGCACCCTGCCGCCAGCAGGCGTTTCATATGGTATTCCGGACTGGTCATTAAATAGAGGTTGATCCCCTGGGAATGGCCAGGTCCGACGAAACGCGTTTCGAACGGGAACAGATGAATGTCTGTGACCGTCGCCTGACTCATGCAGGGCGTCTCAACCTCAAGCACTCCACGATCGGCAAAGAAACGACGGATTTCCGCCATAATCGCCGCACGTTTTAATAAATTGGGGATGGACGCGCTCGGCTGCCAGGTTGCCGTTTCGCTCATGATTCTTTCTCCAGTTTAAGACAAGGTCACGAAGTCTACTCGCAACGCGCGGGCGAAACAAATTTTGCGCAGGCGTATCGGGCGCCTTCTGGAGGGTAAAAAAAGTGATTTCAGATGGTTTAGTAATTAAATTAATCAAAATCAATGATAATTCATCCCTCTGATACGCTAAAAAAATCGAACACGTCAAATTTCCCTCACATCCCTGAGACTATACTGTTGTACCCATAAAGGAGCAGTGGAAACGCATTCATACTTCGCAGAACCCAGAGGCTTTATCTGGCTGCGCGAGGGTGAAATTACAATAATCTGGAGGAATGTCGTGCAAACCTTTCAAGCCGATCTTGCCATTATAGGCGCCGGTGGCGCGGGATTACGTGCTGCAATTGCTGCCGCACAGGCGAATCCCAATGCTAAAATCGCACTGATCTCAAAAGTGTACCCGATGCGCAGCCACACCGTCGCTGCCGAAGGGGGTTCAGCCGCTGTCGCCCAGGATCATGACAGCTTTGACTACCATTTTCACGATACGGTAGCAGGCGGAGACTGGCTGTGTGAGCAGGATGTCGTGGATTACTTTGTCCACCATTGTCCCACTGAGATGACGCAGCTGGAGCAATGGGGCTGCCCGTGGAGCCGCCGTCCGGACGGTAGCGTTAACGTGCGTCGCTTCGGTGGTATGAAAATCGAGCGTACCTGGTTCGCCGCGGATAAAACCGGCTTCCATATGCTGCATACCCTGTTCCAGACTTCCCTGCAGTTCCCACAAATCCAGCGCTTTGACGAACATTTTGTGCTGGATATTCTGGTTGATGACAACCATGCGCGCGGCCTGGTGGCAATGAACATGATGGAAGGCACGCTGGTGCAAATCCGCGCCAACGCCGTGGTCATGGCGACAGGCGGCGCAGGCCGCGTATACCGCTATAACACCAACGGCGGCATCGTCACCGGCGACGGGATGGGCATGGCGCTGAGCCACGGCGTTCCGCTGCGTGATATGGAATTCGTTCAGTATCACCCGACCGGCCTGCCAGGTTCCGGTATCCTGATGACCGAAGGTTGCCGCGGCGAAGGCGGTATTCTGGTCAATAAAAATGGCTACCGTTACCTACAAGACTACGGCATGGGCCCCGAAACGCCGCTGGGCGAGCCGAAAAACAAATATATGGAACTGGGGCCACGCGACAAAGTATCCCAGGCTTTCTGGCACGAATGGCGTAAAGGCAACACCATCTCCACGCCGCGCGGCGATGTGGTTCACCTCGACCTGCGTCATCTCGGCGAGAAGAAACTGCATGAACGTCTGCCGTTCATTTGCGAACTGGCGAAAGCCTATGTCGGCGTCGATCCGGTTAAAGAACCGATTCCAGTACGTCCGACCGCGCACTACACCATGGGCGGCATTGAAACCGACCAGAACTGTGAAAGCCGTGTCAAAGGGCTGTTTGCCGTTGGCGAATGCTCCTCTGTTGGCCTGCATGGCGCGAACCGCCTCGGTTCCAACTCACTGGCGGAACTGGTGGTGTTTGGTCGTCTGGCTGGCGAACAAGCAATGGAACGCGCTGCTACGGCAGGCGCCGCAAATAGCGCCGCGCTCGACGCCCAGGTTGCCGATATTGAACAGCGTCTGAAAAATCTGGTGAACCAGGAAGGCAACGAAAACTGGTCGAAGATCCGCGATGAGATGGGTCTGTCTATGGAAGAAGGTTGCGGTATTTACCGTACCCCGGAACTGATGCAGAAAACCGTTGATAAACTGGCCGAGCTTCAGGAACGTTTCAAGCGCGTACGTATCTCCGATACTTCCAGCGTGTTCAACACTGACCTGCTGTATACCATCGAACTGGGTCATGGTCTGAACGTGGCGGAATGTATGGCGCACTCTGCGCTGGCGCGTAAAGAGTCCCGCGGCGCGCATCAGCGTCTGGATGAAGGCTGTACCGAGCGCGACGATGTGAACTTCCTCAAGCACACCCTCGCCTTCCGCGATGCTGATGGCACGACCCGTCTGGAATACAGCGACGTGAAAATCACCACCCTGCCGCCAGCCAAACGTGTTTACGGCGGTGAAGCGGAAGCAGCCGATAAGAAGGAGAAGGCGAATGGCTGAGATGAAAAACCTGAAAGTTGAGGTGGTGCGCTATAACCCGGAAACCGATACCGCGCCGCACAGTGCTTTCTATGAAGTTCCTTATGATGAAACAACATCGCTACTGGACGCGTTGGGCTACATCAAAGATAACCTGTCGCCAGACCTGAGCTACCGCTGGTCCTGCCGTATGGCGATCTGCGGCTCCTGCGGCATGATGGTCAACAACGTCCCTAAACTGGCGTGTAAAACCTTCCTGCGCGATTACACCAACGGTATGAAGGTGGAAGCGCTGGCGAACTTCCCGATTGAGCGCGATCTGGTTGTCGATATGACGCACTTTATCGAAAGCCTGGAAGCGATCAAACCGTACATTATTGGCAACTCTCGCACGCCAGATCAGGGGCCGAATGTCCAGACCCCGGCGCAAATGGCGAAGTATCACCAGTTCTCCGGTTGCATCAACTGTGGTCTGTGCTACGCCGCGTGCCCGCAGTTCGGTCTGAATCCTGAATTTATCGGACCGGCTGCGATTACGCTGGCGCATCGCTATAACGAAGATAGCCGCGATCACGGTAAGAAGGAGCGTATGGCGCAGTTGAACAGTCCGAACGGCGTATGGACCTGTACTTTCGTGGGCTACTGCTCCGAAGTCTGTCCAAAACATGTCGATCCGGCTGCGGCCATTCAGCAGGGTAAAGTGGAAAGCTCGAAAGACTTTCTTATCGCCACCCTGAAACCACGCTAAGGAGTGCAACATGACGACTAAACGCAAACCCTATGTGCGGCCGATGACGTCCACCTGGTGGAAAAAACTGCCGTTTTATCGCTTTTATATGCTGCGCGAAGGCACAGCGGTGCCGGCAGTCTGGTTCAGTATTGAACTGATTTTCGGTCTGTTTGCGCTCAAACACGGCGCGGAATCCTGGATGGGATTCGTCGGCTTTTTACAAAACCCGGTGGTAGTGATCTTAAACCTGATCACCCTGGCGGCCGCGCTGCTGCACACCAAAACCTGGTTTGAACTGGCGCCGAAGGCGGCCAATATCATTGTAAAAGACGAAAAAATGGGGCCAGAGCCAATCATCAAAGGGCTTTGGGTGGTCACTGCGGTAGTCACCGTAGTCATTCTGTATGTTGCCCTGTTCTGGTAAGGAGTCCCGGATGATTAATCCAAACCCAAAACGTTCTGATGAACCCGTATTCTGGGGACTGTTTGGCGCAGGCGGTATGTGGGGCGCGATCATCGCGCCGGTGATCGTGCTACTGGTTGGCATCATGCTGCCGCTGGGGCTATTTCCGGGCGATGCCCTGAGTTTTGAGCGCGTACTGGCGTTCGCCCAAAGCTTTATTGGTCGTGTTTTTCTGTTCCTGATGATCGTGCTGCCGCTATGGTGTGGCCTACACCGTATGCACCACGCGATGCATGACCTGAAAATCCACGTGCCCGCGGGCAAATGGGTCTTCTACGGTCTGGCGGCAATCCTGACCGTTGTGACGGCGATTGGCGTTATCACTCTCTAAGTTGCCACGACGCCCTCTTATCTACCCGATAAGAGGGCGTTTTTTCTTTTCCTGCCTCTCATTTTCCCGCCAGGTTCTACACTTAGAAAAAACACTGGAAGGAAAAACGCTATGCGCTTGCTGCCCGTCGTTGCTGCGGTTACTGCGGCATTTCTGGTTGTCGCCTGTAGTTCACCTACCCCGCCTAAAGGCGTTACCGTGGTAAATAACTTTGATGCCAAACGTTACCTCGGCACCTGGTATGAGATCGCACGCCTCGATCATCGATTTGAACGTGGACTGGAACAAGTCACGGCCACCTATAGTCTGCGTGACGATGGCGGGATTAATGTCATCAATAAAGGCTATAACCCGGATCGGGGAATGTGGCAAAAAACAGAAGGCAAAGCGTATTTTACCGGTAGTCCAAACCGCGCCGCGCTCAAGGTCTCTTTTTTCGGCCCGTTCTACGGCGGCTATAACGTGATTGCGCTTGACCGGGAATACCGTCATGCGCTGGTGTGCGGCCCGGATCGCGACTATCTGTGGATACTCTCTCGCACGCCAACGCTTTCTGAGGAAATAAAACAACAAATGCTGGCCGTCGCGACCCGGGAGGGGTTTGACGTCAATAAATTAATTTGGGTAAAACAATCAGGTTCGTAGCGATATCAGCAACGAATTAATGCGCACTGAGTTTTAGCCCAATGATACCCGCGACGATCAAGCCAAGACTGAGCAAACGCGCCGGTGAGGCAGACTCGCCCAACAGAAGGATACCGGTGATTGCCGCCCCGACGGCGCCGATGCCGGTCCAGATGGCGTACGCCGTTCCAACGGGCAGCGTTTTCATTGCCCAGGAAAGTAACGCCATACTGATAACCATGGCCGTAATGGTGATAATACTGGGGGTCAGACGAGAAAAACCGTGGGTATACTTCAGGCCGACAGCCCATACCACTTCAAGTAAACCAGCGATTAATAGAATGATCCAGGACATAGCAGGCTCCAGATAATTAATGGGGCCGTCCCCGGTGAGAATAGCGTTTACAGGTCGTCCTGTAACGTATACGGATGAAAAGCCATTCTTGCCTGAGAGAAAATGAATTTCAACCTTTTTATTTTTTTCCGTCTAAAGGCGGGAATTGGCCCTTTTAAGCCGCGTAGTTTTCGCATTTAGCGCCCACAGGAGTTCTCTATGATGGAACGCCTTCTGGGAAAGAAAGTGCTTTATCTACTTCCGGGTGCAAAAAACTATGTTGAAAATTTTAGTGATAGACCGATGCCACTTTACCCGTACGGGCATGGAGGCCTGGCTTAATCACACTGATGTGCTCAGTTCTTCACTGCTGGTATCCGGGATGAATAACCTTATACTGGCGAAAGAACATATTCTGCAATGGAAGCCCCATCTGGTTATCGCTGATTTATATGGTTTTCTCAACGATGCCTTACCCGAGCAGCCTATCAATGCATTTTTTGCCGCCTGCAGGATGACGCCGTTGGTATTATTACAGTCGGGGAATTTGCCGTACAGACCGCAATATGCCAGTCATGCGGTGTTATCTAAACACACGCCTTTACATGAGCTTGCACAACGAATTAAAGGAGCGCTATATACTCATCCACTGCAGGAAGCGCCGGAAAGCGCCACGCCATTGCTCTCTCCGCAGGAGGAAAAAGTGCTCGCGATGTGGACGGAAGGCACCAGCAATAAAGAGATTGCGTATGCGCTTGGCATTCACGGGAAAACGGTTTACACCTATAAACGTAATATCCGTATGAAACTTCATATGGATAACCGGTATTCTCCCTTTCTTATGCTTCCGGAGAAAATCGATTAACGGTACGACGCCATGCCGTACCGTTGATGATTACTGCTGAGCTCTGGTTGCAGCGCCAGAGATCGCACTACCACCGTCCGAGATGTCCTCGCCCACGCCGCGCGTGGTATTACAAGCAGTTAATACAGTGGAAAGTACCAAAACAGAAAAGATCGCTGCAATTGTCTTTTTAACCATAATGTCTTCCTTTTCTAGCCAATGTTGTTTGTGTATAGCAACTTAATAATAGACAACATCCCAGAAAATGACGGGCGATCGACTAATTTTAGGAAGACGAGAAGCGATTAGCTGGCTGCGCGGGAGATGGCGTGGCCAAGATGCTGAATATCTTCGCCGAAGCCGCGGGCGGTATTACATGCCGTTAATAATGTGCTGGTAAGAAGAACCAGCGCGACAAGGCCGATAAAGCGTTTCATCATTGAGGCGCGAAAAATAGGATGGCGCAGCATACGCTGCACCATTTTTCCCGATAACGTAAATTATTTTACGCGGGATACGTATTCGCCGGAACGGGTATCGACTTTGATCACTTCGCCAATCTGCACGAACAGCGGAACTTTAACCACTGCGCCAGTAGACAGCGTGGCTGGTTTGCCGCCAGTACCTGCGGTATCGCCCTTCAGACCTGGGTCGGTATCAACAATTTCCAGTTCAACAAAGTTCGGCGGAGTGACAGAGATAGGCTGACCGTTCCACAGGGTTACGATGCATTCCGCCTGATCCAACAGCCATTTTGCGTTGTCGCCGATAGCCTTGGCATCTGCAGACAGCTGTTCGAAGGTTTCGTTGTTCATGAAATGCCAGAACTCACCGTCGTTGTACAGGTAAGTCAGGTTCATATCGACTACATCCGCGCCTTCTGCGGAATCGGTCGATTTGAAGGTTTTCTCAACGCGCGTGCCGGTCAGCAGACGGCGCAGCTTAACGCGGGCAAACGCCTGGCCTTTACCCGGTTTCACGAATTCACTGGATTCAACCGCATAAGGTTCGCCATCCAACATGATTTTAAGACCGGAACGAAAATCGTTGCTATAGTAAGTCGCCATAAGGCCCTCTGAAATTGTTAACTGGTAGCTAAGCCACAAAATGGCGCATATTGTAACCCTAAATACCCCATTGCGAGAAGATTGGTTAGCGCAACTTGCCGATGTTGTGACCAATCCCGACGAACTGCTGCATCTTTTACAGATTGAAGCTGATGAAAACCTCCGGGCAGGACAGGACGCCAGACGCTTGTTTGCCCTCCGCGTGCCGCGCGCTTTTATTGCGCGCATGGAGAAGGGCAACCCTGACGATCCTCTTTTACGTCAAGTGCTGACGTCCCGGGATGAATTTATTGTCGCCCCCGGTTTCTCCACCGACCCGCTGGAAGAGCAACACAGCGTGGTGCCAGGATTATTGCATAAATACCAAAACCGGGCGCTATTGCTGGTAAAAGGCGGATGTGCGGTAAATTGCCGCTACTGTTTCCGTCGTCACTTCCCGTATGCAGAGAATCAAGGCAATAAGCGCAACTGGACAGTCGCGCTGGAGTATATCGCCGCACACCCGGAACTGGATGAGATCATCTTTTCCGGCGGCGATCCGCTGATGGCGAAAGATCATGAGCTGGACTGGCTGCTCACGCAACTGGAAGCCATTAAGCACGTCAAGCGGCTACGCATCCACAGTCGGTTGCCTATCGTCATCCCGGCACGCATTACTGACGAACTGGTCGCCCGCTTTGACCAGTCACGTCTGCAAATTTTGTTGGTGAACCATATCAACCACGCTAATGAAGTGGACGAGGCGTTCTGCCTGGCGATGAAGAAACTGCGCCACGTGGGCGTCACGCTTCTCAACCAGAGCGTCCTGCTGCGTGGCGTGAATGATAACGCGCGAACGCTGGCGAATCTGAGCAACGCGCTATTTGACGCCGGCGTGATGCCCTATTACCTGCATGTGCTGGATAAAGTGCAGGGCGCCGCGCATTTTATGGTCACCGATGACGAAGCCCGGCAAATCATGCGCGAACTGCTCACGCTGGTATCCGGCTATATGGTGCCAAGACTGGCGCGTGAAATCGGCGGCGAACCGAGCAAAACACCGCTGGATTTACAGCTTCGGCAGTGCTAATCCTCGCGGGCGCGTCAGGGACGACGAAAAATATTAGCGCGCAATATTACGAGGAGATTCCCCCGCGATTCTCCTCACCCTCTGGCGAGGATAAACTAACCTTCGTTAAATACACCTTTCCGGTCCTCTCTTTTCAATAAAGTCCGTTTCAGGACTCGCTTAGCGTGTACTGCATTTTCGAATTATACTGGTTCTCCTTTTTATAGGACGGCATAAACAATTTATATATCAAATACATTGCAGTAAAACATTTAATTATTTTATATTTGTGGAGAATTGACATGGCCTTAACGATTAAGGGACTAAATACCGGCGTTATTCGTCACAATGATAAGTTTATCGCGCTGGCGCTTAAGGTGAAGTCACTGAGAAATAAAGAAACACTGCTTTTCTTTCCTGTGCTCGCGCTGCGAGACTTGTTGATCGGCCTTGAACACCGGCTTTATTTACAACACTCGCTTCCGGAACAAGAGCAGGAAAAACGCCAGAAAGCCAAAAGCAGTCATGTGCTTAAAATGCATGAGAATATTCCGGCAATACTCCGTGAAGAGCTGGAAAATGCCGATGTTAATCAGCGTGTTGAATCTTTAGCGTTGAGCGATAATACAGAAAAAGTATTAACCTTTACGTTAAAGCTGCACAATGGTAGCCATCTTGATTTACAGGTCGGTGAGTGGCAGGTTGAAGTTCTGGTGATGGCTATTATTCACGCCATTAATAATGCCGAAATGCGTGAGCTCGCATTGCGTATTTCTTCAATGCTGGACTTTTTACCATTATACGATGCTGACTGCCTGGAAAACGGTAATATCGAATTCGATACCTATAACCAGCCTGACTGGAAACATAATCTGTATAACCATTATTTAGCGCTCGTTTATCGTTATACAGATGAGGCAGGACAATCGCATGATTGCGGCACCATCATTAAGACCCGTAGTCAGTCAGGCTCTAAAGAAGCTGAAGCGATATCACGCCGCTTGCTGAATTTCAGCCCGCGTCTTAAAAAGCTGGAAGGAAAACCGTGTAAGGTTTTTGTCAGAACGCTTGGAACCGGTAAAGCAGCGCGTCTGACGCAAGATCAATGCATGCGCGCGTTGCATAATCTACGCATGGCATCATCGCAGGAAAAACGCTAACCATATCGCCCTCTGAATCTTTCAGAGGGCGTTACGATTCAGACATATCAGTTCGGACATTTATAAACCTGGCCGTTCATCTCGCTGGCCGTCGGGACAAAACTGGACAACATGCCCTGTGACGGACTACTTACGCCATACAGCACGTTTCCACCCATCGCGGCCGCCTGATTACGCAGATCGTTCGCTGCGCCACGCATTGAGCCACCCTCTTCGCCGTGCTGGCCTGAAAACCAGTTACTCTGTTTACCAGTTGCCGTACCAATAAGCTGGCACTCCGCGCCTGGCTTATCTTCGACAAAGCGTACATTTTGGCCGGCAGCGGTGAGTTCGTTGCTGGAGCTACAACCCGCCATCAGCAGCGCGGCGCCAACGATCCCTGCTAAATATTTCACGTGCATGTTATTCCCCATAATCAATGAGCTGGACGTTTTGTCCGTATCTGAATCTTATACTAAAAAGATGACCAAAAGAAAAACCCCCGGTCATTTCTGCCCGAGGGTTTCTCAATTCTGGGAGATAAGCACCCAAATCATTCTGGTTGCAGGAAGGCGGCCAGTTTGTTAATCCCCAGTCACTTACTCAAGTAAGTGACTGGGGTTAGCCAACGCATCTGCAGCCTGAAGGATGCAGGGGGTGGGCAATTACATCATGCCGCCCATACCACCCATACCACCCATGCCGCCAGCAGCGCCTAAATCAGGAGCATCGCTTTTCGGCAGGTCGGTCACCATGCACTCGGTAGTGATCATCAGACCAGCCACAGAAGCCGCGTACTGCAGCGCAGAACGGGTAACTTTGGTTGGGTCCAGGATACCCATATCGATCATGTTGCCGTATTCTTCAGTTGCTGCGTTGTAACCGTAGTTACCGTCGCCACCTTTAACGGTGTTAGCGACAACAGACGGCTCTTCGCCGCAGTTCAGCACGATCTGACGCAGCGGAGCTTCCATTGCGCGCAGCGCAACTTTGATACCCACGTTCTGGTCTTCGTTCTGGCCTTTCAGGTCAGCAATTTTAGAAGCAACGCGGATCAGCGCAACGCCACCACCAGCAACCACGCCTTCTTCTACCGCAGCACGGGTCGCGTGCAGGGCATCTTCAACGCGGGCTTTCTTCTCTTTCATTTCAACTTCGGTCGCAGCGCCAACTTTGATAACCGCAACGCCGCCTGCCAGTTTCGCTACGCGCTCCTGCAGTTTTTCACGATCGTAGTCGGAGGTCGCTTCTTCAATCTGCTGACGGATCTGAGCAACACGGCCCTGGATGGCAGCTTCTTCACCCACGCCATCGATGATGGTGGTGGTGTCTTTGTTGATCACAACACGTTTCGCCTGACCCAGGTCTTCCAGGGTTGCTTTTTCCAGCTCCATACCGATCTCTTCAGAGATTACGGTACCGCCGGTCAGGGTAGCGATATCCTGCAGCATCGCCTTACGACGATCGCCGAAGCCAGGTGCTTTAACCGCAGCCACTTTCACGATGCCACGCATGGTGTTAACAACCAGAGTTGCCAGCGCTTCGCCTTCAACATCTTCAGCGATGATCAGCAGCGGTTTGCCTGCTTTTGCAACGGCTTCCAGAACCGGCAGCATTTCGCGGATGTTGGAGATTTTCTTATCAGCCAGCAGGATGAACGGGCTTTCCAGTTCTACTGCGCCAGTTTCCGGCTTGTTGATGAAGTAAGGAGACAGGTAGCCGCGGTCAAACTGCATACCTTCAACCACGTCCAGTTCGTCCTGCAGACCAGTACCGTCTTCAACGGTGATAACGCCTTCTTTACCGACTTTATCCATCGCTTCCGCGATCAGTTTACCCACGGTTTCGTCGGAGTTAGCGGAGATAGTACCTACCTGAGCAATCGCTTTAGAGTCGGAGCACGGTACGGACAGCGCCTTCAGCTCTTCAACCGCCGCAGCAACCGCTTTGTCGATACCACGTTTCAGGTCCATCGGGTTCATGCCCGCAGCAACGGCTTTCAGGCCTTCGGTAATGATGGACTGCGCCAGTACGGTCGCGGTGGTGGTGCCGTCGCCTGCAGCATCGTTCGCTTTAGAGGCAACTTCTTTCACCATCTGCGCGCCCATGTTTTCAAACTTGTCTTCCAGTTCGATTTCACGCGCTACGGAAACACCATCTTTAGTGATAGTCGGCGCACCGAAAGATTTATCCAGAACCACGTTACGGCCTTTCGGACCGAGGGTTACTTTCACTGCATCTGCCAGTACGTTTACGCCGCGCAGCATTTTCACACGAGCGTCGTTACCGAATTTTACGTCTTTAGCTGCCATTTTCTCTTTCCCTTAAATTCGTATGTTCAGTGTCGTTCGCGGATTACGCTTCAACAATTGCCAGAATGTCGCTTTCAGACATGATCAACACTTCTTCATTGTCGATCTTTTCAGATTTCACACCGTAGCCATCGTTAAAAATAACGATGTCGCCAACTTTCACGTCCAGCGGCTGTACAGTACCGTTGTCCAGGATGCGACCCTTACCGACAGCGATGATTTCGCCACGAGTTGATTTACCCGCTGCGGAACCGGTCAGTACGATGCCGCCAGCAGATTTGGACTCAACTTCTTTACGTTTGACGATCACACGATCATGTAACGGACGAATACTCATTGATAGCTCTCCTTTGAGAAAGTCATTATCAGTTATGGGTGACGCCGGCCCGTAAACGGTTTCCCGGCTGGTGACCAGAGAGATGGGGATGGGGTTTTGCCCCTTCAAGGGGGGAGATGAAAAAAAATTCTTCTGAGCGAAAAAAGCGGTAAAAACGCTACTTATCTCACGTTTACCCAAGGTTTAGAACATCCTGCTATAAGAAAAGGCGTGTGTGATACGCTTAAAAATGCCTGTCGTCACCTGACGTTACAATGCCGCCGGATAATGAGCTGATGAATGAACTAAAAAAAGAGCTTGGGTTGGTTCAGGGCGTTATCTTGTTAACCACATCATTATTAGGGACTGGCGTTTTTGCGCTTCCGGAGCTGGCTGCGCTGGCAGCAGGCGACATCAGCCTTTGGGCATGGCCGCTGCTCATTATTTTGATTTTCCCTATTGCGATTGTCTTTGCTGTGCTGGGGCGTCATTTTCCACACGCTGGCGGCGTAGCGCATTTTGTCGGGATGGCATTTGGCCCGCGTCTGCAACGAGTGATCAGTTGGCTGTTTTTATCAGTCATTCCTGTTAGTTTTCCCGCAGCCTTGCATATTGCGGTGGGTTTCGGCCAGGCGCTGTTTGGCTGGCAAAGCGAACAGCTCTTATTTGGGGAGCTGGGTACTCTAGGTTTACTATGGTTTATGGGATCGCGCGGCGCCAGCTCCAGCGCCAACCTGCAAGCCATTATCGCTGGATTAATTATCGCGCTTATTGCCGCCATTCTGTGGAAAGGCGCGATTAAACCTGCAGATATCACCTTCCCAGCCGCAAACGAAATCACCTTTTCCCGGCTGTGTACCGCCCTGGCGATCATGTTCTGGGGATTTGTGGGAATTGAGGCTTTTACGCATTTGTCGTCTGAATTTAAAAATCCTGAACGTGATTTTCCGCGCGCATTGATCATTGGCCTGATGCTGGCCGGCGCCATTTATTGGACCTGTACCGCCGTGGTGCTGCATTTTGGCGTCTATAGCGACAAGATAGCGGCAACAGCCTCGCTACCGCTTATTATTGTTCATCTCTTCGGTATCCAGGCGTTGTGGGTAGCCTGCATTATTGGTTATCTCACCTGCTTTGCCAGCCTGAATGTGTATGCTCAGAGTTTTGCGCGTCTGGTATGGACGCAAATGCAATATCAGCCCGATCACTATCTGGCTCAACTCTCTCCCGGGCGCCTTCCCTTGCACGCGTTAAACGTTATTCTGGTCTGTTGTTGCGTGAGTTCCCTGGTTGTCTACGCCCTGAAGATTAACCTCAATGCGCTGATCGTCTATGCTAATGGGATTTTTATTATGCTCTATCTGCTTTGTATGCTGGCGGGCTGTCGACTGTTGAAAGGGCGTTGCTATGCACTGGCGGTGACGGGTTGTCTACTGTGCCTGTTATTGCTGGCAATGCTGGGGTGGAAAAGCTTATATGCCATTATCATGCTGGCTGCATTATGGCTGTTTTTACCGAAGCGAAAACGCATGGCGTAAGACGAATCCGCTGGCCGGATAGCGCCTCACGCGACTTATCCGACCAACATCTCTACCTTTAATCCCGACGATCGTCTTTATGTTCAATACGATCGCGATCGTCATCTTTACGCTGATACTCGCCGTCAAATGTTTCGCCACCGCCAGTACCCGCGCTAAACCCGCCGCCCGGCATCCGGGAAAAACGTAAATGCGGCAGCAACTTCAGCGTCAAATGTTTTTGCACCGGCGGTAACAAAAGGAGAAGGCCGAGAAAATCGGTGAAAAACCCCGGCAACAGGAGCAGTAAGCCAGCGATGATCAGCGATACACTCTTAATCATTTCTGCCGCCGGGCTCTCACCGGCCGCCATTTTTTGTTGCATCAGCAAAAAGTTTTTAAAACCCTGGTTACGTACCAGCGACATACCGATAACAGACGTAAAAATCACCAGGATTAGCGTCATCAGGACACCAAGCACATGGGCGACCTGGATAAAGATAGAAATCTCAATGTAAACATAGAGAAAGACAGCTAAAAAGGGTATCCAGCGCAAAGGACTCTCCTGTAAGTCATGGCCGTCTGCGACGACCATTTGAATGGGGTTGCGATTCGCATCGATTCGATATGGTGGTGCGTAGCAAAATTTCAAGTGGTTTGTACACCTATTTTAGGTAGTAATACTAAAGCGGTGACCTATTTCACAAAATAATAAATAAGGGGTAAATTCCCACACTTTAAGTGATCCAGATTACGGTAGGAATTCTGAAGCAGCATATGATCTCGTTTATCAGGCCGATGGAGGGGATAATCGTCGGTCAGAAAACATTCGAAATCACATATATCCTGTGTGTTTTAAAGTAAAAATCATTGGCAGCTTGAAAAAGAAGGTTCACATGTCAAACAACATTCGTATCGAAGAAGATCTGTTGGGTACCAGGGAAGTTCCAGCTGAAGCCTACTATGGTGTTCACACTCTGAGAGCGATTGAAAACTTCTACATTAGCAATAACAAAATCAGCGACATCCCTGAATTTGTGCGTGGCATGGTTATGGTAAAAAAAGCGGCGGCGCTGGCCAACAAAGAGCTGCAAACCATTCCTAAGAGTGTGGCGAATGCCATCATTGCCGCATGTGATGAAGTCCTTAACAACGGTAAGTGCATGGACCAGTTCCCGGTAGATGTCTACCAGGGCGGCGCGGGCACTTCCGTCAACATGAATACCAACGAAGTGCTGGCCAACATCGGGCTGGAACTGATGGGTCATCAGAAAGGTGAATATCAGTACCTGAACCCGAACGACCACGTGAATAAATGTCAATCCACTAACGACGCCTATCCGACAGGCTTCCGTGTAGCGGTTTACGCCTCTATCGTCAAACTGATCGATGCCATCAACCAGTTGCGTGAAGGTTTCGAACGTAAAGCGGTTGAATTCCAGGACATCCTGAAAATGGGTCGTACCCAGTTGCAGGACGCCGTACCGATGACGCTTGGTCAAGAATTCCGTGCGTTCAGCATCCTGCTGAAAGAAGAAGTGAAAAGCATCGAGCGTACTGCTGAGCTGCTGCTGGAAGTCAACCTTGGCGCAACGGCAATCGGCACCGGTCTGAACACGCCGAAAGAATACTCTCCGCTGGCGGTGAAAAAACTGGCTGAAGTCACTGGTTTCGCCTGTGTTCCGGCTGAAGATCTGATTGAGGCGACATCTGACTGTGGCGCGTATGTTATGGTTCACAGCGCGCTGAAACGTCTGGCAGTGAAGATGTCCAAAATCTGTAACGACCTGCGCTTGCTCTCTTCTGGTCCTCGTGCCGGCCTGAACGAGATCAACCTGCCGGAACTGCAGGCGGGCTCTTCCATCATGCCAGCCAAAGTGAACCCGGTAGTACCGGAAGTCGTAAACCAGGTATGCTTTAAAGTCATCGGTAACGACACCACCGTTACGATGGCGGCGGAAGCCGGTCAGTTGCAGTTGAACGTTATGGAGCCGGTTATCGGTCAGGCGATGTTCGAATCCATCCACATTCTGAGCAACGCGTGCTACAACCTGCTGGAAAAATGCGTTAACGGCATTACCGCGAATAAAGAAGTGTGCGAAGGGTACGTTTATAACTCCATCGGTATCGTCACTTACCTCAACCCGTTCATCGGCCACCACAACGGCGACATCGTCGGTAAAATCTGTGCTGAAACCGGTAAGAGCGTACGTGAAGTTGTGCTGGAGCGCGGCCTGTTAACGGAAGCCGAGCTGGACGATATTTTCTCCGTACAGAACTTGATGCACCCGGCTTATAAAGCTAAACGTTATACTGATGAAAGCGAACAGTAATCGTACAGGGTAGAACCAAAGAGGCACGTCACGATGACGTGCCTTTTTTCTTACAAGAAGTTACCAAATAACAACAATTTAATATCAACTTGTTAAACAACAAGGAAGGCTAATATGATAGTTGTCGAACTTATCATTGTTTTGCTGGCAATCTTTTTGGGCGCCAGACTTGGGGGCATCGGTATTGGATTCGCAGGTGGGCTGGGTGTTCTGGTACTTGCCGCCATCGGCGTGAAGCCAGGGACAATTCCATTCGATGTCATTTCCATCATCATGGCGGTTATCGCCGCGATCTCTGCTATGCAGGTCGCGGGCGGTCTGGATTATTTGGTAAACCAGACGGAAAAACTGCTGCGTAAGAACCCGAAATACATCACTATCCTCGCACCGATTGTGACCTATTTCCTGACTATTTTTGCTGGTACCGGGAACATTTCCCTGGCAACGCTGCCGGTTATTGCTGAAGTCGCGAAGGAGCAGGGAATCAAACCTTGCCGTCCGCTCTCGACCGCCGTGGTATCCGCGCAGATTGCGATTACCGCCTCGCCGATTTCTGCGGCCGTGGTGTATATGTCTTCTGTTATGGAAGGTCATGGCATTAGCTACATTCACCTGCTGTCCGTGGTTATCCCCTCTACGCTGCTGGCGGTGCTGGTGATGTCCTTCCTGGTCACGATGCTGTTCAACTCCAAATTGTCGGACGACCCGATTTACCGCAAGCGTCTGGAAGAAGGGCTGATTGAACTGCGTGGTGAAAAGCAGATTGAAATCAAACCGATGGCAAAAAATTCCGTCTGGCTGTTCCTGCTGGGCGTTATCTGCGTGGTTGTTTATGCGATTGTCAACAGTCCGAGCCTCGGCCTGGTTGAGAAACCGCTGATGAACACCACCAACGCTATTTTGATCATCATGTTGAGCGTCGCAACGCTGACCACCATCCTGTGTAAAGTGGAAACTGACGCCATCCTCAACTCCAGTACCTTTAAAGCAGGGATGAGCGCCTGTATCTGTATCCTGGGCGTGGCGTGGCTGGGCGATACCTTCGTATCCGCTAACATCGACTGGATCAAAGACACTGCGGGTAGCGTCATCCAGGGGCATCCGTGGCTGCTGGCCGTCATCTTCTTCTTTGCTTCCGCGCTGCTCTACTCTCAGGCGGCAACGGCGAAAGCGCTGATGCCGATGGCGCTGGCGCTGAACGTCTCTCCGCTGACGGCAGTCGCTTCCTTCGCCGCCGTTTCCGGCCTGTTCATTTTGCCGACCTACCCGACTCTGGTTGCGGCGGTACAGATGGATGACACCGGTACAACCCGTATCGGTAAATTCGTCTTTAACCACCCGTTCTTCATCCCAGGCACCCTGGGCGTCGTTCTGGCTGTCTGCTTCGGCTTCCTGCTGGGCAGCTTTATGCTGTAAGTGTTTCACCCGCGGGGCGTATCACGCCCCGCATTCTCCCGCCCTTTGACTAACATCCTGCCCTCGTCCGTTGTATAGTGACCGTTCACTTGCGGGTCTTTTTGTTCTTTCGAGGTGTTTATGCTTGATGTTAAGAGTCAGGATATTTCCATCCCCGAGGCCGTTGTGGTGCTTTGTACCGCCCCGGATGAAGCTACCGCCCAGGATCTGGCCGCCAAAGTGCTGGCGGAAAAACTGGCCGCCTGCGCCACCCTCCTCCCCGGCGCGACATCGCTGTACTACTGGGAAGGCAAACTGGAGCAGGAGTATGAAGTTCAAATGATCTTAAAAACCACCGTTTCACATCAGCAAGCGCTTATCGACTGCCTGAAGTCTCATCACCCGTATCAAACGCCTGAACTTCTGGTTTTACCTGTTACTCACGGAGATACTGATTACCTCTCATGGCTCAACGCATCTTTACGCTGATCCTGCTGCTGTGCAGCACATCCGCCTTCGCCGGATTATTCGACGCGCCGGGTCGCTCGCAGTTCGTCCCTGCCGACCGGGCGTTTGTTTTTGATTTTCAGCAAAATCAACACGATCTTACCCTCTCCTGGCAGGTAAAAGAGGGTTACTACCTTTACCGTAAACAAATCAGTATCACGCCGACGAAAGCGGATATCGCCGCAGTCCAACTCCCGGCAGGCGTCTGGCATGAAGATGAGTTCTACGGAAAAAGCGAAATCTACCGTAAGCGGCTAAACGTTCCGGTAACGGTTAACCAGGCGGCGGCTGGCGCGACATTAACGATAACGTACCAGGGGTGCGCCGATGCGGGATTCTGTTATCCGCCGGAAACGAAAACGGTGCCGCTAAGTGAAGTCGCCGCGGCAATAGACGCCACGCCGACGCCTGCTGTCACCCAGACGAGTGAGACGTCAAAACCCGCCGCCCAGCTACCTTTTTCCGCGCTCTGGGCACTGCTGATCGGCATAGGCATCGCCTTTACGCCCTGCGTTTTACCCATGTATCCGCTGATTTCCGGTATTGTCCTGGGGGGAAGGCAACGTTTGTCGACGGGGCGCGCACTGCTGCTGGCCTTTATCTATGTACAAGGGATGGCGCTGACCTATACCGCACTGGGTCTGGTCGTCGCCGCGGCGGGATTACAGTTTCAGGCGGCGCTGCAGCACCCTTATGTGTTAATCGGCCTTGCCATCGTGTTCACCCTGCTTGCGTTGTCGATGTTTGGCCTGTTCACACTACAGCTCCCCTCCTCACTGCAAACCCGGCTGACATTAATGAGTAATCGTCAGCAAGGCGGCTCGCCCGGCGGTGTTTTTGTTATGGGGGCGATTGCCGGATTAATTTGCTCGCCCTGTACCACAGCGCCATTAAGCGCGATCCTGCTTTATATCGCTCAGAGCGGCAACATGTGGCTGGGCGGCGGTACGCTGTATTTGTATGCATTAGGTATGGGTCTGCCGCTAATGCTGGTCACCGTGTTTGGCAACCGTCTGCTACCGAAAAGCGGCCCGTGGATGGCGCATGTTAAAACCGCTTTTGGTTTCGTGATCCTCGCGTTACCGGTCTTTTTACTGGAGCGGATTATTGGCGAGGCTTGGGGTTTACGTCTGTGGTCGCTGCTGGGCGTCGCTTTCTTTGGTTGGGCCTTTATCACCAGCCTTCAGGCCAGACGAGCGTGGATGCGTATCGTACAGATTATCCTGCTGGCGGCAGCGCTCATTAGCGTGCGGCCTCTACAGGATTGGGCGTTCGGATCGCCATCCGCGCAAGCTCCAGCGCACCTCAATTTCACGGCTATTTCTACCGTGGACGAACTCAATCAGGCGCTGGCGCAGGCCAAAGGCAAACCCGTTATGCTGGATTTCTACGCCGATTGGTGCGTGGCCTGTAAAGAGTTTGAAAAGTATACCTTCAGCGATCCGCGGGTCCAGCAGGCGCTCGGCGACACGGTGCTCTTGCAGGCTAACGTCACCGCTAATAATGCGCAGGATGTCGCGCTGTTAAAGCATCTGCAAGTCCTCGGGCTGCCCACCATTCTGTTCTTTAATGCCCAAGGCCAGGAACAGCCGCAATCGCGAGTCACCGGCTTTATGGACGCCGCCACCTTTAGCGCGCATTTGCACGATCGCCAACCGTGAGCGACACTTGCAAAAGCAAAGACGGAGGAGAATACCGTGCAACGTGAAGATATTCTGGGAGAAGCCCTGAAATTACTGGAGACGCAAGGGATAGCCGATACTACGCTGGAAATGGTGGCGGAGCGCGTAAATCGCCCACTCGACACATTACAGCGTTTCTGGCCAGATAAAGAAGCCATTTTATATGACGCGCTACGTTATCTGAGTCAGCAGGTAGATATCTGGCGACGCCAGCTTCTTCTTGATGAGACGCTTTCTGCTGAACAAAAGCTACTGGCACGCTACAGCGCGCTTTCGGAATGTGTCAGTAATAACCGTTATCCTGGTTGCTTGTTCATTGCCGCCTGTACGTTTTATCCCGACCCAACCCATCCTATTCACCAACTGGCTAATCAACAAAAACGCGCGGCACATGATTTTACCCATGAGCTACTGACCACGCTGGAAATTGACGATCCGGCGATGGTTGCAAGGCAGATGGAACTGGTGCTGGAAGGCTGTCTCAGCCGAATGCTGGTCAACCGCAGTCAGGCTGATGTAGATACCGCTCAGCGGTTGGCGGAAGATATTCTGCGTTTTGCACAGTGCCGTCAGGGTGGCGCGCTCACCTGACGGGTACTGATTTTATGCATTTTGCCTGAAAAGCAGGCAGTCAGCGCGCTTTTATCACTTTTTTCGTGTAAAGCCGTTGACGACCGCGCCCCTTTACGGTTTAATGCGCCCCGTTGCCCGGATAGCTCAGTCGGTAGAGCAGGGGATTGAAAATCCCCGTGTCCTTGGTTCGAT
>NZ_JBKFSV010000009.1:0-147685 GCF_046569445.1 Salmonella sp. 741265050_HSA | reverse complement strand
ATGAATAAGTAAAACTGTTTTCAATGCCATTCATGGCAACCCCTCCAAACAACAAAAGACAACATATTGAACTCATAACCAATTGTTTAAATTAAAAAAAACAACAAAATATAATTACAATATGATGTTGTTATAAAAAAATTATTTAAAGTCACATAGTTACAATGTAATGACAACAAATTATTGTTTTTAATTGATTTTTTAATAAGTCATATAATAAAATGATGGTATATCCGTTGGTATAAATGAGGTTTATATGAAAAAATATCAATATAATTATACTATTAATATATATTGCGGGTGCGAGTCCGGCACCACTTATTCAGAAAACCCAGCCTATGGCTGGGTTTTTGCTTTTCTGGGAATGGAAATCCGTAGCCCCCATCTCCGGCCTGACTAGCTATAACCAGAAGGCCAGATTTTCTCTGGCGCAACGCCCAGCGCTTCGGCGATCAGCCGCTCATCTTTGGGCCTGGGTCAAAAGCTTACTTAGCTACAGGGAGATTATTACCAGTAATAACGCCTATCACTCCATCTGACGGTTCGCTAGCCCCGACAAGTGAATCCAATATTTCCGCCATGTACTTTTTCATCACTGACAACAACAATTCCTTCGCCAATTTTAGCATTTTTCTTTGTCGGTTTCTTTATTCTTAAATACTGTTTCCGACTCTTGTTCATAATCATAAATTAATACTCAGCACATCATGACTGATGGTAGTTATCGGGGTAACAGGGCACATAATTTAAAATACTTATTCATACTTTGTTATTACGTAAATATTTTAACCTAATGCGTGTCAGTCAGGCACGCAGATAAAAAATAACCGGGGAGAAAAGTTAAACAAAATACTGTTAGCCGGAAGTACCGGTATTGTTCTGTTGTCCGCTGCAGTCAGTTCGGTATGGGTAGAGGATAATGCCAGTACAGCGTCCTGCTTTTTTACCTGTATGTTGAATAACCATTTCAATAAATCATTATAGAATCACATCTGTTTATTATTGCCTGATCCGGAGTGAGTCTTTATGAAAAGTCGTTATTTACTATTTTTTGTACCACTGATCGTAGCTAAATATACATCAGCAGCAACAATGCAACCCTTTCATTCTCCTGAAGAATCAGTGAACAGTCAGTTCTACTTACCACCACCGCCAGGTAATGATGATCCGGCTTTCCGCTATGATAAGGAGGCTTATTTTAAGGGCTATGCGATAAAGGGTTCCCCACGATGGAAACAAGCTGCTGAGGATGCAGATATAAGCGTGGAAAATATAGCCAGAATATTCTCGCCAGTAGTGGGTGCTAAAATTAATCCCGAAGATACGCCAGAAACCTGGAATATGTTACAGAATCTTCTGAAAATGGGCGGCTACTACGCTACGGCTTCGGCAAAAAAATATTATATGCGTACTCGCCCCTTTGTCTTATTTAATCATTCCACCTGCCGTCCTGAAGATGAGAATACTTTACGCAAAGATGGCTCTTACCCTTCCGGGCATACTGCCTATGGTACACTTCTGGCATTAGTATTATCCGAGGCCAGACCGGAACGCGCGCAGGAGCTCGCCAGACGAGGATGGGAGTTCGGGCAAAGCAGAGTAATATGCGGTGCTCACTGGCAAAGCGATGTTGATGCCGGCCGTTATGTGGGAGCAGTAGAGTTTGCAAGGTTGCAAACAATCCCGGCTTTTCAGAAGTCACTGGCAAAAGTCCGCCAGGAGCTGAACGACAAAAATAATTTATTGAGTAAAGAAGATTACCCCAAACTTAATTACTGAAGGTGAAAGTCTTCCCGCAAACTGGCCACAGCAAATGAAAGGAAGTGCAACTGCGTAGGGGCGACCGGGCGTGGAGAATGCCTTCGGTTTCCCCGATTCGCATGAATTCAACGCCCCCTTCCCCCGTTTGCAGTCCGTCCAGACCGTCATGATGTCGTTGTCCGGCTGAAGCGGTAAAACCGGTCTGGCTCACTGACTGTCCACAGCGAATTCCGGCCATCAGAAGCTAAGGGATACGTTCTGGAGTTTAAACACTCTCCACCAAATCCCCCAACGTCACCATCAACATCATCGGATCCATCGGCGACGGTACAAACCCCACCCGCTGGTAAAATTCCCGCGCTTCATCCGACAGGGCGTGAACCAGCATCCCGCGAATGCCGATAGTCTCCGCCACCTGAATAACCCGCAGCCCTGCGTCGCGTACCAGCGCCCGACCAACGCCCTGCCCATGAAGCGATTTATCCACCGCCAGACGCCCCAATACCACAATCGGAATCGAGTCAGGCATATTGCGACGAAAGCGACCGGGGGCGGTATTCGTCGTGACCGCGCTGGACGCCAGCGAGTAATAGGCCAGTACGCTCGAATCGCTGCCACAACACACAAAGGTACGGGACGCACCAGTGGTCTGATTTTTCATCGCCCGCTGTTTCAGCCAGTTAGCCATAGAATCCACACCGCAGCAAAACGGAGTAAGAATATGTCCGGCATGAAGCGGCTCAGGGGCGGAGATCATTTTTCCTGCTCCCACGGCGCAGGGGTCTGCATGGTTTTACGCAGTGCGGCATTAGGTGAAGGTGTTTGATCCAAACGAGCCAGAAATTCCTGATAAGCCTGTGGATCGGCCATAATGATGCGTTGTTCGATAAGCGCTTCCTCTGCGGCAGCGCGGGCGGCTTCCAGCACAAAGTCTGTGCGGTTTTTCCCTCTGGCTTTCGCCGCTCGATCGATAAGATCGCGCTCGGCGGGTTTGATACGCAGGTTCAGGGTTTCGCGTTTCATCGCCATACTGTTTGCGGCTGGCATAGTGTTGTCCTCTTGTACTTCTGTGGATATTAAGTATACAACACGCGTAACGCAGATGTCATTACGATAAATTTAGAAGGAATAGAACCGGAGTATCGAACCGAAAGGTTTTCTACTCATTTAGAGATTCAGGACCAGGCTGTGCGCTGGCATTCGCTGTGAGTGATTCCTCCTCGGGGCCGACGCAGCAAAAGATTCAATACTGCCGCGCCAAAACACGCAACATTATACAATCCAGAAAGCATAAACCTAACGGATACGCACAGTAAGAACCTCAATAACGTGTTACATCGTTTTTTATAAAGCCAACCATACGATTGAATGCTTCCCCTCCCCCTCAAACTTCCGGATATCGCTACACCGTCTACCCGCCGCAGTATATATTTACCGCGTTGTATGCCTTTCCTAACCGAGAGCGTTAATATTTACATCCAGGATAAACCTTATCACAAATTAACATCAGATCTTATACCTCATGCTAACTACCTCCATGAAATTAAAGAGCTATTCTCTAAAAGATTAAAGGCAATTATTACTTAATTCAAATTTTAAAGAGATAATTTGATAATAACATGAGCCAATTCTTGTAAATTTCCATCTTTTTTTTATACGCGACATAGTTTTTTAACGATACTATAATATGTAGAAATGCAATATAAAATAGCACTTTCCATAGAAAATGAAAAGATCGCTACCTGATACCTTAAGTTCGCCAATACTTATATAGCTATATATTAGTTTTTTTGAAATATTTTTCAGAATAATTTTTGATTTACACGCACATTTAATAAAAGGAAATTATCATGCTAAAAGTATTTAATCCCTCACCTGTCCAGGTGGGGAGCATTGAATGTTTACAATCAGCGCAAAACTGGCAGAGGAAATCCTTATCACTTCAGGGATTAAATTTACTGCAGTCCGTACTCATCAAGCTCACCACGGGTAAAATTTCAATTACGACATCGTCCGGGGAGTATATTACGGCATCAGGGCCAATGTTAATATTTTTAGCTAAAGATCAAACTATTCATATCACTATGGAAGAGACTCATGAACAGTTAAATTATAATTTAATTGAATTAGATTCAGCGTCAATAAAAAATGCTTATAATTTTTTTCTGTATGAACATGCAGACTTTTCGGCCCCATTAACAAAACCGACGACAAAACATCTGTTAGCGCCAATAGAAACAGGCGTAGCAAGAGTATTCAACCTCTTACACTCTTCAAATAAAAGCCAAAAACTATCCCAAGATAAAAAGGAATATTTAATAAGATTTCTACTTTCAGAGTTCATCTATGAACCCGAAGCATTTGCTCTCTTTAGAGAACTATCGCAAAATACATTAGCCGAAAATATCTATAATATTATTATAAGCGACATAAGTCGAAAATGGGCGCTCAAGGATATTTCTGACTCACTCTATATGAGTTGCTCCACATTAAAAAGGAAATTAAAACAAGAGAACACCTCATTCAGCGAAGTTTACCTTAATGCGAGAATGAATAAAGCGACAAAACTTTTACGCAATAGTGAATATAATATTACCCGAGTGGCTTATATGTGTGGTTATGATAGTGCTTCTTATTTTACATGCGTTTTTAAAAAACACTTCAAAACTACACCATCAGAATTTTTAGCGTTTTTATCTTCCTCTCGTCATCAATATGTTAATTGAGATATCTGACAATGCAGTATAAGAACAAAGCAAAACATATTAATATAAAAGATGGAATTCTGTTGCTCGCTAAAAAATTCGATCTAACATTGAGTGAGAAAAAAGTTATTTATTACGTGGCAGCAGGATTATCTGTTAAAAGTTGCTCAAATTTATTAGACCGAAATATAAAAACGATTTCAACACAAAAGAGATCAGCCTATAAAAAAATGGATATTACTACTGATGTTGAATTAATCCATTTGATGCTGAATGAGTTTTACATATCAGTCGATATTACGTAATTCTTTCTAAAATGTTGCCAGAGTGGTAGGCAAGGCAATTCTGGATCTCATCTTCAGAGATCGGTGTGATATCTACGTTGTTTGATTTAACTGATCCCGTATAGCAATGACTGGAATTTGATAGTGCTTTGATTAAAGAAGATTTACCTGAACCTGATGTACCGATAATACCCACAAAATCTCCGGGAACAGCAGTGAATGAAAGCTGATCAATCAGTGTTCGTTCCGCAAACACTATGGGTAATTCTTCGCTGTCTATCGGCTGGCTGACGATAGACTCTACACCGCCAGTACGTTCCATGAAGGATAATAGTGATATTGGCGCCAGAGGCGATAATATCACTAACATCAATACACCGACCTTTATCGGCTCCTCAGAAGCTCACGCAACAATTAAGCTGACTACTGATACACAATCGCCCGCCGAACCAACGTTGGGATCGACTGTTAACAGTCTGGATAACACCGTCACCCTTAAGGGAGTCGTGGAGGCGCATCAGGATATTCAGGTGAAGGTCACGGTCACGGTCACGGTCACGGTCACGGTCAACGATACGGACTATACAGCCAGTGGAACATTTACAGGTACATCGCCGACGGAAAACCCGGTTAACAAGAGTTCCGGCGTAGATGAAATGATTTCGCTTAGCGAGGCGACATGGCATTCGGTAAGTGTTGATGAAGAATATTATGCCTGACAACTAAACATCACCATGCGAGGTCTCTTCGGAGGCCTCCTGAAAAAAACAGAATAATATTTATTGTCTGTTAATTATTACAGATAGAGTTAATTTATAAAAAAAAGCGGCAGACTACGCTGCCGCAAATATGAGGAGGACAATTACCGTTACGCTACACCACAAAGTAATCCGTTACTGAGGTAAGTAAAACATAAATATCCCCAACAATGAATCAACGAATCAAGCAATCGTCAAATCATGGTATTAATAACCTTGTTCTGTTTTAGCATACTATGACAGTAAAAATAGATTTTAGTCATTCTGTATATCACACGAAAATTTATAAAACAGATTTGGTTCACTCACAATATACAAATTATTTTCATTATCCATGGCAATCCCTTCTGGTTGGGGGATATCGTCTCTGAGCCCTGACCACTCCGCCGTCAGGAACAATCGATCGCGCACCCGCCACTCGGAACTGACCTCCAGAATCATTTTTGACTCGTCCGACAACACCAGCAGCGAATCCGTTGGGGCATGGTATTCAAGTCCGGAGACATCGCTCACACTTGCAGTGATGGCAGAAGGCAACGCTCTGGTGATACCATTTTTGCTCATCTCTACTTCTTTGATCATAATGGGTTTTCTTTCTTTTGCGGCATATAATCTCTCATTTTTCGCATCCCATGCCGTACCTTCCAGCCCTTTATTTTTTGCTTTGTCATAACCCTCAAGCTTCACCATGGAGATTATCTGCATGGTGCCGCGCTGAATATCCACCTGTGTTTTATAGACCGCGCCATCTTTCTCACTGCCTATCTGGAACTGGTTACCCCCACTCCATGCAATAGACTCCGGGTCGTGGATGCCCTGGAGCGGCATCCGCCCTATCAGCTGCCCTTCTGTCGTTAACCAGACCAGTTCAGGGGGATTATTAATAACGGCGAAAAGCATCCTGTCTTCGGCGGAGTAGGTCAAACCTGAAAGGTTACTCTTAACTCCTGCGACTGGTTTTTGCTGAATAACCGCTTTATAGCTACTCAGTGCTAGCGCCGAAGGTTTATCACCATATTTGAGGATCAGTTGATAAACATAGCGTATATCGTCCCTGACCATAAATAAAATCACGCCCAAGAGTACAACCACAATAACGCGTTTTAGTAATCTCATAAAAAATCCATAGCAGATCGCGTCACGACTGATGTCGTAACGCATTTCTTAAAAATAAAGCCGATGTCCGATAGAATCGTTATTCGGTTATGGCGAGCGCCATTAGCATAGGCAAAATGAAATAGTGAGGGTTATCACAAAAAGCCCGATTTTAATCACTAACGTACCCTTTTTGTAAATTGACATAATCAAGAGGAGGGTAGTTTCGGCTAATTATTTAAATAGTACGTCTGCAAATTCGCCCCTGTATGCAGGGCGAATGACAAAAAGTGATAATTAATGAGATGTAACACCGCAATCTGATCTGCTATTGCTGCTCCCACTTCTATTCAACCGGGCAGCAAAAAAATGAAACTCAACCTTATTACCGTCAGCCTGGCTACGCTCGTTGCCGCTGGCGCATTCCCGGCCCATGCCGGTCCTCAGGCGCATGTCGTGTGCGGCTATCACCACACGCTGGGCGATGACGCGATTATGATGTTTGGTAAAGCGAATCAGGCGATGTGGCATGACTTTTTTGGCAACACCCACACCGACGCGGTCTCTACCTACCAGACGTTGCGCGCGCAACCAGATACCACCTGTGATAATAAAGCCGACAGCTCCGCTTACTGGGCGCCGTCCATGAAATTACCCGATGGTGAAATCGTAAATCCCGCCTACCAAAAGACCTATTATCAATCCACAAATGTTGCGCAATATCCGCTCCATCCATTCCCGGCCGGGCTGGAGTTACTGGCAGGCGATCATCACGGTACTGGCCCCAGTTCCGCAATCACCTTTTTATGTGCCAACGGCAAAGGTTACACCAACAAGGTAGGCGAAATATGCGGCCTGCGTAAAGCGGGCGATGCCGTCCAGTTTAATATCGGGATCGCTTTCCCCAACTGTTGGGATGGCGTCAACCTGAAACCGACCCATAGTCACAATAACGCTATCTATGCCGACCACGGGAAATGTTCCGCAGACTATCCGGTCAAAATCCCGACGGTTAATATGAACATCGCCTGGGTACTCCCGCAGATCTCCTCGCTGGATACGTCCAAAGTGGAATTGTCGATGGACCCGGTAATGCATGGCGAAACCCGGGAAGAGCGCTGGGGAAGTCTTTATACCGCCCATGCCGATTTTATGAATGGCTGGACGGAAGATGGCGCGCAGTTTATGACGGATCTGTGTATGAATCAGGGACTGGATTGCGGCACTACGGTTCCTTACGCCTACAGTAAAGCGGAAGAAAATACCTGGGTAAGCAGCGAAGACGACAAGCCTCATGCCAGCGTCGATACCTTGTACGTACAGGATGACTGGACAAATGGCGGACGCACGCAGCACCCGGAAACGCTCACGCTGGTGAAATTTAAGATCCCGCCCCTGCCTGCCAATATGGACGCTTCGCTATTCAAATACCGTATTCGCCTTTTTGGCGGCAAAACGGAAGCGAACGGCGCCGATCAAATTTTCTTTTACCCGACCAGCAGTGACTGGCACGTCAGTACCGTGTCCTGGAACAATAAACCGGCGATCAACTACCGTTCCGATGCCGTATTATATCTGGACCATTCACATGAGTATCGTATGGTTGATGTCGATAAAGCGGTGCGCAAAGCGCTGGCGGAAGGGAAAACGGAAATATCCTGGTATATCGGCGGCGACCGTCAGGGAAATCACTACGATTTCACGCCAGCGGACTCAAAACAGAGCCTGGTGCTGATGCTGACCGGTTTCAAAAAGACGCCGGAGCTGTAATAGTAAACTGTGCCCGCTGACGCAACAGCGGGCACGATGGCGGCACAAGTATTACGGCACGCCATCAAAACCCGACCAATACCTCAGAAAAACAACCGTTTATTCTCAGGCTGTAGTCCCTGTTGCTGCTGAACATCCTGCAGATAACAGGTCGCTACGACGGCAAGCCGGGCATAGAAGGCGCTAACGGTATTGCGTTGCAGCAATTCCAGATAGCGGAATCCCCAGGGCAGCAGATGCGCCTCCAGTAACCGGTTGGCCGCCACGTTGTCGCCTCGTGCCAGCAGATCGCTACAGGCCAATAGCATCAGGCCAAACTGATCTTCCGGCTCGCGTTCACGGTCAGTGAATACCATGCCCTGCGACTGTAAAAAAGCTCGATAATCGGCGGTGGTTTCCCCCATCAGCAAATTATCTTTTTCCAGATAGACCGATCCCCAGGGCGGGACGGGCATCTTTCCCTGGCCTTCAAACAACACAGAAAATTGCCATGTAAGCGCATCATCATCCGGTAGCGACCATGACGCACACAGTGATTCAATAGGTCCACGATCGCGCCAGGGGTAAAGCTCAGGCAACGTTGGCAAACAGTCGAACAACGCTTTCACCTCCGGCCTCTCAGGGGAGAAGTAAAACAGTGCGCCGAGGATACGCGGCAAAACAGCACGGGAAGGCATAGCAATAGCTCCTGAAATATTTCGCCTGATGACGCTACGCTTATCAGGCTTACATGGCATAAACCGGGCAAAAAACTACATTGGCAGCGTCCACAGATTGTAAAACGCAATCCTACCCGCCAACTCCGCCGCGATAACCACCACTGCCGTCATGGCCAGCACCGCAGCGCTCGATTTCAGGCGCGCGCAGACCACCACCCCGACCACGCCCGCCGCCAGCAATATCGCCTGGGCGGTAAACCAGCTATGCTGCGCGGCGGTCAGAGCGCTATCGGCGCTCATCAGCGTCGCCATATAGCCCGGGCGCAGACAAAAGCTCACCAAAATCGCCAACACGCTGACCAGTAGCCCCAGACGGCGCACGCCAAACAATGCCGCCAACGCGCCGCCGCCAATCAACGGCGTCAATATCATCATTGCCGTGGTGTAAGATGAACGCCAGGTCGCCACCGTCGGCAGTTGGTAAATCTGCGGAACGGCGTATAAGAAGACTACTCCGACTATCGCCGCCAACCAGACCAACGCGTTACACAGCGGCGTCGCCCGGTTCAGCAACAAACCGAGCGCCCCCAGACCGCCGAGCGCTGCAAAAGCCGCCGACAAGACAATCTCGTTACTCATCGGCGAATGTCCGACGCGCAGCAGCATATTCAGCGCGCGCAGCGGTTGCCCGACGTGGAAGATGCCGACAATGACGCCCAGCCCAAACAGGCACATCACCGAGAACAGACCAATAGCCTTGCGCCGCGGCGCGACCAGCCCCATTGCGCCGCCAATCAGCAGCAGAATAAACGCACCGACCGCGCTCTGGGTAAAGACCGTAAAAAAGACCAGCGGTAACTCATGCATGGCGCACCTCCCGAATGTTCATGATTGCGCCTTCCGTATCGCCCGTGGGTCTCGCTTTCGGATGCGGTTTAATAATGAGGTTAGGATGGGTGAACGACGCCGAAGGCAGCGGCGCGATTTGATTCTCCGTGCCATATTTTGCCCGTAATTCATCGACAGGGCCGAAATCCAGCGCTCGCTGCGGGCAAGAATCCACACAGATAGGGCGCAGATTGTTCTCCAGTCGGTCAAGACAACCGTCGCATTTGCGCATCACGTTCGCCTGCGTATCAAACTGCGGCGCGCCGTAGGGGCAACGCATTTCACAATAGCGACAGCCGACGCATACGCTGTCATCCACCACGACCAGACCATCTTCTTTGCGTTTATGCATCGCCCCGGTTGGACAGCCGGAGACACATACCGGCTCATCGCAATGGTTACAAGCAATAGAGAGGTAGTAGGTAAAGGTGTCGTGATGCCAGCTTTCCCCCTCTTTCACCCAGCTTCCGCCGCCATATTCATAGACGCGGCGCAGTTTCGGACCGACATCCAGATCTTTATTATCCTTGCAGCTTACCTGGCAGGTTTTACAGCCTGAACAGCGCGAGGAGTCAACATAAAAGCCATACTGTTTCATCGTACATCACTCCTTAAGCGCGTTTAATTTCAACCAGATTGGTATGCTGCGGATTGCCTTTCGCCAGCGGCGAAGGATGGTGGCTGGTCAGCGTATTGATACAGCCGCCGACATCAACGCCGTTGCCGTCAAGCTGCGTCCACGCGCCCTGCGGCATCGCCGCCACGCCGGGTAAAATGCGCTGGGTCACTTTACAGGGAAGCTCCACCACGCCGCGGTCATTGAATACATGCACCCGATCGCCGGACTTCAGTTGGCGGGCGCTGGCGTCAATCGGGTTAATCCAGACTTCATCCGGCACCGCCTCATGCAGCATCAGCACATTGCTGTAGGTCGAGTGGGTATGCCCTTTGGTATGGAAGCCGCTTAACTGCAACGGATACTTCGCCGTCAGCGTTTTGTTAAGGTGCGACTCTTTCGCCGGACAAAATTCCGGCAATGCGGGAATTCGCTCGCCTTCTGGCAACGTCCACGTTTGCGCCAGATCCGCCAGCGCCTGGGAGTAAATTTCAATTTTGCCCGACGGCGTGGAGAGTGGATTAGCCTCGGCGTCGGCGCGGAAATCGGCAAACGCAAGGCTCTGCTGCTCGGTAGCGATACGCTGGTCAATCACGCCCATCTCTTTCGCCACGCTCCACTCCGGCAGGTATGGACGTTTTTCACGGATCTGCTGATAGTGCATCTCCGCCCACTGCGCCTGAGTTCGGCCCTCGGTATATTGCTCGCGCAGTCCAAGATGCCCGGCGATATCCGCGCAGATGTCATACGTGCTGCGCACTTCCCACATCGGTTTAACGGTTTTCTGAATCGCAATCATATAGTTATGCGATCCCGCCGCATAGGAGCTGTCCACCAGGTCTTCCGCCTCAAGATAGCTGGTCTCCGGCAACAGCAGGTCCGCATACATCGCGCTGGGCGTCATATGGTTTTCAATCACGATAATGGTTTCACACAGCGATTCATCCGCGAGAATTTGACGGGTGCGGTTTGTTTCGCCGTGCTGATTCAGCAAAGTATTACCGGCCTGGTTGAAAAACAGCTTAATTCCGGTTTTTAGCCTGTCCGCGCCTTTCACGCCCATTGTCGTCGCGGTCATTTTCTCCGGGTGCTGAATGGCGTCCGTCCACAGATAGCAAGGAATAGAGGTTGTGATCGGATTCTTACCGACGGGCAACAATGGCACGCCATACGGCGTACCGTAAGGCCAGTTGCCATTGTTGGTGCCGGGCCGCCCGAAGTGGCCGGTTAACGCTGGCAGCGTCTGAATAGCACGCACGGTTTGTTCGCCGTTGGCATGACGCTGCGGCCCCCAGCCCTGGCAAATATAGCAGGCGCGCGCCGAGGCGATTTCGCGCGCCAGTTGGCGAATACGCGTTGCCGGAATTCCGGTGATATCCGCCGCCCATTCCGGGGTTTTCGCGATACCGTCATCGCCCGTGCCAAGAACATAATCTTTATAGCTGGCGTTAGGCGCAGCCGTGTCCGGCAAGGTGCTACGGTCATAACCGACGCAATAGCGGTTTACCAGCGCCTCGTCGAGAAGCTGTTCGGTAATCAGCGTATGCGCTATGCCGGCGACTAACGCAGCGTCCGTGGTTGGGCGAATCGGTAGCCATTCGGCGTGTTCGGTAATCACCGAATCGGTATAGCGCGGATCGATAATAATGACTCGGGCTTTCGAGGTCTCCAGCGCCCGGCGCAGCTCTTCAACCTGACCGCCGCCGGACATCCGCGTTTCTGAGAGATTCAGGCCAAATAGCACCACCAGATCGGAATGCGCGATCTGCGTAAAATGGCTACCAACATAGGTACCATGCATATAGGGCGTTGCCGTCGCGATTTGCGCGGTCGAGTAGGTATTATGGTAATTTAAATAGCCACCGGTGAGATTTAACAATCGCTTCCATGCGGGCGATCCCTGCGTATGATAATATGCCCCGGATTGATAATTATAATAAATAGCTTCCCGGCCATATTGTTCGCTAACGCGCGTTAATTCCGCGGCAATAAAGGCCGTAGCCTCATCCCATGAAATACGTTTAAATTTTCCTTCGCCGCGTTTTCCCACTCTTTTCATCGGATACTTAATGCGATCCGGGCTATAGACGCGCCAGCGACTGGAACGCCCACGCAGGCAGGGACGAATCTGATGCTCGCCGAATACCGCGTCATCTTTCGCGTCTTCCGGCTCAATACGCACAATGCGATCATTTTTCACGATAACCTTAAGCGGGCATCGGCTGCCACAGTTGACCAGACAGGCGCTGTGCCTGACGGTTTCGTCGTTGGCATCCTTCGGTATCGGGGTATCCTGCGCCTGGGCAGTGGTAGCAAAAGGCAGCGTAATCGCCTGGCTTAGCGTCACCGCCGCCCCTACTTTTGCAGTAGCGACAATAGCATCACGTCGGGTTATGGTTGTGTTCAGCCATTTTTTTATTTCCATGTTTTATTTCTCACATTGCTTCCATAATTATTAATAATATGTAATGAAAACTAATCATAATAGATTAAACATTAGCGCTGATTGATTGTGATCAAACGCATTCTGAACGTCAGTAAAAATAAAATGTGATACCGCATACGTTATTATAAAAATTAATGAAAAATTATTTTATGTAATTCTGATGAAAATAAATTACCCATCCCGGTATCCGGCGATATTAATTAACGACATGACGTTTGCCAGTCGACATGAGCAGGTAGCGCCCCCTGCAAGGCAAGACGGGCCTTTCAACACTGGAGCAACATCGCCTATGCCTTTGAATTAGACGCTTCATCAGGGATAATAACCTTACGATTCGTCCGTTCAGGTCCACTATGAAACACTCCCTGCCATGCCGGGCGTTACGCAAACGCCCCATGAAACTCGGCACTACCGTCATTCTGATGGTCAGCGCCGTTCTGTTTTCGGTGCTCGTTGTGGTCCATCTGATCTATTTTTCGCAAATCAGCAGCATGACGCGCGACGCGCTGGCAGATAAAGCGCTGGCGGTGGCTCGCTCGCTGGCGGACTCTCCGGCAATTCGCGAGGGGCTGAAAAAAACGCCTGCGGAAAGCGGCATTCAGACGCTCGCCGAAGCGGTGAGCCAGCATAATGGCTTTTTGTTTATTGTGGTGACCAACATGCAGGGCATCCGTTATTCACACCCAGAAACGCAGCGAATCGGCCAACCGTTCAAAGGCGATGACATTCTGCTCGCGCTGCAGGGAAAGGAAAACGTTGCCATTAATCGCGGCTTTCTTGCCAAAGCGCTGCGCGTTTTCACACCGGTTTATGATGAACATCATCGGCAGATCGGCGTGGTAGCGATTGGCCTGGAACTCAGTCACGTTACGCAGCAGATCAACAATAGCCGCGGCAGTATTATCTGGTCCATTCTGTTCGGCGCTCTGGTGGGGTTATTAGGCACGTATGCGCTGGTCAAGGTGCTAAAACGTATCCTGTTTGGCCTCGAACCCTATGAGATCTCAACCCTGTTTGAACAACGCCAGGCGATGCTGCAGTCAATCAAAGAGGGCGTTATCGCCGTGGATGATAGCGGCGAAGTCACGTTGATTAACCATGCGGCGCAGGCGCTGCTCGATTATCGAAAAACGCAGGATGACGCCAGATTATCCACCCTGAGTCATGCCTGGTCGCAGGTGGTGGACATTAGCGAAGTGTTGCGTGACGGTACGCCGCGCCGCGATGAAGAGATCATCGTCAAAGGCCGCCTGCTGCTGGTGAATACCGTTCCGGTGCGCAGCAACGGCGAAATTATCGGCGCGATATCCACCTTCAGGGATAAAACAGAAGTTCGCCAACTGATGCAGCGGTTGGACGGGATGGTGAACTACGCGGATGCGCTCCGTGAACGATCCCACGAATTCATGAACAAATTACATGTGATTCTGGGATTATTGCACCTGAAGAGTTATAAGCAGCTTGAAGCGTATATTATCAAGACGGCCAATAACTATCAGGAAGAGATCGGTTTGCTGCTGGGTAAAATAAAGTCGCCGATTATCGCTGGCTTTTTGCTCAGTAAAATTACTCGCGCCTCTGATTTCGGGCACAGCCTGGTGATAAGCAGCGACAGCCAGTTACCGGATAATAACAATGAAGATCAGGTTACGGTGCTGATTACGGCGCTGGGTAATTTGATTGAAAACGCGCTGGAAGCGTTGAGCCAGGAATCCGGCGGCGAAATCAGCGTCTCGTTACACTACCGTCATGGCTGGCTGCATTGCGAAGTGAGCGATGACGGTCCGGGTATCGAACCTGAGCGCATCGAGGCGATTTTTGAAAAAGGCGTCTCGTCGAAAGGCGCCGAACGCGGCGTCGGTTTAGCGCTGGTTAAACAGCAGGTTGAAGCGCTTGGCGGCGTAATTTCCGTGGAGTCCGAGCCTGGGATCTTCACACAATTTTTTGTACAGTTACCCTGGGATGGAAAAAGGACCAGCCTATGATCAATGTATTAATTGTCGATGACGATGCGATGGTCGCGGAGTTAAATCGCCGCTATGTCGCGCAAATCTCCGGTTTTCATTGTTGTGGAACCGCTTCGACGCTGGAAAAAGCGAAAGAGTTTATCTTCAACAGTGAAAATCACATTGACCTAATCCTGCTGGATATCTACATGCAGCAGGAAAACGGATTGGATCTGCTGCCTGTCCTGCACAGCGCAGGCTGCAAAAGCGACGTTATTGTCATTTCTTCTGCCGCTGACGCCGCCACCATTAAAGATTCGCTTCACTACGGCGTGGTGGATTATCTGATCAAGCCTTTTCAGGCCACGCGCTTTGAAGAAGCGTTGACCGGCTGGCTACGTAAGAAAACGGCGATGGAAAAACGCCAGTATTACGAACAGTCTGAGCTTGACCTGCTCATTCACGGTAATTCATCCAGCGAGCAGGAGCCTCGTCGGCTACCAAAAGGGCTGACGCAGCAAACGCTACGCACCTTATGCCAGTGGATTGATGCGCATCAGGAGCAGGAATTTTCTACCGACGAGTTGGCCAACGAAGTGAATATCTCGCGCGTCTCCTGCCGTAAATATCTCATCTGGCTGGTGAATTGCCATATCTTGTTTACCAGTATTCATTACGGCGTGACCGGCAGGCCGGTTTACCGCTACCGCGTTCAGCCGGAACATTACTCTTTACTGAAACAATATTGTCAGTAAGGATACCGCATAAATCCGACGCGAAGCGTTATATCCTGGTAACATTTATTATAACAATGCCAATAAAAACGCTATCACATTAATAACAAACCTGGGAAATTGTGTCAGATCAAATATACTCAACCCAGGCCTGTTAACGTTATTTTCTATTATTACAGCGCTCTGCGCTGTTTTTAATTTCAAAACGCTAACAAAAGTTAATTAAGTATTATCCCATGCCGAGAGTGTGTATTTTTATTAAAAAAGGGATTTGTCCGGAATTTTCCTGACACTTAAATAAAATTATGTTTGTAGCAATGGAGCTTGTGCTACGCCTATGGACAATACGTATATTGGTGAGCAGATACGCGTCTCCACACGCCATACTAATAATTTAAAAAAATGGCGTGACAATGATCACATAAGTCACATTCTGTTCGATTTATCTCGTGATTTACCTGATGGCGAGACACAAAAATTAAAGAATAAACGCCTGTTTTTAAAACAGACAAATCATAATTTACTGCTCTCGCTGACTCCACCTGCCCATCGCCAGAGGGTACTCCCCTCTGAACATCACCATCGCAAGAAAATAATTACTTAAAGCAACTCTGTAAAAAGCTTAATCGTTAATCGTCGCCACTGGCGCATTGAATATTCGCCATTTCCTGATGCTCATTCACACAAATCAGAAGATGACTGTGATCCATTTATCAAAATTGACTGGGTTTATCGCGAGGATAAATAAAAATGTTATTTAGTATACAGCTTCTCATAATATTAATATGTCTGTTTTATGGTGCCCGAAAGGGCGGGATCGCGCTCGGGTTGTTGGGCGGTATTGGTCTGGTCATTCTGGTGTTTGTTTTCCATCTCCAGCCAGGTAAACCGCCCGTTGACGTAATGCTGGTCATTATCGCGGTAGTCGCCGCGTCGGCAACGTTGCAGGCGTCAGGCGGGCTGGATGTGATGCTGCAGATTGCCGAAAAGCTGCTGCGTCGCAACCCCAAATACGTCTCTATTGTGGCGCCGTTCGTCACCTGTACCCTGACGATTCTGTGTGGGACAGGCCACGTGGTCTACACCATTTTGCCGATTATCTATGATGTGGCGATCAAGAATAATATCCGTCCGGAACGTCCAATGGCGGCCAGTTCTATCGGCGCGCAAATGGGCATCATCGCCAGTCCGGTTTCCGTCGCCGTTGTTTCTCTGGTAGCGATGCTGGGCAACGTGACATTTGACGGAAAACATCTGGAGTTCCTCGATCTGCTGTCGATCACCATCCCGTCTACCCTGCTCGGTATCCTGGCAATCGGTATTTTTAGTTGGTTCCGCGGTAAAGATCTGGATAAAGACGAAGTGTTTCAGAAATTTATTTCCGTACCGGAAAACCGTCAGTACGTGTACGGCGATACCGCGACGCTGCTGGATAAAAAACTGCCGAAAAGCAACTGGCTGGCGATGTGGATCTTCCTGGCGGCGATTGCCGTGGTCGCTCTCCTGGGCGCGGACTCCGACTTACGTCCAACCTTCGGCGGCAAACCGTTGTCGATGGTGCTGGTCATTCAGATGTTCATGCTGCTGACCGGGGCGCTCATTATCATCCTGACCAAAACCAATCCTGCGTCTATCTCAAAAAACGAAGTTTTTCGTTCCGGTATGATTGCGATTGTCGCGGTATACGGGATCGCCTGGATGGCGGAAACCATGTTCGGCGCGCATATGTCGGAAATTCAGGGCGTGCTGGGCGAAATGGTCAAAGAGTATCCGTGGGCCTATGCCATCGTTCTGCTTCTGGTCTCCAAGTTTGTTAACTCCCAGGCAGCGGCGCTGGCGGCGATTGTTCCCGTCGCGCTGGCTATCGGTGTCGATCCGGCGTATATCGTGGCCTCTGCGCCGGCATGTTATGGCTACTATATCCTGCCGACCTACCCAAGCGATCTGGCGGCGATTCAGTTTGACCGTTCCGGCACAACCCGTATTGGCCGCTTCGTCATTAACCACAGCTTCATTCTGCCGGGTTTGATTGGCGTGAGCGTCTCCTGCGTCTTTGGCTGGATCTTTGCCGCAATGTACGGATTCCTGTAATGGCCGCGCGCGCCGCCCGGTTATGCGCGGCGCGCGACTTAGAGCCTGGCCCATGAGGTTCTTAATACATTTTCTTACTATTAGGCTGGAAGCACATGTCGAAAAAAGAGTTTATCTATCAGGCGCCTTTCCCGATGGGAGAGGACAAAACAGAGTATTATCTGCTCACCTCCGATTATGTCAGCGTCAGTGAATTCAACGGAGAATCTATCCTCAACGTTGAGCCGCAGGCGTTAACGTTGCTGGCTCAGCAGGCCTTCCATGATGCGTCTTTTATGCTCCGTCCTGAACACCAGCAGCAAGTCGCCGCCATTCTCAATGACCCCGAAGCCAGCGAAAACGACAAATATGTGGCGTTGCAATTCCTGAGAAACTCCGAGATCGCCGCCAAAGGCATTCTGCCGACCTGCCAGGATACCGGCACGGCGATTATCATGGGTAAAAAAGGCCAACGCGTCTGGACGGGCGGCGGCGATGAAGCCGCGCTCTCCAAAGGCGTGTTTAATACCTATATCGAAGATAACCTGCGCTACTCGCAGAACGCCCCGCTGGATATGTACAAAGAGGTCAATACCGGCAGCAACCTGCCAGCGCAAATCGATCTCTATGCCGTCGATGGCGACGAGTACAAGTTCCTTTGCGTGGCGAAAGGCGGCGGTTCAGCAAACAAAACGTATCTCTATCAGGAGACCAAAGCGCTGCTCACCCCAGGCAAGCTGAAAAACTTCCTCGTTGAGAAAATGCGCACGCTGGGCACCGCAGCCTGTCCGCCATACCATATCGCCTTTGTCATTGGCGGCACCTCGGCGGAAAGCACGCTGAAAACCGTTAAACTCGCCAGCACCCACTATTACGACGCGCTGCCGACGGAAGGTAACGAGCACGGCCAGGCATTCCGCGATCTCCACCTGGAACAGGAACTGCTGGAAGAAGCGCAAAAACTTGGCCTCGGCGCCCAGTTCGGCGGGAAATATTTCGCCCACGATATTCGCGTCATTCGCCTGCCGCGTCACGGCGCTTCCTGTCCGGTGGGGATGGGCGTCTCCTGCTCGGCCGACCGTAACATCAAAGCGAAAATCAACCGCGAAGGCATCTGGATCGAAAAACTGGAACACAATCCGGGCCAGTATATTCCGCCAGCGCTGCGTCAGGCGGGCGAAGGCGACGCGGTGAAAGTCGATCTCAACCGTCCGATGAAAGAGATCCTCGCCCAGCTATCGCAGTACCCGGTCTCGACTCGCCTGTCGCTGACGGGCACCATTATCGTAGGTCGCGATATCGCCCACGCGAAGCTAAAAGAGCGTATTGAATCCGGCGAAGACCTGCCGCAGTATATTAAAGACCACCCCATCTATTACGCAGGTCCGGCAAAAACCCCGGCAGGTTATCCATCTGGCTCATTAGGCCCCACCACCGCAGGCCGAATGGACTCTTATGTCGATCTACTGCAATCCCACGGCGGCAGTATGATCATGCTGGCGAAAGGCAACCGTAGTCAGCAGGTCACGGATGCCTGTAAAAAACATGGCGGCTTTTATTTGGGCAGTATCGGCGGCCCGGCGGCGGTACTGGCACAGCAGAGCATTAAGCATCTGGAGTGTGTCGAATATCCGGAACTCGGCATGGAAGCTATCTGGAAAATTGAAGTAGAAGATTTCCCGGCCTTTATCCTGGTGGATGACAAAGGCAACGATTTCTTCCAGCAGATTGTCAGCAAACAGTGCGCTAACTGCGCGAAATAACCTGGCAGGCCCGGCGTTCTCCCGGGCCGCGTTATCGGTTAATTGCCGGATGGCGCTACGCTTATCCGGCTTATCCGGCCTGCACGAGAGAACATGCTCACGCTTTTACATCGCTGGTCGCTACCACAGAAATCGCCGGGCTATCCGGCTGTTCGACGAATGGCGGCGTTTTCCGGTATTTATCCAGCAGGTGGATCTGAATCTTGCGCAGCATGTCGCCATTCAAACGGTAGTAGCGGAAGTAGAGAACCAACGTCATCATGAAAAACAGTACCGGCAGGACAATCATAATAAACTGCATCCCCTGCAGGGTTTGCGCAGACTGCGCCACGTTCGGCGTGTAGCCAATCAGCCCCAGCACCAGAGCGATAAAGAACGCCGCAAACGCCGAGCCGCCCTTCACGACCATCGTCTGTACGGAATAAGCGATACTCTCGCAGCGAACATTGAGCTTAAATTCCCCATAATCGACCGTATCCGCCACCATGATCACCTGAAGCACCCAAAAGAGCGCGGTCCCGATATTCAGGAAAATACCCGCCGCCACGATTAAAGCGGCATTATGGATATCCGCCAACGCCATCGCGAAGAGCCCTGCGCAACTCAGAACGGGCATCACGGAGGCGCCCGCCCACAATATCCGCCGCGATAACATTTTCACCAGCCGGGGGAAGACAATCAGCGTCAGCAGATTCGCCGCGCCGGCGTAAGAAAGGTAATAGGGAAAAAGATCGGCATCGCCAATCACATAGGTGAAGTAGTAGATCGCAAAGCCATTGATAATATTGGAGGCAATGTTATACGCCAGCGCCATTCCCAACAGGCAAGAGAGCTGATCGTTTTTGTATATCAATCCAACGATCGTTTTTAACGTCAGATGTGGGCGGCCCGCCGTTACACCGTTGTCGGAGGAGTACACCTCATGGACGTTGCGTAATGTCACGATAGTCGAGGCGATAAAGAACGCAATCAGCACCAGCGTAAACATCTGAAAGCCGAACCCACGATCCGCCCCGCCAACGTAGTTCACAAACGGCAGCGTTATACCGGCAGTGACGAAGCCAGCCAGACTGGCGAAGAAACGCGGGAACGGCACCAGTTGTTCGCGTTCTCGCTTATCAAGCGTAATGGTCGGCACCAGCGACCAAAATGGGATATCCATAATGGTATACGTCATGCCCCACAGGATGTAAGTTACGCAGACAAATACAACCTGCGCGGTTCCCTCAAAAAGATGGGCGCTGAACAGCAGGAAAAGCACCAGCGAATTGGTTAAGGTGCCGATCAATATCCACGGCTTAAATTTCCCCCACCGCGAACGCGTGGCGTTGACAATCCAGCCCATGATGGGATCGTTTATCGCATCCCAGATTCGCGCGACCAGAAAGAGGGTGCCGACGAGGCCGACCGAGAGTCCCACCACATCGGTGTAGTAATACATCAGGTACATATACACAATGCCGATGGCGAAATCCTTACCAAACGCACCGAACCCGTAACTCAGCTTTGTTGTCAGAGAGATGCTCATAGGGTACCGGGTCGCTGTTACCAGCGCCCGCCTTCTGTTAGTAGAGGTTAAACGCCGGATCTGCCGTCCAGCGCGGCTGGAGATTAACGGCGTAACCAGGCCGGAAGCCAGTCGCCATGCGCGGCGATCAGATCGTCAACCAACGCATAGATTTCTTCGATACCCAGCACCGCCGCGGTATGAGGGTCCATCATCGCCGCGTGATACACGCGATCGCGGTTTTCCGTGAGGATGGCTTCGGTCAACAGCGTTTGCACGTTGATGTTGGTCTGCATCATCGCCGCCAGATGAGAAGGGATCGTCCCCACCTTCGTCGGTTGAATGCCGTTGGCATCCACCAGACAAGCCACTTCCACGCAGCTTCCCTGCGGCAGGTTATCAATCAGCCCCTCATTACGCACATTGCCGTAAATCACGCTCGGCTCGCCGGTCCACAGAGCGTTCATAATGGTGCTGGCGTACTCGCGGGACGGTTTGATGTCGATACGCTCGGCGGTTTTATACTCCTCCAGCTCTTTATGCCAGTTCGCCAGTTGTTCTACGCAGCGTTTCGGATATTCATCCAGCGGCACCTTGTAACGTGCAATCAGATCCTCGCGTCCCGGTTTAATAAACCACGGCGTGTACTCGGCAAAATGCTCTGATGACTCGGTGACGAAGTAGCCCAACTTTTTGAACATCTCGTAGCGCACAATGTTCTGGCAGCGTTCATTGCCGTGAATATTGGGCTTCGGCGCCTGTCCGGCGTCATAGGCCGCCAGCAATTCAGGATAGAGATCGACATAAGTCCCGTCAGCCGTTTTGCGCTCCAGTTCCAGGTAAAACGCCATGTGGTTAATGCCGGCGCAGCGGTAGCGCAGCGAGGCGGGATCGATATTCAGGTCGCGCGCCAGTTCTTCCGCCGTTCCCTGTACCGAATGGCACAGGCCGACCTGTTTGATATGCGGATAGCGGGCATACATCGCCCAGGTATTCATCGCCATCGGGTTGACGTAATTGAGCATGGTGGCCTTCGGACAGACTTCCATCATGTCTTCGCAAATCCGCCACAGATGCGGGATAGTCCGCAGCGCGCGCATAATGCCGCCCGGCCCCAGCGTATCGGCGATCGTCTGTTCCAGGCCATGACGCTTACAAACCTCAAAATCGGTCACGGTGCAGGGTTCATAGCCGCCAATCTGAAAGGCGACCACCACGAAATCCGCATCCTGTAGCGCCGCTTTCTGGTGGGTATGGCAGGTAATCCGGCCTGAAGCGCCCGCTGAGTCCATCAGTTTCCGTACCACAATGTGCGACTCTTCCAGCCGGGTTTCGTCAATATCCATCAGGGCGACATGCGCTGATTTTAGCGCCTCGCGGTGAAACACATCGCCGAGGATATTTTTGACGAAAATCGTAGAACCTGCGCCGATAAAGGTAATTTTGGGTGCCGTCATCATGACTCTCCAGAACAGTAGTGAACACCTTCATGGTGGCACGCGTTCCCGGTGAAAACCTCCGTCTTCCCCGATGAGCATTCCCGAAAACTCAGATCGTATGCTGGCGCGCGGAAGATCTGAGTTTTTGGGACAAAATGGCGTAAAAAGCAGAGTATTCGGCCTGATAGTCAGGCTACGCTCTACAATATCGACGGATTCTGTGTCCGGATTCCCGGTTTCCTCCCGGCTAAAGGGGCATAATTCTGATAATTCAGGAAATGGAGTGACGATGAGTACGCAAGCAATATCCCTCCTCCCGCCCGACCCGCACATGTGCAACGGCGATGAAAAGCAAACCCGTAGCCCGCTGTCGCTCTATTCCGAATATCAACGACTGGACGTTGAACTGAGGCCGCCGCACAGAATGGCCAGCAGTCACTGGCATGGGCAAGTAGAAGTGAATGTTCCGTTTGACGGCGATGTGGAGTATTTAATCAACAATGAAGTCGTGCAGATAAAGCAGGGGCATATCACCCTGTTTTGGGCCTGTACGCCACACCAGCTTACCCGCCCCGGCAACTGCCGCCAGATGGCGATTTTCAGTTTGCCGATGCACCTGTTTCTCTCCTGGCCGCTGGATCGCGATCTTATCAACCATGTCACGCACGGGATGGTGGTTAAATCACTGGCGACCCAGCAGCTTAGCACCTTTGAAGTGTTGCGCTGGCAGCAGGAAACAAGCAGCCCGAATGAGCAAATTCGCCAGTTGGCGATCGATGAAATCGGCCTGATGCTTAAACGCTTTAGCCTTTCCGGCTGGCAGCCCATTTTGCTCAATAAAACATCTCGCACCCACAAGAATAGCGTCTCACGCCATGCGCAGTTTTACGTAAGCCAGATGCTGGGATTTATTGCCGATAACTACGATCAGGCGCTCACCATTAACGACGTCGCGGAGCATGTCAAACTCAATGCTAATTACGCGATGGGAATATTCCAGCGGGTTATGCAATTGACGATGAAGCAGTACATCACGGCGATGCGCATCAATCACGTACGTGCCTTATTGAGCGATACTGACAAAACGATCCTCGATGTCGCTCTGACTGCCGGGTTCCGATCCAGCAGCCGTTTTTACAGTACTTTTAGCAAATTTGTCGGTATGTCGCCGCAACAATACCGCAAGCTAAGTCAGCAACGACGCCAGACGATGCCCGGCTAAAGCCGGATACCACTATCAGCCAAAAAAATAATTCACCTGTCGATAAACGGCGGGTGAAATCGCTCGCTATCAATAATTAACCCATTGTTTATTAAAAAATAATATCAATAACTGACCATTATTTCATCACTTTACACCCCCTATTTGACGGGGTAATACTTGCCCACGTCACATTCATACGGCGGGTCGGCAAGGCGTAAATTGCACGGCCTCCACAACCGGGTAAAAGATGATGAAAGTATTAATTGTTGAAAGTGAGTTTCTGCATCAGGACACCTGGGTTGGCAACGCGGTTGAGCGTCTGGCGGATGCCTTGAGCCAACAAAATGTTACCGTCATTAAATCGACATCCTTCGATGACGGCTATGCCATCTTGTCCGCGAACGAAGCCATTGACTGTCTGATGTTTAGCTACCAAATGGAACAACCGGATGAGCACCTGAGCGTCAGGCAATTGATCGGTAAGCTTCACGAGCGTCAGCAAAACGTGCCCGTTTTCCTGTTAGGCGACAGGGAAAAAGCGACGGCATCGCTGGACCGCGACCTGCTGGAGCTTGTCGATGAATTCGCCTGGATTCTGGAAGACACCGCTGACTTTATCGCCGGACGCGCCGTTGCCGCCATGACCCGGTATCGCCAGCAACTGTTACCGCCGCTGTTTAACGCGTTGATGAAATACAGCGACATTCATGAATATTCATGGGCGGCGCCGGGACACCAGGGCGGCGTCGGTTTCACTAAAACGCCTGCCGGTCGCTTTTATCACGATTATTATGGCGAAAACCTGTTCCGCAGCGATATGGGGATTGAGCGTACCACGCTCGGTTCACTCCTCGACCATACCGGCGCGTTTGGCGAAAGCGAGAAAAACGCCGCCCGCGTATTCGGTGCTGACCGCTCCTGGTCCGTGGTTGTCGGAACTTCCGGTTCTAACCGTACTATTATGCAGGCCTGTATGACGGATAATGATGTCGTTGTACTGGATCGTAACTGCCATAAATCCATCGAGCAGGGGCTGATCCTCACTGGGGCCAAACCGGTATATATGGTGCCAAGCCGTAACCGTTACGGCATTATCGGGCCAATCTACCCGCAGGAAATGCAGCCTGAAACCTTGCAGAAAAAAATCAGCGCCAGCCCGCTGACCAAAACCAAAGCCGGACAGAAACCGTCTTACAGCGTAGTGACCAACTGTACCTATGACGGCGTATGCTATAACGCCAAAGAGGCGCAGGATCTGCTGGCAAAAACCAGCGATCGCATTCACTTTGACGAAGCATGGTACGGCTATGCGCGCTTCAACCCGATTTATTTCGATCACTACGCGATGCGCGGCGAGCCAGGCGACCATAACGGTCCGACCGTGTTTGCCACCCACTCCACGCACAAATTACTGAATGCGCTTTCACAAGCTTCCTACATTCACGTCCGTGAAGGCCGTGGCGCGGTGAATTTCTCCCGCTTCAACCAGGCATATATGATGCATGCCACCACCTCTCCGTTATATGCCATCTGCGCATCCAACGATGTGGCGGTATCGATGATGGACGGTAACAGCGGCCTGTCCCTGACTCAAGAGGTGATTGACGAAGCGGTTGATTTCCGTCAGGCGATGGCGCGTCTTTATAAAGAGTTTACCGATGAAGGCGACTGGTTCTTTAAACCGTGGAATAAAGACGTCGTCACCGATCCACAAACCGGTAAAACATATGACTTCGCCGACGCGCCGGCAAAACTGCTGGCCACCGACCAGAACTGCTGGGTCATGCGCCCCGGAGAAACCTGGCACGGCTTTAAAGACCTGCCGGATAACTGGAGTATGCTGGACCCGATTAAAGTCAGTATCCTGGCGCCGGGTATGGGCGACGATGGCGAACTGGAAGCATCCGGCGTACCTGCTGCGCTGGTCACAGCATGGCTTGGCCGCCACGGTATCGTGCCGACCCGCACCACCGACTTTCAGATTATGTTCCTGTTCTCTATGGGGGTCACTCGCGGGAAATGGGGAACGCTGATCAACACGCTGTGCTCCTTCAAACATCATTACGACGCGAATACGCCGCTGGCGAAGGTGATGCCGGAACTGGTGCAGGATTATCCTGACACTTACGCGAACATGGGTATTCATGACCTGGGCGATAAAATGTTTGCCTGGCTACGTGAAAATAACCCGGGCGCCCGTCTCAACGCCGCCTATTCCACCCTGCCGGTTGCGGAGATTACCCCGCGCGACGCCTACAACGCGATCGTGAACGACAATATTGAAATGGTGGCGATTGAAAATCTACCGGGTCGCATTGCGGCGAACTCCGTTATTCCTTACCCGCCAGGAATCCCGATGCTGCTCTCCGGCGAAAACTTTGGCGATGAAAATAGTCCGCAGGTGGGTTACTTACGCTCACTGCAATCCTGGGATCATCACTTCCCTGGCTTTGAGCATGAAACCGAAGGCACGGAAATTATTGATGGCGTATATCACGTTATGTGCGTGAAAGCCTAATCACAAAGAGTCTTTTTTTGAGGATGGCATGTATTCCCTGAGTATTGCTGCAAAACAATAATACTGTCATACCTTTTTGCGCGGGCCCCATCCCGCGCTTTTTTTATACAAAAATGACAAGTTTCCACTCGCGTACAACTTTTTGTACACCCTAATTCATCGTACAAATATTGTAATATTATTCAGGAAAGTTATTTTAGTGCAGTTTCAATTCATCACACAATTGACTCAGTCCCCGTTATCTCTCCCGTTTGGCGAGATCCGGTATTTTATGTTCATATTCCAGGAGTTCGGGTATGAGGATTTGCAGCAACGAACCTTGCATAGTGTTATTAACCGAAAAAGATACATGGTTACGAGTAAATGGTAAGGAGCCAATCAGTTTAAAAGCGAATCATATGGCCATTCTGGCTTGTGAAAATAACGTTATTGACATTTCATCATTAAATAGCGTGCTAGTAATACAAGTGAGTCGCAATAATATTAAAGACTATTTACAATTCCTGAATAAAGATCTCTCACACCTTCCCGTCTGGCAACGCAACGCCGATCCCTTATTGACTGCCAACTGTCTGACGCCGGATATCTTCAGGGTCGCTGCCCGCTACAGCGCGATGGAAGCACCGGATGAAATTGTTAGTGAACGTACCCGTGCGCTCCTTTTCACCGTTTTATCCCGCTTTCTTGACCACAAAAAATTTATTTCTTTGTTAATGCACATGCTGCGCAGCCGCATCAGTGACAGCGTTTACCACATCATTCAGAGCGATATTCATAAAGACTGGAATCTGAGCGCCGTTGCCAGTTGCCTGTGCCTGAGTCCAAGCTTGTTAAAGAAAAAGCTCAAAAACGAGAATACCAGTTATAGCCAAATAATCACGACCTGCCGAATGCGTTATGCCGTAAACCAATTATTAATGGACGGAAAGAATATCTCTCAAGTCTCACAGCTGTGTGGGTATAACAGCACATCGTACTTTATTTCCGTGTTTAAAGAGTTTTATGGTATGACCCCCCTGCATTATGTTAGCCAACATCGGGAACGATCGGCTGCCTAATTTTTCTACACTCAACGATAAGACACGATAATAACAGCATTGGCGATAACCCGTCTCCGACATAATTCAGCGGCATTCTGAGGGGGTATGATACGACGTAATTTATCGTAACGAAGTCACCTTTTCAGGAGTCCAAATTATGTCTTCGGATGCTGATGCTCACAAAGTGGGCCTAATCCCCGTCACCTTAATGGTATCGGGGAATATTATGGGTTCAGGGGTATTCTTACTCCCTGCCAACCTGGCGGCCACTGGCGGGATTGCAATCTACGGATGGCTGGTCACTATCATCGGCGCCCTGGCGCTGTCGATGGTTTATGCCAAAATGTCGTCCTTAGATCCCAGTCCCGGCGGTTCCTATGCCTACGCACGCCGCTGCTTCGGGCCGTTTTTGGGCTATCAAACGAACGTGCTGTACTGGCTGGCATGCTGGATCGGTAATATCGCGATGGTCGTTATCGGCGTCGGCTATCTGAGCTATTTCTTCCCGATTCTGAAAGATCCGCTGGTATTAACGCTTACCTGCGTCGCGGTGCTGTGGATTTTTGTTCTGCTGAACATCGTCGGGCCGAAAATGATTACCCGCGTACAGGCCGTCGCCACCGTACTGGCGCTGGTGCCTATCGTCGGGATTGCGGTCTTCGGCTGGTTCTGGTTTAAAGGCGAAACCTATATGGCGGCCTGGAACGTGAGCGGCATGAATACCTTCGGCGCAATTCAAAGCACGTTGAACGTCACGCTATGGTCATTCATCGGGGTAGAAAGCGCCTCCGTTGCGGCCGGTGTGGTCAAAAACCCGAAACGCAACGTGCCTATCGCCACCATCGGCGGGGTACTGATCGCCGCCGTCTGCTATGTGCTCTCCACAACGGCGATTATGGGGATGATCCCCAACGCGGCGCTGCGTGTGTCGGCATCGCCTTTCGGTGACGCGGCGCGTATGGCGCTGGGCGACACCGCAGGGGCTATTGTTTCCTTCTGTGCGGCAGCAGGTTGCCTGGGCTCTCTCGGCGGCTGGACGCTGCTTGCCGGCCAAACCGCAAAAGCGGCGGCGGACGATGGTCTCTTCCCGCCGATCTTCGCGCGGGTTAATAAAGCCGGTACGCCAGTGGCTGGGTTGCTTATCGTCGGCGTGCTGATGACTATCTTCCAGTTCAGCAGTATGTCGCCGAATGCCGCGAAAGAGTTTGGTCTGGTCTCCTCCGTGTCGGTTATCTTCACCCTGGTGCCTTATCTTTACACCTGTGCCGCGCTGTTACTGTTGGGCCACGGTCACTTTGGTAAAGCGCGCCCGCTGTATCTGCTGATTACCTTCGTCGCGTTTGTGTATTGCATCTGGGCGGTCATCGGTTCCGGCGCCAAAGAAGTGATGTGGTCGTTCGTCACGTTGATGGTGATCACCGCGCTGTATGCGTTGAACTACAACCGCATTCACAAAAACCCGTATCCGCTGGATGCGCCGGTTAAACAGGATTGACCACGTGTAGTTAATGTTATCGCAACAGGCCGGATAGCGCAGGTTATCCGGCCACCTCCAACATTAAGTTCTTAAGGTTCACTTAATTTTACTTTGTCACGATTAGCGTCACCGAATCGATGGACGCATCAACATGTTAAAGCGCTTTCTTAAAAGACCTATTCTTGGGCAAATCGCCTGGCTTCTGCTTTTTTCCTTTTATATTGCCGTCTGCCTGAACATTGCGTTCTACAAGCAGGTACTACAAGACCTACCGTTAAACTCGCTACGCAATGTGCTGGTGTTTATTTCCATGCCGGTCGTCGCGTTTAGCGTGGTCAATAGTGTGCTGACGCTGGCCTCATTTATTTGGCTAAACCGACTGCTGGCCTGCGTTTTTATTCTGGTCGGCGCTGCCGCGCAGTATTTTATTTTGACTTACGGCATCATCATCGATCGCTCCATGATCGCCAATATGATGGATACCACGCCCGCGGAAACCTTTGCGCTGATGACGCCGCAAATGGTGCTGACTCTGGGATTAAGCGGCGTTCTGGCAGCCGTGATTGCCTTCTGGGTCAAAATCCGTCCGGCGACGCCGCGCTTACGTAGCGGGCTTTACCGCCTGGCCAGCGTCCTGATCTCTATTTTATTAGTTATTCTGGTCGCCGCCTTTTTCTATAAAGATTACGCCTCGCTATTTCGAAATAATAAACAGTTGATCAAATCGTTAAGCCCATCGAACAGTATTGTCGCCAGTTGGTCATGGTATTCGCATCAACGGCTGGCGAATTTGCCGCTGGTACGCATTGGCGAGGATGCCCATCGCAATCCATTAATGCTGAAAGGCGATCGCAAAAACCTGACGATTCTCATCGTTGGCGAAACCTCGCGCGGCGATGATTTCTCTCTTGGCGGCTATCCGCGCGACACCAATCCGCGGCTGGCGAAAGACGATGTGATCTATTTCCCGCATACCACCTCTTGCGGTACGGCGACCGCGATCTCCGTTCCCTGCATGTTTTCTGATATGCCGCGCAAACATTATGACGAAGAGCTGGCGCATCACCAGGAAGGGCTGCTGGATATTATCCAGCGCGCGGGGATTAACGTACTGTGGAATGATAATGACGGCGGCTGTAAAGGCGCATGCGATCGCGTTCCGCATCAAAATGTCACCGAACTAAACCTGCCCGGACAATGTATCGACGGCGAGTGCTACGATGAAGTGTTATTTCACGGTCTGGAAGACTATATCGACCATTTGAAAGGCGATGGCGTTATTGTACTGCATACCATCGGCAGCCACGGCCCAACCTATTACAACCGTTATCCACCGCAGTTTAAAAAATTTACCCCAACCTGTGACACTAACGAAATTCAGAACTGTTCCCAACAGCAGTTGATCAACACCTATGATAATACCGTGCTGTACGTGGACTATATTGTAGATAAAGCCATTAACCTGCTGAAATCTCATCAGGATAAATTCACCACCAGCCTGGTCTATCTTTCCGATCACGGCGAATCATTGGGTGAAAATGGCGTTTATTTACACGGTTTGCCGTATTCCATTGCGCCGGATACGCAAAAACATGTCCCGATGCTCATTTGGCTTTCTAAAGATTATCAACAGCGTTATCAGGTGGATCAGGCCTGCCTGCAAAAACGGGCGAGCACGCTGGATTATTCACAGGACAATCTTTTCTCAACCATGCTGGGATTAACCGGCGTACAAACGACGTATTACCAGGCCGCAGATGATATTCTGCAACCGTGCAGGAGACTAAGCGAATGAAGATACTGATTGTTGAAGACGACACGCTATTATTACAGGGGTTAATACTCGCCGCGCAAACCGAAGGCTATGCGTGTGATGGCGTTTCGACAGCGCGTGCCGCCGAGCATAGTCTGGAGTCTGGTCATTACAGTCTGATGGTGCTGGATTTAGGGCTGCCTGATGAGGATGGCCTGCATTTCCTGACGCGAATCCGACAGAAAAAATACACCCTGCCGGTACTCATTCTGACCGCCCGCGATACGCTCAATGACCGCATTACCGGGCTGGATGTCGGCGCAGATGATTATCTGGTTAAACCCTTCGCCCTGGAGGAATTGCACGCCCGCATCCGCGCGCTGCTGCGCCGCCATAATAATCAGGGTGAAAGTGAACTGACGGTTGGCAATCTGACGCTCAATATAGGCCGCCATCAGGCATGGAGGGATGGACAGGAACTGACCCTGACGCCTAAGGAGTACGCGTTGCTCTCACGGTTGATGCTCAAGGCAGGCAGTCCGGTGCACCGGGAAATTCTTTATAACGATATCTACAACTGGGATAACGAACCCTCGACCAACACTCTGGAAGTGCATATACATAATTTGCGCGACAAAGTCGGCAAGTCGCGCATTCGCACGGTTCGCGGGTTTGGCTACATGCTGGTTGCCACTGAGGAAAGCTAAGTGAGCCTGATGCGTTTTCAGCGAAGAGCGATGACCCTTCGCCAGCGTTTAATGCTGACAATTGGTCTTATTCTGCTGGTGTTCCAGTTAATCAGTACCTTCTGGTTATGGCATGAAAGCACTGAGCAAATCCAATTGTTCGAGCAGGCGCTGCGGGATAATCGCAATAACGATCGCCATATCATGCACGAAATTCGCGAGGCGGTCGCCAGCCTGATCGTCCCCGGCGTATTTATGGTTAGCCTGACGCTGCTAATTTGTTACCAGGCGGTACGGCGTATTACCCGTCCGCTCGCCGAACTGCAAAAAGAGCTGGAAGCGCGGACGGCGGATAATCTGGCGCCGATCGCCATTCACAGCTCCACGCTTGAGATTGAGTCCGTCGTCTCGGCGATCAATCAACTGGTTACGCGTTTGACCACCACGCTCGACAATGAACGCCTTTTTACCGCCGATGTGGCCCATGAGCTACGCACGCCGCTGTCGGGGGTGCGTTTGCATCTGGAATTATTGTCAAAAACCCACAATGTTGATGTCGCGCCGCTTATCGCCCGTCTTGACCAGATGATGGATAGCGTCTCCCAGCTTCTGCAACTGGCGCGCGTGGGCCAGTCATTCTCTTCCGGGAATTATCAGGAAGTAAAACTGCTGGAAGATGTGATCCTCCCCTCCTACGATGAGCTGAACACCATGCTGGAAACGCGCCAGCAAACTCTGTTGCTGCCGGAAAGCGCGGCGGACGTGGTGGTGCGCGGTGATGCGACGTTACTGCGTATGCTGCTGCGAAATCTGGTGGAAAACGCGCATCGCTATAGCCCTGAAGGAACCCATATCACTATCCACATTAGCGCCGACCCCGACGCTATTATGGCGGTCGAAGACGAGGGTCCGGGTATTGATGAAAGCAAATGCGGGAAGCTAAGCGAAGCGTTCGTGCGGATGGACAGCCGTTATGGCGGAATTGGCCTGGGGCTGAGTATCGTCAGCCGCATCACCCAGCTACATCAGGGGCAGTTTTTCCTACAAAACCGTACGGAAAGAACAGGCACCCGTGCCTGGGTGCTGTTGAAAAAGGCATAACAGGCGTTTAATACGTCGTGACCCACACATAGATAAAACTGCTGACAATCAGCACACTACACAGGGTCGTCAAACTTTTATAAATATAGCTTTTCATGACGCTCTCCTCCAAAGGTATGGAGGAGAGTATGCCCGCGAGAGATTAAGCGAACCTTAAGCGCGAAATTTATTCATCGATACGCGGATGTTGCTGTACCAGACGCGAACGTTTGACCTGCAGCTCCGCAATTTCCTGATCGATGTCGTCGATTTTCTGCTCAATATTATCGTAATGCTCGCCCAGAATTTCCTTCGCTTCCTGAATGTCCGACGCCGCTGGCGTTGCGCCTTTTAGCGGACGATTGGCCGTCTCTTTCATGGAAATACCGGTAATCAAGCCTATCACCGCGATGACCATCAAATAATACGCCGGCATCATCAGATCCTGCGAGCTTTCCACCAGCCAGGCCGCCAGCGTTGGCGTCAGACCGGCAATCAATACAGAGATATTAAAAGCCGCCGCCAGCGCGCTGTAACGAATATGCGTCGGAAACATCGCCGGCAATGTCGAGGCCATCACCCCGGTAAAGCAGTTCAGAATCACCGCCAGCATCAACAAACCGGCAAAAATCAGGCCAATAACGTTACTGTTAATCAGGATGAAGGCCGGGATCGCCAGCGCGAACAGCGCAATGCTGCCCATAATCACAAACGGACGACGACCGAAACGGTCGCTCAGCAGCCCCATCACCGGCTGCACAAACAGCATCCCGATCATAATGGCGATGATAATCAACACGCCGTGATCTTCAGAATAGTGCAGGTTATGCGACAGGTAGCTCGGCATGTAGGTGAGCAGCATGTAGTAGGTCACGTTGGTGGCAATCACCAGACCGATACATGACAACAGGCTACGCCAGTGTTTGGTGGCAATCTCTTTAAAGGAGACTTTCGGCCCATCCTGCAACCCTTCGCGGTCGCCCTGCTCCAGTTTATCCACGTGCTGCTGAAACGCTGGCGTCTCCTCCAGCGCATGGCGTAAGTAGAGACCAATAATCCCCAATGGCAGGGCGATAAAGAACGGAATACGCCAGCCCCACTCCAGGAAATTCTCCTCGCCGACAATCGTTGAGATTAAGACCACCACGCCCGCGCCCAGCACGAACCCGGCGATAGAACCAAAATCCAGCCAGCTTCCCATAAATCCGCGTTTACGATCCGGCGAATATTCCGCGACAAAGATCGACGCGCCGGTATATTCCCCGCCAACCGAGAAGCCCTGCGCCATTTTACACAGCAACAACAGTATTGGCGCCCAGATACCGATCGTCGCGTAAGAGGGGATTAACCCGATACAGAAGGTACTGATCGACATAATCACAATCGTGATCGCCAGGATCTTCTGGCGCCCGTATTTATCGCCGAGCATACCAAAGAATAACCCGCCGAGCGGACGAATCAGGAAGGGAACGGAAAACGTGGCCAGCGCGGCAATCATCTGGACGCTGGGATCGGCGCCGGGGAAAAAGACTTTACCCAACGCGTAGGCAACAAATCCATAAACACCAAAATCAAACCACTCCATCGCGTTGCCCAGCGAGGCGGCGGTAATCGCTTTGCGAAGTTTACCATCATCAATGATGGTCACATCGCCCAGTGTAATCGGTTTTATTTTTTTCCTTTTCAGCATAGCTGTCCTCATAGGCTAAGCCCTGTAGCGCTATATACGGCGGGCACTGGCATACCGCGCCAGCGTCGCCGTCGAGCGGAGGGAGGGGCGCGAACGCTATCCCTCATACAAGCGTAGCAGGTTTACTTACACTGTCCGGTTACGGACTGTACAACCGAACCTGTTGACGCCTGAATGGGCAGTTAATGACCTTTTTACCCTAACAGGGTTTAAATATGTGATCAACTTCACACATATATGTCAATTCGGTCAAAAGGTGTAAATAAGGACGCCCTAATGCGCTGTGGTGACAGTAAAAAAGCGGTTATTTGAGTGTAAACCATTGCTGACTGGCGTGGCGCAGACCCTTTTATAAAAGCGGCAATAGTCCCGACAACGCTAAGGATTTTGTGTATAATTGCGGCCTTTTTCGGCGATCTGCCATTTTTGGGCGCGTTTGCCCCCGCTGACTTTTTGAGGATACCAACATGTCATTACCCCACTGCCCGCAATGTAACTCCGAATATACCTACGAAGATAACGGCATGTTCATCTGCCCGGAATGCGCTCACGAATGGAACGATGCGGAACCCGCTCAGGAGAGCGATGAGCTGATTGTCAAAGACGCCAACGGCAACCTGCTGGCGGACGGCGATAGCGTCACCATCGTGAAAGATCTGAAAGTAAAAGGCAGCTCTTCCATGCTGAAAATCGGCACCAAAGTGAAGAATATTCGTCTGGTTGAAGGCGACCATAACATCGACTGCAAAATCGATGGTTTTGGCCCGATGAAACTGAAATCCGAGTTCGTGAAAAAGAACTGATTTACCGCGTCATTGCCCGGTAGCGCCTCGCTTACCGGGCCTGAGCGGCCCTGCCACCGACAATATTGTGCCAATTTCGAACTACACTTAACGAGCATCTCTTACCTGAGGTAACCATCATGCCGTTAAGTCCCTATCTCTCTTTTGCCGGCAACTGTGCCGACGCCATCGCGTATTATCAACAAACGTTAGGCGCAGAACTGCTTTATAAACTCAGCTTCGGTGAAATGCCCCCCTCGGCGGCGGATAACGAAGAGGGCTGCCCGTCAGGAATGCGCTTTCCCGATACTGCTATCGCCCACGCCAACATGCGCATTGCCGGCAGCGATATCATGATGAGTGATGCCAGCGCGTCGGGAACGGCGCATTATTCCGGCTTTACGCTGGTGCTTGATACCCAGGATGTAGCAGAAGGGAAGCGCTGGTTTGATAACCTTGCCGCACAAGGGCAAATCGAAATGGACTGGCAGGAGACTTTCTGGGCGCAGGGTTTCGGCAAGGTCAGCGATCGTTTCGGTGTGCCGTGGATGATTAACGTGGTTAAACATCAGCCTGCCACCTAACTCCCCGGGAGGCTCGCCCTCCCCCTTGCCATCAGAGTGATCTTTGGCTGCACGTTATCCGCCGTTTAACTGCCATAGAATAAATAATGACGGTAGTTTGCTACAGTCTGGCGAAAGATGGTTGATCCTGATGAAGCGTCGGGAGGACATTATGCCAGTCTGTGAATTACGCCACGCGACAACAGAGGATACCGATTCTGTTTACGCGCTTATCTGTGAGTTACTTAAAAATGAGCTTGATTATCAGGCTTTCAGGGATGGATTTGCCGCTAATTTACTGGACCCCAACGTTCATTATCGTTTAGCGCTGCGCAACGGAGAGGTAGTTGGCATGATCAGCCTGCATATGCAGTTTCATCTCCATCATGCCAACTGGATTGGCGAAATTCAGGAGCTGGTGGTATTACCGCCGATGCGGGGACAAAAAATTGGCAGTCAGCTTCTGGCCTGGGCAGAAGAAGAAGCACGTCAGGCGGGCGCCGAGCTAACGGAGCTTTCCACAAATATTAAACGCCGCGATGCACACCGTTTTTATCTTCGCGAAGGTTACAAGCAAAGTCATTTTCGGTTTACGAAAGCATTGTGATCGGGCAGCCGTCATCAGGAGATAAGGCATAACGTAATCAGCCGTCACCGGGTGAAGTAGCGGAGCCATCTCAATTCTACTGTCGGCAAGCCTGGATAAAGGTTAAACGGGCTGACTCGCTTCTTTAGCAAAAATGGCCCTTTTAAGTTGTAGAAATGTAAATTTATTGTCAACGAACTACACTTTTCTCTTTGGCATCACCGGGAGGGTTGCCTGAAAATCCCGGGATGAGGTTTTCTTAGAAGGACAGTGACGTTATGTTCGCAGCAATCATTATCGGTATTTTTATTATCAGCGTCATTTATGCGCATTCACGCGGTGTGGAAAAACAAAAACTTTCCCGTCAGCTCTTTGATCACTCGACGTTTATGGCGCCGATCAATATGTTTATGACTCGCTTCTCAACGTTACCGGCAAAGCAGCCGTACTTTGATACCACGGCATTTCCAGAGCTGCAGAAGCTGACGGAAAACTGGCAGGTGATTCGTGAAGAGGCGCTACGGCTTCAGCATCACATAAAAGCTGCGCAGGCCAATAACGACGCCGGATTCAACACCTTTTTCAAGCGCGGCTGGAAACGGTTTTACCTTAAATGGTATTCCGATGCCCACCCGTCGGCGGAAACGTTATGCCCGATAACGACAAAGCTGGTCAACAGCATCCCCTCTATCAAAGCGGCGATGTTCGCCGAGTTGCCTCCCGGGGCCTATCTGGGAAAACATCGCGACCCCTATGCCGGTTCAGTACGTTACCATCTTGGATTAAGCACACCGAATGACGACCGCTGTTTTATTGAAGTTGATCGACAGCGCCATAGCTGGCGCGACGGCGAAGCCGTCATCTTCGACGAAACCTACGTTCATTGGGCGGAAAATAAAACTGAGCAGACGCGTATTATCCTCTTTTGCGATATTGAGCGCCCAATGAAATGGCGCTGGGCGCAGAGCGTAAACCACTGGGTCGGCGCATCGTTGATGTCCGCCGCCAGTTCGCCAAACGACGAGAACGATCGCACCGGTGCGATTAATCGCATCTTTAAATACGTTCACGCAGCACGCGATGCCGGGCAACGGCTGAAAAAGAAAAACCGCACTCTCTATTACGCGCTGAAATATCTCGTTATTGCCGCTATTTTTGCCGCGATAATCCTTTTCAGCCTCCTCTGAAGCCGGGCCGCGGTATGGCACTGCCTGCCGCGGCCTGTTCTATCCTGGCGTTAGTCTCAACGCGTTCCCTGGCCTTGAGTCTATCCATCCGGGTAATTTCCACTTCAGGCAGAGCAGATTGCCGGATGGCGGCTCCGCCTTATCTGGCCTGCGCTCAGCGTTTCTCCCCATAATAAATGTCATGCGGCATTTTCTTTCGACACGTCAAAACTGACGATAGCCTGTTTTTCGTCAGGGTTTTGAGCAAAATTCGCCCGTAATATCAGGGAAAGCCCATACTAAAAAAGTGGCATAAAACATGCATACTGAGGGCGACAGCGCGTATGCGCGATTTGATTAACTGGAGCGAAACCGATGAAAAAAGTCGTCACGGTTTGCCCGTATTGCGCATCAGGTTGCAAAATCAATCTGGTGGTCGATAACGGCAAAATCGTCCGGGCTGAGGCGGCGCAGGGGAAAACCAACCAGGGTACCCTGTGTCTGAAGGGCTACTACGGCTGGGATTTTATTAATGATACCCAGATCCTGACCCCGCGCCTGAAAACCCCAATGATCCGTCGCCAGCGTGGCGGCAAACTGGAATCTGTTTCCTGGGATGAAGCGCTCAATTACGTCGCTGAACGTTTGAGCGCCATCAAAGCGAAGTACGGTCCGGATGCAATCCAGACAACCGGCTCCTCTCGCGGTACCGGAAATGAAACCAACTATGTAATGCAAAAATTCGCACGCGCCGTTATTGGTACCAATAACGTTGACTGCTGCGCTCGCGTCTGACACGGCCCATCGGTTGCAGGTCTGCACCAATCGGTCGGTAACGGCGCAATGAGTAATGCGATCAACGAAATTGATAACACTGATTTAGTGTTCGTCTTCGGGTATAACCCGGCGGATTCCCACCCTATCGTGGCGAATCATGTGATTAACGCTAAACGCAACGGGGCGAAAATTATCGTCTGCGATCCGCGCAAAATTGAAACCGCGCGCATCGCTGACATGCATATCGCGTTGAAAAACGGCTCGAATATCGCGCTGCTCAACGCCATGGGGCATGTCATTATTGAAGAAAACCTGTACGACAAAGCGTTTGTCGCCAGCCGTACCGAAGGTTTTGAAGAGTACAGTAAGATTGTCGAAGGCTATACGCCGGAGTCCGTCGAAGAGATCACTGGCGTGAGCGCACAGGAAATTCGTCAGGCGGCGCGGATGTATGCCAGCGCGAAAAGCGCAGCGATCTTGTGGGGTATGGGCGTCACTCAGTTCTATCAGGGTGTGGAAACCGTGCGTTCACTGACCAGCCTCGCGATGCTGACCGGCAACCTCGGCAAGCCAAGCGCGGGCGTTAACCCGGTTCGCGGCCAGAACAACGTTCAGGGCGCGTGCGATATGGGCGCGCTGCCGGATACTTATCCGGGCTACCAGTACGTTAAGTTCCCGGAAAACCGCGAGAAGTTCGCTAAAGCCTGGGGCGTAGAAAGTCTGCCTGCGCATACCGGCTATCGCATCAGCGAGCTGCCGCACCGTGCGGCGCATGGCGAAGTGCGCGCGGCGTACATTATGGGTGAAGATCCGCTGCAAACCGATGCGGAGCTCTCTGCGGTACGTAAAGCGTTTGAGGATCTGGAACTGGTCATCGTGCAGGATATCTTCATGACCAAAACCGCGTCGGCGGCGGATGTGATTTTACCCTCTACCTCATGGGGCGAGCATGAAGGCGTCTTCTCTGCGGCTGACCGTGGCTTCCAGCGCTTCTTTAAAGCCGTTGAGCCGAAGTGGGACCTGAAAACCGACTGGCAGATTATCAGTGAAATCGCCACCCGGATGGGCTATCCGATGCACTACAACAACACCCAGGAGATCTGGGATGAGTTGCGTCATCTGTGCCCGGATTTCTACGGCGCCACTTACGAGAAAATGGGCGAGCTGGGCTATATCCAGTGGCCGTGCCGCGACACGTCGGATGCCGATCAGGGAACCTCGTACCTCTTTAAAGAGAAGTTCGATACCCCCAACGGTCTGGCGCAGTTCTTCACCTGCGACTGGGTAGCGCCTATCGATAAACTCACCGAAGAGTACCCGATGGTACTGTCGACGGTGCGCGAAGTCGGCCACTACTCCTGCCGCTCAATGACCGGTAACTGTGCGGCGCTGGCCGCGCTGGCCGATGAACCGGGCTATGCGCAAATCAATACCGCCGACGCCGCGCGTCTGGGCATTGAAGATGAAGCGCTGGTGTGGGTTCATTCGCGCAAAGGTAAAATCATCACCCGCGCGCAGGTCAGCGATCGCCCGAACAAAGGGGCGATTTACATGACCTACCAGTGGTGGATTGGCGCCTGTAACGAGCTGGTGACTGAAAACCTCAGCCCGATTACCAAAACGCCGGAGTACAAATACTGCGCCGTACGCGTTGAGCCGATCGCCGATCAGCGAGCCGCCGAGCAGTATGTGATTGATGAGTACAACAAGCTGAAAACCCGCCTGCGCGAAAGCGCAATGGGTTGATCTGCCGGATGGCGGCATCAGAATGCTTTATTCGGCCTGCGTCTACTGTAGGCCTGATAAGATGCATTAGCATCGCCATCAGGCATTTTCCCTATAACAGCCTCCGCCCGGAGGCTGTTTTTTTATCCATACGATCTCTTTATACTGTCTTTTCCGTACCCTAAATAAAATTCAAAATGAAACTACTTCTTGCATTGATGTTGTTTATGACATTCTTTGCCCATGCCGCAGATCCTGAGCCGGGTAGCCAGTATTTGCAGGCAGCAGAGGCAGGTGACAGACGCGCACAATATTTTCTGGCCGACAGTTGGTTGAGCTATGGCGATTTGAACAAAGCTGAATACTGGGCGCAAAAAGCCGCCGACAGTGGCGACGCCGACGCCTGCGCGCTACTGGCGCAAATCAAAATCACTAATCCGGTAAGCCTGGATTATCCCGACGCGAAAAAGCTGGCTGAAAAGGCGGCTAACGCGGGCAGTAAAGCGGGCGAAATTACGCTGGCGCGGATCCTGGTCAACACCCAGGCCGGGCGTCCAGACTACCCAAAAGCCATCTCGCTGCTGCAAAAGGCCTCTGAAGATCTGGATAACGACTCCGCGGTGGATGCGCAAATGTTGCTTGGCCTGATTTACGCCAACGGCGTGGGCATTGCCGCCGATGATGAAAAAGCCGCCTGGTATTTCAAACGCAGTTCCGCCATTTCCCGTACCGGCTATTCAGAATACTGGGCGGGAATGATGTTTTTAAACGGTGAACCGGGCTTTATTGAAAAGAACAAGCAGAAGGCGTTGCACTGGTTGAATCTAAGCTGTCTGGAAGGGTTTGATACCGGTTGCGAAGAGTTCGAAACGCTAACAAATGGCTGATGTTTATTGTCGGATGAACGTAGTCGTTGTAGGCCTGATAAGCGTAGCGCCATCAGGCAACCCGGAGCAGGTTGCCGGATGGCAGCGTGAACGCCTTATCCGGCCTACATTCTCTTTCGCTGTAGGCCGGATAAGCAAAGCGCCATCCGGCAATCCGTTATTGGGCGGTCTTATCAAATTTGCCCAGCACATCGCGCTCATAGGCCAGCGCTTTTTTGCGGTCAAACTTGTGTTCCCACTTGGCGATCACCAGCACCGCCAGCGCATTCCCCACCACATTTAGCGCAGTACGCGCCATGTCGAGGATACGGTCGACACCGGCGATAAACGCCAGCCCTTCCAGCGGAATGCCCACGCTGCCCAGCGTCGCCAGTAACACCACGAAGGAAACGCCAGGCACGCCGGCAATCCCTTTCGACGTCACCATCAGCGTCAGCACCAGTACAATTTCCTGCCACAGCGACAGGTCGATACCGTATAGCTGCGCGATAAAAATGGCGGCGATGCTCTGGTATAACGTGGAGCCGTCGAGGTTAAATGAGTAACCGGTCGGTACCACGAAACTGGTGATAGAGGCTGGCGCGCCGTAAGCTTCCATCTTCTCGATAATGCGCGGCAGTACGCTCTCGGAGCTAGCGGTCGAGTACGCCAGAATCAATTCATCTTTCAGAATGCGAATCAGAATCCAGATACTTAACCCGCACAGGCGCGCCACGATGCCCAGCACTACAAGCGCAAAGAAGATAATGGCAAAGTGTACCAGCAGCACCAGTTTCGCCAGCGGCCACAGCGACGCGAAACCAAAATTCGCCACCGTGACGGCGATCAGCGCAAAAACGCCCACTGGCGCATAGCGCATCACCATATGGGTGACTTTAAACATGGTCTCAGAGATGGAACGAAATACCGTCACCAGCGGTTCGCGGTGCGTTGCCGGCAGGGATGACAACCCCAGCCCAAACAGGACCGAGAAAAAGATAATTGGCAGCATATCCCCTTTGGCCATCGATGCGATGATATTGGTCGGCACCAGCGACAGTATTGTCCCCATCAGCCCATGCGCATGACTTTGTACTTCCGCCGTGGTGTTCTGGTATTTCGAAATATCGACGGTCGCCAGTTGCGACATATCAATGCCTGAGCCTGGCTGAAAGACATTCGCCAGCGTAATGCCAAGGATAATCGCCACCGTAGTGATCAGTTCAAAATAGAGAATGGTTTTGGCGCCGATACGGCCTAGCTGTTTTGCATCGCCAACGCCGGCGATGCCGACAATCAGAGTCGAGATCACGATCGGCACGACGATCATTTTAATCAGATGGATAAAAATATCGCCAGCAGGCGACAGCAGGTTGGCAATCAGCCATTCACGACTGTCACTGTGATAATGCAGATAGCTGCCCAACAGAATGCCCAGCACCATAGCCAGCAAAATTTGCCAGGCCAGGCTGACTTTCAAATTTTTCATAACAACAGACTTCCTCGATGAAGCGTTGCTCTCCGCCGAAAGCATGAGAGCAATACATACTGAAAGGGTATGATTTGTGTTGCGTTGGTTTGTAGAGTTTTTTAACGCGCATAATCAGTATCATTTGCATAGCGTCTTGCGCAACCCTTTCATAACAGGGCTTTTGGCTGTTTTTATGCATAATAACGCGAGTTTATGGCGTTAATGATGAATAACTATTTGTTATGGAAAGTTTTTTACTTCGTCAAAAACGAATAATACACTGAGGTAATTAATTTTTACCTGTGGCTCATTCGCCGTTTTTTTAAACAGCACACATGACAAAAGTCACAAAAAAGAAAAAATTATTTCTGCCGATTTTGTAACAATTTAGCCAAATTAATGGCCTCTACCAGCTGCGCGCGGTTCACTCGCGGCGAGTTGGCATCCAGTAAGGTTTGCCACAGCGACACGGCTTGCGCATAATCCGCCTGCATAAACGCATCCGCCGCCAGCAGCATCTGCGCGGTCACTTCTGTCGCATCCAGCGCTAACGCTTTATTAATCATTTCACGCGTCGCAGGCGTCATATGTTGCCCGGCCTGGTAATACAGCACCGTTGCCAGCGCGGCGAAAAGCTGCGCGTTATCGCCTCGCAGACGCAACGCCTGACGATATGCCAGCAGCGCATTGTCATACGCATTGCGATAGAGATAATACTCGCCCAGCCGCGCCCATTGCTCGCTATCCTGCGGATTGGCGCGGATTTTTTCTTGCAGCCTGGAAAGCTGCGCCTCTGGCGTTTGCGGGTTCGTAAAGTCACGTAGCGGATCGGCCAGACGCTGTTGCTCGCTACGCACAGCCTGCCATTTCGGCGTCAACAGATAGCCGCCGATACAGACAGCCACCATCAACACCGCCGCAGCCGCCAGACGCTTTACGGGCATGGGACGTAACGGCACAGTGGAGTGTTCAGACTGGCTCATTGTTCCCCCTCTCCTGCGTGCTGACGCTTTCTCACCCGCCAGGCCACCACGCCCACCAGCAATAACAGCAGGTACGGCAGCGCCCACAACAGCAGCGTTTGCTCATTCAACGGCGGGTTGTAGCGTACGAAATCACCATAACGGTCGGTCATCCAGGCGGTGATTTCCGCTTCGCTTTTACCTTCGGCCACCATGCTGTAAACCTGATGGCGCATACTGACCGCCACGGGCGCATTGGATTCCAGCAAATTCTGGTTCTGACACTGCGGACAGCGCAGTTGACTGGCAATAGATAGCGCTTTTTCCTGCTGTTGTGGATTGTCAAAGCGCCAGGTATCCACCACCTGGGCGTGGGTGGCGAAGGTGATTAAAAACAGGACGATCGTTAAGAGTAAAAACTTTCTGCCGGATGGCGCTACGCTTATCCGGCCTACGGTTTGCGCATCCTGTAGGCCGGATAAGGCGTTTACGCCGCCATCCGGCAACGCTGTGAGTAATTTACGCATCACGCTTCCTCCCCCGCCATCCGCTCAGCAGCGCGCCACACACCATCAACAATCCCCCACCCCAGATCCAGCGCACGCCGGTCTGCACGTATAAGCGCATGGCGTAACGATCCGGTCCGGTTTTTTCGCCCATCACCGCGTACCAGTCATGTAGCAGGTTCCAGTGAATCCCCGGCTCCATCATCTGTTGACGACGCGCGGCATAGAAGCGCCTTTCAGGCTGCAGGCTGCCAATGCGTTTTTCATTCCGCCACAACGTGATCCGCGCTTTTTCACTGGTGTAGTTGCCTTTGGCCTCCAGATCCAGACGCTCAAAGCGGAAAATGTAGCCCGCCAGTACCACCTGCTGCCCCGGGCTGAGGTTAAGGCTGATTTCATGCCGACTACCGCTGGAAACCATGATCCCGGCGGCGAAGATAAATACGCCCGTATGCGCCAGCAACGCCGGAAGCTGACAACGCACAGAGACTTTGCGGCTTCTGATTGTCGCCAGCACGATAACTACCAGCATCAGCAGGCCAAACGGCAGCGTGACGCGATTAAAATAGGGCGCGCCCACCGAAAGCCTTCCCCAGCCCATCAAACCATAAATCATGGGGTAGAGCGTCCCGACCAGCACGATCAACAAGACGGCGCTAAAGAGCAGCAGCGTCGCCAGAATGAGCGTTTCACGCTTTCCGCCGCCCAAACGCGTCGCCGGATACGGCTCCCGCGCCCGCCAGCCGTACAGAGCAAGCGATGCCAGACTTAACGCGGCAAAAAGGGTAAACAGCGGCACCGCGCGCACATTATCTAACGCAAAAGCATGGACGGAGAGCAGAATGCCGGAACGCACAATCAGCGTTCCCAGCAACGAGAGGATCAGCGTCAGTATCGCCAGCAGCAACGACCAGTGGCGGAAGCTCCCGCGCTGGCGGCTGACATACAGACTGTGCAGCAACGCGCTGGCGGCAAGCCACGGCAACAATGAGGCATTTTCCACCGGGTCCCAGAACCACCAGCCGCCCCAGCCCAGTTCGCAATACGCCCACCACGATCCGAGAATCATCCCCAGCGTCAGAGCGCACCAGCCGGGTAATGCCCAACGCCAGCACACCCAGGCGGTTGCCGCGTTAAAGCCGCCGCACAGTAGCGAGGCCAGCGCTACGCTCGCCGCGGTCATCAGGCCGCCATAACCCAGATAGAGCAGCGGTGGATGTAAGATCAGCCCCAGATGTTGCAGCATGGGATTAAGGTCGCGCCCTTCCATGGCGGGAGGGAAAATACGCAGGAACGGATCGGACCACAGCACAATAAATAGCAGCAGCGAGGCCATAATGAGGGACAAGACGCTCAGGGTCAGCGGAAAAAGCGCGTCAGATTCATGCCGGGAGCGCCAGGCGAATAGCGCCGTCCACCCCGAAAGAAGCAGCGCCCACAGCAGGAGCGAGCCTTCATGACCGCCCCATACCGCCGCCAGTTTCAGTCCCCATGACAACTGACTATGGCTATGCTGCGCAACATAAACGACCGAAAAATCGCTGGTCAGAAAACAGCTAACCAGAATCGCAAACGCCAGTAGCAGCAGCGTGAACGCCGTCCACGCGCCGCAGGTCGTCAGGCGCATGACGCCGCGCCAGTGCAGCCCCATCCCGCACCACGTCGCCAGCGGGGTCAGCACGTTGACCCCGAGACTCAACAACAGCGCCAGAAATCCGGCTTCAGGAAGGAAGATGTCCAGATTATGCAACCGTTAGCTGTCCCGCATAAAGAATGAAAAAGCGCAGCAACAGCACGCCGGTCAAACTGGCGCCGCAAACGGCCAGCACGCCGTGAAACGTGACGCTACGGTTTGCCCAGGGTTTCAGCAACAGCGGGATAATCAATCCCAGCCCTACGACCCCAAGCCAGAACCACCAGCTCCAGAATCCGCCGCCCAGCGCCGCCGCCAGCGCCCGCATTTTGCCGTCATCGCCCAGCGCCAGCCCGATAAAAAAGGCCGCCAGCAGGAAGATCTCCAGCCATACCACCGGGGTTTCCATGCGATGTACAAAGCGCGCCTCGGCGCTGTGCGGGTTGCTACGATGGCATAACGCCATAGCGATCAGCGCCACCGCCGCACCGGAGGAAATTCCAGAGAACAGGAATAGTACCGGCAGGATCGGGTTATTCAGGAACGGATAGGATTTCAGCGCCGACAGCAGAAAGCCGGTATACGCCCCGAGCAGAACCGCCAGTACCAGCATTAACGTCTCCAGCGCGCGATGAAACGGCGTTATTAGCGCCAACACTTTCTGCACGATCTCTAACCGCGGCAGCCAACGCTGCTGCAGGGCAATCACCTCTTTTTCAAAGATTTTCGCCAGCCACAGCACCAGCACTACCATGTACAACTGGAACAGCATCACCCCCATCGACATCACCGAGGTAAAGCTGTAGTGGAACATCAGCTTCCAGAAGGTCCACGGGCGCGTCAGGTGGAAGACCAGAATCAGCAGACCGAAGATAATCGCCCCCGGCCCTAACACCAGCGTAGTGCGCAGCAGCGTGCTGTCCGAACCGCCCGCCTCCGGATGGAAGCGGCGCAGCAAAATCGCCAACGTAACCAGTCCGGCGGAGATGCCAATCAGGAACAGATAGATGGCGATGGGCCAGTCCCACACCAGTGATGCAAAATGGAATGCAGAAGCGGGTGTCATTGGCTCACCTCCCCATAGTTAAAGGGAACGCGGTAGACCTTCGGTTTTGTGCCCAGCGCCAGCTTGTAACGATAGGTAGTTTTTTGCCGCAACAAACGGGAGATATCGCTGTTGGGATCGTCCAGATTACCAAACGTCAGCGCCTTCGTCGGACATGACTCAACGCAGGCGGGCTGTTTGCCCGCTTTCAGGTTGGTTTTCCGGCAGAAATCGCACTTATCCGCCGTCTTACTGACCGGATGGATAAAGCGCACGCGGTAGGGACACGCGGCAATGCAGTACTGACAGCCAACGCAAAGGTCCGGGTTCACGTCGACAATACCGCTGGCGGCATCGCGGAATGATGCGCCGGTCGGGCAGACGTCAACGCAGGGGGCATGGTCGCAATGCTGGCACGAGTGGCGGAAGAAGCGATATTTCACATCAGGAAACGTCCCCTGCGGCTCGCTGCGAATAATCGTCAGGCGCGATACGCCTTCCGGCACGTTGTTGACTTCCCGACAGGCATCCATGCAGGCCGTGCAGCCGATGCATAATGACTCATCGTGTACCATGCCATAACGCACGCCGTTAATATTCAACGTGTTCGCTACAACGCGTCCTGCCATCCCACTGACCACCGCCAGCGCGCCGACGCGGGTAATAAATTGACGTCGGGTGCAACTCATGGCTGCTCCTTAAGCAACGGAACGGACGCCGGGTTAAAGTGCGGGTTAGTACGCTGATCGCTGTGGCAATCCACGCATATTTTGATCCGCCCTTTCTCGCTTAGCGTCTGCATCGTGTCTTGCTGCGGATGCAGGGAATGGCAACTGGCGCAGGTCACTTTAGTAACATGAACATCGTGCGGCCAGAACGCTTTTTGCAGTTGTTCAGGCAGGTGGCAGGACATACAGACGCTGTTCTGCTGCTCTACCGTATACATCGAGTCGTTAAAACGCATCACATCTTTCACCCCTTCACGGTGGTGAAGCGACGGTTGACCGTGGCAGTTGGTACAGGTTATCGGCAATTTATTGTTCGGGTTGATAGCGCCCGTATGTTTACCGTGCATACCTTCGGTGTCCGGTTTGTGACAGTCCAGACAGGCAGCATCCGGATTACGCTGCTGAGTAACCGTCCAGCGTTGATCCGACTCCTGCGGCGTTGGCGTGGCAGTGATTCCACTCAGGCTCCAGAACAGGCCTGACGCCAGCACCCCAGCAGTTAATAACGAACGTAATACGCTCATATTCACTCCGTTGAGTTATCCGCCCCTTACGGGGCGGAATGGGGTTATTGGCTTAACAGACCGTTTTTACGCGCCTGATCTTCCCACTGCGGTACGACCGTTTTCAGGAAGTCCTGCTTCTCCGCGTTGATTTGTTGCATATTCAAACCAATCGCTTTCTGCGCCTTCTCTTTCGTCGAAATATCCGGCAGCGGAATTTCATGGGTAATGCCTTTGGTCGCCAGCAGTCGCGCCAGTTTAGTACGGGCATCCGCGGCTTTATCCATCGCACTGCCTAACATCCGTAGACCTTCTTCCGGGGCATGCATATGAATACCGTGTGACGCAATCGCCAGATCCCAACGCCACTGCGCGTGGCGAATATCGTTCAGAATCGGTTTCATTTCCGCGTCTGTCGCCCCCGCATCCCATGCGGCTTTCGCTTCGAAGTGCGCACGAACCAGCTGATCTTCAACCTTGATTTTCAGGTCATGAATCGCCTGTTTACGCTCGGCGACCACTTTTTGCAGGGACGCTTTGTCCTGGGTGTGGCAGTTGGCGCAGGTTTGCGCGAAATTGTCGAACGGGTTGCCGATTTTATGGTCGGTGTAGAGCTTGCCTTCGGCGTTCTGTACTTTCGGCATGTGGCAGTCGATACAGGTCACGTTGTTCTTACCGTGAATGCCCGCGCTCCAGGTTTCATATTCCGGGTGCTGCGCTTTGAGCATTGGGGTTTTCGACAGCGAGTTTGTCCAGTCAGAGAAGGCGATGGCGTCGTAGTATTGCTCCATATTTTCGACCTTCATGCCCTCATCCCACGGGAACTTAACGGCTTTGTTTTTACCGTCAAAGTAGTACTCCACGTGGCACTGGCCGCAGACCATCGATTGCTGATCAAAGCGACCGGCTTTCTCAAACGGTTTGCCGATAGCCTCCATCGCCCGTTCGGCATAGGGGCGCGACAACGTTAATGCTGGCTTCCCCTGGGCGAAATCGTCCGACGCGGTGTTATGACAGTCGGCACAGCCCAAATCGTTGACAATTTCCGGGCCGCCGCGCGCCCATTTGCCATGGAAGTAGCCGTCTTCGCCTTCTTGTTGGATAAGGCGCGCGACATCGGGGCTTTTACAACTCCAGCAGGCCATCGGCAGCGGGCCGTCTTCCGCCGTTTTTGGCGCGCCAGTACGCAGTGTTTCGCGCACGTCAGTTACCGCATACGCGTGGCCGCGTGGTTTGTTGTAATCACGGGAGAAGGGATAGCCCGCCCACAGGATCACCAGACGAGGGTCTTCCGCCAGCGCATCTTCACGGGCAGACTGTTCTGACGTCGCTTTCCATGACTGATATTGGTCGGGGTGTTGAGGCGCGAACGTTTCATTTTTCGCTTCAACAGTAACGGTTTTTGCGGATACAGGCGTTTGCTCAGCGTAAACAGAGGTAATGAAGAAAAAAGGAAATATAAGGCTGAAGAAACGGCGTGCGCGTAGTGTTTTCCTTGCCATAGAGGTCTCATCCAGATTGCGCCATTATTTTTAACGGCGATTTTTTATCGTTTTCCATAACAGCAACCGCACAAATACTGTTATTACATTGCTCTCCTCTATGTGTAACAAATAACCACACTTAAAATGTTGTCTTTAATCAATTGTAAGTGTATGTAAAATACCACTTTAGAGTTAGTAACCTGGACAAAACTCCCTCTCTTTTCTGATTTCCGGACACGGATCACTTTTTTAAAAAATTTCATATAACGTCATGTTATCCCGAAAATTTATCTAATTTTGCGGGACACAATCAAAAAATAGATTGCTGCTTATTTGCACAGTTCCCTTTTTGCGTGATCTGTCGCCCAAATACTAAACAAAACTTATTAAGACCCTACATTTAACGTTTATGAGACATATTATTAACATCTTACAAGGAGAACAACAGCATGAGCCAAACACATAAACACGCCATTCCCGCCAACATTGCGGATCGTTGCCTGATAAATCCAGAGCAGTATGAGACTAAATATAAACAGTCTATTAACGACCCCGATACGTTTTGGGGCGAACAGGGAAAAATTCTCGATTGGATCACGCCGTACCAAAAAGTGAAAAACACCTCCTTTGCGCCAGGCAATGTGTCGATTAAATGGTACGAGGACGGCACGCTGAATCTGGCGGCGAACTGTCTTGACCGCCATTTGCAGGAAAATGGCGATCGCACCGCCATTATCTGGGAAGGCGATGACGCGTCGCAGAGTAAACATATCTCTTATCGCGAACTGCATCGCGATGTCTGCCGTTTCGCGAATACGCTGCTGGATCTGGGCATTAAAAAAGGCGATGTGGTAGCGATTTATATGCCGATGGTGCCGGAAGCGGCGGTGGCAATGTTGGCCTGCGCCCGCATCGGCGCGGTGCATTCGGTGATCTTCGGGGGGTTCTCGCCGGAAGCCGTCGCCGGACGCATTATCGATTCCAGCTCGCGGCTGGTGATCACCGCTGACGAAGGTGTACGTGCCGGACGCAGTATCCCGCTGAAAAAGAATGTCGATGACGCGCTGAAAAACCCGAATGTCACTAGCGTTGAGCATGTGATCGTCCTGAAGCGCACCGGCAGCGACATTGACTGGCAAGAAGGCCGCGACCTGTGGTGGCGCGATTTGATTGAAAAAGCCAGCCCTGAGCACCAGCCTGAAGCGATGAATGCCGAAGATCCGCTGTTTATCCTTTATACCTCCGGCTCCACCGGCAAGCCGAAAGGCGTGCTGCACACCACCGGCGGCTATCTGGTCTACGCCGCGACCACCTTTAAGTATGTCTTTGATTATCACCCTGGCGATATTTACTGGTGTACCGCCGATGTGGGTTGGGTGACGGGGCACAGCTATCTGTTGTATGGCCCGCTGGCCTGCGGCGCGACCACCTTAATGTTTGAAGGCGTGCCGAATTGGCCAACGCCCGCTCGCATGTGCCAGGTGGTCGACAAACACCAGGTCAACATTCTCTATACCGCCCCGACGGCCATCCGCGCGCTGATGGCGGAAGGCGATAAAGCCATTGAAGGCACCGACCGTTCTTCACTACGCATTCTGGGTTCCGTCGGCGAGCCGATCAATCCCGAAGCGTGGGAATGGTACTGGAAGAAGATCGGCAAGGAAAAATGTCCGGTCGTCGACACCTGGTGGCAGACTGAAACAGGCGGTTTTATGATCACGCCGCTACCAGGCGCTATCGAACTGAAAGCCGGTTCCGCCACCCGTCCTTTCTTTGGCGTACAGCCTGCGCTGGTGGATAACGAAGGCCATCCGCAAGAAGGCGCGACGGAAGGCAATCTGGTCATCACCGATTCCTGGCCGGGCCAGGCGCGCACTCTGTTCGGCGATCATGAACGTTTTGAGCAGACCTATTTCTCTACCTTTAAGAATATGTATTTCAGCGGCGACGGCGCGCGTCGCGATGAGGACGGCTATTACTGGATCACCGGTCGCGTGGATGACGTATTAAACGTCTCCGGCCACCGTCTGGGTACGGCGGAAATCGAGTCAGCGCTGGTGGCGCATCCGAAGATCGCCGAAGCGGCGGTGGTGGGTATTCCACACGCTATCAAAGGCCAGGCGATTTACGCTTATGTGACGCTCAACCACGGCGAGGAGCCGTCGCCAGAACTGTACGCGGAGGTGCGCAACTGGGTACGTAAAGAGATTGGCCCACTGGCGACGCCGGACGTGCTGCACTGGACCGACTCACTGCCAAAAACCCGTTCCGGCAAAATTATGCGCCGCATTTTGCGCAAAATCGCGGCGGGCGATACCAGCAATCTGGGCGATACCTCGACTCTCGCCGATCCTGGCGTGGTGGAGAAACTGCTCGAAGAGAAGCAGGCCATCGCGATGCCGTCATAACCATAAATGCCGGATGGCAACGCGAACGCGTTTTATCCGGCCTACGACCCTACCCCTGCCCTCTCTCAAACCGGGAGAGGGAAATATAAAAAAACCTCCCCCAAAGGATTTCGTGTTACAGGAAGGCGGCAAGCGAGCACACCCTCAGCAGCATAGTTCACTATGTGGCTGGGGCGCGCGAGTGCGGCCAACGCGCCTGTAGCGCGAAAGACGCAGGGGGACCTCTGGAGAGCTCTGTGATGAATGACCAAATTTATCAGCGGATAGAAGACAGTGCGCGTTTCAGGGAATTAGTTGAAAAACGGCAACGGTTTGCCACGATTCTGTCGGTTATCATGCTGGCGGTTTATATCAGCTTTATTTTACTGATCGCCTTCGCGCCTGGCTGGCTGGGCACGCCTCTACATGCGGGAACCAGCGTCACCCGAGGAATTCCCATTGGCGTCGGGGTGATTGTGATTTCTTTTGTGTTAACCGGAATTTATATCTGGCGGGCGAACGGCGAATTCGATCGTCTTAATAACGCCGTACTGCATGAGGTGAAAGCATTATGAAGAGAGTTCTGACGGCGCTTGCCGCCGCACTCCCCTTCGCCGCTCATGCGGCGGATGCCATTAGCGGCGCGGTTGAACGCCAGCCCACCAACTGGCAGGCGATTATCATGTTTTTGATTTTCGTCGTGTTTACGCTCGGTATTACCTACTGGGCCTCTAAACGCGTACGTTCCCGTAGCGACTACTACACCGCAGGCGGCAATATCACCGGGTTCCAGAACGGGCTGGCGATTGCCGGCGACTATATGTCCGCCGCGTCATTTCTCGGCATTTCCGCGCTGGTGTTTACCTCCGGTTATGACGGGCTGATCTATTCGCTGGGCTTCCTTGTCGGCTGGCCAATTATCCTGTTTTTGATTGCCGAGCGCCTGCGTAATCTGGGACGTTATACTTTTGCTGACGTTGCCTCTTATCGCCTGAAACAGGGGCCAATCCGTATTCTTTCGGCCTGTGGCTCCCTGGTAGTGGTGGCGCTTTATCTCATCGCCCAAATGGTCGGCGCCGGTAAACTGATTGAACTGCTGTTCGGCCTCAACTATCACATCGCCGTAGTGCTGGTCGGCGTGCTGATGATGATGTACGTGCTGTTCGGCGGGATGCTGGCGACAACATGGGTGCAAATTATCAAAGCCGTCCTGTTGCTGTTTGGCGCCAGTTTTATGGCCTTTATGGTGATGAAACACGTCGGCTTTAGCTTCAATAATCTGTTTACCGAAGCCATGGCGGTACACCCGAAAGGCACGGCGATTATGAGCCCAGGAGGGTTGGTGCAAGATCCGATTTCGGCGTTGTCGTTGGGTCTGGGACTGATGTTCGGCACCGCCGGCTTGCCGCATATTCTGATGCGTTTCTTTACGGTCAGCGATGCCCGCGAAGCGCGCAAGAGCGTGTTCTACGCCACCGGTTTTATGGGCTATTTCTACATTCTGACCTTTATTATCGGCTTCGGCGCTATCATGCTGGTGGGGGCGAATCCAGCCTATAAAGATGCCGCGGGCGCGCTGATTGGCGGCAATAACATGGCGGCGGTGCATCTGGCCAACGCGGTAGGGGGCAACCTGTTCCTCGGCTTTATCTCCGCCGTGGCCTTCGCCACTATCCTGGCGGTGGTCGCCGGTCTGACGCTGGCGGGCGCATCGGCGGTGTCGCATGATTTGTACGCTAACGTGTTCCGCAAAGGCGCAACCGAACGTGAAGAGCTGAAGGTGTCGAAAATCACCGTCCTGGTGCTGGGCGTGATCGCCATTATCCTCGGCGTCCTGTTTGAAAATCAGAACATCGCCTTTATGGTGGGCCTGGCGTTTGCTATCGCCGCGAGCTGCAACTTCCCCATCATTCTGCTTTCCATGTACTGGTCAAAACTGACCACGCGCGGCGCTATGCTGGGCGGCTGGTTAGGTTTACTGACAGCGGTGGTGCTGATGATTCTTGGCCCTACCATTTGGGTGCAGATCCTCGGCCATGAAAAAGCGATCTTCCCGTATGAGTATCCGGCGCTGTTCTCTATCAGCGTGGCGTTCCTGGGGATCTGGTTTTTCTCGGCCACCGATAACTCGGCAGAAGGCAACCGTGAACGTGAGCAGTTCCGCGCTCAGTTTATCCGCTCCCAAACGGGATTCGGCGTACAACAAGGGCGTGCGCATTAATCTTACCGTTTCCTCCGGCCCTGTGGGTCGGAGGAAAATCAGAACATCACCCTCGCTACCAGCGGGGCTGCCAGCACCATCACCACGCCGGACAGCATCATGACCAGACTGGCGACGACGCCCTCCTGCTGACCAAGTTCATAGGAACGCGCCGTGCCCGCCCCATGTGACGCCGCGCCGAATCCTGCCCCTTTTGCCATGCCTTCCCGGATAGAGAGACGCAAAAATAGCGCGTCGCCGACCGCCATGCCAAACACGCCAGTGACGACCACGAACAGCGCCACCAGATCTGGCTGCCCGCCCAGGGGTTCTGCCGCCGCCAGCGCAAACGGCGTAGTAACGGAACGTACCGCCAGACTACGCTGAATCTCATCCGATAACGTGAACAGACGCGCCAGCCAAACGGAACTGGTGACTGCCACCACCGTCGCCGTCACTACGCCCGCGGTGAGCGACATCCAGTGACGTTTGATAATCGCGAGGTTATCGTACACCGGCACCGCAAAGGCAATAGTCGCCGGGCCGAGCAGCCACAATAGCCAGTGCGATTCACCAATGTAGTTTTGCCAGGAGATATGACCGAAAACCAGCATTAACACCAGCAGTGCCGGCGTCAGCACTAATGGCATCAACGGCAATTTGCGAAAACGGCGATACAGGCGCTTATTGGCGAAATAAATTCCCAGCGTAATCACCAGGCACAGTACGCTTAACTGAACGTTATTCACGGTTTAGCCTACTCATCTCATAGCGATACACTTTATCCACCACCCACGCCGTCGCGCCGAGTACCATTAAGGTACTGATCGCTATCACCGAGAAGATGCGCCAGCCATCCACCAGTAACAGATGGGCATAGTTCACTACCGCCACGACGGCGGGAACAAAGAATAACAGCATCTCCGCCAGCAGCCAGCGTGCGCCTGCGCGTACCCAGCTAAGCGGAATAATCCGGCAAACGATCAGCGCCAACATAAGTACCATGCCGACCAGATTCGCGGGCAACGGCAGGTGCAGCCAGGAGACAAGATATTGGGAAAAAATGAATAAACCTGCATAGAGCAGTACCTGAACCGGTACCTGGAGTCGTTGCACAACGGCAGGCGTAACGCGGCTTATCGCCACAGCCATGAGGGAATGTCCTGAAAAATAATACGGAGCGCCAGTATAGAGAACCTCCGTCACGGGCAGAAATGAATTAAAATCATTGCAGGCATAGTCGGAAGGAATAATCATGGATATCAGAACGCTGCGTTATTTTGTCGAGGTGGTGCGCCAGCAAAGTTTCACCCGCGCAGCGGAGAAGTTATTTGTCACCCAGCCCACCATTAGCAAGATGCTGAAAAATCTTGAAGATGAGCTTAACTGTACGCTACTGATCCGCGACGGACGTAAGTTATTGCTGACCGATACCGGACGCGTGGTGTTTGAACGCGGTCTGGCGATCCTCGCTGAGTTTCGCCAGTTAGAGGCTGAGTTGAGCGATATTAACCATCTCAATAAGGGCGTGCTGCGGCTGGGTATTCCCCCGATGGTCGGCATGTTGATGGCCGGGCCAATCAGTTTGTTTCGACAACGCTACCCTGGCGTTGAACTCAAAATTTCGGAGTTTGGCGGCCTGACGGTACAGCAGGCGGTAATGAATGGCGAGCTGGATGTTGCGATGACCGCGCTCCCGGTGGAAGAAGCGAGCGGGCTGACGACATTATCGCTGTTCAGCCATCCGCTGTGCGTGCTGGTTCCCCGTTCCGGTCAGTGGACAACCTGCGACTCCATCGCGCCTGAAGCTCTGGCGGAGCATCCTCTTCTTATCTATAACGAAGACTTTGCCCTGAGCCGCCAGTTGATGACCTTATTTAGCCAGCATGACGTAAAACCACGGATTGCCGTGCGCAGCGGGCAATGGGATTTTCTCGCCGCCATGGTGCAAGCGGGCGTCGGCATCGCCATTTTGCCGGAGCCGATTTGTCAGCGTCTGGATAAGGCCACACTGCGCTGGCTACCGCTGGAAAGCGATCTCCGCTGGCAGTTGGGCATGATTTGGCGCGAGGGCGTGTATCTGTCGCACAGTGCCCGGGCATGGTTAACCTGTTGCAAAGGGTTTTGGCTGAAACAACCGTAAACCATGGGTTAAAACCCTTGCCGGATGGCGGCGCAAGCACCTTATCCGGCCTACTTGTAGGCCCGGTAAGCATGGCGCCACCGGGCCACAAGGACTACTGATTTTCTATCAGTAGCGCTTCCATCAAATCCAGGTCGTGCAGCAGCTTTTGCAATGTTTCATTGCTGATTTCTCGCGTGGCGCGCAGATGATACAACTCGGCGCGCTCGGAACGCAGCGCCGCCAGACGGAAACGTCGCTCCAGGTTTTCTTCCTGTATGGAGCTTTCGACATCGTTTCGCCCATCGGCACGGCGACGCAAGTTACCAATGACACGCGAGCTTACTTCAGTAAGCAACTGATTATCGATGTTTTCTTCGGTATCCGCCGCCAGACGCTCTTCCATTTTCTGAATGGCGACAATCGCCACTTCCGCCGTCGCCGCGCGGGCGATACGCTCCTCTTTCAACTGTTGCGCATGATCGGCGACTTCCAGATGTTGCAACAGCAGCGGCAGCATGATCACGCCGACAAACAACGAAAACAGAATGACGCCAGCCGCCAGGAATACCAGTTCATAACGCGCCGGAAATCCGCTGCCATCCGGCAAAAGTAACGGTATAGAGAGCACACCAGCCAGGGTGATCGCCCCACGAACGCCAGCGAAGGAGGCAATCAGAATTTCACGCGACGTCCAGCTGGCGAACTCCATCGGTTTCTTCTTCAAAAAGCGCAGGCTGAACTTTTTCATGGTCCACAGCCAGCCGAAGCGAACCAGCATCAATGCCGCATAAATCAGCACGATATCGGTAAAGAGCATCCAGGTTTCGACATTCGGGTCAGCTTCCGCCGCCGCCAGCGAAGATTCCAGAATACCCGGCAATTGCAGTCCCAACAGCAGAAAGACCATACCGTTAAAGACAAATTCCAGCATCGCCCAGGTACTGTTCGCGCGCAAACGCATTGCCAGCGGCGCGCGGCGCATTACGCCAGAACGGGTGATGGTCATCCCGGCGGCAACCGCGGCCAGGATGCCTGAGACGCCAATATGTTCGGCAATCAGGTAAGACGCGAAGGGCAGCAGAAACAGCAGGACGATTTGCGTCGCGGGTTCATCGCCGCCCCAGCGGCTCAAAAAACGCAGCGAGCGGCCATACAGCCAACTGACCACAAAACCCGCCAGAATACCGCCGATAGCGACCTTAAAAAATTCCAGCGTCGCGCCGCCGACGGTAAAGACCATCGTCCCCATCGCCACCGCGACGGCGAATTTCAGCGATACCAGACCGGAGGCGTCGTTCATTAACGCCTCTCCCTGCAGAATGCCCATGATTTTTTTCGGGATGCGCCCCTCGCCCACAATTCCGGAGAGCGCTACCGCATCGGTCGGCGACAGCACGGCGGCCAGTGCAAAGGCGGGGATCAGCGGAATGCCGGGCACCAGCCAATAAATCAGGAAGCCGATTCCAACGACCGTTACCAGGACCAGCGCCAGCGCCAGCCCGAAAATCTCTCGTCCATGCTCAAGAAATTCACGAGTCGGCGTCTTCCAGCCATCCGCAAACAGCAGCGGCGGAATAAACAGCACCAGGAAGAGTTCCGGGTCGAATTCCACATGCAAACCAAACGTCGGCCACGCCAACAGCGCGCCAATGGCGATCTGCATAAGGGGTAAAGGAAGCTGGAAGGGTAATACACGCGTAAATACCCCCGACAGCGAGACCACAAGGGTCATGATGAGTATTGTGAAGAAAATTTCCATGCGTTCCCTGTTTGCGATGTTTTTTATGATGGAGAAAGGCATCATGCCTCGGTTTCACCTTCTTCAGATTAACGCAAAAGGTAACGTGATGTGTCCTGAAAATGAAAACGGGCGGCCAACGCCGCCCGTTTTTCAGAATGAAGGCAGAACTAGATAGCCCAACCGCCGGCATAAAAAGCGACCAGCGCGACCGCAATGACGACAGTTCCGATATTCAGCTTACGCCATTCGCCGGAAACCAGACGCCCGACGACCAGCGTGGCAAAGCCGATCATAATCCCGGTGACAATGTTACAGGTCAGTACAATAAATACAGCCGTTACCAGCCCCGCCATCGCATCGACGAAATCAGCAAAATCGATTTTCGCCACGTTACTCAGCATCAGCAGACCGACATACATGAGCGCCGGGGCAGTTGCGTAGACGGGAACGAGATAAGAGAGCGGCGAAAGAAACAGGATCAGCAAAAACAGCACGCCCACGGTAATCGCCGTCAGGCCCGTTTTACCGCCCGCCGCCGTACCGGCCGCAGACTCGATATACACCGCGGCTGGCGCCGCCCCGACCAGGCCGGAGAAAACGCTACTCAGGGAGTCGGTGGTTAACGCTTTGCCGCCATCGATAATTTGTCCGTCTTTGTCCAGCAGATTAGCCTGCCCTGCGACCGCTCGGATCGTGCCGGTCGCATCAAACACCGCCGTCATCACCAGCGCCAGTACGCTTGGCAGAACGACAGGGTTTAACGCGCCCATAATATCCAGGCTGCCGATCAGTGAGTTGCCGTTTTCATCGCTCAACGAAGGCATGGCGAAAATGCCGGAAAAATGGACGTTAGGATCGAAGAGCAAACCCACAATAGAAATGCCAATAATGGTCAACAGAATGCCGCCGGGGACTTTCAGCTTTTCCAGACCGAGAATAACAGCCAGCCCTACAAGCGACATAATCACCGGGAAGGTGTCGAAATCGCCCAGCGCGACCGGCAGGCCATCCAGCGGGTTTTTAATGACCAGGCCGACGCCGTTGGCGGCAATCAGCAACAAAAACAGGCCAATACCGATACCGGTTCCGTGGGCCACGCCCTGTGGCAAGTTACGCAAAATCCAGCTACGAATGCCGGTGGCGGAGATAACGGTAAACAGTACGCCCATCAGGAATACGGCGCCAAGCGCGACCGGGACGCTAATATGCTGCCCCAGGACCAGGCTAAACGCGGTAAACGCTGTCAACGAGATAGCGCAACCGATAGCCAGCGGCAGATTCGCCCAAAGCCCCATAACGATAGAGCCGACGCCTGCGACCAGGCAGGTCGCTACAAAGACGGCAGCAGGCGGGAACCCGGCTTTACCCAGCATCCCTGGCACCACGATGACGGAGTAAACCATCGCAAGAAACGTGGTTAAGCCAGCAACGACTTCCTGGCGAACGGTGCTCCCGCGTTGTGAAATTTTAAACCAGGCGTCGAGTGAACCGCCGGTACGCGCTGAAGGCGTAGACATAGAAAACATCCCCTGAGAATTTATTATTCGTCGGTATACGTGGGAGGTAATCCACTAACAGCGCAACGTTATCTCCTTGTGCTACATTTACGACAGCCGGGGCGCCGCAAAAAAGCAAACGTTTAGCTCCACGTATACAAAACGGGTGGCAAAAAAAAGCAAACGATTATCCAGCGATCATCAACGCTTTTTCAACTGAACTTTGCCGCTTTTTATGCTTTTCTGCTTAGTATGCTCAATAAATCGCCAGACGATGCGCAAACGTTATCGTCCCTGCGCAATCCAGCAACAATTTTTCGCATCGCTGTTAGCAAATACGTTGCGCAATCTGCTCACAAAAACGCCATTATCCGCCGGGAATGGTAAACGGACCGCCCTGCTGAATCGCTCGCTGCCAGGCTGGACGCATTTCTACCCGCGCTTTCCATGCGTTGATATGGTCGAGATGAGCGATCCCGCCTCGGGCAAGCAGCGCAAATAGCGGGAAGCTCATCTGGATATCCGCCATACTTAACTGCTCTCCGGCAAACCAGGGGTGATTTGCCAGATGCCCGTCAATAAAGCGCGCATGGGTTTCCAGTTGCGGATTAAGGTACGCTTTTTGCGCGCCCTTACCGATAACGCCGCCCAACGTTCGCAGGCCCAATGGTACCGGCGGTTTACCCAGAGAGGTAAAGAGCAATCTCATCAATAGCAAGGGCATGAGCGAACCTTCAGCGTAATGTAGCCAGAATCGATAGTGTTGTTTCCCCTGCGCATCCGCAGGTTTAAAGCGTCCGATACTGTCGTAAGTGTCCTGCAAATATTCCAGGATGGCGCCCGATTCCGCAATAACCATACCGTGATCTTCGATAACCGGAGACTTGCCCAGCGGATGCACTTTTTTCAATGCCGGCGGCGCCAGCATGGTCTTTTCACGCTGGTAACGCACAATCTGGTAAGGCAACGCCAGCTCTTCCAGCGCCCAGAGGATGCGCTGCGAACGAGACTGATTTAAATGGTGCACCGTCAGCATGGCTGTCTCCTGTAGGGTATGCCAACTAACTATAGAAAATTATGGCAGTTGCCGTAAAAATTTCGGCTAAAAAATCAGCATTTCGCTGGCGAACAGGGCGTCGTCGCTTACACTTACAGTATCAACACAAACCGGAACCTCCACCACGTGCTCGATATGAGGGGTGTTGACGTCGGGGGAAACCCTCCTGTAATCAGCGGGATAGAGCGAAAGACAAAGACCGGAAACAAACTAAAGCGCCCTTAGCGGCGCTTTAGTTTTAGGTAAACTCAGCCCGATGGCCGAGTGCATGTTAATCATCTTCAAGCAGCCGGGCACCCGTCCCGTGTTCGCCGAGCCTGTCGCCTGGATTTCGCAGCGGACAGTCGCTACGCGATAAACAGCCGCAGCCGATACAACCGTCCAGCTCATCGCGCAACGCCACCAGCGTATGAATACGTCGGTCTAACTCTTCGCGCCACTGCGAGGAGAGCTGCTTCCACTCTTTCGCGCTTAACGTATGTCCTTCCGGCAAGATACCAAACGCGTCGCCGATAGTTGCCAGCGGGATGCCGATACGCTGGGCGATCTTGATAATCGCGACATAACGCAACACGTCACGCTTGTATCGCCGTTGGTTACCGCTATTACGGATACTGGTAATTAGCCCTTTGCTTTCATAGAAGTGCAGGGCGGACACAGCAACACCGCTACGTTTCGCAACTTCCCCCGGCGTCAGTAAGGCTTTTAAACGGGGAGATTTTTTTTCCATAAATCGCTTTACCTCAAGTTAACTTGAGGAATTATACTCGCCCGCAGACAAAACGACGAATCGAATACTGTTTAAGAGGCAACAATATGTCGCATCAGCAGATAATTCAGACCCTTATCGAATGGATTGATGAACATATCGACCAACCGCTAAACATTGATGTGGTGGCAAAAAAATCGGGCTACTCCAAGTGGTATTTGCAGCGGATGTTTCGTACGGTAACGCATCAAACATTAGGCGAGTATATTCGCCAGCGCCGTCTCCTGTTGGCGGCCGTTGAGCTACGAACGACCGAGCGCCCGATTTTTGATATCGCGATGGACCTGGGCTATGTATCGCAGCAAACCTTCTCGCGTGTATTCCGCCGCGAGTTCGATCGCACTCCCAGCGATTACCGTCACCGCCTGTAGGGCGTCTGCCCGCGTATCGTCAGAGGCGCGGGCGTTTGTTGTAGCCAGGAGATGAATTCCTGCGGTGGTAACGCCTTCGCAAAGTGCCATCCCTGACAATACTGAACGCCGCGTTTTAGCAACCAGCTAACCTGTTCAGCCGTTTCAACCCCCTCCGCAATGATTTTTAGCCGCAAACTTTGCGCCATTTCAATAATATGTTCCACAATCAAATGGCTGGCGCTATTAGTGGTTAGCGTGTCGACAAAAGATTTATCAATTTTTAAAAGGTCGACATTTAATGAGTACAGGTTATGCAAGTTCGAATAGCCGATACCAAAGTCATCAATTGCCACCTCGTATCCCGCCTGGCGAAACGCCTGAATAATCGGCGTCATTTTAGGCACATCAATAAATCCGCGCTCAGTCACTTCAACCTTTATCTGTTGCGCAAGCACTGAATGCTGACGCGTTTTTTCATGAATCATCACAATTAGCCGGGAAGAGAGAAAATCGGCGGCAGAGAGATTGATAGAGACATAAAGATGTGGGTGCGCGGCCAGAAAACCACCTAAATCATTAAATACCTCTTCGACGACATAATCGGTGATCTGCTCAATCATCCCCTCTTTTTCCGCTAGCGGAATAAATTCGCACGGGCTCATCACCGGACCGTGATAGCCCGGCCAACGCAATAGCGCTTCGGCACCTACACATGTCCCGTTTCGGATATCAATGATCGGCTGATAATGAAGGCAAAGCTGGTGCCTGGTAATGGCCCGTTGCAGCAATCGACGCGGTGAGTAATATGCCTGCCGGGATCGTGACCACATAAATAAGACGATAATGCTACAGATGATCCCTAACGGTAGCGTTAACGTAAGCTGATGAAAGAGGTTCTGGTAAAAGCGTTGCTTTGAGGTTGACACAATCGCGGCAACCGGTCGTTTTGCTGATTTAACCAGAGTATAGAAACGCTCACCCTGTTGGAACACAGGTTCACTCCGTCGTACCAAAGGTAATAGCTGATCAGCCTGCGCCTGTTCACTCAGGGAGAAAAAGGTGTTGGTCACCGTATCATACATTCCCCAGGCCAACGCCGGATCGTCTGACATCACCTCGCTATAAGATAAGGGATTGATAACCGCGACATAGTTTCCCCGCTGCATATATGTCATTTTATAACCGTTGAAAAAAGGCGTATCACGATAGTAATAAATAGCGATGTCAGGCTTTCGTTTATAGTCAGCGCGGGGAATAAAATAAGGACTTGTTGGCGTCATAACCGTAGAGCATAGAAAACGCTGGCCCTTAGCATAAATCAACTCATTAATGTACAAACGACCGCGGATAATATTCAGCATTCGCTGTTGATGGGCTGGCGTACAGGCTTGCCCCTGATATTGTTCAGCGGCATCGCGGGCTAAATCTGCTTGCAGGATAACCCGCTCCGTTTTATCTAATACCAACTGCGCAAATGAATGTAACTGATTTCTGGTTTCAGAGACTGCCCGGATATGAGCAAACCAGATCGCCAGCAATACAGGAAGTAATACCACAATGATCGTTCCGAGAAATCTCAACACCTTGCGTCGTGTGCTTTGACTCATTTTCAGCCTATTTCCCTGCATTATTTGTGACTATTGTTGGCAAAATAAGACATGAACCAAATGGAGGTTTACGGTGCATGAATTTATCAATATTAGCAACAGACTTTTACCGTTCAACATTTATCATTAATAACCACGCGCAATCTCTCTCGCATACCAGGCAGGACACTAAATATTTTTGATAATATCAGATTTATACTCAAGTAAACGATGGGGTATACATCTTTACTCCTTTCTTTTGATAAATAACTTGATATTTTTATCAGGTCTGAATTTCACGAAAAAAAAATAAAAGAGTAGTAATAATACATCTTTGCTTTCCGGCAGTTTCTCTACGGACGCACAGAGGTCACACAAAAAATAAGGTTATAAAACGCACAAAAAATACATTGCCGATCTGGCGAATAAGCCTGTTTTTGTGATATAGTTCACAAAAACAATGAAACAGAAACAATGTTTCATTCGATGTTGATGTGATGTCCGTTGATAGCCAGAATGTCCCACGTTTCCCGGGAACAACGCCGTGCTGTCCTGGACAAAGGTCTATTCAGAGGAAATGTTTCATGGCTGCCATAACCACTGGTGTCGTTCTTCTCCGCTGGCAACTGCTGAGCGCCGTGCTCATGTTTTTAGCCAGCACGCTCAATATCCGTTTCCGTAAATCAGATTATATTGGTCTGGCGGTGATCAGTAGCGGTCTGGGCGTGGTATCCGCCTGCTGGTTTGCCACCGGTTTACTCGGTATTACCATGATGGATCTCGCTGCGATCTGGCATAACATTGAAGCCGTAATGGTCGAAACGATGAGCCAGACCCCACCAGAATGGCCGATGGTGCTGACCTGATACGCCATCGCTGCCGCTGAAGTCGCCCACCGGTTATCTCAACGCGGAATCGCGCGCCAGGGGTAGCCTTGCGAACCATCACGTCCCTCGCATTGCCGTTGATGAGGGCCGCCAGGTGTGGTTATCCAAAAATGGCAAGTGGAATAGCCCTAACAGAATCGAGCTAAACTTATTGAAGACATTGCCGACTCGTTAAATGACAAAAAAGACCCGTTTGTGCAACGGGTCTTTTTTATTAAGCAGTACCACCTGATAACAGCGACAAGCGCTGCTTATTTTACATTAATAATTTATCCGGAGAACAATCACGGATTATTTTTCCACCTTTCATTACCAGAACCCGGTCAAAATACTTTATCAGATATCGACGATGCGTCACCATGATCAACGTTTTCCCATGAATAAACTCATCTAAGTTATCAAAAATTTGCTTCTCGGTATTCTCATCCAGATTTGATGTTGGTTCATCCCATAAAAAGACGCTGGCGTTACTGCTCAGACTACGTGCTAATAATAACTGCTGTTGCTGTCCGGATGACAGGTTTTTAGCCATAAAATTCACCGGAAACTTCAGCCCCATAGGATGCTGCAAGATAAAACCACAGTTCGCCAGATGAAGCGCCTTGAGTACCCGGCCCCTGTCATTTTGCGGTTTTAACGCGAAATTACTTTCAATGGTTCCGGTGAATAAAACATCATGTGTCGTCACCACGCTTAAATGCTGAGAAAAAAAGTTCTGCGATAAATGCCCTAAGTTATATCCATCATATAAGATGGCGCCGTCTGTTGGCGAAAGGTAGCCAGATAGCATTCCCAGTAATGAGCTTTTTCCTGCTCCGCATTCGCCTACCACCGCGACACGTTGCCCCGCAGGTATGTCTATAGACAGTCGGTTAATAATCATCGGAGATTGAGCATCATACTGATAACTCACGCCCCGGATAGAGATATCGCCATTGCACTTTGATATGGACTGTAATGCCGGTGTTTTTTCTGCCTGATCTTCATCAAAAAAAGAAAGCAGATCCTTACCGGTTTTTTCTGCTGATAAAATAGAGATTAATGTAGAAGAAAAATTCGAAATGATCCCGGAGATACGGCCAGAGACAATGACAGATGAAACAATTGCGCCAGTGGTAACATCACCCTTGATTACCATAAAAAAGGCTATTACCATAATAGTTATTTGGGTAATAGATGACATACTCCCCAATATAGATTGATAGATAAGATTTAATTTTCTTATCTTCAGGTTAAGATACGACTGTTCATTTGATGTGTTGACCCAATCAAAAAGTAAACCTTGATTATTTAAGGTATGGATCATTTTAATAGATAAGAAAACTTCTGAGATAAAAATATTCCTGTTCTTCTGTCCTTCTTTTTGTTTGTTCATTAACTCATTAGTATAATGGTGGTTAACGAGGGAAATAATAATAGAGACGATAAACATGGTAACAGGTACAATAACGACCAGACCTAAATTTACATATATAACAATGAGAAATATAATAAATATTGGAATATCGGCTATACGTTGAAAGATCGAGTTTAATAAAACGGGTTTAATTTTCTGAAACTCATTCCATAGCACAAATGCTGATGACATGGATCTGCCATTTTTCTTTTTACTATACAGGACCGCTTCAAGAAATGCGATATCAATATCGACGTCATCCTGCCTTGCTGTGATAGACTGATAAATATCTTTCGAAGTACGAAGAATAAACTCAAAAACAATAAATACAGCAACAATTATAGCCACGCCAAATAAAGATGAAACCGAAGCACTTGGAACAAGCTTATCATAGAATAGATTACTAAATACTGGGATAGTTAACGCAAAAATTGCCATAAAAAGAGATGAAAAGAAGTATTTAGTATAAAAAATCTTGTTCATCGATAAAGAGTTTTTTATGATATTTTTTACTCTTATACTATCAACAACTTTATTTAAAGGTAGTATACTAAATGCAGATAACTCTTTTAAATATTCATCTTCAATTTCAACATAACAGAGTTCACCGCGCGCGTTTACCAACTTTATTTTTTGCCCGCCGCTCACACACACCATCCACTTCATTTCTGGCGTTAATAGTAAAATCGGCATAGGCTCATTTAGTAAATCCTCACCATTATTAAATAATATATCCTGTAGAGAAAGCCCTAACGACAAAAAGAAATTCTTCATTTGTATAGAGTCGTCAGTGTTATTTCTGTCGTACTTTTTAAATCTTAAATTTATATCATCCTCTTTGATGTCAATTTTTATGTTGAATTTTTTAGACACTATAGATAATGCCGTTTCCGCACTTAAATAATAAGGTTCTAGTTTTTTATCCATAAGTAAACCCCCTCACCCAAAGGTGAGGGGCCTCCGTTATTATGCGTGTTCTTCTTGATTATCTACAGGTAACGTAACTTCATTAACGGCGAAAACATCAATAGCGCCGTTATTGTTGTGCCCTACAGAACTCGTTGAAGGGGAATCATTAATATCATCCTCGGTCTTTCCTCTTGCATTCATTGCGTTCACAATATCCGCCGAGGAGTGATCGACTGAGAATGTTTTCTCCTTAATCAGGAAATCATCGTCCTTATCAATGAATTTCACGTCCATAGTATATTCACCATCTTCCAAAGATAGCGGAACTTCGAATATTGCTTTCTGGTTAGTTATCGGCAGATTAAACTCTTCTCCTTCAAACATAACACTGACATTAACAATATTCTCAGGTACTGATATTTCAAAAGAAGGTGTCTGACTAATTGAACGATCTATTTCATCCCCAGAGTCAGCGTTTAACAATGTAATACTATAGGCTGTCTCCTTCACCACGCTTTCTTCCGCCACAGACGGCACTGTACGAAGATGCGTAGCGCTTTCGGCATTCACTGTTTCAGACTCCGGTGGAGTAACCGCTGTTGGCGTGGCGTCATCGTTCGCATCGTTATGCTGGCTATCCGCTGTTACCGTCACCGTTGAGTCAACCGTCACCGCTAGCGAAGCAGATTGCTGTGAATTCCCCGCGCGATCCACCACCGTCACGCTCAGCGTGTAGGTACCGTCACTCCAGGCGGCTGGCGGCGTGAAGGTCCAGCCATCCGCGCCTTGCGTCGCCTGATAGGTGTCTGTCACGCCGTTATGCGTCACGTTTACGGTCACCCCGGTCACATCAGCATCAATATGCTGCAGCGTGAACTTAGGCTGGGTGTGATTCGTCACGTTATCGCTGTCTGAAGCGCCATTGTCTTCACCTGCTGCCAGCGCAATCTCCGGCACCGTAAGCGTACTGTCGATCGTAACGGTAATGGGTAACGAGTTTTTCTGATTACCCGCGGCATCGCTTGCGATTACCGATATCGTATAGGAACCATCAGCTAACGGTGTACCTGGCGTAAAGAACCAAACGCCATCGGCATTTTTTTCAGCATTATATACGGTCCCATTGATATCGACCTGAACGACCACAACATCGCTTTCCAGATTCCCGATAATAAAGGTAGGTTGCTTATCTCGCGTAATATTATCGCCCACCGTACCACTGTCTGAGTCTGGAGATAATGAAATAACGGGAACCTCTTTCATGATATCGAGAGGGACATCATCACTCCGGTTACCAATCGCATCCACACTCGTAATGGTAAACTTCCCTTCCGATGGATACGGGATCGCCATACTCCATTTACCATTATCAGGAACGGTTAACGTATAAGTATTCCCATTACTATCGGTTATTATTAGCTGAGATTTGGCTTCCGCCGTCCCCTGCATAATAATTAGATCGTTGACAATATCTGAATAAGTTACGACCGGAGCGTTTGGCGGCGTTCGATCAATAAATATTTCATGTACCTCTTCCTTACGGTTGCCTGCGTTATCCTCAATACTCAAAGTGATATCGTATTTCCCTTCCGGAAGCTGATCGGTCGATAACTCCCACTTCCCATTAGCCGCAACGACAGCGGTTGCCAGCGTGACCCCTGCCACGATTAATGATACCGTAGCGCCAATTTCCCCCATACCTCTCATGGTAATAGTGGAGCTATTACTCCACCAGTCCGTTTTCGATGATGATTTATTGTCATCAAGCTCGCTGGTAAATACCTGGATATGCGTATCGACCCAAATGGAATACTTTTCCTGATTTACGTTACCAGCACGGTCCGTAGATTTAACAGTGATATCCAGCTGGCCTTCTGTGAAATAAAGCGGGTTCACCGGCATCTGCCAGTGACCTTTGTCATTAACCCAAACTTCCCCCACATTTAAGCCATTAATGATGATTTCTATTTTGCTATTGGGCTCGGCACTGCCACTAAACAATAAGTTACGTGTCGTGTCCGTTATATATATTTTGCCATCACTACCGGTCATCTCTGCTAACGTTTGTCCGCCGATAGAATCAATAGCGACAGGCGTCGTATTTAAGGTATCGATAGTAAAGTTTAGCGTTTTCGAGGTAGCCGTGTTGCCTGCTTTATCGGTGATAACATAATAAATGCTATGGGAACCATCGCCCAACGGTGACTCAGGTCGATAAACTTGATTTCTGTCGGTCACCGTGATCGTATCGACTAACACCCCATCAATGAAAATCTGAACACTCTGGTTCATTTCTCCATAAATACTAAACGCAGGCCGGGTTTGACTCGTTATACTATCATTACTGAAAATACCGTTATCAGAACCTGCCATCATAACAGGATTATCGATAAACGTACTGGTATCTATCGTGACGAGTAAGCGAGGCGATTCTGCTGTATTACCTGCCGGGTCTTCGGCAACCACTCGGATAGAATATTCACCATCTTTTAACGCATTATCAAACTGATAGGACCAGGTTCCATCTTCAAGCACAAGCACATTTGCCACGATCTTTTCATCCACATAAATATGGATTGTGGCTCCCGCTTCTGCGGTGCCAACTAACACAGGCTTGTTGTGACTAGTAATCAGATCGTCAAGTGAACCAGAGTTGCTCGCATCTTCAAGGTTGAGCGTTGGGAAGTCGGTTGATGAATCGACATCCACGCTATAATCCTTGCTCACTTCAGTGTTGCCAGCAACGTCAGTAATGCTGAAATGAATATTAAACGTACCATCATCTTGCAGCAGTATCGGCGCGCGCCATGTGCCATCAGCCTCAACCATAACAACGTTGACTAATTTACCATCGACAAAGATGCTGACCTGAGAACCTGCCTCCCCGACACCTGAGACTGACAACGCCCGGTTATTAGAGAGGGCCGGTAATGAATCTTCATCAATGTCAAAGACAGCAATTTGAGAATCGATTGTCACGGTTGTAATCGCAGACTCAACCCGGTTACCAGCAGTATCCGTAGCAACAAATTGCACCTGATACTCGCCGTCGGCGCTATTTGCCGGCATGGTATAGCTAATATTACCTGACGAACTCGCCTCTACTGTGCCTTGTAACACACCATTAATATAAACCTGTACCGTCGCGCCGGGATCGGTCATGGCAACCAGTACCGGAGACTTATTATTGGTAATCAGATCATATTTATCACCGCTATTAGTATCCCGACTTAATGAAATATCGCTGATTTCAATCTGCGTATCATGTTCTATCAGAATCTCTTTTTGTTGGCTGTTGCCCGCTTTATCTTCCGATACCACGACAAAGGCATTACTACCTTCACGCAGATCTAATTCTGCGCTCCATCGACCATCATTGCCTACCACCAGGGTAGCAATAACCACCCCCTGCGGATTCCTGATGGTTAAAGTACTTCCGGCTTCAGCAGTACCATCGATGGTGACATGAGATTTATTGGTGATCCAGTCGCCAACTTTGCCACTGTCATCAGCTTCGCGTAATACCACGGTTAACGGCGAAATTACCGTATCCAGTATCACATTCTGCGGACCAAACTCTCTGATATTGCCGGCAACATCTTCAACTTTAAACGTTAATACATAATTACCGTCATTACCCAAAGCGGGTAATACTACGCCCCAGTGTCCTGCGCCTGTCGTATAAGCAATCGCTTTTTCAACGCCATTCACAAAGATAGTGATTTTGCTGTTTGGCTCACTGGTGCCGCCAATCTCCGGCGTCACCGTGTTGATATATCCGCCCTCATGCATTCCAGATATATTCCATACCAGTTCAGCAACCTCGGTATCGATAGTGAGATCAACGGCGGTAGAACGCAGTTCGCTATTATCGCGAGGGTTGACGATACCCACCTGGACGACATAATGGCCATCTTTCATTTCCGATAACTGGAAAGTATATCGACCCGCTGTATCCGCTGTCGCCTCGCCGACCTTCACGCCATCCACATAAATACTCACAATCGTATTAGGTAACGTGCTCCCAATCAGGGTCGGCGTTTTATTATTCGTCGTAAAGTCTCCTAAGGCACCACTATCGCTCTCCTCGCTGAGCTTTATGGTTGGAGGCGTGACATCAATAACAGGTATTACTACAGGAAAGTCGACCTGCGACGATTCATTACCCGCTTTATCTTTGGCAACAATGCTCACAACATAGGAGCCTGGCGCTAATACTGATGGCGGCGTCCAACTCCATTCGCCATTCGCATTGGCGTTTGCGGAGCCGACCACTTTCCCATCCCACTGAATCATAATCGTCGAGAACGCTTCGGCAAACCCTTTGAACTCAGGACGCAGGCTGGTTGCTTCATGCTGATCATCAATAGATGGATCCGAAAGGCGAATGGTGGGATCGATCGTAACCGTATCGATAGTGAATCTTTCCTGCGTTTGCGCAGTATTTCCCGCGACATCTGTTGCGACGACGTTGATGGTATACATGCCATCCGGCAGTATATTCGGCGTCACACTCCAGTTGCCATCAGCGCCAACCGTAATAGTTTGTTTTAAAACCTCCCGACCTGACTTATCGTCAACAATGGTAATCACCAGTTTCGCATTGGGCTCTGCAGTACCTTCGAATTTGGGATTTTGCTTATTCGTAAGGTTATCGCTATTGGAATTTCCGGTATCAGACGCTGGCTCCATTCTGACACTGACGCTTGTCGTGGTATCAATGGTAAAGGGCAGCTTAGTTTCAGAAGTATTTCCGGCAATATCTCTGAAGACAACAACGGCTTCATATACGCCATCGTTTAACGCAACGGGAACCTGAAATTCCCAGAGGTTATTGCCATTTGCCGTAACCGGATAAGAAACGCCGTTAATTCTGATTACAACAGTATCAATATCGGCGGGTACATTGCCAATAACGAAACGTGGTTTAGTGACACTCGTAATATTATCAACAGCGCTTTCGCCAGTATCATCCGCATCCAGCAAATCAATACTGGGATCAGAAACAATAGTGTCTATTGTGAATGATACCTCTTTGCTAATTTTATTACCTGCGATATCTTCAGCCACTATTTCTATTTTGTAAGTTCCATCCACTAACGGTGTATCAGGGGTAAACAGCCATTTATTACCTGCCCCCTGAGTCAGTGTGCTGGATTTCCCGTTTAAAATTACCGTCACGCTCTGCAGCGGTTCTCTGGCTGAAATTTCAAAACGTGGAGAGGTAATATTCGTAATACCATCCGTAGAATCCTTTCCGGCGTCGTCCAGCATCACGACGCTCAGGCCGTCAATCTGCGTATCCACGGTGAAGCCCAGCGTGGAATTTGCCGTATTCCCTGCCCGATCCGTCGCCTGGACATGGAGAGTATAATGACCATCAGGCAATGCGCTACCTGCAGTAAATTCCCACTGCCCGGCCGCATTTTTACTGATGGGCGTCCAGTTTACGCCATCGAAAGAAACCAGCACCGATGTCACATCATCAGGCGTTGCAATTTCAAAAGAGGGACGGGTAGCATTGGTGACATTATCGTGATCGTTGACGCCGCTATCTGTTGTTAACGTAACACTGTCAATCTGAACCTGCGTGTCGATTTCAATCTGCAGTTCGGCCGATGTTTTGGTATTACCAGCAATATCCGTTACGGTAACAGAGATCGTATGCTGACCGTCAGACAGCGGTTGATCCGGCGTAAAGGTTAAATTCCCCCCTGTGTTTTCAATGGTGTAATCCCGACCATCAATATGAACCACAATGTGTGATACATCATTATCGACATTACCGATAATAAACACCGGTTTGTTAATCCTGGTAAGATTATCATTAGTATCATCACCAGTATCATGGGTGGGATCGAGTACAATTGTCGGCTCTCGCAGAGTCGTATCAATCGTAAACTGCAGCGTTTCTTGCGCAACGTTGCCGGCGATATCAGTCACATCAACCAAGAGAGTGTGTTGCCCATCAGGTAATGCCGAACCGACATTAAATATCCAGCGGCCATCCCCTCCTTTTGTGAGTTCAATCCAATTAGCGGCGTTATCGATTTTAACGCGCACATGGGTAATATCATCAGCGGTAACAATACTAAACTGCGGCTTGTCGACTTTGGTAATGTTATCTACATCGCTATCGCCGCTATCTGTAACCAACGTGACGCTTTCAATTTCAGCCGTCGTATCTATCACAACAGGTAATGGTTTCGATGTCGCGGTATTTCCGGCCTTATCTTCAACCGTAACGGTAATATTATAAGAACCATCCGGAATGGCATTGCCTGGCGTAAATTGCCAACCAGCCCCAACCTTAGTCGCGTTATAATCATGACCATCAATCGTCACCACGACTTTGATAACATCGGGGTCAACATTACCAATCGTAAAGGTGGGTCGTGAAATATTAGTGATATTATCGGCTGTATTCGCTCCGGTATCTTGTCCTGCGTCTAAAGCAATAGTCGGAACCTGTATATTAGTATCGATATTAAATACTAAATCTTTATTCGCAATATTACCTGCCTCATCCGTGGCCTCTACGCGAAGGGTATATGTGCCGTCAACCAGAGTATTCGGGCTGTCAAAAATCCACTGTCCGTCGGCATTTTTGCGTATCACATTCCAGTTAGCGCCACCATCCAGGGTTACGCGTACCTGGACGACATCACCGGGAACGTCAATTCTGAATGACGGTTTGGCAACATTCGTTAATTGATCATTCTGCACGCCAGTATCATTAAGCAATACGATATTGTTAATGGTTGTCGTGGTGTCAATACGCACCTCAAACGGCGCAGATTCTTTTACATTCCCCGCCAGATCTTCCACCACAACGGCTAACTGATATGAGCCATCAGCCCAGCTCGCAGAAGGCGTAAAGCGCCATTGACCATTGGTGAATACCGCCGCTTCCTCGTGCGTTTTACCGTTGTAAGTTACTTTGACCATCACGCGCGTAACGTCAGAATCAACCTGGCGTATGTCGAACACAGGCCGATCGTGATTGGTGAGGCGATCGCCAACAGTACCGCTATCTTCGCCAGCTGCCAGTTCAATCACCGGCGTAGTCAACGTACCGTCTATCGTCACCTTTAAAGGCGCGGATGTTTGCTGGTTGCCTGCCACATCTGTTACCGTCACGGTGAATGTGTAGCTACCGTCCGCCAAAGCAGAATCTGGTCGATAGCGCCAGCCGTCGGCTGATTCGGTGAGTACCACCGTTTTAAACGTACCGTTATGCTCAATACTCAATTCCACGTGTCGAACATCTTTATCGATACTCCCCAACACAAATACCGGCTGAGTGACGCTGGTCAGATTATCGTTCTTATTCTGTCCGGTATCCTGATCGGGCGCTAGCTCAATGGTTGGCGTCAACAACGTGATGTCGATAGTGAAATCGAGCGTCCCCGTCATCTTATTACCCGCACCGTCAGTCACTTCCACGATCAGGGTATGCTGTCCCTCTGGCATATCCGTCGGCCAGGTGTAATCCCAAATGCCAGCCGTCGAACTCTTGATTGCAGTAACCCAGGTCGTGCCGCCGTCAATACTCAGAAGAACCTTTTCCACATCATCCGGTACCGAGATCTGGAACTGCGGACGCACATGTTTTGTGACATTATCGCCAGGGACGCCGCTATCGTTGACTAATTCAATATGATCAATGGCTATTTGCGTATCCACTGTCACCGTCAGCGGCGTAGACGGACGCGTATTTCCCGCCCGATCCTCCACTGTCACCGTCAGCGTATAATCACCGTCGCCCCACGGTGCTGGCGGTGTAAAGCTCCATCCTCCAGCCCCCTGTGTCGCAGTAAACGAGGTTGTCGTTCCATTATGCGTGACGCTGACTGTAACGTTGATAACATCCGAATCGATATTCTGCAGAATAAAGGTCGGTCGGGTGCGATTGGTCATATCATCGCCAGGCGTACCGGTATCATCCGTGCTATCCAGCGCAATAGTCGGCGTCGACAACCGGGTGTCGATGAAAAATTCAAGCGTTTGCGTCGCCGTATTGCCCGCTCTGTCGGTGACCATGACGGTTAGGGTGTGTTTTCCATCGCCCATATCCGTTGGCCAGGTATAGCCCCAGACGCCTTCAATACCCTGCGCCGCGCTCACCCAGTTTGCGCCCCCATCAATGCTCAGTTGCACAGAATTCACATCCGCCGGCACCGTGATCTCAAACTGCGGACGGGTGCTGTTAGTTAGATTGTCATCAGGCACGCCATGATCATTGACCAATGTAATATCAGTAATGCTGGTTTGCGTATCTACCGTCACTATCAGCGGCGTGGACTGACGAACGTTTCCTGCGTTATCCGTTACCTCTACCGTCAGTGTATAGCTACCGTCCGCCCAGTCAGCATCTGGCGTAAAGCGCCACTGTCCTCCAACCTGGGTTAGTGTCACTTCCTGGCTATTGCCGCCCTGTGTGATCCGCAAAATGACCGATTGCGCATCGGCGTCAATATTGCCAATGGTAAAGCCCGGCCTTTTGGCGCTCGTAATATGATCGCCAATGGCACCTGTATCGTCCCTGCTATCCATAGTGATGGTAGGCGTTGACAGCCGGGTATCAATGGTAAAATCGAGCGTCTGCGTCGTCTTATTTCCCGCCTTATCGGTCGCTTCTACCGTCAGGGTATGTAGCCCGTCGGTCACATCTTTCGGCCAGGTGTAATCCCAGATCCCTGCCGTGCCCTGTGTTGCACGAACCCACGTATTACCGCCGTCGATACTCAGACGTACCTCGTTGACATCCCCTGGCACCGTGACGCGGAAGTGTGGACGAACGTCATTGGTCAGGTTGTCGCCGGGAATACCGTTATCATTAACCAGTTCAATAACATCAATGGTGATTTGGGTATCAACCGTGACCGTCAGCGGCGCTGAGTATTTTACGTTCCCTGCATCATCCTCCACCCTCACCGTCAGCGTATAGTCGCCATCTGCCCATGTGCCGGTCGGTGTCACGCTCCAGATGCCGGTCGCGCCTTTGGTGGCCGTCAGCACTTCTTTCGTGCCGCCATACTGCACCTCAACCGTGACATACCGCGCGTCTGCGTCAATATTGCCCAGTATAAACGTCGGCTTATTCGCGTTGGTCAGGTTATCGCCTTTTGTTCCGCTGTCGTCCGTGCTGTCCAGCACGATAGTCGGTTCTGACAGCATGGTATCGATGATGAAGTCCAGTTTCTGCGTCGTCTGGTTTCCCGCCTTGTCGGTCGCCTCCACTGTCAGGGTATGCTTCCCCTCTCCCACATCAGCCAGCCAGGTATAATCCCAGACGCCCGGCGTCGCGCTCTGGGTAGCGTTGAACCACGTCTTGCCGCCGTCAATGCTCAGGCGTACCTCGTTAACATCCGTCGGTACCTTCACCTGGAAGTGCGGACGCACGTTATTAGTCAGATTATCGTTGGGAATACCGCTGTCATTGACCAGTTCAATGTTATTAATGGCGATTTGCGTGTCCACCGTCACCGTCAACGATGCAGAATGGCTGGTGTTCCCCGCTTTATCTTCGACTGACACACTCAGGGTATAATCGCCCGCCCCCCATGATGTCGGCGGCGTAAAGGTCCATCCGCCTACACCTTTCGTGGCGTCAAATGTGGTGGTGACGCCGCCATGCTCCACGCTGACCGTAACGCGAACGGCATCATCATCAATATGTTGCAGGTTAAATGTCGGCTGGGTGCGATTGGTCATGTTATCGCCCTGGATGCCGGTGTCGTCCGCGCTATCCAGTACGATGACCGGCGTCGACAGCGTGGTATCAATAGTGAAGTGGAGTGTCTCCGTCACCGTATTACCCGCATTGTCAGTCGCTTTCACATTCAGCGTATAGTCGCCATCCGGCACGGTGCCCGGCCAGGTATAATTCCAGACGCCCGGCGTCGCGCTCTGTGTCGCCTTAACCCAGGTCACGCCACCGTCAATGCTCAGACTGACTTCGTTAACGTCCCCCGGTACCGTCACGCGGAACTGCGGATGGGCGTCGTTAGTCATATTGTCGCCGGGAATACCGTTATCATTAACCAGTTCAATAGCATCAATGGTGATTTGGGTATCAACAGTGACCGTCAGCGACGCTGAGTGTTTTTCGTTCCCCGCCTCATCTTCCACCCTCACTGTCAGCGTATAGTCGCCATCTGCCCATGTACCGGTCGGTGTCACGCTCCAGTTGCCGGTCGCGTCTTTGGTGGCCGTCAGCACCTCTTTCGTGCCGCCATGCTGCACCTCAACCGTGACATACCGCGCGTCTGCGTCAATATTGCCCAGTAAAAACGTCGGCTTATTTACGTTGGTCAGGTTATCGCCTTTTGTTCCGCTGTCGTCCGTGTTGTCCAGCACAATAGTCGGTTCTGACAGCATGGTATCGATGATGAAGTCCAGTTGCTGCGTCGTTTTGTTTCCCGCCTTGTCGGTCGCCTCCACTGTCAGGGTATGCTTCCCCTCTCCCACATCAGCCAGCCAGGTATAATCCCAGACGCCCGGCGTCGCGCTCTGGGTAGCGTTGAACCACGTCTTGCCGCCGTCAATGCTCAGGCGCACCACGTTGACATCCGTCGGTACCGTCACCTGGAAGTGCGGACGCACGTTATTAGTCAGATTATCGTTGGGAATACCGCTGTCATTGACCAGTTCAATATGGTCAATGGCGATTTGCGTATCGATGGTGACCGTCAACGGCGCTGAGTGGCGAATATTACCCGCCTCATCTTTCACCGTTACCGTCAGCGTATAGTCGCCATCAGTCCACGCGCTGCCGGGTACAAAACGCCACTGCCCGTTAGTCTGCGTCAGCTCCACCTCCTCGCTGTGACCATCGCGCATCACCTGCACGACGACCTGAGTCACGTCAGAATCAATACCGCCGATAATAAAACCCGGTGTTTTAACGTTAGTCTTATTATCGTTGGCGGTGCCGCTATCATCTGCGCTATCCAGCGTGATGGTCGGTGTCGACAATGTGGTATCAATGATAAAATTGAGCGTTTCCGTCGCCGTGTTGCCTGCAACATCGGTTGCTTTCACTGTCAGGGTATACGTATTTTCGACCAGATCTGTCGGCCATATATACTCCCAAACGCCGTCGGACGTCAGCGTTGCGTTAACCCAGTTGATGCCGCCATCAAGACTCAGTTGCACAGAGTTCACGTCCGTCGGTACCGTAATATGAAACTGTGGACGTGCTTCATTGGTCAGGTTATCCCCGACAATACCCGTGTCATTAAGAAGTTCAATGCGATCAATAGACGTTTGCGTATCGATAGTCACCGTCAGCGGCGCAGAATAATTTGTATTACCCGCCTTATCTTCTACCTTTACCGTCAGCGTATAGTCGCCATCGGTCCAGGCTGCGCCCGGCGTAAAGCGCCACACACCGCCGTTCTTAATCAACTCTATCTGTTGGTTCTTACCATCATGCGCCACCGTCACCACCACTTTGGTCACGTCGGCGTCGATATTACCGAGGGTAAAGCCTGGCATCTTAACGTTGGTGATGTTATCGCCAGCGGCGCTGTCATCCGCACTGTCCAGGGTAATCGTCGGTTCTGACAGCATGGTATCGATGATGAAGTCCAGTTTCTGCGTCGTTTTGTTTCCCGCCTTGTCGGACGCTTCCACCATCAGGGTGTGAGGGCCGTTAGCCACATTCGTCAGCCAGGTATAATCCCAGACGCCCGACGTCGCGCTCTGCGTGGCGTCAAACCACGTTTTGCCGCCATCAATGCTCAGTCTTACACCGTTAACATCCGCCGGTACTGTCACCTGAAAGTGCGGGCGCGCTTCATTGGTCAGATTATCGCCGGGGATACCGCTGTCGTTAACCAGTTCAATACGGTCAATGGCGATATGCGTGTCCACTGTCACCGTCAACGGCGCGGACTGCTTCACATTTCCGGCCCTATCTTCTACCTTCACCGTCAGGATATAGTCGCCGTCCGCCCAGTCGCTGGTCGGCGCAAAGCGCCACTGTCCGCCGGTCTGAACCAGTGGCACCTCCTGTTTAATGCCATTGTGCATTACCTCCACTATCACCCTGCTGACATCGGTATCAATATTGTTGAGGGTAAAGCCCGGCGTTTTAACATTGGTGATATTATCGCCCGCGATGCCGCTGTCATCTGCGCTGTCCAGCGAGAGGGTCGGCACAGACAGAGTGGTATCGATGGTGAAATCGAGCGTCTGTGTTGTCTTATTTCCCGCCTCATCGGTCGCTTCTACCGTCAGGGTATAGCCTCCGTCGGCCACATCATCCGGCCAGATATAATCCCAGACGCCCGGCGTCGCGTTCTGGGTAGCGTTGAACCACGTCTTGCCGCCGTCAATGCTCAGGCGCACCACGTTGACATCCGTCGGTACCGTCACCTGGAAGTGCGGACGCACGTTATTAGTCAGATTATCGTTGGGAATACCGCTGTCATTGACCAGTTCAATGTTATTAATGGCGATTTGCGTGTCCACCGTCACCGTCAGCGATGCAGAATGGCTGGTGTTCCCCGCTTTATCTTCGACTGACACACTCAGGGTATAATCACCATCCGCCCACGCCCCTGTCGGCGTAAAGCTCCATCCGCCTGTGCCTTTCGTGGCGTCAAATGTGGTGGTGACGCCGCCATGCTCCACGCTGACCGTAACGCGAACGGCATCATCATCAATATGCTGCAGGGCAAATGTCGGCTGGGTGCTATTCGTCATGTTATCGCCCTGGACACCGGTATCGTCCGCGCTATTCAGTACGATGACCGGCACTGACAGCGTGGTATCCACCGCGAAATCGATGGTCTTCGTCACTGTATTGCCTGCTTTATCAGTCGCTTCCACCGTTAGCGTGTATTGACCATCTGCCAGGTCTGTCGGCCAGATATACTCCCAGCTTCCTGCCACGCCCGGAGTTGCCTGAACCCACGAATTACCACCGTCAATGCTCAGACGGACTTCATTGACATCCGTCGGTACCGTCACACGAAAGTGGGGACGGTCGTCGTTGGTCATATTATCGCCTTTCACACCGCTATCGTTGACCAGTTCCACCCCATCAATGGCGATTTGGGTATCGATAACGACCGTCAGCGGCGCTGAGTAGTTGGTATTTCCTGCCTTATCTTCTACTTTCACCGTTAACGTGTAGCTGCCATCCGCCCACGTATTCCCTGGTGTAAATAACCAACTACCATTGAGGTGGGAAAGTTCGATCTCTTCACTCACGCCATTGTGCATCACCTGTACGACGACCCGATGCGCATCGGCATCAACACCGGAAATAGCAAAACCTGGCTTATTGATGTTGGTCAGGTTATCGCCTGTAACCCCCGTATCATCCTTAGAAAGCAGGGAAATCACCGGCGTTGATACTGTGGTATCGATAGTAAAATCGAATACCGCGCTGTTCGCTTTATTACCCGCAATGTCCTCAACCTTGACATAAACCTGATGCAAGCCTTCCGTTAAATCTGAAGTAAAGGTATAGGCCCATGAACCATCAGGTTGTTGCGTGGCAACACCGATCTGCGTATCAGACGCGGCATCCCATACCTGAACACTGATAATGTCCGGATCAATATCTTTTAGGTGCAAGGTAGGTTTAACGATATTCGTTAAATTATCATCTGAAATTCCCGAATCTGAATCCGGGCTCAATGAAACTATCGGTATTGAAATAGCAGTATCGACGCTAATTAAGAAAGGATCCGAATGGGCAATGTTGCCAGCGATATCTTCAACTGAAGCAGTTATTCTATGATCGCCATCAACCAAACCTTGATCGGCTTTCAGAGTATACTCCCATCTGCCATCTTTATTTGTTCTGACCTCAGCGATCAGTGCACCATCAATATAGAGTTTAACCGTTGAATAGGGTGCAGCAGTTCCTGTCAGTGCAGGATTCTTTTCATTAATAATATGGTCTGTATTATCAACCCCCGTATCGTTGACCAACTCTATTGTTGGTTTTTGCGTTTGCGTTACGATTTGGAAATTATACGCTGATGAGGAGGCAGTATTACCGGCAATATCTTCTACCTTTACCGTTACGTCATGCGAGCCATCGGATAACGCTGTGGTAAATTGAAAATTCCATACACCATCATCGCCAGCAATAGCCTCGCCACTTAACACACCGTCGACATAGATGGAAACCTTAGCATTAGCTTCAGCCATCCCGGTAAACAACGGCGTATTAATTTTAGTAATCATATCGCCTTTAACGCCAGAATCAGCGCTATCATGCAACATAACAGTAGGGATCGGCGTAAAGCTATCAATGGTAAGCTGATAATCTACAGATGACGTTCTTCCTAAAGGATCGATGGATTCAACCGTAATCTTATAAACATTGTCAGACAGATTTCGGGAAATATCAAAATTCCAGTTACCGTCTGCATCCGCAGTCGTCACGCCTATCGTTTTACCATCGATAAGGATATTTACGGTAGCAAACCTATCCGCTGTTCCCAGTAATGTCAGAGCATTATGTTTATTGGTAATCCAGTCGCCTTTTGCACCGGAATCATCACTGGCATCGAGTTCCGCTTTTGGAGGTACAACTTCAGTTTGAATAGTAAAAGAATATTTAACAGTAGAGGATTTATTACCGGCGGCATCCTGAGAAATGATTTCAATATCATAGGCGCCCTGAAGAAATTTATTACTAAACTGATAATTCCAGGTCCCGTTTGAGTCAACCTCAATGCTGTCATATAATTTACCATCTCGCATCAATAAGATGGTAGACTTTGGCTCTGCCGTACCGACTAAAGCCGGTAAATCATTCCCTGATAAAATTATACCATTCGGTAAAACAACAAAATCCTCCAAAGAAACCGTCGGAGGTACAGGGGCAACAGTATCGATAACGTAACTAAAGGAAAAATCCTTTTTGTTGCCAGCGACATCTTCAACAGTGAACGTAAGATTGTTAATCCCTTCCACTGAGTCGGAAGTGAAATTGAACGTCCATTCGCCCTTGTCATTCGCTTTAAAAATAACCTCTTCGCCAGTCTCACTATTTATGACACTGATAATAGCATTTGGCTCAGTTTTACCTGTAAAGGTTGGGCGAGTATTGTTAGTAACGTTATCTCCGACAATACCGCTATCATTCGTCGTTTCAATCTCAGCGCTGAAATAGCTGATACGTGTATCAATAGTAAAAGGCAGATTTGCCGTCGCTGAGGTATGCCCGGCAATATCAGTAGCTGTTGCTGTTATATTGTATTCGCCATCCTTGAGCGGCGTAGTAAGCGTATAGCTCCATGTCCCATCTTTAGCAACAATGACCTCACCAAGATGTTTAAGTCCAAGATAAATAGAGACTGTAGAACCGGGTTCCGCCACACCAATAAATGTTGGCAGGGTGCTATTTGTAATGCTGTCATTTTTAATGCCGGAATCACTACTATCATCCAGCTCAATCGTCGGCTTTTCCGGAGCAATGGTGTCGGTTATGATACTATCCGTCGTTTCGTTTTTATTACCTGCTTTATCTACGGCAACGACTTTTATACTATTTTCGCCCTCAGATAATTCATTATCTTTAAATTCATAACTCCAGTTTCCATCTTTATCGACATCAACGCTGGCAACCAGTTTATTATCTACATAAATGTCAACCTTGGCATTCTCTTCCGCCGTACCAACAATTGAAGGCGTCAAGGTCGGCGTTAAGCCCTTATGACCAGACACACTACTTTCAGGCGAAAGTTCAAATGTTGGCTTATCGGTAACGGAATCGATAGTAATGACAAGTTTGGTGCTACCGCTCCCATCAGCAGTCTTGGCCTCTGCCTCCAGATTGTATGTTCCATCAGTCAATGTTTCAGGCGCTGTGAAGGTGAAGTTACCCAAACTATCCGCTACAGCCTGACCGACAGCAATACCATTAATTTTAATAATGACCGTGGCATTGGGAGCAGTGCTACCTACAAACTGAGGTTTGGTAAAATTAGTTATACTATCATCTTTGCTACCGCTGTTACTCTCGGCCGCAAGCGCTAATGTGACTTTAAGCGGCTCTTTAACAGACTCGGCATCGAGCTTATTTTCCTCATTTTTACTGCTATTACTTTTGCCAGTGCTGGTATTTTTATTAATAGGTTGAGGAAGAACTTTTTCAGCATCGTTCTGTTTAGAAGCCTGCGTTGCTTTAGCCTGTGTATTTTGCTGGGAAGCATCGCTTTGCTGAGCCAGATTATCTTTTGCTACATTGTCAGCCAAAAAATTCTGCAGCATTTCTTCAATTTGCTTTGACGAGTTCTGTACTTCAAACGCTTCATTGAGCGCTTTTTCTGCAGCCTCCTTAGCTTTCTCAGCTTCTTCCTTCGCCTTATCAGCTTCTTTCTTTGCGTTTTCAGCATCGTCAAGCTGCTTTTTTAATTCCTCTTCTTCCTTCTTATTTCGTCGTTTGCCATTACCTTTCTTTTCTACCTGAGCAGAATCAACCAATGAGCTGTCAATTCTCTCTAGTTGAATATCTTTTAAATCTACGCTGCCCAGAATTTTAGCGCCGGTAATAGTCTTATCTTTAAATTTAACAGCGAGGTTATTGCCTTTGATACTTGAATAAAGAGCGCCATTGACAATGATCACTGACCCATGCGGCGTGGTAATGTTCATGTCTGGCCCGGAAAGAGAAACTTTTGCACCTTTGGCATTACCCAAAGAAGATAAATCAATTACAGAATTTTGATCGGCAAAAAACTTTTGTATGCTTTTATTTCCCATAATATTATATTCACTCTCAAGGTGTATCTAATCGTTTAGTATTAACTGGTTCTGAAAAGGCTTTGTCCACGCCTTTCATCAAGGGAGACAACAGGTATTCCATAATGCTGTGTTTTCCGGTAATTACACTGGCGTCAACAGTCATACCTGGTTTTAACCACCGTAAATCATCTTCATTAACATCGAATGCAATAATTACTTTATAATAACGCTGAATTGTTCCTCCGGTATTTTCCTCATAAGAATCAGGGCTAATATTATCGATAGTCGCATTATACGATTTTATCTTTGGTTGGATAATTGACTGGACATCCAGCTTAACGGCTTCATCTACATATATTTGGTCACGGTATTTGGGTAATATTTTCACATCGGCCAGCATAGTCCTTACTTTTGGTTTTATTTCAAAAAGTAAGTCCGCCGCCTGGATCACACCACCATGAGTAGTGGCACTTTTATTGATTTTATAAATCACACCGTCAACCGGTGAATAGATATCCTCCTCATTTATCTGCTTCTCTATTACTTTTAATGTAGAGTTAACAACCTCAAGTTCCTGAAGATTTTTAGATATTATTTTAGATAAAGATAGTCGCAATTCATTATTAAGCGCCTCAATATCATTAACAACCAGCTCAATATCATCTTTTTTTAAAGTGATACTACTTTCAATATCATTAATTTCAGACTTAACTTTTATATACGCCTGTTTCTTGTTAAGAAAATTGGTATATGGGCTAATTCCTTTTTTTACCAGTGGGGAAAGAATATTTATTTCTTCGGCAAGCAATGCTAGTTCTTTTTCTTTCGAACTCAGCTTCTCTTGTAATCCGCTAATCTCAGAATCAAGAGAGGTTTTTTTTAACTCTTTAGCTCTTATCTGACTATGCACTAATTCAATATTCGCTTTTACCTCTTTATTGCTTAAAGAACGGGTGCCATCCAGGGTAATCAACCCACTCTCACTTTCTTTATCAAGAATGAAAGATATTTCGTTAACATCTTTATCCAGATACCCTTTTTGAGTTCTATACCTTTGATATTCTTTTTGCAGATCAAGGTTAACGACCTTTGCAAGGAGTTCTCCTTTTTTTACAGTATCACCCTCGGCCACATAAATATCTTGTATCGTTCCTCCTTTAGAAAGAGATATTAACTGAGCATTATCTTTAGTAGTGATAACGCCCTGACCATGAACCACTGAATTAATTTCTATAAAGTAGGTAAGGATAATAATTAAGATCGTCAAAGAAATAATTATCATCATGAGATGATCGCTTTGTCTTCTATTCATTTCATTCCATTTAACTCACTTTCAGTATTTCCTTTTAAATAATCCATTAAATGAAAAATCAATGAGAGCTGCTGTAACTTTAAAATATACAGGCTATATTTGCTGTCGATCATGCTTACATATGCCTGAAATGCTTCATTACGGCTTGAAATTAAATCAAGCAAACTTTTTTGCCCTAACTGAAACTCCTGCTCATATAATTCAGTAAGCTGTAACGCGTTTGTATGTGAACGTTCCGCCACTGAGTAAGTCTCTTTTGCAGCGGCGTATCTTGAAAGTTGTGAATCAATGTTATAACGCGTTTTAATCAAAAAATCGTCAATTTGCAGCTTAGCCTGCGAGTAACTTGCCACCATTTTTCTTTCCTGGGCTGAATTTCTGAACCCATTAAAAATGTTGAAACTGACATTGACACCCGTTTTAAATTCATCTTCATAATCACTTTTTTTGGCACTACCGCTCGGATTATTCTGTACATAGCTGGACACGAGATCTACAGTCGGAAAATAGGATGATTTTGCGGCATTAATATCTTCGGTCGCGGCTTTTCGGGTATTGACAAGCATCTTATAGTCATCGTTGTATTTCATCACCATGTCCATAAGTTTTTCAGGACTTTCGACAAAGATATATTTTTTGAAGAGGTTGAATTTTTCATCGCTTTGAATCTGATCTGGTGATAAATTCAGACCAGTCATATTCTGCATTTTATACATTTCATCATCCAACATCGACTGATACATAATGCTTCTGGTATTTAATGCATCGATAGATACTTGTACTTTACGCATATCAGATTGCATAGCTACACCGGAAGATACCAGCAGCGAAAAAGTTTCCAGCATCTTTTTATAAAACTCTTTCTCCAGATTTACGCCATCAATCATTTCACGATATTTACTGATGTTGTAATAGGTTGTCACAACCTCCTGAGACACTATATTCTTTGTTTTTTCATAGTCAGTTTTACTATTATCTCTTTCATATTCAGATTTCCTGATATTAGCCCCCCTCACTCCAAAATCCGTTATTCGGTATGATAAAGACACCTTATTTTCAACGTTTCTCTCGGTACCTGATGACTCTTTCCTGTTATTATTAAGGCCAGATGTTAGATCCAGGGTAGGATAAAGTGCTGCCCGTGAAAGATCTAAGTCACTGTTTTTCTTTTCAGTCTCATAATATGAAACAGCAACAGAGGGCTGATGCGTTAATGCGGCATTAACTAAATCTCTTAGAGGAATGACCGGAAGCTCGCTGGCGTATGTGCTTTGTGTAATAAAAGCAGTCGTCAGAAAAAACATCTTAATCTTCATTTTTTTCCTCCTTGTTTAACAAACGTTGCTTTACTATTTCCTGATGCATAGATGTTATTTTTTCCATTAATGGCATATAGGTATCACGGTAGCTAACCATTTCAGCACTAATCTCTTTAGTATTGGCAATAATCTTTTTATCAGTAGCCGATAGATCGGATAGCGCTAAATGAACATTGTTCATATCCTCATCCATTTCTTTTCTCAGCCCATCGAGAGTATGAGAAATATCGGCACTGCCAGCGGCAATATCGTTTATGGTCTTACCATGTGAAAGAGATTCCTGATAACATTTATCAACTGATGCCATTATTGAATCATTCTTTTTATCTATAATATTTTGTATTGTACTCATTGCCTCCAGTCGTGCATTATTATCAGCAAGCAGGATATTACCTTCAGATAAACGAGAGGTAACTGTTATTACACCGTCAGATAATTTTTTGAGATTTTCGTTACTGCTTACCAGATAACCATCAATCAGCGTAGAAATTTGTTCCAGTTTTGCTGAGTTATCCAATAGTCGGTTTTGCAAAGTGACAAAGCTATCTGATAGCATCTCTCGTTTCTTTTCTTCATCCTGCGTCCGTAAGTTTTCAACTGTCAGGTAGTTATCAAAAAACGCTTTAAACAACTCTTTAAATTCTACAAGCGTCTCTGATTCAACCCGCAGGCTTCGCTGTTTATTATTGGATCTGTTGCTTATGATTTTTAATTTTTTGATTTCCGTAGAAACAAGGGAATAGGAGCTGCGAACAAAAACACTTTGTGAGGTCAGGAGTATGGCGCAAACAACACCATAGATAGAAGATACAAATGCGGTATTCATCCCTTTCAATGGTTCAGAAAGCGACGCTACCATTGTCACGATCATATTGAGTGTATTACTTGCATTATCACCGCCAACATCTGATGGCGAGCTCAATAAGTTCCCGATTGAACCAATCGTAATAGACAGACCCGCAAACGTCCCCAACAGGCCAACAAGCGTCGACACATTGCTACAGCTCATAATAAATGACAATCGTTGATTACGGGCGGTAGACACATTGTCATCTAATTCCATCAGTAAATTGAAATCACACTGTTTGGGCTCCCCGGCAAACAAAACCTGATTGAGGTTAGAAAGAATGCTATTTTTTCTACTGGCGTCCTGAGCTATTAATATGTCTTTTGCTGAAATATTTTTAAGAATAGTGAATAATGCACACAAAGAACCTGTAATATAAATGGCAATAATGACTCCATTGTAAATTGCAGAAACCATGAAGTTATCAAAAACATACTCTCTTATACCGGGAAAAGATAAAGCGAAAAAAGGGAGTATGGCAAGGAAAAAACAGACAAACAAATAACGGTAATGATTTATATATTTCACTCTGACACCTTTTTATTAATAGTCGTGATAATAGCTTTACTCGTTGTACTTGATGCTGCGGAATTAACACTCATGTCAATAACTACATCAGGATATATTTTCTTGATCTCTTTCATCAAAATAATTCCCCGTTCATATCCCAGTCGTAAAGAGTCAGAGAAAGAGATGTCTGCCTGAGGAATAACCATTTCTATCAATAAATTACTATTGATTTTGTCTTCTAACCAAGCCTTTATTTTATGAGTATCCTCTTCTGAAAAGCTTCTCAGCCTGCCATGATACGTAATAACAAGCTCATTTTTTGTAGATGTTATATCAGTTTTCTGACCATCGGCGATATCGTATACTCCAACCTCCTTACCTGACATTGTAGTAATTCCGTCCGATACATCTTGTGTATTCACTTCCTTATTAACTATTTCATTAGCATTTGAATTGTCATTGGCTCCGTTATTTTGAGCAGTAGATTTAGTCTTATTCTCTATATTTGCTTTATAAACTTTAATTGAGTTGTCATACATAATAATCATATTATTAAGTGCAAACACCAACATAAGAAATATAAAAATGCACAATACCGTAGAGAATGTATCAACAAAACTAGGCCACGGATTACTTTCGTCTTCCATGTTGTCTCCTGATATTACATTGTGAATAAAATGTTTTTGTGGATTAGAAAGGATAAAGGATGCTCAACTTATTCAGAAAGTGAACGCTACCGCCCTTGGCTTCCTGCTACCAATACGCTTTATAGATTTCAGTTTTCCTACATCTCGTAATCAGAAAAATAAAAACAATGACGCCATTTTTATGCGCCCACAACAAAGATGAGTGCTTTAATTAAAAACACTCTTCATTTTTTAATTAGGTAGACATCAATTATTGCACTAACTATATCTTCCCCAATAATAGGTATCGCATAAGCTCTCAGCTCATAAATAAAAAATAGTCATCAGCAAATTAAAACCACTCGCCGATAAATATATTTGTTAGCTAATCATTGAAACTCTAAATCATTTTAAGGACATATTTCTTTTTAATACGCGTTATAACCATACGTATTTAATAAATTTGCCTCCAGAGGATAAAATGAGTTTTCACAATTAAAACATAGGGTCATAGGGACTTCAATATAACTTAAATCATTAAAAATATAATAAGTGGGGAGTAAAAAATCAGAATTGCGTAAAAAAACACATAAATAAAACCATTTTTTATATAAAGCTAGCTATAAGTAACAATTTTATATTCAGCAATTAAAAATAAATCAAGATGCACATATCATATTTGAGCTCATCACAAGCTAAAGCAAACATTTAATTAACTATTGATAATACCGACCATTCTCTAACGTTATTTTATAATATCTTTTTGTTGTCAAAAAATGGCTATAAATTATATATTTTGCAGATGAGATTTCTCTTTCATATTTAAGACAATCCGGGTTATTGCAGTACATTTATGAACTTCGGCTGGATAACGATGTGCCGAGGCGAGTCGGCCAGAGGCGATAAGCGACATTTTTCCGTAAGATATGCGCTTCTCTTTTTTGAAAGGGATACAAAGACAATAATACCAGGTAAGAAAATACCTGGTTTACACCAGGCATTTCAGCAGACGAGAGCTATAGCGAAAATGCAAATAACGCTTTGAGTTTTTTACCAAAAATCAGAACGGAATGTCGTCGTCAAAATCCATTGGCGGTTCGTTAGACGGCGCTGGCGCGGATTGCTGTGGACGCGACTGCGCGCCGCCGCTGAACTGGTTGCCGCCCTGCGGCTGCTGAGGTTGTTGCGGCTGACCCCAACCCCCCTGCTGCTGACCGCCTGCCGGTGCGCCGCCGCCCTGGCGACCACCCAGCATCTGCATTACGCCGCCGATCTGCGGAACGTTAATTTCAGTCGTATAGCGTTCCTGGCCACTCTGATCGGTCCACTTGCGGGTACGCAATTGACCTTCGATATACACCTGAGAACCTTTACGCAGATATTCGCCGGCCACTTCCGCCAGTTTGCCGAACATCACCACCCGGTGCCATTCAGTCTGCTCTTTCATTTCGCCGGTCTGCTTATCGCGCCAGGATTCAGAAGTAGCCAGCGTTAAGTTGGCGACAGCGCCGCCACTTGGCATATAGCGTACTTCCGGGTCCTGGCCCAGATTACCAACGAGAATCACCTTGTTTACGCCTCTGCTGGCCATAATTGAGTCTCCTGAATACGTTTCATAAATAGTGTAAACGCGTGAGTGTACCATTTCCACGTAGCATTTTAATAGCTGCGATGCAGGTTCCAGGTCACTCGCGCGAACCTCATATTGTTGCATACTTTAGCTGAAGATGCATTCCAATACTGTATATTCAAACAGGTTAAATTGTGTCATAATTAGCCGTTTCTGCCGTTTGTCCTTCAAACAAACCAGGCATCCGAGTCTCTACCGGGAAAGGTGAATGGATAAGATCGAAGTTCGGGGCGCCCGCACCCATAATCTCAAAAATATTAACCTCGTCATCCCCCGCGACAAACTGATTGTCGTGACCGGGCTTTCGGGTTCAGGCAAATCCTCACTGGCTTTCGACACTCTGTATGCCGAAGGGCAGCGTCGTTACGTTGAATCGCTCTCCGCTTACGCGCGGCAGTTTTTGTCGCTCATGGAAAAACCGGATGTCGACCATATTGAGGGGCTATCGCCCGCGATCTCAATTGAACAGAAATCGACATCGCACAACCCGCGCTCTACGGTGGGTACTATTACCGAGATCCACGACTACCTGCGCCTGCTGTTTGCCCGCGTGGGCGAGCCGCGTTGTCCGGACCATGACGTGCCGCTGGCGGCGCAAACCGTTAGCCAGATGGTCGATAACGTACTGTCACAGCCGGAAGGCAAACGTCTGATGCTGCTGGCGCCGATTATTAAAGAGCGTAAAGGCGAACACACCAAAACGCTGGAAAATCTGGCAAGCCAGGGTTACATTCGCGCCCGTATTGACGGCGAAGTCTGCGATCTCTCCGATCCGCCGAAGCTGGAGCTGCAAAAGAAACATACCATTGAGGTGGTGATCGATCGCTTCAAAGTTCGTAACGATCTTTCCCAACGCCTGGCGGAGTCGTTCGAAACGGCGCTGGAATTATCCGGCGGCACGGCGGTTGTTGCCGATATGGACGATGAGAAAGCGGAGGAGCTTCTGTTCTCCGCCAATTTTGCCTGTCCGATTTGCGGCTACAGTATGCGCGAGCTGGAACCGCGTCTGTTCTCGTTCAACAACCCGGCAGGCGCCTGCCCGACCTGTGACGGCCTCGGCGTTCAGCAATATTTCGATCCGGACCGCGTGATCCAGAATCCCGACCTGTCGCTGGCAGGCGGCGCGATTCGTGGTTGGGATCGTCGCAATTTTTACTACTTTCAAATGCTCAAGTCGCTGGCGGAACACTATAAGTTCGACGTAGATGCGCCGTGGGCAAGCCTCAGCGCCAACGTACATAAAGTCGTGCTGTACGGTTCCGGCAAAGAGAACATTGAATTTAAATATATGAACGATCGCGGCGATACCTCCGTGCGCCGCCATCCGTTCGAAGGCGTGCTGCATAATATGGAGCGCCGTTATAAAGAGACGGAATCCAGCGCGGTGCGCGAAGAGCTGGCGAAGTTCATCAGTAATCGCCCCTGCACCAGCTGTGAAGGAACGCGACTGAATCGCGAAGCGCGCCATGTATTTGTGGAAAATACGCCGCTGCCTGCTATTTCCGATATGAGCATTGGCCATGCGATGGATTTTTTCACTAATCTCAAGCTTTCCGGGCAACGAGCGAAAATCGCCGAAAAAGTGCTAAAAGAGATCGGCGATCGCCTCAAGTTTCTGGTGAACGTCGGCCTGAACTATCTCACGCTCTCCCGCTCGGCAGAGACGCTTTCCGGCGGCGAAGCCCAGCGTATTCGTCTGGCGAGCCAGATAGGCGCCGGGTTAGTCGGCGTGATGTATGTGCTGGATGAGCCGTCCATCGGTCTGCACCAGCGCGATAACGAACGGCTGCTGGGTACGCTGATTCATCTGCGCAATCTTGGCAATACCGTGATTGTGGTGGAGCACGATGAAGACGCCATCCGCGCCGCCGACCATGTGATTGATATTGGCCCCGGCGCGGGCGTTCACGGCGGCGAGGTGGTGGCTGAAGGCCCGCTGGAAGCCATTATGGCGGTACCGGAATCACTGACCGGCCAGTACATGAGCGGTAAACGCAAAATTGAAGTGCCGAAACAACGCGTGCCGGCAAATCCAGAAAAAGTGCTCAAACTCACCGGCGCGCGCGGCAATAACCTGAAAGATGTGACCCTTACGCTACCGGTAGGGCTGTTTACCTGTATCACCGGCGTCTCGGGTTCCGGTAAATCAACGCTGATTAACGATACGCTGTTCCCCATCGCCCAGCGTCAGTTAAACGGGGCGACTATCGCCGAACCGGCGCCGTATCGGGATATTCAGGGGCTGGAACATTTCGATAAAGTGATCGATATCGACCAGAGCCCGATCGGGCGCACCCCGCGTTCCAACCCGGCGACCTATACGGGCGTCTTTACCCCGGTTCGCGAGCTTTTTGCTGGCGTGCCGGAGTCTCGCGCGCGCGGCTATACGCCAGGGCGATTCAGCTTCAACGTGCGCGGCGGTCGCTGCGAAGCGTGCCAGGGCGATGGCGTCATTAAAGTCGAAATGCACTTTCTGCCGGATATTTACGTGCCGTGCGACCAGTGCAAAGGCAAGCGCTATAACCGGGAAACGCTGGAGATTAAGTACAAAGGCAAGACCATCCACGAAGTGCTGGATATGACCATTGAAGAAGCGCGTGAGTTCTTTGATGCGGTTCCGGCGCTGGCGCGTAAGCTGCAGACGCTGATGGACGTGGGGCTGACCTATATCCGTCTTGGTCAGTCGGCGACGACGCTTTCCGGCGGCGAGGCCCAGCGCGTGAAGCTGGCGCGCGAACTGTCGAAGCGCGGCACCGGGCAGACGCTGTATATTCTCGACGAGCCGACCACCGGCCTGCACTTTGCCGATATTCAGCAGTTGCTTGACGTTCTGCATCAGTTGCGCGATCAGGGCAACACCATCGTGGTGATCGAACACAACCTGGACGTCATTAAAACGGCGGACTGGATTGTCGACCTCGGCCCGGAAGGCGGCAGCGGCGGCGGCGAAATTCTCGTCTCCGGTACGCCGGAAACCGTGGCGGAGTGCGAGGCGTCGCATACCGCCCGCTTCCTTAAACCTATGCTCAAATAACCTTCACGCCGCTTTCCGATTCGCCGGGAAGCGGCATCATTTTTCCTCATCCCACCTCATTGTATCCGTGTTGAGCATTTGTGATTTGCGTGCCGCCTCGCTCTGACATGTGATAGCGCAAACGGTCTGTTATGGAAAACACCATGAAGTTGCCCTACGCAATCACACTACTGCTGTGCCTGTTTTTATCCGCCTGTACGCTGCCTGACCGCTTTAGCGCCGTGGCTTTTCAACAACTGACGCTATTACAAGCGCGCTCAACCCGCTTCCTGCAGGACGCGGCGCGAATACCGTGGCAAAAAGAGACACTGCTCAAGGATGACCGCGATATCCGCCAGACATTTTTTCAGGCTGAGCGGGTCGCCCGTCAAGGTGGGGATAAACACCGACTCGAAAATCTGGCGCTGCTGAAAAATCACTATTTGCGTCTTTATGCGCGGGTTATACAACGTAAGCAACCACTTACTTACATCCAGGCTGAGAGATACCAACAGCAAAATAATCAGGTCTGGAAATTAGCCATACAGGGTGAGTGCCTGCATTGGGGCGCCCGCTGTACTCAGGGAGAAGAAAATGGCGTCTATTAACGAAATACATTACCTGATGACCACCGCCCGGGCCGAACATCCTGTAGCCTCCTCGGCGATTGCCGAGTTTATCCAGGCGTATAAGCAGGCAAGAGAAGACAGCGACGACGGTATACGCGAGTCCGCCGCGTTTATCGCCCGCGCGCTTCAGGAACATGCTCGCGGCTGGCTGGACGACGACGATATGATTATTCTGCTGGAAGGACAGCGGGACCTCGCCAGGCTACGCGCCAATAATGCGCAAATCGCCCTCGGCAGCCGTATCCGGTCTACGGTCATCCGCCTCATTGATATCGCCCTGGCGTTGTTGGTCGGCGCGCTATAATCAGGACTGCGGCAACTGCTTGCGTTTATCTTCCGGCAGCGCATTTACCGCCTGTTGATAAGAGGCATCGACCAGATAATAGAGTTGTGAATCCGGCAGCGATCCGTCCAGATAGACCGTGCTCCAGTGCGCTTTATTAAGGTGCCGACTCGGTCGTACATCGCTGTGCTGCTGACGTAACAACTCTGCCAGTTCCGGGCTGGTTTTGAGAGAGGCTGCCGGGCGTCCTTCAACTTCTTTTACCATCGCGAAAAGTACATCTTCCACTTTAATTTGCGTCGCTTTCCAGTCGCTGTGGACGCTCTGCTCTGCGCCAGGTTTTGCCATGCAGTATTGCAGTAATTCCGAAATGGTCATTATCATTCCCCTTGTAGTGTCGCGATGATTTTACGTGGACCGCCGTGAATACGGTGCTCTCCCAACCAGATACCTTGCCATGTTCCTAACTGTAAACGCCCCTGGCGTACAGGCAGCAGCAACGAGACGCCCAATACTGACGACTTAATATGCGAAGGCATGTCATCCGCGCCTTCGTAATCATGTTCATACGCCGCATTATTGGGAACGGTTTTCAGGAAATGGCGCTCCATATCAGCGCGCACGGTGGGATCGCAGTTTTCGTTTAACGTCAGCGAGGCCGAGGTATGTAGCAACAACAGATGCAGCAAACCCGTTTCGACAGGCGGTAAGCCAGACAATTTATCGATAATTTCATCTGTTATCAGATGAAACCCGCGCGGCTTCTCGCTCAGTGTAATGGTGCGCTGATACCACATAGGCTGCTCCTTCCTAAAAACAAACGTCTCCTGAATAGTGTGCAGCAAGTCTGGAAAAGGTAAAAGCCAGCGGGGCAAGTTTGTGCAAAAATCATGCAAAAAAGGAGAGCCTGACGCTCTCCTGATTTTTAGTACTCCGAGTTGACAATGACTTCCTCGCCAAACGCTCCTGCCTGCGGCAGCGGTTTGTAGGTGGAGTTAGCCGCGCGCAGGATGCGAATACCGCGGATACCACAATCACGGGCCGCGGTAATATCGTTATCCGAATCGCCGTAGAAGATACGCATGTTCTTCTCCTGCAGCCACTGTACTTTCGTATTTTGTTCCGGTTTATCGCCGGCGAAAATCACCGGATTCATATTCGCCGCCGGAATATGGAAGTTATCCGCCAGCGTTTTCGACACGGTTTCCGTTTTCGTCTGACTACGACCAGTGACAAAGTAAATACTGTCGCCACGGCGAACATGCATATCAATGAGCTGTCGGGCCACTTCTTTTGGAATACTGAACTCATCCCAGCCGTTGTTCATTTTTTCCCAAAAGGCCGGATTTTTCAGATAATCGTCGCTGTCCGGGGAATAGGTTTTCTTTCCGCGCCAGAATCCGGGGCTGGAAAATAACACGGTGTCGTCAATATCAAAGCCGACCGCCATCGGCGGGCGTCCGGTGAGGCTGTTTTCAATCTGGGCGACAGAGACCCAATGGACAGGCGCTTGTTCCGCGAGTTTTGCAACATTAGTGCCCGGATTGAGCGTCGAAGGGGAAGATACTAACGCATTCGCGGAATGGTTTAGCGTAAACAACAAACAGACGGCACTCAGCGCCAGGGTTATTTTTTTCATGCTTTTCCCTTAAAATTCAAAATATTATAATTATTAAGATGAGTCTTTGCTCAAAAAACTATCTGACCATAACGCCAGTAACGGTCAAAAGGAAGGATTATCTGCGGTTTTGTTACGAAAAAAGAGGATGATCACAACAGCTATTGTCAGACCGGAGGGCACTGTTATCGCCGTCCGGCCTGAATATTACATGACAGCGGCAAATGCCTTCGCCACGCGGTGTACATTTGAAGCATTAAGCCCGGCGACACACATGCGGCCACTGGCAATCAGGTAAACGCCAAACTCATCGCGCAACCGCTCGACCTGCTCCTCGCTTAACCCGGTATAGCTGAACATACCGCGCTGCTGTAACAAGTAATCAAAGTTGCGGTCAGGCATCTCCGCCTTCAGCTCCTTCACCAGCGTCTGGCGCATCGATATAATGCGGTTACGCATCGCGTCGACTTCCGCCAGCCAGCCCGCTTTTAACGCCTCATCGCCCAGGACCGTAGCGACCACCTGAGCGCCGAAACACGGCGGACTGGAGTAAATTCGGCGCACCGTCGCTTTTAGCTGTCCCAGAACCCGCGCGGCAATTTCAGCATCTTCACACACCACGGACAGGCCGCCGACGCGCTCGCCGTACAGCGAGAAAATCTTCGAAAAAGAATTACTGACTAACGCAGGTAACCCGGCGCTGGCAATGGCGCGAATAGCGTAAGCATCCTCGTCCATGCCTGCGCCAAACCCCTGATAGGCAATATCAAGGAACGGAATCAGATCGCGCGCTTTCACTATTTCAATCACCGCATCCCATTGCGAAGGCGTTAAATCCGCCCCGGTCGGGTTGTGACAACAGGGGTGCAGCAACACGATACTGCGCGCAGGTAACGTATTCAGCGTGGCCAGCAGATCGTTAAAACGGATGCCGTTAGTCGCGTCGTCATACCAGGGGTAAGTACTCACTTCGAATCCTGCCCCGGCAAATATCGCAATATGGTTTTCCCAGGTGGGGTCGCTCACCCATACGCCTGCGTCGGGGAAATAACGCTTAAGGAAATCCGCGCCTACTTTCAGCGCGCCGGAGCCGCCTAATGTCTGGATAGTGGCCACGCGCTGTTGCTGAAGAACCGGGTGATCGGCGCCAAAGAGCAAAGGCGCGATAGTATGGCGATAAGTATTGAGTCCTTCCATCGGCAGGTACAGCGAAGCGCCATGCGGCTGCGCGTTAAGCCGGGCTTCGGCTTCGGCCACCGTTTTAAGCTGTGGGATAATCCCGTCTTCGTTGTAATACAGGCCAATGCTCAGATTCACTTTGTCGTGACGGGAGTCGTCCTTAAAACGCTCCATCAGTGAAAGAATCGGATCGCCGGCATAGGCGTCAACTTTTTGAAACACGCGATGGTTCTCCAGGTTTACAGAGGGCAGGAAATAACACAATAAACCGGAAGGACGAGAAGATCGAGAGGATGTTGTGGTGGATGCGCATATTACCGGATAGCGGCGTGAACGTCTTATCCGGCCTACAGCCAATGCGCGATACAAGCCGGATAAGCGCAAGCGCCACCCGGCCCGCCGCGTATTTAATCAATATACTTCATCGCCACCCTTGAGGTCAGGCGCGTGATAAGTTCGTAAGCACTTACTTTTGTCATTTCAGCGATACGTTCAACCGGCAGACCTTCACCCCATAAGACCACCGGATCGCCCGCGTTATCCTGCGCGTTTGGCCCCAAATCCACGCAAATCATATCCATCGCCACCCGCCCGACAATCGGGACTTCACGGCCATTGACCAGTACTGGCGTACCGGAAGGCGCCGCTCGTGGGTAGCCATCGCCATACCCCATAGCCACCACGCCCAGGCGCGTGTCGCGCTCACTTACCCATGTCCCGCCGTAGCCCACCGGTTCGCCCGCTTTGTGGTCACGCACCGCGATCAAACTGGAGGTTAAGGACATCACCGGCTGAAAACCAAAATCCGGCCCCCAGGGTTTGTGTTCCAGCGGCGATACGCCATACAAAATGATGCCCGGACGCGCCCAGTCAAAGTGAGACTGCGGCCACAGCAGAATACCGCCAGACGCGGCAATAGAGCGCTGACCGGGTTTACCCTGACAGAAGGCATTAAAAATGTCGAGCTGATGTTCGGTAGCGCCGCATTCCGGCTCATCCGCACGGGCAAAATGGCTGACGATATTCACCGGCTGGCGTACATTTTTACAGTGCGTCAGACGCTGGTAGAACGCTTCCGCCTCTTCGGGACGCACGCCGAGACGATGCATACCGGTATCCAGTTTCATCCAGACCGTTACCGGCTCCGCCAGCTCCACCGCCTCCAGGGCGGCAAGCTGCTCCTGATTATGTACGGCGGTATGCAGACATTGCGCGGAAATGGTAGGCAAATCGGCGGCGTCGAAAAAACCCTCCAGCAGCAGGATAGGCTGCGTGATCCCGCCCGCTCGCAGACGTAGAGCCTCTTCAAGACGCGCCACGCCAAAAGCGTCAGCATCAGGGAGCGTTCGCGCGGTCTCCAGAAGACCGTGTCCATAAGCGTTCGCTTTCACCACCGCAACCAGCTTACTGGCAGGCGCCAGTTCACGCAGACGTTGCAGGTTGTGTCGCAGAGCGCGGCGGTTAATGACGACTGTTGCCGCTTGCATTTGAATTCCTTGTTAAAAGAATGACGGAGAGTTACTCATCATCGTATTGCGGTCCCGCATAGTTATCGAAGCGCGACCACTGACCATTGAACGTCAGACGAACCGTACCGATAGGACCGTTACGTTGCTTACCAATAATAATTTCAGCAATGCCTTTTAAGTCGCTGTTCTCGTGATAAACCTCATCACGGTAGATAAACATAATTAAGTCGGCATCCTGTTCAATAGAGCCGGATTCACGCAGGTCGGAGTTCACCGGACGTTTATCCGCGCGTTGTTCCAGGGAGCGGTTAAGCTGCGATAGCGCCACGACCGGCACCTGGAGTTCCTTCGCCAGCGCTTTCAACGAGCGAGAAATTTCGGCGATTTCCAGAGTACGGTTATCAGAAAGCGACGGCACACGCATCAATTGCAGGTAGTCGATCATAATCAGACTTAACCCGCCATGTTCGCGGAAAATACGCCGCGCGCGCGAACGGACTTCTGTCGGCGTAAGACCTGAGGAGTCGTCAATATACATATTGCGTTTTTCCAGCAGAATGCCCATCGTGCCGGAGATTCGCGCCCAGTCTTCATCATCGAGTTGACCGGTACGAATACGTGTCTGATCGACGCGGGACAGCGAGGCCAGCATACGCATCATGATCTGTTCGCCGGGCATCTCCAGGCTGAAGATCAGTACCGGTTTATCCTGCAACATCGCCGCATTTTCGCAGAGGTTCATCGCAAAAGTGGTTTTACCCATGGAGGGACGCGCCGCGACGATAATCAAATCCGAACGCTGTAACCCTGCCGTCTTTTTATTGAGATCCTGATAGCCGGTATCCACGCCTGTAACGCCATCGTGCGGTTGCTGGAACAACTGCTCAATACGCGCCACGGTAGCGTCGAGGATCTGGTCGATGCTTTTCGGACCTTCGTCTTTGTTGGCCCGGTTTTCCGCGATCTGGAAGACGCGCGACTCCGCCAGATCCAGCAGTTCGTCGCTATTGCGCCCCTGTGGATCGTAACCGGCGTCCGCAATTTCATGCGCCACCGCGATCATATCGCGGACCACGGCGCGTTCGCGCACAATGTCCGCATAAGCACTGATGTTCGCCGCGCTTGGCGTATTTTTAGACAGCTCCGCCAGATAGGCGAAGCCGCCGACGCTGTCCAGTTGGCCCTGCCGCTCCAGCGATTCCGCGAGCGTAATCAGGTCGATAGGACTGCCGCTTTCCTGCAAGCGCCCCATCTCTGTAAAGATATGGCGATGCGGGCGGGTATAGAAATCTTCCGCCACCACGCGCTCGGCCACATCGTCCCAGCGCTCGTTATCCAGCATTAAACCGCCCAACACCGACTGTTCCGCTTCAATCGAGTGCGGCGGCACTTTTATCCCGGCAACCTGCGGATCGCGGTCGCGGGCATCAGTCTGTGGTTTGTTGAAGGGTTTATTTCCTGCCATAGTGAATGGAGTTACCGAGATAGTGATTGGGTCGAAAGATTACCACATTTCTTTTGGAGGAAGCATGGCAACGCGTATTGAATTTCACAAGCATGGTGGTCCGGAAGTGCTTCAGACCGTGGAGTTTACGCCAACGGAACCGGCGGAACACGAAATCCAGGTTGAGAACAAAGCCATTGGTATCAACTTCATCGACACCTATATCCGTAGCGGACTCTATCCGCCCCCGTCGTTGCCTGCGGGCCTGGGAACCGAAGCTGCGGGTGTGGTCAGTAAAGTCGGCAACGGCGTGGAGCACATTCGCGTGGGCGATCGCGTCGTCTACGCGCAGTCAACGCTCGGCGCTTACAGTTCCGTCCATAACGTCCCCGCAGATAAAGCCGCGATTTTACCTGACGCCATTTCCTTCGAACAGGCGGCAGCCTCTTTTCTCAAGGGGTTGACCGTTTTTTACCTGTTGCGCAAAACCTATGAAGTGAAACCCGACGAACCCTTCCTGTTTCATGCCGCTGCGGGCGGCGTCGGTCTGATCGCCTGCCAGTGGGCGAAAGCGCTGGGCGCGAAGCTTATCGGTACCGTCGGTAGCGCGCAAAAAGCGCAGCGGGCGCTGGACGCTGGCGCCTGGCAGGTAATTAATTACCGTGAGGAGAGTATTGTCGAACGGGTAAAAGAGATCACCGGCGGCAAAAAAGTCCGCGTGGTCTATGACTCCGTGGGGAAAGATACCTGGGAAGCCTCACTGGACTGCCTGCAACGTCGGGGACTGATGGTCAGTTTCGGCAATGCGTCCGGCCCCGTCACCGGCGTGAATTTAGGTATTCTGAATCAGAAAGGTTCTCTGTATGCCACGCGACCTTCACTACAGGGGTATATTACGACGCGTGAAGAACTGACCGAAGCCAGCAATGAATTGTTCTCATTGATTGCCAGCGGCGTGATTAAAGTCGATGTGGCTGAAAATCAACGCTATGCGTTAAAAGATGCCCGTCGCGCGCATGAGGTGCTGGAAAGCCGGGCCACACAGGGCTCAAGCCTGCTGATTCCGTAATAGCTCTGCAAAGAAATTGGGCTTCCACCCGGGAAGCCCTTTCTTTTTTTGTTCGGCTGTATGTAGGGTACAGCGCGATGAATTCGTTACCTGCGCAATCATGACAGATTTAATAATCGATTCCTATTTGCCTGTGAGGGCAAAGTTCCAGGTTGTGACGAACCGCTCAATACCTTAGTAAAACCGACGGTTATTGCGCTGATACTGTGGGATTTTTGGCGTTTTTACTGCTTTGATCACCCACACCACAGCCACCGCCAGCAGTAGCCACGGTAACAGTTTGATCATCAGGGCGAACATTCCGCCCAGGAACATGACGGCAGTCGCTACAACCAGCGCGGCCAGAATGCCCAGCAAGGAGACGCCCGTCACCATTAACATCAGAAAAAAGCCAAGCACAAAAAGCAGTTCCAGCATAGTCGTTCCCCATAAAGATGGCATTGCCCGGCGGCACGACGCTTACCGGGTCTGGTCAGGTAAGCTATTACAAAAATCATGCCAATATTTATGTTTTTGATATATAAAGAAAACGCCCTGCAAGACTGCACAGAGCGTGGTGAGATTGACTAATTTTTGGCGAACTTTTAACGCTTGTCTGCCACCAGTTTTAGCGCCTGCTCCAGTACAGCAACATCCGCGCCAGCTTTATGGGCGTTTTCGCTCAGATAGCGACGCCACTGTCGCGCGCCGGGGATGCCCTGGAACAACCCCAGCATATGGCGAGTGATATGCCCCAGATACGCTCCCTGGCTCAATTCACGCTCAATATAGGGATACATCGCGCGAACCACCGCAACCGGGTCGGCATCGGTGGTATCGGCGCCAAAGATCTCCCGATCCACCGCGGCCAGTATACCCGGATTCTGATAAGCTTCGCGGCCAACCATGACGCCATCCATATGGCGCAGGTGCTCCTTCGCCTCTTCCAGAGATTTGATGCCGCCGTTAATGGACATGGTCAGGTGCGGAAAATCCCGCTTTAGCTGATAGACGCGCGGGTAATCCAGCGGCGGGATCTCACGATTTTCTTTCGGGCTTAAGCCAGAAAGCCAAGCTTTGCGCGCATGGATAATAAACATCTCGCATTCGCCCTGACCGGAAACCGTATTAATGAAATCACACAGAAACGCATAACTGTCCTGATCGTCAATACCAATGCGGGTTTTTACCGTCACCGGAATCGAGACGACATCACGCATGGCTTTAACACAATCGGCGACCAGTTGCGCATTGCCCATCAAACAGGCGCCAAACATACCGTTTTGCACGCGATCGGAGGGGCACCCTACGTTGAGGTTAATTTCATCGTAGCCACGCGCTTCCGCCAGCTTTGCACAATGCGCAAGCTGAGCTGGATCGCTTCCACCAAGCTGTAGAGCGACCGGATGCTCTTCTTCGCTATAAGCCAGATAGTCACCCTTACCGTGAATAATCGCGCCCGTGGTCACCATTTCGGTGTAGAGCAGCGTCTGGCGAGACAGCAAACGCAGGAAATAGCGGCAATGTCTGTCCGTCCAGTCGAGCATAGGCGCGATGGAGAAGCGATAAGCAGGAAAAGCGGAGGACTGGGTTTCAGGCTGCATGGCGAATAAATAAGCATCCGGTTAAAAAAGGGGCGTTACTATAGCATAACGCTAAACCGGAGGCGTAGCGCCTCCGGTGAAAGCACCTCAGAATGTCATTGTAAGCTGCGCGCCTGCCCCCCAGGTTTCATCTTCGCCGTACAGTCCCATTAAGTCGAGATGCACACGGTTAAAGGGCGCAAAGCCAAGACCGCCGGTAACCACATTGCTATCGTTATTTTTCACATCCGCACGATACCCTGCGCGCACCGCCAGCCATGACAACGGTCGAACTTCAGCGCCGACACCCACGTACTGTGAATTGTCTTCGCTCTTAAAGCCTTTCGTTTCCGTCAGATCGCCATCGGCGCTTACGGTCAGCAAATCGTTATGCCATGCGATGCCCGCGGTAACCAGGGGGCGGATTTGGTATGTATCTTTGTAGTTGGTGGTTTCTCCCGTCATACCATTAGTGATGTAAATATCTTTCGTATCGATATCGCGAGATACCAGATTTTGCCCGCTCAGCCCCAGCGTCCAGTTTTCACCGATATCGGCAGCAAGCCCCGCATCAATGTTAAAACCCGTATCGTCATTGCGATAGCGGCTGCTATTCCAGTCGCTACTGTCGTAGTTATAAATTGAGGTGGTGTAGTTATAGAGCCAGGTTTTTTGCAGTTTTGGCGTAACGCCAATGGAAACAGGCACCTCGCCCACCACAAACTGCTTCGCCAGCGCAATACCGTAGTCAGACACAATCGCTACCCGCCCCGACGCGGTAGAGTTTAAATGCTTTGTAATTTCGTCAGACCCCAGTAAAGCAGCGCGTCCTGCTTCACGAAGCGCGACACGTTCATCATGCTGAATATCGCGCAGATACTGAATATCGTTCTGATCAATGGACGAACTCACGCGCCCATGCGCATAACCTTTGGCGATAAATGCCACGGAAAGCGTTTGCCCTGGAATACTTACCGCCAACCCGGCGCCGGCATTGGCGCGGGCGGTTTTTCCGTTGAGATATTCCAGCTCATCGGCCAGGTCGCGCGCGGCGCCCTGAAATTGATTCAGCACGCCTCGCGGATTGAGCAGAATTTGCCCCAGCGTAAGGTTATCGACGACCTCATCGTAGTAATCCACTTTATCGCTGATATCGTCAATTTCATCCTGGAGATTGTCTTTATCCGTAATCTGGACGCCGACCGCAGGAAGGACAACAGTGATATTGTCTTCCGGTTTGGCTTTTGCCAGTAACGCCGGATTTAATAGTACTCCGCTGCCATAATTCGCGGACGCGACGCCCGTCCCGCCCATTGCGTCATTACGCGCTTCCGTCCAGGTATTGGCGGCGCTCGCCTGCTTTGCCATAAAAAGCGAGACCGCGATAGCAATCAGTGAAAGTTTGACGTTTTTGTTCACAGTTAGCCCATCTTATTATCAGGTGAAGTAATCCCTCCGCCACGCTTTACCGGACAGAGGCGAACCATTGCTGTGAAATAGTGATGTTAAATCCTGTTGTTATAATATCGACCCTCATTATGTATAGATGAGAATACTGGCGCGGAAAAGCTTAGCAGGCGATATATTGTCGCGGGGTAATTTCAGAGTTTTAAGCAGCTCGTGGTAAAGTAGCGGATTAGACTTTCATGCCATTCGAGGTGCTACATGGAAAAGACCACAACGCAAGAGTTACTGGCGCAAGCTGAAAAACTCTGCGCGCAGCGCAACGTGCGCCTGACGCCTCAGCGCCTCGAAGTGCTGCGCCTGATGAGCCTGCAACAGGGTGCCATCAGCGCATACGATTTGCTCGATTTGCTGCGCGAAACGGAACCACAGGCCAAACCGCCCACCATCTACCGCGCGCTGGATTTTTTGCTCGAACAGGGTTTTGTCCATAAAGTGGAATCCACCAATAGTTACGTGGTTTGCCACCTGTTCGACCAGCCAACACACAGCTCGGCCATGTTTATCTGCGATCGTTGCGGCGTGGTGAAGGAAGAGTGTGCCGAGGGCGTGGAAGACATCATGCATACGCTGGCGGCTAAAATGGGCTTTGCGCTACGACATAACGTTATTGAGGCGCACGGTCTGTGCCCTGCGTGCGTAGAAGTAGAAGCGTGTCGCCATCCGGGCGACTGTGGTCACGATCACTCGGTGCTGGTGAAGAAAAAACCGCGTTAGCCTGAACGGAAAAACGGGCGGCAGTAGAGAGGGGCACGCCCGCATTCATAAGCAAACAGTGGGAAGCACATCCATGTACTCCTGGTAGGAGAAAACATATTACCAGCGATAGTTGTTACGGGTTTCCCAGTCAACAACCTCTTTTTCCGCCTGATCTTTCTGGTAACCGTAACGCTCCTGGATTTTACCTACCAGTTGGTCGCGTTTACCTTCGATAACGGTCATATCGTCATCGGTCAGTTTGCCCCATTGTTCTTTCATTTTACCTTTAAACTGTTTCCAGTTACCGCCGGCTTCGTCTTTATTCATCATCTTGTCCTCATCATTCGGTTAGGAATAGCAGGTGTTATTCGCCCAAATGCACTGCAATTTCTGCTGGACGTGATAATAATTGTAGGCAGGAATTCGGCCTTCGGTTTTATATTCAGAATTTTTAACCGTCACGATCTGGCAAACCATGTACCCTCGCGCCAGTGACGACGCCAGATAAGGCTCAACGACAGACCGCGAAGCGCCAGGAACACGGTTAATGCCAGCCATAAACCATGATTTCCTAATACCGGCAGGGCGAAGAGCGTCAGCGCAAATCCTCCCGCGGCGACTGCCATGCTATTGCGCATTTCGGCGGCGCGCGTCGCGCCAATAAACATACCGTCGAGCAGATAGCACCATACGCCCACCAGCGGTAATACCACCTGCCAGATAAGATACCGATCCGCCAGTAGCTGTATTTGCGGCAATGAGGTCAGTAACGCGACAATATGTTCGCCTGCCAGGGCATAGACTGTAGAAAACAACAAGGCCACAATTCCTGACTGACGACACGCCGCTCGCCAGACGTCCAGTAGCTTGCTACCGTCACGCGCGCCGTAAGCCTGACCGGAGTGCGCCTCCACCGCATAAGCAAAACCGTCCAGCGCATAGGCCGTAAAGGTGAGTAAGGTCATCAGGACTGCATTTACCGCGATAATATCGCTGCCCAGCCGCGCGCCTGACACCGTGATTGCGCCAAAACAAAGCTGAAGGAGCAATGAGCGCAGCATAATATCGCGATTGAGCGCCAAAAGGCGGCGCACGTTGCCGCGCCAGGCCTGTTTTAGCATATCCAGCGACACACCGCGGAGATGGAGAACTTTACGTACCATCATGAGGCCGATCAGTAACGTGGCATATTCTGCGATGACCGTCGCCAGGGCGGCGCCCTGCACGTTCATATGAAGTCCCATCACCAGCCACAGGTCGAGCGCGATGTTGAGGATATTGCCCACGACCAACAAGATAACCGGCGCCCGCGCATACTGAACGCCTAACAGCCAACCGAGCAGCACCAGATTCGCCAGTGACGCGGGAGCGCTTAGCCAACGAATTTCAAGGAAGCGTCTCGCCTGCACCAGGACAGCGTCGTTCCCGCCGACAATATGTAAAGCCAGCTCGATAAGCGGCGTGCGAAATAGCACAATCATCACGCCAGCGCCCAGCGCCAGTAATAACGGTTGAATGAGCGCCCGGGCTAACGCCTGCGGATTTTTGGCGCCAAATGCCTGCGCCGTTAGGCCGGTGGTGCTCATACGTAGAAATAGCAGCAGCATGAAAAGAAAGCTGGTGACAGTCGCGCCCACCGCCACACCGCCCAGGAAAACCGGGCTGTCCAGATGACCAATCACCGCCGTATCGACCAGCCCCAGTAAGGGGACGGTGATGTTAGAAAAAATCATCGGCAGCGCGAGACGCCAGAGAGCTTTATCAGAGGAGGTAAAAAGCGGCATGGAGAAAAGCCTGACAAGGAGTTAAAGGAAACGAGCGCATTGCCGGATGGCGACGTAACGCCTTATCCGGCCTACAAATTAATCATCTCAGGAACTGCATTCCCGTAGGCCTGATAAGCGCAGCGCCATCAGGCTGCACGATTGCCGGATGACGGCTTACAAGGAGATTAAAAAGAGACTACAACCATTCCCCGTTGCGAATGACGCCTACCGCCAGCCCTTCAATCGTAAAGCTTTGTTCGCGCAGATCCACCACTATCGGTGTAAACTCGCTGTTTTCCGGCAGCAGCTCCACTTTATTGCCCTGCTTTTTCAGGCGTTTTACTGTCACTTCATCATCAATGCGAGCGACAACCACCTGGCCATTACGGACGTCCTGCGTTTTATGTACCGCCAGCAAATCCCCATCCATAATACCGATGTCTTTCATCGACATACCGCTCACGCGCAGCAGGAAATCGGCGCTGGGTTTGAACAGCGAAGGATCGACCTGGTAATGGCCTTCAATATGCTGCTGCGCCAGAAGCGGTTCACCCGCCGCGACACGCCCGACAAGCGGTAATCCGTCCTCTTCTTCCTGTAACAGACGGATACCTCGCGATGCGCCGGAAACGATTTCAAGCACCCCTTTGCGCGCCAGCGCTTTAAGGTGTTCTTCCGCCGCGTTTGGGGAACGGAACCCCAAACGCTGCGCGATTTCCGCACGCGTCGGTGGCATACCTGTCTGGCTGATGTGATCCCGGATGAGATCAAACACCTCTTGTTGCCTGGCCGTTAACGCTTTCATTCCGCCCCCTGGGTGTATATACAGTCATGCTGTGAGTATATACAGTTAAAGGTGATTTTGGAACCACAAACGGCGCAAAAAACAAGAGATTTATAAAATTTGGAACCTTTATCGAAAATGTGACCATAACAGGATGCCCCAGGTCATCAGGGCAACGAAAATAGACAGTAGCACCGCAGCCGATCCCATATCTTTCGCACGGCCGGAAAGCTCATGGTATTCAGAACCGATGCGGTCCACGACCGCTTCAATAGCGCTGTTGAGGATTTCAACAATCATGATAAGTAAAACGGAACCTATCAATAACACACGGGTAATCGCATCCACATCCAGCCAGCAGGCGATGATGACGCCCAGCAATACCGCGATACTTTCCTGGCGAAACGCCGCTTCGTGAGTCCATGCGGCGCGAAATCCTTTCCAGGAATATCCTGCCGCTTTGATAATTCTGGTGAATCCAGTGGTATTATTGGCCATCAAAAGAACCTTTTTACATTATTAACGTCAATGACATTATACGGTTGCCCTGCACGATTCGGACTGCCGTAACGCAGCGCGAAGTATGACGGGATACAACAGAAATTCGCTAAACTTTCTGATATCCTTGCACCGCATTTGCATTATTAACCAGAGGCTTTACATCGTTTATGTCCGGCTGGCCACGAATTTACTACAAATTACTGAATTTACCATTAAGCATACTGGTAAAAAGCAAGTCTATTCCGGCGGAACCCGCCCAGGAATTGGGGCTCGATACTTCTCGCCCCATTATGTATGTCTTGCCATACAACTCAAAAGCGGACTTACTGACGCTGCGGGCGCAATGTCTGGCGCACGATCTCCCGGATCCGCTGGAGCCGCTGGAGATCGACGGCGCGCTGCTGCCACGCTATGTATTTATTCACGGCGGACCGCGTGTCTTTACCTATTACACGCCAAAAGAAGAGTCGGTGAAACTTTTTCACGATTATCTCGATCTGCATCGGAGTAATCCGGCTTTGGACGTGCAGATGGTGCCCGTTTCCGTGATGTTTGGCCGCGCGCCGGGTCGTGAAAAGGGAGAAGATAACCCGCCTTTACGTATGCTGAACGGCGTACAGAAATTCTTTGCCATCTCCTGGCTGGGTCGCGATAGCTTTGTCCGATTCTCGCCGTCCGTCTCATTGCGTCGCATGGCTGATGAACACGGCACCGATAAAATCATCGCGCAGAAGCTGGCTCGCGTGGCGCGTATGCACTTTGCTCGCCAGCGCCTGGCGGCGGTTGGCCCACGCCTGCCCGCCCGTCAGGATCTGTTTAACAAACTGCTGGCCTCGAAAGCGATCGCCCGCGCGGTAGAAGACGAAGCGCGCAGTAAGAAAATCTCTCATGAAAAAGCGCAGCAAAACGCCATTGCGCTGATGGAAGAGATCGCGGCGAACTTTTCTTACGAGATGATTCGTTTGACCGACAGGATTTTGGGGTTTACCTGGAACCGACTGTACCAGGGGATTAACGTGCATAACGCCGAGCGCGTACGCCAACTGGCGCACGACGGGCATGAAATCGTCTATGTACCCTGTCACCGCAGCCATATGGACTACTTGCTCCTTTCTTATGTGCTGTACCATCAGGGACTGGTTCCGCCGCACATTGCCGCCGGTATTAACCTTAATTTCTGGCCCGCTGGCCCGATTTTCCGTCGTCTGGGCGCGTTCTTTATTCGTCGCACCTTTAAGGGGAATAAACTCTATTCCACCGTCTTTCGCGAATACCTGGGCGAGCTGTTCAGCCGCGGTTACTCGGTTGAGTATTTTGTCGAAGGAGGACGTTCGCGTACCGGACGTTTGTTAGACCCGAAAACCGGCACCCTGTCGATGACTATCCAGGCGATGCTGCGCGGCGGTACCCGTCCAATTACGTTAGTGCCTATTTACATCGGCTATGAGCACGTCATGGAAGTGGGCACCTATGCGAAAGAACTGCGCGGCGCGACAAAAGAGAAAGAGAGCCTGCCGCAGATGCTGAAAGGCTTGAGCAAGCTGCGCAATCTGGGTCAGGGCTACGTTAACTTTGGCGAACCGATGCCGCTCATGACGTACCTGAACCAGCATGTGCCGGAGTGGCGCGAATCTATCGACCCTATAGAGGCCATACGCCCAGCCTGGCTGACGCCGACGGTAAATAGTATCGCCGCCGATCTGATGGTGCGTATTAACAACGCTGGCGCGGCAAACGCGATGAACCTGTGTTGTACCGCGCTGTTAGCGTCGCGTCAGCGCTCGCTCACCCGCGAGCAGCTCACCGAGCAGCTTGATTGCTATCTCGATCTGATGCGCAATGTCCCCTATTCCACAGACTCAACCGTTCCTGCCGCCAGCGCTGGCGAGCTCATCGCTCACGCGCTGCAGATGAATAAGTTTGAGGTCGAGAAAGACACCATTGGCGATATCATCATCCTGCCGCGCGAGCAGGCGGTGTTGATGACCTACTATCGTAACAATATCGCGCATATGTTGATTATGCCTTCGCTGATGGCGGCGATTATCACCCAGCATCGTCGCATTTCGCGTGATGCGTTGCAGCAGCATGTTGAAGCGCTCTATCCGATGTTAAAAGCGGAGCTGTTCCTGCGCTGGGAGCGCGAGGAGTTAGCCTCGGTCATCGACGCGCTGGCCAGTGAAATGCAGCGTCAGGGGCTAATTACCCTGCAGGATGATGAACTGCATATCAACCCGGCGCATTCCCGTACGCTGCAACTGCTGGCGGCAGGCGCGCGTGAAACGCTACAGCGTTATGCCATTACGTTCTGGCTATTGAGCGCCAATCCGTCCATCAACCGCAGTACGCTGGAGAAAGAAAGCCGTACCGTGGCGCAACGTCTGTCTGTCCTGCACGGTATTAACGCGCCGGAGTTTTTCGACAAAGCGGTGTTCAGTTCACTCGTGTTGACGCTACGGGATGAGGGTTATATCAGTGATACGGGCGATGCCGAACCGGCAGAAACGATGAAGATATATCAGATGCTTGCCGATCTGATTACCTCTGATGTCCGTCTGACGATTGAAAGCGCGACGCAGGGCGAGTAAGCCAGTGCCTGAAATGCCCGATGGCGTAAGCTCATCGGGCGACTGATATGACGTATTGAAAATTTTGGCTTTGCAGGCCGGATTCGCCCGGCATGACATCAGAAGTGCCAGTAACTCATCGCCAGCCCTAAAAATAGCACCAGGCCAACGTAGTTATTGTTCATAAAGGCTTTAAAGCAGGCTTCACGCTCACGGTTCGCAATCAGTTTTTGCTGGTAGACAAACAGCGCGCCCGCCACCAGCACAGCCCAGTAATATCCCCATCCCAGACCATTCAACCAGCCGATCAGCGCCATTAACGCCATGACGCCAAGCTGCAGAATCCCGATAATCAATGTGTCATAACGACCAAACAGGATCGCAGTCGATTTAATGCCTATCTTGATATCATCATCTCTGTCGACCATCGCATATTGCGTATCGTAAGCCACCGCCCAGAGAATATTGGCGAGGAACATCAGCCAGCAGCTCAACGGCAGGGATTCGCTCACCGCGGCGAACGCCATGGGGATTGACCAGCCGAAAGCGGCCCCCAGCACGACCTGCGGCAGGTGGGTGTAGCGTTTCATAAAGGGATAAACCCAGGCCAACGCCAGCGCCGCCACGGAAAGCAGAATCGTCATGGCGTTCAGCGTCAGCACCAACAGAAACGCCAGCAGCACCAGCACCACAAACAGGTTGCGCGCTTCTTTCTCTGTCACGGCGCCGCTGGGTAAAGGCCGGTTGACCGTACGTTTTACATGTCCGTCAAATTTACGATCGGCGTAATCATTCACCACGCAGCCCGCCGCGCGCATTAACCACACGCCAGCGACAAAAACTGCCAAAATCCACAGCTGAGGCATACCCGGCGTCGCCACCCATAGCGCCCAAAGCGTCGGCCAGAGCAGCAGCAACGCGCCAATAGGCTTATCTGTACGCATCAAACGGTGAAACGCCAGCAGCTTACTCTGCGTCAGACTCCACTCCATCTTTATCTTCCTCTCAGTACAGCGGCGATGCAGGTAAAAAAAGCTCGGTAAGCAACAGCGGTTTTCCGCTCAACCGCAGTCGAGAGCGGCGCCCCCACAGCGTTGCATCGCGTCCAATTTCAATAAAATCGCGGGTCAGTGTCGATGATGTAAATAGATAACGTCCAAGCGGGGTTTTACCCAGATGTTGTAAGACCTGTTCAGGTCCGCACAGCGTGGATTCCGGTACCACGGTACGTCCGGCAAGCCAGGGCTCGCCGTCAGCGCAAAGCAGTATCTCACGTAACCAGTAGCGGGACTCGGATGGCAGTAAACCTGATGCTTCCTCGACCTCACTTTGGCCGACAAACGCTTCCCGAATCAGCGTCACGCTTACCCGCTTTCCCTGCTGCTCAAAACGTTTAGTCATAGAATCTTCCAGCAACAGCCAGTCCAGCAAATGGGGTTCAAGCGCAGGAATCGCATCAAAATAGCGCAGCGCACGCAGTTGCGTTAACGCAGGGTGTGACATGCCTTACTCTCCGATTCATAACCTAAAGTCATTGTATCTCAGAAAAGACATTACGGGGGGCGCAATCACAATTAAGTGATCTGTTGCGCAACAAAAAAATAACAAATTCGCATGAAATGATAAAAAAAGGTGCGCCAGGAGACGCACCAGTTGCTGCAAAATCAGCACTGTGGGGAAACAATTACCCCTTGCCTTTTACACTGCTGATAAAGGTGGAACGGGCAGATGTCGATCCCAGACGTTCGGCCTCATCAAGCAGTTTCAGCGCTTTATCGACGTCGCCTTTCGCTACGGCATCCTTAATCGCTTTATTAAAGTAGCTTTCCGTATCGTTCAACATCGGTTCGCTTTTCTTCGGCGCGACTGGCGCTGGCGCAGCGACCGGCGCGGCGGTATTGCCTACCGTTACCGGCCCGGTACCGGACGAGCCAAACAACGGCCCGACCAATACGCTGGAGCTGCTGTTGGTTTTTACCTTCAGTTTCACCACGCCGTCAGTGGTATGGCGAGCAACTGGATCGGGAATATCCGGGATAGAGTTACCGACGCCTTTGGCATAGGCTTTTGCCGGATCGAGCAGCGTAGTGGTTTGCTGAAGATCTTTTTCGGTCGTAAACACCAGAACATAGAGTTTCTGCTGCCCCAACGCAGGCGTCAGGCGCATCACGCCTTCCAGCCGGTCTGCGCTCATGACGCCCGGCTGCTGATAAGTAAAGTAACTGCTGGGGAAGAACGCCGAAGGCATCATATTTTGGTCAAGAATCAACACGTTTGGCGCAAAAACGCTGGCTTGCTTATTGACCTCGCTGGTCAGAGTTAATGTCAGCTCGCCGATATTCGCCGGAACGCTATAAGCGGCGACCGGGCCGGTAATGCCGGCGACGTCAAGGCGCTGGCCGCCAGTCGCCAGTTGGGTAGACTGCGTTTTTGACTGATCTACAGGCGTCCAGGTTAATTGCTGTAGCGCGGCAGCAGGAATAGCGGGCGCGGCGCTGGTATTTTGCGGTACATAGTTCACTTCCGCCAGGCTGATACCCGGCACGCTGGCGAACAGCCCTGCGGTTAAACAGAGGGCGACGAGACTTTTCTTCATTTTCATTATTCTCACCTCAATAAGGCGGGTTCAGCGGTAGCCAGGCAATAGCGCGCCAACCCAAACATATCGCCGAATGGCGGCTGGCGCCTTATTCGGCTTACAAGCATCATCAGACCTGATGTTTCAGAGGGGCTTGCGCCCCTCGTTACGTCAGATGACCATCGTATTACCACCAGATTTCCATCTGGGCGCCGAAGGTCCACTCATCGCTATCGCCACGGCTGTTGGTGGAAATGCCGGAGTTAGTCGCTGCGGCATAACGGGAAATGTTATCGCCGTCTTTGATATAGCCCCACTTCTCATCCCATTTCGCGTAGGTGGCGAAAATACGGATAGCCGGACGCGACCAGATGCTGTCGCCCGCCTGCCACTGTTGCGCCAGGGTGATTTTATATTGATTGTTACGATCGCCGGTCTGCTGAGATTTCACGTTGTCGTAGCCGACTTCCAGCAGGGTACTCATGATTGGCGTCCACTTGTACATTGGACGTACGCCCACGGTCCACCACTCAGTACCCAGGTTATTATCCCAATCGATATTCTGGTACATACCGACGTACATCAAATCCCATTTATCACCAAGCGAGATGGCGCCATGATCCAAAATACGCCACATATCGCCATTATTATTGATGACCTTATTGGCATAATTAATTTTGGTTCCATCAGGCAATTCTTCAGTGAAAGATGAAGAACCGTCGGAACCGCGCGCCTGGCCTTTACCCTGCGTGGTCATGGCATCGGTGGCATATTGCACGACAAACTTGTTATAGCCTTTCAACATGCTTTGCGTGTGTTCGGCGGTGAACATCCAGCCGTCTTTCGATGCCCCATCAGCCAGCTTATAACCATCGGTCGTATTGGCGCGGCCGTAATCAACGCCCAGCTCCAGTACGCCGTCCGGGTTCGTTTGCAGACCAGCCAGACGTACGTCAAAGACGTCGTTAGCGGTATCTTTTACTTCATCATAAATATTCTGGCTGCTGAAGGTGTAAGAGCCGCCCGCTTCAGTAGACCGGGTCGCCGCCAGCGAAAGCTTACCGAAGCCCAGATCGATATTTTCGATACCCGCGCCAGGACCTGAAATATCCCAGTAGTAGAAGTCGATCATGTGTACGTCATGACGCTGATAGAAGCGCTTACCGGCCCAGATGGTAGAGCCCGGCAGCCATTCAATCAGGTTTTTACCCTGCACGTTCGCTTCGCGGAAGGCGGGATCGGTCGATTCCCAGTCGTTCTGCTGGTTAACCGAATAGGCGACGTTGGTGTCGAAATAGAAGCTCTTATCGCCCTCTTTCCACACTTCCTGGCCCAGTTTCAGTTCCGCATAGGTTTCACATTCGTTACCAAGACGGTATTTACTTTGGGCACCCGTTGCCTGGAAACACTGTTGTTCGCCGCCGCTTCCCGTCCAGCCAATACCGGAACGGGCGTAACCGTGGAAATCGACAGCCATTGCCTGAGCGGACATGACGCCCGCAGCGACAGCAACCGCCAGAGGGAGTTTGCGCAGAGTAATCATCATTCTATCTCCTGAGATCATTGCTTTTCTTTAAACGCTGCCACCTTCTAAAACTGCGAATGGTTTTGCGTTTCGTTTTTTTATGGAGGCCTTAAACACCCGGCTCTTGATGCAGACGACGACATGCGCTGCCATCCTCGCGGAACAGATGACAGCGCTCTGGCGGCAGGCCGATAGCGAATGTGGCGCCCTCTTCTACCAACACCACGTCATTCTGGCGATAAACCAGGTTTTGACGGATGGCGGGGATCTGGATATGAATTTGTGTTTCGTGCCCTAACTGCTCGACAACCTGGACTTCACCTTCCAGGGTGACATCGGCGATATCGCTCGGCAGCAGGTGTTCCGGCCGAATGCCTAAAGACATATTGGCGCCGACCTGCACGCCGCGACTTTCGACCGGCAGCCAGATTTGCTGGCGATTCGGCAGTTCGACCTGGACTTGTTCAATCGCGGTGGCGGTCACTTTCACCGGCAGGAAGTTCATCTTCGGCGAGCCGATGAAGCCCGCGACAAAGCGGTCCGCCGGATAGTGGTACAGCTCCAGCGGCTTACCGACCTGCGCGACGCGACCGGCGTCCAGCACCACGATTTTGTCGGCCAGCGTCATCGCCTCGACCTGATCGTGGGTGACGTAAATCATCGTGCGGCCCAGACGTTTATGCAGGCGAGAAATTTCAATACGCATCTGCACGCGCAGCGCGGCGTCCAGGTTAGAGAGCGGTTCATCCAGCAAAAACACACGCGGCTCCGCCACCAGCGTGCGGCCAATCGCTACGCGCTGACGCTGCCCGCCGGAAAGCGCTTTTGGCTTACGTTCCAGCAGATGCGCCAGTTGCAGCACTTCCGCCACCTGGTTGACGCGTTGATTCATTACCTCTTTTTTGGCGCCCGCCAGCTTGAGGCCGAAAGACATGTTTTCTGCAACGGAGAGATGGGGATAGAGCGCATAAGACTGGAATACCATGCCCACGCCGCGCTCGGCAGGCGGGATATCATTCATACGGGTTTCCCCGATAAACAGGTCGCCACTGGTGATGGTTTCAAGCCCGGCGATCATACGCAGCAAGGTCGATTTACCACAGCCTGACGGTCCGACAAACACCACGAACTCCCCGTCATGGATATCGAGGTTAATATCTTTCGATACCACCACGTCACCCCAGGCTTTCGTTACATTTCGTAGCTGTACGCTCGCCATGCCTTTCTCCCTTCGTTACAACCTGTCATTGACAGCAACATTCATGATGGCCTGACTATGCGCGATCCCTGACTGGGGTAAATCCTCCACCCCCCGGCTTTTTTATGGGGGAGGAGGCGGGAGGATGAGGACACAGCGCCTGAGACCACGGGTGCGGGCAGAAAAGGAATTTCGTGATGCCGCCCGCAAAAATCGGCGTGTTTTTATGTGCGCCAGCACGCATTACTCACATTTATGTAACACAGATCACATAAAGCCGGGGTGGGGCGTAGGGGCGGGGAGGATGGAAAGAGGTTGTCGTATAAAGAAACTAGAGACCGTTAAACCACCTCTGTGTACATCACCAAAAAGGATGGGAGATATGAAGATTAAAACTGGCGTAGGCATCCTCGCATTATCCGCACTTACGACGATGATGATTTCCGCCCCGGCTCTCGCCAAAATTGAAGAAGGTAAACTGGTTATCTGGATCAACGGCGACAAGGGCTATAACGGTCTGGCCGAGGTCGGTAAAAAATTTGAGCAAGACACCGGCATTAAAGTGACCGTTGAGCACCCGGATAAGCTGGAAGAGAAATTCCCGCAGGTGGCAGCCACCGGCGACGGTCCTGACATTATCTTCTGGGCGCACGACCGTTTTGGCGGCTACGCGCAGTCTGGTCTGCTGGCGGAGGTCACTCCGGATAAAGCGTTTCAGGACAAACTCTATCCGTTTACCTGGGATGCGGTACGTTATAACGGCAAGCTGATCGCCTACCCCATCGCCGTTGAAGCCCTCTCCCTGATTTATAACAAAGACCTCGTCCCGAACCCGCCGAAAACCTGGGAAGAGATCCCGGCGCTGGATAAAGAACTAAAAGCGAAAGGGAAGTCGGCGATAATGTTCAACCTGCAAGAGCCGTATTTCACCTGGCCTTTGATCGCCGCTGACGGCGGTTACGCGTTCAAATTTGAAAACGGCAAGTATGACGTGAAAGACGTTGGCGTCGACAACGCCGGCGCGAAAGCGGGCCTGACTTTCCTGATCGATATGATCAAGAACAAAAATATGAGCGCCGATACCGATTACTCCATCGCCGAAGCAGCCTTCAATAAAGGCGAAACGGCAATGACCATCAACGGTCCGTGGGCATGGTCGAACATCGACAAGAGCAAAGTCAACTACGGTGTCACCCTGCTGCCGACCTTCAAAGGTAAACCCTCGAAACCGTTCGTCGGCGTGCTGAGCGCGGGGATTAACGCTGCCAGCCCGAATAAAGAGCTGGCGAAAGAGTTCCTCGAAAACTACCTGCTGACCGATCAGGGTCTGGAAGCGGTGAACAAAGATAAACCGCTGGGCGCCGTGGCGCTGAAATCTTTCCAGGAGCAGTTAGCGAAAGACCCCCGTATCGCCGCCACCATGGATAACGCCCAGAAAGGCGAGATCATGCCGAATATTCCGCAAATGTCCGCCTTCTGGTATGCGGTACGTACGGCTGTGATCAACGCCGCCAGCGGCCGTCAAACCGTGGATGCCGCGCTGAAAGATGCACAAAGCCGTATCACCAAGTAATGCCGTGAGCCTGTGCCGGATGGCGGCATAAATGCCTTATCCGGCCTACAACACACCGTAGGCCTGATAAGCGCTGCGCCATCAGGCACATCTCCGGCCAGGAAGTTTCAACGCTGTAGAGGAAAACCCCCATGGATGTCATTAAAAAGAAACACTGGTGGCAAAGCGACCAGCTTAAATGGTCAGTAATTGGTCTGCTGGGCCTGCTGGTGGGTTACCTTGTAGTTTTAATGTACGTACAAGGGGAGTATCTGTTCGCCATCATGACGCTGATTTTAAGCTCTGCTGGCCTGTATATTTTCGCAAATCGTAAAACCTACGCCTGGCGCTACGTTTACCCTGGCCTCGCCGGCATGGGGCTGTTTGTGCTATTCCCGCTGGTGTGCACCATCGCCATCGCCTTTACTAACTACAGCAGCACCAACCAGCTCACCTTTGAACGCGCCCAGCAAGTGCTGATGGACCGTTCTTATCAGGCAGGAAAAACCTATAACTTCGGTCTTTACCCGGCCGGCGACGAGTGGCAACTGGCCCTCACCGACGGAGAAACGGGCAAACATTACCTGTCTGACGCATTTTCCTTCGGCGGCGAACAAAAATTACAGCTGAAAGAGACCGATGCCCTACCGGGCGGCGAACGCGCCAATCTGCGGATAATCACCCAGAACCGTCTGGCGCTGAACCAGATAACCGCCGTCCTGCCGGATGAAAGTAAAGTAATTATGAGCTCGCTACGTCAGTTTTCCGGTACTCGTCCGCTGTACACACTGGCTGATGACGGCCTGCTGACCAATAACCAGAGCGGCGTAAAATACCGGCCAAACAACGATAGCGGTTATTATCAGTCGATCAACGCCGACGGAAGCTGGGGTGATGAAAAACTCAGTCCTGGTTATACCGTTACTATCGGCGCGAAAAACTTTACGCGCGTCTTTACCGACGAAGGGATCCAGAAGCCCTTTTTCGCTATCTTCGTCTGGACCGTGGTCTTTTCGGTCCTCACTGTGGTGTTAACCGTGGCGGTTGGGATGGTATTGGCCTGCCTCGTACAGTGGGAAGCGCTGAAAGGTAAAGCTATCTACCGCGTCCTGCTGATTCTGCCCTACGCCGTACCGTCGTTTATTTCAATTTTGATTTTCAAAGGGTTATTCAACCAAAGCTTTGGTGAAATCAATATGATGCTGAGCGCGCTGTTCGGCATTAAACCTGCCTGGTTCAGCGACCCCAACACCGCGCGGGCAATGGTGATTATCGTGAATACCTGGCTGGGCTATCCCTACATGATGATCCTGTGTATGGGGCTGCTGAAAGCGATTCCGGATGACCTGTACGAAGCCTCCGCAATGGACGGCGCCGGTCCATTTCAGAATTTCTTTAAGATCACCTTACCGCTGCTGATTAAGCCGCTAACGCCGCTGATGATCGCCAGCTTCGCCTTTAACTTTAATAACTTTGTCCTGATTCAGTTATTGACCAACGGCGGGCCAGACCGTCTCGGCACCACCACGCCTGCCGGTTATACCGATCTGCTCGTCAGCTACACCTACCGTATCGCCTTTGAAGGCGGCGGCGGTCAGGACTTCGGTCTGGCGGCGGCCATTGCCACGCTGATCTTCCTGCTGGTAGGCGCGCTGGCAATAGTGAACCTGAAAGCCACGCGTATGAAGTTTGATTAAGGGAGATAATAACAATGGCTATGGTCCAACCCAAATCTCAGAAACTGCGTCTCTTCATCACGCACCTGGGGCTGCTGATTTTCATCGCGGCGATCATGTTCCCACTGCTGATGGTCATCGCTATCTCGCTACGTGAAGGGAACTTCGCCACCGGAAGCCTGATCCCGGACAAAATCTCCTGGGAACACTGGCGGCTGGCGCTGGGTTTCAGCGTGGAACATGCGGATGGTCGGGTAACGCCGCCTCCCTTCCCGGTCCTGCTGTGGCTGTGGAACTCGGTGAAAATCGCCGGTATTACCGCCATCGGCATCGTGGCGCTCTCCACCACCTGCGCCTACGCTTTCGCACGAATGCGTTTTCCAGGTAAAGCAACACTGCTCAAGGGGATGCTGATTTTCCAGATGTTTCCGGCGGTTTTGTCTCTGGTGGCGCTGTATGCGTTATTTGACCGCCTGGGACAATACATTCCATTTATCGGTCTGAATACGCATGGCGGCGTGATCTTCGCCTATCTTGGCGGCATTGCGCTGCATGTCTGGACGATTAAAGGCTACTTCGAAACTATCGACAGCTCGCTGGAAGAGGCCGCCGCGCTGGATGGCGCAACCCCGTGGCAGGCATTTCGCCTGGTGCTGCTGCCGCTTTCCGTACCGATTCTGGCGGTGGTGTTTATCCTGTCGTTCATCGCGGCGATTACCGAAGTTCCGGTCGCCTCGTTGTTACTGCGCGATGTGGACAGCTATACGCTGGCCGTGGGTATGCAGCAATATCTCAACCCGCAAAACTATTTGTGGGGCGACTTTGCCGCCGCCGCCGTCCTTTCCGCTATTCCTATCACCCTGGTGTTTCTGTTGGCGCAACGTTGGCTGGTCAACGGCCTGACGGCAGGGGGTGTGAAAGGTTAAGTCTTATCGAAGTACCTGCCCGGCAACGGGCAATGCCACTGCCCTCAACTTATGTTATCCCCACTTATGGTCGTATTTTGGCGCTCTTCGGAGCGCTTTTTTTATGCGTTATAGACAGAGGCTAATTTATTGACACGCCGTACGTCCGTTACGGTGTGGCGACGCCTATTCTCGCCGTAGTCGGTTCGAATTACATAACCACAACGTGATAACCAACAGGAGGATCGCCGCCGAATAGAGTAATACATCCATTGGCGTTTTATGATCGACAATGATCAGGCGCACAATCGCCGTGATCCCAATGTACACGAAATAGCGCAGCGGAAAGTGAAGGCCAGACTTAAAGTACTTCACAATCAGCGCAATAAATTCGAAATAAAGAAAGTAGATCACCAGCCCTTCCACCAGTTCATATTTGCTGGCTTGCTCAGGCACGAATAATGCATCCGCCAGATGCACCGTTTCTTTACCGAGAAAAACGACCAGGATCAGACCGAGGGTAAGCAGCCCCAAATTTAGTACGTTTTGTAAAATCGTGGCGATAAACTCAAGACGTGAGCGCGATAATGGCATCATAACAGCCCCCTCTTTCTCTGCGGCGAGGTTTCTGTATAACGCACAAATGTGACGAGCATCTATATTTTTTATTTATGTTTATATTTTGTTCAATAAGATAATTTGCCGGATAGCGCTGTGAACGCCTTATCCGGCCTGAGTATTAACGGAAATTTACGCTCCTGTCACTGGTCATATCATACAGGCCAAACTTACGCCCAAGCTGTTGACCACCGTCACGCGTCAGCGGCGTCCAGCCAATTGCCGCACGACTTCGGGTTGGGCCGGACGAGAAGAGATCCAGCGGCACGGAAACATATACGCCTTTGGTAAAATCCCCTTCCCCATATTCATCCGGCGACGCATCGGTAATCGTCGCGTAACCGCCGACAACGACGCCGCTATCGAAGCGTTTGGCGATCTCCAGCGTACCGCCTTTATCGCCCGCCAGATACTGACCAACGCTGGCTTTCACCAGCACATCCTGGGCGAACGACGGCGTCCAGTATGCGGTCAAATGTCCGGTCTTCACGCTGTAATCGGTAAACTTCATCATATCCTGCGCGCTACGCCAGTCACGCTGTTTCACGTAGTTGGCATCCAGACCAAACGCCCAATTGCTGTCTACCGGGCGATACAGGACTTCCGCCCCGGCACCGCCAAACATGGTCTCCAGATAACCACCGTAGACCTGCCCATAGAAACCATTGCCAAAATACTGGAAGTAGTTGGCCTGTAGGTTATTCACATAAACATCATTCTGCACATACTCACGGACATGCGTACGCACCCGCGGCAGATGTGAATCCTTCGGCGGATTGGTGTAGTTAAATTTGTCGTAGTTGTTGGCGATATTGGCAAACACGCTGCCCGTGGTGAGCAGATGATCCGTGACCCACAGATCCGCAGTTCCCATTACGCCAAACTGATACATATAGAAGTTTTCCGGGCCGCCTACCGACTGATTCAGCACGGGATCAAGATGAAAATCAACGCGCGACTTGTCGATATACCAACCCTGTTCAGTACTCTCTGGCACGATCGGCTCCACGCGTTTTTGCACCAGCGGGGTTTCATGTCCCAGCGGTTCGCCTTCCAGATGGCGTTTCAGGCTGGCGACATCGGTTTCAGTGGTGACCTGCGGCAGATTAAGGCGGTTTTCCGTCACGCGGATCGTGCGGATCCCCTCCGGCAGATCGTTCATGACGATCCGGTTAGCGCGCACGATCCCTTCACGGGAGTCGCGGTACTTCACCTGTTCGCCAGTAACGTACAGCGTATCGCCTTTGACCTGGATTTTCGGGTCCGCCAGACCGGCATTATATTTCAATAACGTTAATTGATTAGCCACTACCGAATGTTGCAGGATGGCATCCTGCGGCTGTGGTCGGTATTGCGGGCGTGAATTGTCATGATACGCGGGACGTAAATCGTTGAAATTGGTGCGCAGCGTAACGCCAAACATAAAGGTGTTGCCGCGCTCGTAGCTGAGGTTAACGTCGGCCCAATCGGTGACGCGGTAAATGGCGCCGACGTTAAACTTGCTCTTCTGCTCCAGTTTACCCGCAAAATCCTGCTGATAGTTATTGCCTTCATACTCCAGCTTCAGGCGTAGCGGTTGCCACGGGGTCTGGTATTCCACGCCGCCAAACAGCGAGGCCGGGCCGTGAAACATATCGCTACCGTCAACGGAACCTGCCTCTTTATAGCTGTTATCACGCGAACAGAATTTATCACTATACGAACAGAAAGGATTAGACACATTGCCGCTGGTGCCAAGATAGCCCCAGCCGAGACCTAATGAAAAATCAAACGGCCCCCAGGCCTTACTCGCTACAATATATTCCGCATCAAACAGCCCCGTCCCGCCGATATCGCGCGCGCCAACCGCCACCTGCGGCATCCAGTAACTCTCTTCCCACAACCGCAGTTTCACATCAAACGCTTTATCTTTGTAAGTCTGGTCGCCGGAGAATGATTCCACGCTGCTGTACTTTTTCGTACGGACATCGGTATAGCGCAACGTGGTTTCCAGCCACGGGAAAAGCTGAACCGAAGCCGAGTAGTAGCGGTACTGATCGTTATCGCGATAGTTCAGGCTCATCTCCCCTTCACGCGCCATACGCGCTGTCGGCGTTTGCAGCAGGCCCACGCCGCCAAAGTCAGATTGTGAAGGCCCAACAGGGGCTAGATATGTTTCGGCATGGCAGGCCGCGCTAATACCCAGCGCCAGCACGCTGAGCAGATGTGTTTTTTTCATTATTCCGGTATCCGCTGCGTCAGGGTATGAAGAATGTCGGCATTTATCGCCTCCGGCGTGCCGCGCCAAAGGGAATCGGCAAAACCGACAAAAATAATGCTGCCGGGCATTGGCTCGATATGACGTTTATTCCAGTAAGCCACCGGCGCTTTTTGGCTGCGTCCATCAGGGTAAACCACCCAGGCATAGCTACGATCCGCGCCGCTGAGTAAGCGCTGACCCTCGAGATAACTGGCGACGTCCCGCCCAGGGACGAACGGCTGGCTGCCCGGCTGGCTAATCAAGCCAAAGAGCGTCACCTGCGTGGGTTGCGGCCCGACCCAGAGCGTGTAGTGACCTTGCAGCGGCGGGTTACCTCGTTCGCTCACCCGCACCACGTCAGGATCAAGATTCACGAATTGTCTGCCCGTCACCTTCAGCGCCTGAATCTGTCGGCGCAGTGTGTTTATCGCCGCCGCCGCATCGCCATCTTCCTCAGCGCTGAGCGCCGCCAGTCGCCCGAGAAGTTCCTGTTGCTGCTGACGCGCCGTCACGGTCGCCTGTTCTTCGCCTATCACCGCCGCAGGCCACCAGCTCGTTGCCAGGCGCGGCTGTCCGACTAAATCGAGCAGACGCTCAGCGTCTGTCAGCGTTTTAGGCTCGCTATTACCCTGGGTAAAAACGGTAACAGTGCCGCTGGCAAAGACGGATGACGCGATAAAGACCAGCGCCAGCGCGCTTATCGTCCTTTTCATCATGATTTTGCCGCCTTAATCAGCGTGGTTTTCACCGGAAAGTAATTCGCGCCCAGATACTGTTCCGTCTGGCGAATTTGGCCTTCGCTATCAACCCAGTAGCGATTACACCAACGCGTTTGATCGGTCGTCACTTCTTCATCCAGCACCCGCACGGCGGTCTCTTCACTGCCGACGCTAACGCTATCGGTCCCTCGCCATGTAAAAACGGAACGGGCGGTGGCGTAACGCACCTGGCGATGTTCGGTCCAGCCCAGGGTGCGAGTCCAGGTCGCACCATCGATAATCTGTCCTGGTTTCGCCAGCGGGTCGGCCGCCAGATTATTCACATCGATCAGGTTGTCGCCGCTAAGCAGCGTTTTGACCAGACGGCCATGCTGCGTCACGATCGTCGCGCCATCCTGCGTCACCCATTTCTGCTGCCCGTTTTCCGAGAAAGCGAGCACCACAAACAGCTGAGGACCGCCGTTAAGCTGCATGTACTGGCTGGCATACGGCATGTTTTGAATATCGTCATCCGTTAGCTGTACGCCTGGCGTACCGAACAAACTGTCCCACAGTGAATCGCCCAGGCCTTTAGTAGTGGCCGAACACGCCTGTAATAGCAGGCAAATCAGGATAAGTGCGAGTCGCTTCACGACGCTTCTCCAGAGGGGCAAAATAACCACACCGGAGTGTGGTTATGGTTAAACGTACCGATACTACTGGGTACTGGTGGTCGTGGTGGTCGTGGTTCCGGTATTGGAACCATCGCCGCCGCCGGTTGCCGCTAACGCGACGCCCACCGCCGAACTTACGGTGCTAACGCTGGTAGCGGAGGAGCTTCCCGCCGATACCGACGTCGCTGCCGACCCTGCCGCTTCACCCACCTGAACGGGGGCTGCCGAGACAGATGTCGCCGCAAGCGCGGTTATGGCAAAAATGCCATACAGTACTTTTTTCATCATAATTTCCCTTCATTGAATGAATGGAGATTTACCCAAAAGAATTTCGGGCGCTACCGAGTATACACAACCAAAGCAGGCGGATTATGTCCGAGAGAAATAACAGCGAGGTTTTAGGATAATTAAACTTTAAAGAAGTAACGCCTACATCATTTAATTAACAAACAAATAAAATCAATAAGTTAAAATTAAACCAAAAGACATCGTCATCCGTATAATCTGAAAATAACGCAGAGTGATTTTCTGGTTATTGCTTATTTTAGGATTAAGCTCAATATAAAATTGTGGGGATAAAGACGGACAAGCGGAATTATCTTATAAAAAAAGCCGATGTGAATATCGGCCTTTTTATTATCTTATTCTCTTTTTGCCGGATGGCGGCGAAACGCCTTATCCGGCCTACAGACGCTATGCATTACGTAGACCGGATAAGCGCAGCGCCATCAGGCGCGCCAGGCTTTATAACGGTTAATCAGACCGTTGGTAGAGCTATCATGGGACGAAATAGCTTTATCATCGCCCAGCTCCGGCAGAATACGGTTAGCTAACTGTTTACCCAACTCAACGCCCCACTGGTCGAAAGTAAAGATGTTCAGGATGACGCCCTGCGTAAAGATTTTATGCTCATACAACGCAATCAGCGCACCCAGGCTGAACGGCGTAATTTCACGCAGCAGGATAGAGTTGGTCGGGCGGTTGCCTTCAAACACTTTGAATGGCACAACGTGTTCAAGCTGCGCCGGATCTTTACCCTGATCGCGATATTCCTGCTCAACCACCTCGCGGGATTTACCAAACGCCAGCGCTTCGGTCTGCGCGAAGAAGTTAGACAGCAGCTTCTGATGATGATCGGATAGCGGGTTATGGGTGATAGCCGGGGCGATAAAGTCACACGGCACCATTTTAGTACCCTGGTGAATCAATTGATAAAACGCGTGCTGACCGTTGGTGCCTGGTTCGCCCCAGATAATTGGGCCTGTCTGGTAATCCACGGCGTTGCCGTTACGGTCAACGTATTTACCGTTGGATTCCATGTTGCCCTGCTGGAAGTAGGCGGCGAAACGGTGCATATACTGGTCGTACGGCAGAATGGCTTCGGTTTCCGCGCCGAAGAAATTGTTGTACCAGATGCCAATCAACGCCAGCAGAACGGGTAGGTTTTTCTCCGCCGGAGTGGTGGAGAAATGCTTGTCCATCGCGTGTGCGCCGGAAAGCAGCTCGACAAAGTTGTCGAAACCGACGGACAGAATAATGGATAGCCCGATGGCAGACCACAGCGAGTAACGACCGCCGACCCAGTCCCAGAACTCGAACATATTGGCCGTGTCGATACCAAATTCGCCGACCGCTTTGGCGTTGGTGGAGAGCGCAGCAAAGTGTTTCGCCACGTGTTTTTCATCGCCTGCAGTTTTCAGGAACCAGTCGCGCGCGCTGTGGGCGTTGGTCATGGTTTCCTGCGTGGTGAAGGTTTTCGACGCCACCAGGAACAGAGTCGTTTCCGGGTTCACTTTTTTCAGCACTTCAGCGATGTGGGTACCATCAACGTTAGAGACGAAGTGCATAGTCAGATGATTTTTATACGGACGCAGCGCTTCGGTCACCATGAACGGGCCGAGGTCGGAACCACCGATACCGATGTTCACCACGTCGGTGATGGCCTTACCGGTGTAGCCTTTCCACTGACCGGAGATAATCGCTTGCGAGAAAGTTTTCATCTTCTCAAGCACGGCGTTCACTTCCGGCATCACATCTTTGCCGTCCACAATGATCGGCGTATTGCTACGGTTACGCAGCGCCACGTGCAGCACGGCGCGGTCTTCGGTGCGGTTGATCTTCTCGCCGGAGAACATGGATTTAATCGCGCCGGCCAGATCGGTCTCTTTCGCCAGATCCTGTAATTTTGCCAGCGTCTCTTCGGTGATGCGGTTTTTGGAGAAATCCACCAGCATCAGATCGTCAAACGTCGCGGAAAATTTAGCGAAACGGTCGCTATCGTTCGCGAAAAGCTCAGCGATCGTAACGTCTTTCATTTCATCGTAGTGTTTCTGGAGCGCCTGCCAGGCAGAAGTCTGCGTTGGATTGATGTTTTTCATTAGCAATACTCTTCTGATTTGAGAATTGTGACTGGGATCGATTGTAACGCCAGTCACAGAAAAGTGTGATTGTTTTAGTGCCGTTGCCCCAGGCACTGTCGAATGAGGATAAAAAGTATATACCCTAAATAATTCGAGGTGCAGAAAGGCGGCAAATGGGTGAGTCGCCGGGCGCATAGATAAGCCAACATTCCTACAAACGGGTATCGGGGTTATAAGCGCTGTTACTGAGCCTAAACTCAGCATAAAAAATCCGCATAATCCCAACGTTGACAGTCCAGGCCACAACTTTTATTTATAAATACGTTACTTGCATTTGCGCCTGCACCGGTTTCTGTTCTGCCCTTGTGCCATGGTCGCGTTTTTCATTTCCTGACACGAGGTTGATATGACAGAGATCGTTGTTTCCAAATTTGGCGGTACCAGCGTCGCTGATTTTGACGCCATGAACCGTAGCGCGGATATCGTACTTTCCGACGCCAATGTTCGTTTAGTCGTGCTTTCCGCGTCTGCCGGCATCACTAATCTGCTGGTGGCGCTGGCCGAAGGGATGGAGCCTGGCGAACGTTTCGCTACGCTCGACGCCATCCGTAAAATCCAGTTCGATATCCTTGATCGTCTGCGTCATCCGAATGTCATTCGCGAAGAGATTGAACGCCTGCTGGAAAACATTACTATTCTGGCGGAGGCGGCATCGCTGGCGACATCGGCAGCCCTGACCGATGAACTGGTCAGCCACGGCGAGCTGATGTCTACCCTGCTATTTGTTGAGATCCTGCGTGAACGCGACGTACAGGCCCACTGGTTCGACGTGCGCAAAGTGATGCGTACCAGCGATCGCTTTGGTCGTGCGGAACCGGACGTCGCAGCGCTTGCGGAACTGGCCGCGCAGCAGTTGCTCCCGCGCCTGAACGAAACGTTGGTCATTACTCAGGGCTTTATCGGCAGTGAAAGCAAAGGCCGCACCACGACATTAGGCCGCGGCGGCAGCGACTATACGGCAGCGTTGCTGGCTGAAGCGCTCCACGCCGCGCGGGTTGATATCTGGACAGATGTGCCCGGTATTTACACCACCGACCCGCGCGTAGTGCCCGTCGCGCAGCGAATTGATGAAATCGACTTTGAAGAAGCGGCGGAGATGGCAACCTTCGGCGCAAAAGTACTGCATCCAGCCACCTTACTCCCGGCCGTGCGTAGCGATATCCCGGTCTTCGTTGGATCCAGTAAAGATCCGCAAGCGGGCGGTACGCTGGTGTGCAATAAAACCCAAAACCCGCCGCTGTTCCGCGCGCTGGCGCTGCGCCGCAATCAAACGCTATTGACGCTGCACAGCCTGAATATGCTGCATTCACGAGGTTTCCTGGCAGAGGTGTTCGGCATTCTGGCGCGGCATAATATTTCGGTAGATCTGATTACCACTTCGGAGGTGAGCGTTGCGCTGACGCTGGATACTACCGGCTCCACCTCCACGGGCGATACGTTACTGACCCAATCCTTATTGATGGAGCTTTCCGCGCTGTGTCGGGTCGAAGTCGAAGAAGGACTGGCGCTGGTCGCGCTGATTGGCAACAACCTGTCAAAAGCCTGCGGTGTTGGTAAAGAAGTGTTTGGCGTCCTGGAACCGTTCAACATTCGCATGATTTGTTACGGCGCCTCCAGCCACAATCTGTGCTTCCTCGTGCCGGGAGACGATGCCGAGAAAGTGGTGCAAAAGCTGCATCAGAACTTATTTGAATAAATCGCCCTGGCACGACAGCAGGTGAGCGCTATCAGCGCAATACGTTGCCGGATGGCGACGCAAGCGCGTCATCCGGCGGTTCCCGCGCCAGGCGCTGCCGGCGGAATACTGCTCAGGAATCCGCAATACCCTACTCGTCCCATCAACATGGGCAACTTTCCCCTATTTATGCACTCCCCATTTTGAACCTCGTCACAAAACCACACAAAACAACACAAAGCAAAAACATAAATTAATCATTATATTTTAATGAGTTACATTTAAAAATTGATATCTTTTGGTATAAGCCCACTTTTCCATTGTTGCTTTATTTTGTTTTAGTTGGAATTATGATTGCACTACAACACAGATAACCCCCTTACCCTATTTGAGGCCGCTATGAAAAAAATTGCGATTATTGGAAGCAGTGGAGGCAACCTCTACAACCTGGGTGGCGCCGAGCCAGAGAAGTTACTCCAGGAGATTTATCAGCAGTGTGAGGCTGCGGGCGTAAATGTGGCCGCCGTACAGTTTATCGCGGCAGAAGCCTCGATGGACGTCGCCAAACCGGATACCCCGGCATCGGTTTATGCATTAACCACAGAAAACCAACAAAAACCACAGCGCATATTTCAGGGCAAACTTTCGGAGGTAAACACCTCGGTAGTAGAAAGCGATCGCCAAATCGCTGAGATGATCCGCTGCGGTGAGATCGATGGGATCGTGGTAATGAGCGCCGATCCGGTAAAGGCGAACCAGGCCGTTTTTGCCGCCGCCGTTGAGATGAAAACACCGATTGTCGGCACCGGGGGAACCTCCATGGCGCTGGTGGCGGCAAAGGGGGCGAATGTGGTCGCGACCTCCGGAACAACCGGCACCACCAGCCGTACCCGCGCCGTCTCCTTCGTGGCGTCACTGTGTAAACATTGGGGTATCAAGTACAAACCACAGTTGGGTAGCGCTTCGCCCTCGCAGAGCGGTTCCGGAAAAAGCCTGCTCAAACGTTTTAACATTCGTAGCATCATGATCCCTGCGCTACCAGGCTTTATCGCCATGGCGATTGTACTCGCCCTGAGCCACATACCAGGACTGGAAAAACTTAACGATATCTTTGAAATATTACTAAAAGGTCTGCCGGTGTTAGTCGCGGTACTGGCGGCAAAACAGATTTCCGAACTGGATGAAGTTTCAATTGTGGCCGGAGTCGTCGCTGGCGTGCTTTCCGTAGAGGGCGGTCTTATCGGCGGCATTATCGGCGGTGTAATGGCGGGGATTTTCGTCCGTTGGCTGTTCGAGCTGTGCCTGAACTGGCGCTTCCCAATGACTACCGTCAACATCGTCGCCGGTGGGATATCGGGCCTTGCCGCTGGGTTAATCATGCACTATCTGCTGAGTCCGCTGGCGCTATCTGCGGGTAATTACATCAAACTGGCTATCGAAAGCACGCTGGCATTCAGCCCAATTCTTGCCGGGCTGCTGGCTGGTCTGGTTATCTGGCCTGCCATTCTCGGCGGCGTCTATCACGCGGTGATCCTGCCGTTGGTGCTGCTGGAGATGGAAAAATCCGGCGTCAGCTTCCTCGGCGCGGTCGATATGGTCGGTCTGGTGATGGTGGCCGCAGGTATTAACCTTGCCAATGTGATCGCCCCGCGTGAAAAAAGCGAAGCTGCCGTTGCTACGCCGGGCCTGCTCATTAACCTGGGCTTTGGCACCTTTGTTGAATCCGCCTATCCCTTCATGTTCGCCAACAAAATTGTTTTTGGCTCCGCCATTTTTTGGGCCGGAATGGGCGGCATGATGCTGGGCTTTTTTAACGTCAAAGGCGTGGCCTATGTTCCGGCTTTCGCCTCACCGTTCTTATCCAGCAATGCGCTCCAGATGGCCATCGTAATGATTGCCACAATGGCGATGACCTGCCTTACCACCATTATTGCTAACCGTTTCAAACCTGTCGTACAGAGCGAATCAACAACGACAGCCGTTAATTAATGCACCAACACCAGAGGTACACCATGTTTAAAGGCGATATGAATAAAAAACGCGCCAAAGCGTTACAGAAAGTGAAAGAAGCCATCACACTTCACGGTGGGCAAACCATCCTCAGCACAGGAATAACCGGCGACGATGCGCGCCTGGCGAAAGCCGTGTGTGAGGCTGGCGTTAAGCTGCTGGAGCCGAACCACCCTGCGTTGGCGCTGGCGCGTGGACACAAAGGCGTGAGCAACATGCACGCGGCGGAGCAGATTCGTCACGAAATCACCAATAGCCAGATGGCTGAGGCCGTACACGGTGTTCGTAATGTGGTCCCGGACGATATTTTTATCACCGTTGGTATCGCCGGCGGTTTTACCGAAACCTTACCGGTGCCGCTCAGCGAAACGGAAATTCTGGAGATTGCCCGCGCTGGAGCCGACGGTTTACATACGCATAAATCCGACTGGGACGATCTGCAGGACATCGTTAATCTCGCCCATCAATATGGTCTGACCGTCGATGCCTACATTGGCCATCCTGACGATCTGCATACTTTCGGTATTCCTGCACGCACGCCGGAAGAGGTCGCCAGCGTGGCGAAGCGGATGCAGGATATCGGCGTGGATATGATTGGTCTGATGACAGGCATGAGCTATGAAGGCGTAGCGGCAGGCGATATCCCGCAGATGATTAAAGATCGCCTGCGGGCGTTGGTCGGCGCGGTGGATGTTCCGACGCTGGCGGAAGGCGGGATTAACCTCGCCAACGCGAAAGCGTTTAAAGATACCGGGGTCAATATTCTGGTGGTCGGTACGGCTATCGACAACATGGTGTGCAACGCCGCCAAAGAAGCCGTTACGCCGTTTATTGTTCATTGATATCAGGGAACGAGAGATGTTGTTGATCACCGATCTGGATGGAACATTACTCACCTCGCAGAAAACAATCAGCCCGCGCACGCGTCAGGCGCTGATTGCGTTCCGCCAGGACGGTGGTCTGCTGGCGGCATGTTCCGCCAGACCGGTCTCCTCAATGGTACGCCTGCTACGCCAACAACAGGTTGATACGTTGTTTAACTGGTGCGCCGGTTTTAACTGCGGACACCTGCTGGAGATGGCGGGGCCGCGCATTATTCATGCTGCCCCGCTGACCGTCACAGATCTATGGAATATTGACCAGCATATTTCTCTTTCCCGCTACCACCACCACTTTTTTAGCGCCGAAGCAATTCACCATCGTGACGATAGACTAATTGCGCCCTGGACAACATATGAAGCCCGCTTATTTGGGTTACCGCTTATAACTGAAACTGCAGAAAATATCTTTAATCGTCGCAATATATATAAAATTACACTTGTTGCCGCATCTTCGGAGATAGATACTCTGTGTACAGAAGTGAATAATCACCTGCCTTGTGGATATTATGCGGTTGTCACGGGAGAAAATTATATTGATATTCAAAGATCCGATGTAAATAAAGGGTGCATAATAGAACAATTAATTCATTATTTAAATATATCTTCTGACAAGGTGGTCGCGATTGGCGATCAGCAGAATGATGTCAGCATGTTTGCCGCTGCCGGAATCAGCATCGCAATGGGCAACGCGCCGGATGCAGTAAAGCGGCAGGCCGACTATGTGACTGCCACGAATGATGAGGAGGGTATCGTCCATGCGTTGGAGTGGTTGCGTTGCCTGACGCATCCAGTTACCATGCGCCAAAGGTTGACGGCGGCGAAAGATAATGAATCCAATTAAAAGACGAAAACATATTCTTGATGAATTAAACAAATTCGGTGAAGTCACCGTTATTAAATTATCGGAAATGCTCAACGTCACCTCAGAAACCATTCGTCGCGATCTCTCCTTACTGGAATCTGAAGGCAAAATCACTAAGATTCATGGGGGCGCAGTCAAAAAGCAAGTTGTCCAGGAAGATGCGTTTAGCGCAAGAATAGAGGCTCATCGCGAAGAGAAAATAGCGATTGGCAAACTTGCCGCCGAAATGGTCAGTGAACGGGATACATTGTTTATTGACTCCTGTACAACTAACCTTATTCTGGCCGAGCAATTACCGCCTCTCGCTTTTTCCGTGATTACCAATTCAGCCCTGATTGCCGATAAAATTAAAGAGCATAACCTGCAGGCCCGCGTGTATGTATTAGGCGGCGAATATGATTACCATTTTCGCGCCAACCTCGGCGTCTCGGTGTGTCAGCAGATTAACGCAATTCACGCGGATATCTGTTTTATTGGCGCTGGCGGCATTTCTCCCCAGCATGGCGTGTTGGTGAAGAGCTTTGAAGAAGCCTACGTTGCCAAAGCCATGATTGCGATGAGCAAAAAATCAGTGATTCTCGCCGACCATACCAAATTTGGTCAGGACGGTGTGATGTGCATCGCAAGCGTAAAAGAAATCGATAACATCATCACGGATAAAGGATTTACGTCAACGGGTTATACGCCACAGGATTTCGCCGGAAAGCTGCGGATTGCTGACTGAGCGCTATCCGCCCGTTGCGTATTGCCGTAGACTAAGAGCCTATCCCACCAGGCGTTATTGGCGCAGCCAGTTTGGACACGGACAGCGCGCAAAAACCGGAGCGTACACGTAGTACGTGAGGATTTTGAGCACTGCCCAGGTCTAAAATGGCAAGTAAAATAGCCCTAATGGGATAGGCTCTAAATGCATCGGCTACCTGAGGGCACCCGTATGGCACTCCCCCGCATTACCCAAAAAGAGATGACCGAGCGCGAACAGCGCGAACTGAAAACGTTGCTGGACCGCGCCCGTATTGCGCACGGGCGTCCGCTGACCAATTCTGAGACCAACAGCGTAAAAAAGGAGTACATCGATAAGCTGATGGCGCTGCGTGAGGCTGAAGCGAAAAAAGCCCGCCAGTTGAAGAAAAAGCAGGCGTATAAACCCGATACGGAAGCGTCATTCTCCTGGTCGGCGAATACGCCGACGCGCGGCAGACGTTAACGTCCTTTCTTCTTTCGTCCCGGCGAGGTAAAGCGCTTACCGCTTGATGTCGGGCGCGCTTTCTCATTGCTTTTTTCGATCGCAACGACCGGTCGCTTAATACCCGTGGTCTTCGGCTTCGCTTTGGCCTTTGGTTTGGCTTCGGAAGAGGAACGCTCAATCAATTTAAACAGATCGATCAGCTCATCGTCCGTCAGATCGCGCCACTCGCCCAGCGGAATCCCGCTCAGGCTGACGTTCATAATGCGCGTACGCTCCAGTTTCGTCACTTCATAACCAAAGTATTCACACATACGACGGATCTGACGGTTTAATCCCTGCACCAGGGTGATGCGAAAGACAAACGGCGCCTCTTTTTTCACCTTACATTTTTTGGTGACGGTACCCAGAATCGGCACGCCAGCGCCCATACCGCGAATAAACTCGTCGGTAATCGGTTTATCCACCGTCACCAGATACTCTTTTTCGTGATCGTTACCGGCACGCAGAATCTTATTGACCAGATCGCCGTGGTTAGTCAGAAATATCAGCCCCTGTGAGTCTTTATCAAGACGACCAATCGGGAAGATACGTTTGCTGTGGTTCACAAAATCGACAATATTGTCGCGTTCGCCGTCTTCAGTGGTACTGACAATGCCAACCGGTTTATTCAGCGCAATCAGCACTAAATCATCCGCTTCTCGCGGCTCAATCAACCGACCATTTACTTTAACAACATCCCCGGCGACTACCTGATCGCCAATGGCGGCGCGTTTGCCGTTGATAAAGACATTGCCCTGTTCGATAAAACGGTCCGCCTCGCGACGCGAACAGATGCCGCTTTCACTGATATATTTATTAAGTCGGGTAGATGTGTCGGTCAGCATATTTACTCTCTGAGAAATTTTTCTACATAAACGTCGGTAATGTGACTTACCACATCAAATCGTCAGGAACTTTAAAATCGGCATACGGATCATCTTCGTCCTGCTCTTCCTGACTCAGCGCACTGTTTACGACAATACTGTCCGCATCTCGTTGTGCGATTTTATCGGCGACGCTCGCGGGAATAATCGCATATTCACATTCACCGCTGTTATTGATAACCAAACGCGCAATCGCGAGACGCCCATTAATCAGTTGCGTCTGGGTGAGCTTATCCACGTCTATTTTTTTGATGACGTTATTATCGGTGAAGTTAAAACCAATATCGCCTTTAGATACATTGATTCTATTCATTTCAATAAGTTGCTTAACCTGAGCTTTAAACTCTTTCGCTAAAACCGCTTGTTTTTGCTGTTCACTGAGTTGTTTATCACGCTCAAGTTGCGCCTTTTTATTTTCTTCCACCGCCTCTCTGGCCTCACGAGCCTGAACGCGTGATTTTTTAGCCGTGCGTTGGACTTTGGCCATTTTTTTGCTGGTCACTAATCCCGCTTGTAGCAGTTGCTCTTGTAAGGTCAGTTTTGCCATTTTCGTCTCTAAACGTGTTAAATAATTTTGCGGATTATACCTGTAATTTTTCAGGCTATACCAGATGGCAGATCTGGCCTGTCGTCACTTTTAGCGACCGCGCTTTGCCTGTGGCACGCATAACATCATGAGCCATATCAGTAAGACATTAAATGGATAATGGTAGCATTATTACGTTTTGACATTTCCTGATGAGGTGGAGAAGTAATGGAACTGCTTTTATTAAGTAACTCGACGCTGCCGGGTAAAGCCTGGCTGGAACACGCTCTGCCGCTGATAGCGAATCAATTGAACGGTCGACGCTCAGCCGTGTTTATTCCGTTTGCCGGCGTCACGCAAACATGGGACGAGTACACGGATAAAACCGCAGAGGTGCTTGCGCCATTAGGGATAAACGTCACAGGGATTCATCGTGTCGCCGATCCGCTTGCGGCGATTGAGAAAGCGGAAATCATTATTGTCGGCGGCGGAAATACCTTCCAGCTACTGAAAGAATCGCGTGAACGCGGGCTGCTGGCGCCGATAGCGGACAGGGTAAAACGCGGCGCGCTGTATATCGGCTGGAGCGCGGGTGCCAACCTTGCCTGCCCGACTATCCGCACGACCAACGATATGCCGATCGTCGATCCAAACGGTTTCGACGCGCTGGATCTGTTCCCGCTGCAAATTAATCCTCACTTCACTAACGCCTTGCCGGAAGGTCATAAGGGCGAGACCCGCGAGCAGCGTATTCGCGAACTACTGGTGGTCGCGCCGGAACTGACAGTGATTGGTTTGCCGGAAGGTAACTGGATTCAGGTGAGCAACGGCCAGGCAGTTCTCGGCGGCCCGAATACTACCTGGGTGTTTAAAGCGGGCGAAGAGGCCGTGGCGCTGGAAGCGGGTCATCGCTTTTAATCCCAGGCCACATTGAATGCCGAATGGCGGGCCTACGCGCATGTTCTCCGTAGGCCCCGCCATCCGGCATTTCACTTAATACTCGCCCCGTTCCTCGTCCTGATCCGGCTGTTCCAGTACGCTATAGGCGACCGAACAGAACAGTGAGTTAAGACGCTTCATATCGCCCAGCAGCCCTAAATGGAGCGAGCTGGTTTCAATGCTTTGCACGTTCTGCTGGTGCAGGCGGTCGACATGCGCATGTGAGTATCGGCGATTAAGTATACGGAAGCGATGTTTACTGCGGCGCAACCGACGGGCGCTGGTGACATCGCCGGAGAAAAAGACCGACATCGCCAGTTGCAGATTACTGAGCAGTTGATCGTAAAGCGCATCCAGCTCTTTCAATCCTTCTTCTGAAAATGCCCGACGCGCCGCCAGCGACTTGTCGGCAATCTCGCTGCCCATTCGCTCGATAATATCCGACGCCTGTTCGAGGTTCAGGGCCATCTCAATAATCTCCGCCCACCGGCGGGACTCCTCCGCCGCCAGCTCGTCTTTTGGCATTCGCGCCAGATAAAGCTTAATCGCGGTGTAGAGCACGTTAACGTCATCCGCCAGCTTGCGCAGCGCTTTCTCTTCACGCGGTTCGCCGTGCATGACCTTTTTTAGCCCTTCCATCATCTGTTCCATCGCATCGCCAATGCGCAACACCTCGCGGGCAGCATTAGCCAGCGCCAGCGTTGGCGTATCCAGCGCGCTGACATCCAGATGTTTCGGCTTCAGATGGGTATCCAGTTCAGGCTCATCACGAATAATTCGTTTACAAAAACGCGCCATCAGCTCGGCAAATGGCACCATCGCCAGGCAGCGCACCAGGTTATAGAAAACGTGGAAATAGATCACCAGCTCTGATTTCGGTAGCGATAGCTCATCCATCAGATTCGCCAGCGGATGGACAAACGGCAGGATGACCAGGCTGCCGATCAATTTGAACAATAGGCTGCCGAGCGCTACGCGACGCGCGGCAGCATTGGCGGCGCTGTTATTGAGCATCGCCAGCAGCCCCGATCCCAGATTGGCGCCGATGACCAGGCACAACGCCACCGGGAACGATATAATCCCCGCCGCCGTCAGGGTCGCCGTCAGCAACACCGCCGCCAGGCTGGAATAACTGATAATAGCGAACATCGCGCCAATCAGCGCATCCAGCATAATGTCGCCCGTCAGCGACGCGAAAATGACCTGCACGCCATTAGCCTGAGTGATCGGCGTCACCGCCTGCACAATCAGCTCCAGCGCCAGTAGAATCAGGCCAAGCCCGATACCGACGCGACCCAGCTGCCCGGCGCGGGACTGCTTACGTCCCAAAAAGAAAATCACGCCGATAAAAATCAGCAGCGGCGACAGCCACGAGAGATCGAAGGTCAGGATACGCGCCATTAGCGCGGTCCCCACGTCGGCGCCCAGCACAATCACCAGAGCTGGCGTCAGGGCGACAAGATCCTGGGCGACAAACGACGTTACCAATAAAGTGGTGGCGTTACTGCTTTGTACCAGCGCGGTAACACCGATACCCGCACAAAAGGCGAGCGGTTTCTTTTCCACGCTGCGGCTGAGGACAGTGCGTAGACGCGCGCCAAACACGCGCATTACGCCAGTACGAACGATATGTGTTCCCCATACCAACAGCGCAACGGCAGAAAGTAGATGGAGCAAAGTTAACACGGCGTCAGGTTCTCCTTATCGTTATACGTTTTCCTGAAGCTCACTTGCGATAAATTGCCTGATGGCGCACAGCGTTAAGGCCTGCTGGCGTTGCACGCCACCGGGCTTACCATACGTAATACGGTATGCTGAATAAGGCGTTTACGCCGCCATCCGGCAAATTCAGCGTAGAGCCTTCCTTCAGTATAAGGGTTTAATTGTAAGAAAGAGACAAGGCACCCAATGAGTGCCTTGTATGTTGTAAGGAAAAGTGACGATTTTATGAATCAGTCCGCATCGTAACCCAGGTTCGGCGCCAGCCACCGCTCAACATCCTCAATGCTCATTCCTTTACGGAAAGCATAATCTGTCACCTGATCGCGCTGGATCTGCGCTACCGCGAAGTATTTGCTCTCAGGATGGCTGAAGTACCAGCCGGAGACCGACGCGCCAGGCCACATGGCGAAAGATTCGGTGAGCTTCATCCCGGTGTGTTTTTCGACATCCAGTAGCTGCCAGATAGTGCCTTTTTCGGTATGTTCCGGGCAGGCAGGATAACCCGGCGCCGGGCGAATCCCCTGGTAGTTTTCGCGGATTAATTCGTCGTTACTCAGGCTCTCGTTCGGCGCATATCCCCAGTAAACCTTACGTACACGCTCATGCAGGTACTCGGCAAACGCTTCCGCCAGACGGTCGGCAATCGCTTTCACCATGATCTTGTTATAGTCGTCGTGTTGCGCTTCGTAAGCATCAGCCAGAGCGTCTTCTTCAAGACCGCCGGTGACTGCAAACGCGCCGATGTAGTCCGCTTTTCCGGACAGTTTCGGCGCGACAAAATCCGCCAGACAGTAGTTAGCAAAACCAACTTTCTCGGTCTGCTGGCGCAGGTGGTGGCTGACCGTCAGAACATGAGTACGGGTTTCGTCGCGATAGATTTCGATGTCGTCACCCACACGGTTCGCCGGGAACAGGCCCACCACGCCACGCGGATTCAACAGTTTCTCGGCGCTCAGTTTATCCAGCATATCATTGGCGTCTTTAAACAGACGCTGCGCCTCAACGCCCACCACCTCATCTTCCAGAATGCGCGGGTATTTGCCGGCCAGCGACCAGGTCATAAAGAACGGCGTCCAGTCGATGTAGTTGCGCAGAGTTTCGATGCTGGCTTCCACCTCCTGCACGCCCAGACGGTGGGCTACCGGCGGGGTGTAGCGTTCCCAATCGAATGCCAGATCATTATCGCGCGCCGCTTCCAGCGTGACCGGCGGCGTACGCGGTTTTTTGCGGGCGTGCTGAATACGCACGGTTTCGTACTCTTTGCGGGTACGGGCGACAAAGTCATCGCGCTGGTTGTCGGAGAGTAGCGCCGCCACCACGCCCACGGTACGCGAAGCATTCTGCACGTAGACCGTCGGACCGCTGTAGTTCTGCTCGATTTTCACCGCCGTATGCGCTTTCGAAGTGGTTGCGCCGCCGATCAGTAGCGGGATAGTAAAGCCCTGACGCTCCATCTCTTTCGCCACGTTGACCATTTCGTCCAGCGACGGGGTAATCAGCCCGGAAAGACCGATCAGATCGGCATTCACTTCACGCGCCGTTCTGAGGATTTTCTCCGCTGGCACCATCACGCCAAGATCGACGATTTCGTAGTTGTTGCATTGCAGCACCACGCCAACAATGTTCTTGCCAATGTCGTGCACATCGCCCTTCACGGTGGCAATCACCATCTTGCCGTTGCTGGAGCCTTTTTCTTTGCTGGCTTCAATAAACGGCTCCAGGTAGGCCACCGCTTGTTTCATCACGCGAGCGGATTTCACCACCTGCGGCAGGAACATTTTCCCTTCGCCGAACAGGTCGCCGACCACGTTCATGCCGTCCATCAGCGGGCCTTCGATCACCTCAATCGGGCGGGCGGCCTGCTGGCGGGCTTCTTCGGTATCCTGTTCGATAAATTCGGTAATGCCTTTCACCAGCGAGTATTCGAGACGCTTTTTCACGTCCCAGCTACGCCATTCCGCCTGCTGGGCACTGGCAGCTTCGTCGGTTTTGCTGCCGCGGTATTTCTCCGCCAAATCCAGCAAACGCTCGGTGCCGTCATCGCGACGGTTAAGAATGACATCTTCAACCGCATCGCGCAGCTCGGCGGGCAGGTCGTCGTAGATAGCCAGCTGTCCGGCGTTGACGATGCCCATGTCCATGCCGTTGCGGATGGCGTAGTAGAGGAATACCGCGTGGATAGCCTCACGTACCGGGTCGTTGCCGCGGAACGAGAAGGACACGTTAGACACGCCGCCGGAGATCAGCGCGTGCGGCAGCTCGCGTTTGATGTCTTCGCAAGCGCCGATAAAGTCCTGCGCGTAGTTGTTGTGCTCTTCAATACCGGTCGCCACGGCGAAGATATTCGGGTCGAAGATGATGTCTTCCGGCGGGAAACCCACCTCTTCGGTGAGAATTTTGTAGGCTCGGCGGCAAATTTCGATTTTACGCGCGCGGGTATCGGCCTGCCCCTGCTCATCAAAGGCCATCACCACCACTGCCGCGCCGTAGCGACGCAGAAGCTTCGCATGATGAATAAAGGCTTCCACGCCCTCTTTCATCGAAATAGAGTTGACGATGCCTTTACCCTGAATGCACTTCAGCCCTTTTTCGATAACCTCCCATTTGGAGGAGTCGATCATGATTGGTACACGGGCAATATCCGGCTCACCGGCAATCAGGCTGAGGAAACGCACCATCGCCGCTTCGGCGTCGAGCATCCCCTCATCCATATTGATATCAATAATCTGCGCGCCGCTTTCTACCTGCTGACGGGCGACATCCAGCGCTTCGCTGTATTTCTCTTCTTTGATCAGCCGTTTAAATTTGGCCGAGCCGGTGACGTTAGTACGCTCGCCGACGTTGACAAACAGGCTATCGTCGCCAATGTTCAGCGGCTCCAGGCCGGAAAGGCGGCAGGCGACGGGGATATCCGGCAGCTGGCGCGGCAGCAAACCGGCAACGGCGCGGCTCATGGCGGCGATATGCTCCGGCGTAGTGCCACAGCAGCCGCCAACGATATTCAGGAAGCCCGCTTCCGCCCATTCGCGAATCTGTTTCGCCATGGTGTCGGCGTCGAGGTCGTACTCGCCGAAAGCGTTCGGCAGGCCGGCGTTCGGGTGCGCGGTGACGTAGCATTCGGCAATCCGCGACAGTTCCTGGACGTACTGGCGCAGCTCATCAGGCCCAAGCGCGCAGTTAAGGCCAAAAGTGAGCGCCTCGGCGTGGCGCAGCGAGTTATAAAAGGCTTCGGTAGTCTGGCCGGAAAGCGTACGGCCAGAGGCGTCGGTGATGGTGCCGGAAATCATGATCGGCAGATCAACGCCCAGCGCTTCAAACTCTTCTTTCACCGCAAACACCGCCGCTTTGGCGTTGAGGGTGTCGAAGACGGTTTCAATCAGGATCAGATCCGCCCCGCCTTCCACCAGCGCTTTGGTGGATTCACGGTAGGCCGCCACCAGCTGATCGAAGGTGATATTACGAAACGCCGGGTCGTTGACGTCCGGCGAAATGGAGGCCGTGCGGTTAGTTGGACCAAGCACGCCCGCAACAAAGCGTGGTTTTTCTGGTGTTCGCGCCGTCCATTCATCGGCGCAGGCACGCGCCAGTTTGGCCGCCGCATAGTTAATTTCCGCCGACAGGGATTCCATCCGGTAATCCGCCATCGCAATGGTTGTCGAGTTAAAGGTGTTGGTTTCGATGATATCCGCGCCAGCCTCAAAGTAGGCGTTGTGGATAGCGGCGATCACCTCCGGCTTGCTGAGTACCAGCAGGTCATTGTTGCCTTTCAGGTCGCAGGGCCAGTCGGCAAAGCGCTCCCCGCGGAAATCTTCTTCATGTAGACGATAGCTCTGGATCATGGTGCCCATACCGCCGTCCAGCACCAGAATACGTTCATTTAACTGCGCACGCAGTTGTTCAACTTTGCTGCTCACACTCGCTCCCGACAACGCTCCACGTAACGAGCCATACTGGCACAAAGCGTGCTGGCGGAAAAGAGAACAACGGGCAACATGAGACATGTTCAGCTTGCCACCCACTTCTGTCGCTTTGCCGGATGGCGGCGCAAGCGCCTTATCCAGCCTACAAATTACTTTGGCAGCTCCCAAAGCGTAGGCCTGATAAGCGCAGCGCCATCGGGCATCCTGTGATGTCACTCATCCGATCAGTTCAGGAACTCTTGCATTATAATTGAATAAAACGAAAATGATTTCCACGATACAGAAAAAGGAGTCTGCCATGGTTGCCCCTGTTCCCGCGAAACGCGGGAGAAAACCTGCCGCTACCACTGCACCCGTAACCGGGCAGGTTCAGTCTTTAACTCGCGGTCTGAAGCTGCTGGAGTGGATTGCCGAGTCCAACGGCAGCGTGGCGCTGACCGAACTGGCGCAACAGGCGGGTTTGCCTAATTCCACGACTCACCGTCTACTCACCACCATGCAGCAACAGGGTTTTGTCCGCCAGGTTGGTGAGCTGGGCCACTGGGCCGTAGGCGCACACGCGTTTATCGTCGGCAGCAGCTTCTTACAGAGCCGTAATCTGCTGGCGATTGTCCATCCGATTTTGCGCAAGCTGATGGAGGACTCCGGCGAAACGGTAAACCTTGCCGTACTCGACCAGAGCGACCATCAGGCCATTATTATCGACCAGGTGCAGTGCACACAATTGATGCGCATGTCCGCCCCTATTGGCGGCAAGCTGCCCATGCACGCCTCTGGCGCGGGCAAGGCGTTTTTATCACAGCTCAGTGAGGAACAGGTTACCAGTCTGCTGCACCGCAAGGGGTTGCACGCTTATACCCATGCGACGCTGGTGTCGCCGCTGCATCTGAAAGATGACCTCGCCCAAACACGCAAGCGCGGCTATTCCTTTGACGACGAAGAACATGCGCTCGGTCTGCGCTGCGTGGCCTCGTGTATTTATGACGAACACCGCGAACCGTTTGCGGCCCTCTCTATTTCCGGCCCCTGCTCACGCATTACTGACGATCGCGTCACCGAACTTGGCGCCATGGTGATTAAAGCGGCGAAAGAGGTGACGCTGGCCTATGGTGGAACTCGCTGAAATGAGCAGCCTGAAATTATACTGGCAGGAGAAGTACCCACAGGCCTTCTGTTGGTCTTTCGGTGATTCGCCGGCGCTGGCCGACGAGCTGGCGGCGCTAGTGGTCGCCGGTAAAAAGCGTGGCACCTGTAGCTCGCTGGTTAGCTATCAGAAAGAGCAGCCCCCTGTCACGCCCGGGTCATATCACATTGTGCTCAACGGCACAGGCGACGCCGTGTGCGTCATACGCACGCTGGCGCTCAGGCTGATCCGTTTTAACGAGATGAGCGCCGATCTCGCCGCACTGGAAGGCGAAGGCGATCTTAGCCTGGCGTACTGGCAAGCGGCACACCGGGCCTTTTTTGAGCGCGAGGGTAATTGGTCGCCGGAGATGGAACTGGTTTACGAAGAGTTCGCCGTACTTGAGATCGCGCCGTAACGCACGCTAAAGCGCTGGCGACGACGATAGGCATACACATCTTCTACATGCCCTTCTTTAATACGCGTCTGTAGCGCGCGCCAGTAATCGGCGCGAAACAGGTCGGCATGCATCTCTTCAAACAATGGTCCGATACGCGGATCGGCACACAGCCAGTGGCGAAACTCCTCCGGGAAAACATCACCCGGCGAGACGCTATACCAGGGTTCGCTGGCCAGTTCGTCTTCCGGATAACGCGCTGGCGGAATATCGCGGAAATTCACTTCCGTCATGTAGCAAATTTCATCGTAGTCGTAGAACACCACGCGGCCATGACGGGTAACGCCAAAGTTTTTAAACAACATATCGCCGGGGAAAATATTAGCGGCGGCAAGCTGGCGAATCGCATTACCATATTCTTCTATCGCATCGCGCAACTGCTGGCCTTCTACCTGTTCCAGCCAGATATTGAGCGGCACCATGCGCCGTTCAATATAGAGATGGCGAATGACGATATGTTCCCCAAGCTCGGTAATCTTCTCTGGCACTTCTTGCCGTAACAGCGCCATCAGCGCCGGATCGATTTGCCGTTTATCCAGTACGAAATTCTCAAACTCCTGGGTATCCGCCATACGACCGACGCGATCATGCTCTTTTACCAGTTGATAACAGGCACGCACATGGGCGGCAGACATCTCTTTCTGCGGGGCGAATTTGTCTTTAATGATTTTAAATACCCGGTCGAAACCTGGCAGGGTAAACACCAGCATCACCATGCCGCGGATACCAGGCGCCTCAATGAATTTCTCATCGCTTTCAGCCAGATAACACAAATATTCGCGGTAGCTTTCGGTTTTCGCATGTTTCTGGCAGCCAATCGCCATATACAGTTCGGCAGTGGTTTTACCCGGCAGGATTTCACGCAACCACTCAACCAGCGCGGCAGGCAGCGGCGCATACACCATAAAATAAGAGCGGGCAAAACCAAACACAATGCTCGCTTCTGCCGTGGTGGTCAGGCAGGTATCGACAAATAGTTCACCCTCATCAGTGCGATGAATCGGCAATAAAAACGGCAGCGTACCGTCAGGTGTGGTTAATTTACCTACCAGCCAGGCCGCTTTATTACGGTAAAACAACTCATTCGCCACCTGGACATGGCAGCGAGGTAGCGCGTCCTCGCCCAGTGTTTCAGTCAGGTGCGCGATAATATAGCGGATATCCCGGCTTTTATTCTGCCAGGGCAGACGCAGCGGTAAGTCACTGAGTATGCGTATCAACAGCGTCTCCCAACCGTGATCGGGAAAGAAGTCTTTGGCCAGCGGGCGCGGGATAGTACGGAAGCGACGCTCCGGTTGCGAACTGAAAATAAACAACCGCTCGGGTGTTAACGAGCGGTGGTCAAATAACCGACAATAAACGGAGTTGAAAAAGCTCTCCGCAATCTCGAAGCGCGGGTAATCCGGCAACAGCCGGGTGTAATGCTCTTTAACGCGTAAAAGGAAATCCGCGTCGGTACTTTTGCCATCGGTAATACAGCGCAGTTGTTCCACCACCAGACCCACATGATGATCATAGAGGTGGATACGGCTTTTCATCGCCTGTTGGACGGCGTGCCAGTCGGCCTGTTCAAAACGCTGCTGCGCGCCGGAAGTCACTTCCAGAAATCGACCATACTGCGCGTCAAAGCCTTGCAGGATGGTTTGAGCAATCAGTAATTCCAGGCCACGCGGCATTTTTTTCCCTCATCCGGCACCACATCATGCCGGATGGCGCGTTCGCTTATCCGGCCTACGCTATCTGTAGGCCCGGTAAGCGCAGCGCCACCGGGCATCAATCAAAACTGCGATTCTTCGGTGGAACCCGTTAACGCGGTAACGGATGACGCGCCGCCCTGAATAATGGTGGTGACTTTGTCGAAGTAACCAGTACCCACTTCCTGCTGGTGGGAAACAAAGGTATAGCCGTCTTTCGCTGCGGCGAACTCGGGTTGTTGAACCTTCTCAACATAGTGCTTCATGCCCTCGCCCTGCGCGTATGCATGCGCCAGGTCGAACATGTTGAACCACATGCTGTGGATGCCCGCCAGGGTAATAAACTGGTATTTGTAACCCATGTCCGACAACTGCTGCTGGAAGCTGGCAATGGTCTTGTCGTCCAGATTCTTCTGCCAGTTGAAGGATGGTGAACAGTTATAGGCCAGCAGTTTGCCCGGATACTTCGCGTGGATAGCATCGGCAAAACGACGCGCCAGTTCGAGATCCGGCGTAGAAGTTTCGCACCATACCAGATCGGCATACGGGGCATACGCCAGACCGCGGCTGATCGCCTGCTCAATGCCCGCATGGGTGCGGTAGAAACCTTCGCTGGTGCGTTCGCCGGTAATAAAACTGCTGTCATAGGGATCGCAGTCGGAGGTGATCAGATCTGCCGCATCCGCATCGGTACGCGCAATCACCAGCGTCGGGACGCCCATCACATCAGCGGCCAGACGCGCAGCAACCAGTTTCTGAATCGCCTCCTGCGTGGGGACCAGCACCTTGCCGCCCATATGGCCGCATTTCTTCACCGACGCCAGCTGATCTTCGAAGTGAACGGCCGCTGCACCGGCTTCAATCATCGATTTCATCAGTTCGAAGGCATTCAGAACGCCGCCAAAACCGGCTTCCGCATCAGCAACGATCGGCAGGAAGTAATCCACATAGCGCGGATCGTTGGGTTCAATACCGGATGCCCACTGGATCTGATCTGCACGACGAAAAGTGTTGTTGATCCGATCCACTACCGCCGGAACAGAGTTTGCCGGGTACAACGATTGATCCGGATACATGCTGGATGCAAGGTTGGCATCTGCCGCCACCTGCCAGCCTGAAAGATAAATCGCCTCAATACCGGCTTTCGCCTGCTGCAACGCCTGACCGCCGGTCAGCGCGCCAAGGCTGTTGATATAGCCTTTTTTCGCTTCACCGTGCAACAGCCGCCACATTTTCGCGGCGCCGAGCTGCGCCAGCGTGCATTCCGGGTTAACCGAGCCGCGTAATTTCACCACCTCCTCCGCGCTGTACGGGCGGGTGATGCCTTCCCAGCGCGGTTGTGTCCACTCTTTCTGTAATTCTTCGATTTGTTGAGTACGGGTTTTCATGTGCAGATGCTCCATATTGTTATGTGGTGAATTAAGCCAGTAAGCGATAGCCCGGCAGGGTGAGGAAGTCGATTAAGTCATCTGAGGTGGTGATTTGCTCCATCAGACGTGCGGCATCGTCGAAGCGCCCGCTGCTGTAGCGGTGCTCGCCCAGTTCGTCCTGGATTACCCGCATCTCTTCCGCCAACATTTCGCGGAAAAGCGCTTTCGTTACGGGTTTTCCATTGCTCAGCGTTTTCTCATGGTGAATCCACTGCCAGATAGAGGTTCGTGAGATTTCCGCCGTCGCGGCATCCTCCATCAGACCGTAAATCGGTACACAGCCATTGCCGGAGATCCACGCTTCAATGTACTGCACTGCCACGCGAATATTGGCGCGCATTCCCGCTTCTGTGCGTTCGCCTTCACATGGCTCCAGTAACTGTTCAGCGGTAATCGGCGCATCTTCATCACGGGTAATGAACAGCTGATTTTTGTGCTCGCCCAGTACCTCGTTAAAGACGGCCATTGCGGTATCCGCCAACCCAGGATGCGCAATCCACGTGCCGTCGTGGCCGTTGTTCGCTTCCAGCGCTTTATCCGCTTTCACTTTGGCAAGGACCTGATTGTTGCGTTCAACGTCTTTGCTCGGGATAAACGCCGCCATACCACCCATCGCGAACGCGCCGCGCTTGTGACAGGTTTTGATCAGCAGGCGCGAGTAGGCGCTCAGAAACGGTTTGTCCATCGTTACCACCTGCCTGTCCGGCAAGACGCGATCCGGGTGATTTTTCAACGTTTTGATATAGCTGAAAATATAATCCCAGCGACCACAGTTGAGACCGACGATATGATCACGCAGCGCATGAAGAATCTCATCCATCTGGAAAACAGCCGGCAGCGTTTCAATCAACAGGGTCGCTTTGATCGTACCGCGCGGCAGGTTAAAGCGGTCTTCGGCGTAGCTGAAAACCTCACTCCACCAGGCTGCCTCCTGCCAGGCTTGCGTTTTCGGCAGGTAAAAATACGGGCCGCTACCTTTAGCGAGCAGCGCTTTATAGTTGTGGAAAAAGTACAGAGCAAAATCAAACAGGCTGCCGGGAATGGCTTCCCCCCGCCAGGTAACATGTTTTTCTGGCAGATGTAGACCACGTACACGACAAATCAATACGGCCGGATCGGGCTTGAGCTGATAGATTTTTCCGGCTTCGTTGGTATAGCTAATGGTGCCGTTCACCGCATCACGCAGGTTGATTTGACCATCAATAACTTTATTCCAGTCCGGCGCCAGCGAGTCTTCAAAATCCGCCATAAACACTTTCACATTTGCGTTCAGGGCATTAATCACCATTTTACGTTCAACCGGCCCGGTAATTTCTACTCGGCGATCCTGTAAATCCGCCGGAATACCACGAATCTGCCAATTACTTTCTCTAATGGAAGTGGTTTCCGAAATAAAATCAGGCAACTTACCGTTATCAATATCCTGCTGTTGCTGGATACGTGCAGCCAGGAGTTTATTGCGTTTTGGCGTAAAACGGGTGACTAACTCCGTCAAAAACTCGACTGCCTCAGCGGTCAGGACTTGCTTTTCCAGCTCGCCTTGCGGCCTGGTAAAGGTTAATTCATCAGTTGTGGTTGCCTGTGGATTCATCATGCAGCTCCTCGTTGTTGATCCAGATACATCCCCAATGCGAACGAAGGATCACTGTGCGCTTTTCGTTCAACACAACTAAGACTACTCAATTAAATTTCAAAATCAAAAACAATTTCCATTTTTAATTTAATTATGCATTAACCTATTGATAACAATGTAAATTAAATTTAATTACATGATGAGGTGCGTTTCGGAAATAAAAAAGACACCCGAAGGTGCCTGATTCAACATGCTGAAACGCTTTAGGATCGTCAGAAGCAGAAGATTAATCCAGGGTTGGATTCATGTGACGCAGATCATATGGCGTAATCTGGTAGACATAATAGTTGAGCCAGTTAGTAAACAGTAAATTACCGTGGCTGCGCCAGGTTGCGCGCGGTATGTTTTGCGGATCGTTTTTTGGGAAATAGTTGTACGGAACCTCCGGATTTAACCCGGCCTCAACGTCACGAAAATATTCACCCGCTAACGTATGAGCGTCATATTCAGGATGACCGGTGACAAACGCAATACGTTTATCTTTGCTGGCAAACAGGTACGCATCCCCTTCTTCTGTTTCGGCCAGAATTTCAAGATCCGTATAATCCCGTATCAGCGCCGCCGGGAAATCGGCATAGCGTGAGTGTGGCGCCAGAAACGAATCATCAAAACCACGCGTTAACAGAGCATGTGGATGAAGGATGTGATGTTCATAGACGCCGGAAAGTTTATCTGTACGGGTCTGCTTAGGGATACCATACAGAATATTGAGTGCGGCCTGAACGGCCCAACAGACAAATAGCGTCGAAGTAACGTGATCTTTCGCCCATTCCAGCACCTGCCTAATCTGCGGCCAGTAAGCCACGTCATTAAATTCCACCAGACCCAGCGGCGCTCCGGTCACGATAAGCCCATCAAAGTTCTGATCGCAGATATCGTCGAAGTTACAGTAAAAGTTGTTCAGATGCTCGGCTGGCGTGTTCCTCGACTCGCGGGCATCTATCCGCAGTAGTTGAATATCGACCTGTAATGGGGAGTTCGATAGCAAGCGCAGAAACTGATTTTCCGTTTCAATCTTCTTCGGCATCAGGTTAAGGATAAGTACCTTTAGCGGGCGAATTTCCTGACCTGATGCGCGAGAAGTCGTCATGACGAAGACATTCTCCTCACGTAAAAAATTGACGGCGGGTAGCTCGTCCAGCACGCGAATCGGCATAACCTGATAACCTCACGACATACGTTTAAACGTTTAGACATCCAGATAGCTGAAGATACTTAGAAATCAGGCGAATGTCGAGTCTGCAAGTTCAAGGTGAGAAAGTTTCACGACAGCATTTGCATTAGAATAGAAGTAAGCAAAAAAGGAGTGAAGATGATGATTAACATTCGCCGTTCAAGGCATGAGGAAGGGGAAAAACTGATTGCGATCTGGCGTCGCTCAGTCGATGCCACGCACGATTTTCTGTCAAACGCTTATCGGGCCGAACTGGAAGAACTGGTGAGCGATTTTCTGCCAGAAGCGCCACTATGGGTTGCCGTGACCGATCAGGATGAGCCGGTAGGATTTATGCTGCTTACCGGCGAACATATGGATGCGCTGTTTGTCGATCCGGACGTGCGTGGTCAGGGTATCGGTAAGAGATTAGTTGAACATGCCTTAACACTGGCGCCGGGGTTGACAACCAATGTTAACGAGCAAAATACACAAGCTGTTGGATTTTATAAGAGAATGGGATTTAAGGTGACGGGACGTTCGGAGGTCGACGATCTTGGGAAACCGTATCCATTGTTGAATTTAATTTATCAGTGAGTAGTGGCGCTGCCTGATAAGTGCATACAGGCCGGATAAGGCGGAGCCGCCATCCGCCGGAGCAGGTTGCCTGATGGCGCTGCGCTTATCAGGCCTACATTTTTACAGTTACCACACACGCAAAAAAGCCCGTCCTGACGGACGGGCTTTTTCACTTGTCTGATGCCTGGCAGTTTATGGCGGGCGTCCTGCCCGCCACCCTACGGGCCGTTGCTGCGCAACGAGTGCTCACCGACAGACCACAGATAAAACAAAAGGCCCAGTCT
>NZ_JBKFSV010000008.1:0-149459 GCF_046569445.1 Salmonella sp. 741265050_HSA | reverse complement strand
CGCTTACCCCTTCTGGTCTGGCGAGCTGTTCAACAAGGGGCGCGCCAGTGCCGCTGACCGCATCGAAATCGACATCAGTCACAGCGCGCTCGCCGGTGGGCTTCTTTGCGCTGACGGACAGTGGCGGCAGATTGTCACTATTGAGGACGCCCTTGCCGGTGGCTGCACCCTGTTCGACCTCGACCAGCTCAGACGCGAAAACAGTGATGAGGACTTTAAGAACCTGTTTATGTGCGAGTTTGTCGACGATAAGGCATCGGTATTCCCGTTCGAGGAGCTGCAGCGCTGCATGGTCGACGTGATGGAAACATGGGAGGACTTCGCCCCGTTCGCCGACCATCCATTCGGCTCGCGACCGGTCTGGATTGGCTACGACCCGTCCCACACCGGCGACAGTGCCGGATGTGTCGTACTCGCGCCGCCGGTGGTTTCGGGTGGCAAGTTTCGCATGCTGGAGCGTCACCAGTGGAAAGGCATGGACTTTGCCGCGCAGGCAGAAGGCATCCGCAGGCTCACTGAGAAATACAACGTCGAATACATCGGCATTGACGCAACAGGCCTCGGTCTCGGCGTATTCCAGTTGGTGCGCTCATTCTACCCGGCGGCACGCGGTATCCGTTACACGCCAGAAATGAAAACCGCAATGGTGCTCAAGGCGAAAGACACGATTCGCCGTGGCTGTCTGGAGTACGACGCCGGAGCAACTGATGTCACACAGTCGTTTATGTCCATCCGCAAAACCATGACCAGCAGCGGGCGCAGCGCCACCTATGAGGCCAGCCGCACCGAGGAAGCCAGTCACGCTGATATCGCATGGGCTACCATGCACGCCCTGTTAAACGAACCGCTTTCTGCCGGTAGCGGCATGCAGCCTAAATCTATTCTGGAGTTCAACTAATGGGTAAGCAAAAATCCCGTAAAGCCGCCGCGCAGAAAGCCCGCGCACCACAGCAACTAAAAGCCAGCGCACCGCAAAAAATGGAAGCGTTCACCTTCGGTGAGCCGGTGCCGGTACTCGATAAGCGCGACATTCTGGATTACGTCGAGTGCATCAGTAACGGCAAATGGTACGAGCCGCCGGTCAGCTTCTCCGGGCTGGCAAAAAGCCTGCGCTCTGCAGTGCATCACAGCTCACCGATTTACGTTAAACGCAACGTGCTCGCGAGCACCTACATTCCGCACCCGCTGCTGTCCCGTCAGGATTTCAGCCGCTTTGCGCTCGACTATCTGGTATTCGGTAACGCCTTTCTTGAGCAGCGCCACAGCGTCACCGGACAGTTAATAAAACTGCTGACTTCACCGGCAAAATACACCCGACGCGGGGTCGATGACTCGGTTTTCTGGTTTGTGGAAAACTTCACTCAGCCGCATGAATTCGCACCCGATACCGTGTTCCACCTGCTGGAGCCTGATATTAATCAGGAGATTTACGGCCTGCCTGAATATCTCAGCGCACTTAATTCCGCCTGGCTGAATGAATCCGCAACGCTGTTCCGCCGCAAGTATTACCAGAACGGCGCGCACGCAGGTTACATCATGTATGTGACTGACCCGGCGCAAAGCGCGACTGACGTCGAATCGCTGCGCGATGCAATGCGTAACTCTAAAGGGCTCGGCAACTTTAAAAACCTGTTTTTCTACTCACCGAACGGGAAACCGGACGGCATAAAAATCGTGCCATTGAGCGAAGTCGCCACAAAGGATGACTTTTTCAACATCAAGAAAGCCAGCGCCGCTGACCTCATGGATGCGCACCGCGTACCGTTCCAGCTCATGGGCGGCAAGCCTGAGAATATCGGCTCAATGGGTGATGTTGAGAAGGTGGCAAAGGTCTTTGTGCGTAACGAGTTATCACCCTTACAGGACAGATTCAGGGAGGTAAACGACTGGCTCGGCATGGAGGTCATCAGGTTCAAAGAGTACACCCTCGACAACCCGGAATAACTTAGGTCAGCTTAATCTCTGCGCTCATCATTGAAGATACAATCTGCGAAAGCTATAGTGCATCAGATATCAAAATAATGGATGCGGAGATTAATATTTTGGAAACTAATTTTGAAATAACCCTGGAAGGTTTCGCTACTGAAGAAGAAGCAAATAATATCGGTAGGTTCACGCTAGAAGCCATCCGGGCTTTAAATAACAATCTCAACCTTGAAATCTCAAAATTAAAATGCATTGTTATTTCCTATAACTTTAGCGAAGCCCTTCAAAAGATAACATCCACTTACCAACACAAATCTCCTAGTTCATACACCAATAGCAAACAGGGTGCAGCCGTCGGACAATTAGTATCAAAAATTGGCAATGATGGGCTATGTGAAGAATATACCCTTGTACTATCTATTGAATTTTTTGCTGAGCTTTTCAATGATGGAAGCTTCTTAAAATTGAACGAAGAAGGATACCGCGCAGTCATCCATCGTATTCACCATGAATTAGTGCACGTACATGAAAAAAACTTACTAACATGCTTAGCCCAAAACTTTACGGTCAACGAGTATGGCAGCGCGCTTCTTATCTCAGCCACGCGTGCATGGTCTGAATATCTCGCTAATTACATGTCTTCAGGGTCAGCCCCTCAAGAGACTATCGATTTATTTCTAGAGAATCTTGATACCGTTGTAAATGAAGTATCTGACGAGATTGGAAAACTCATCTGGGACTATAAATGCTATAATACGCCTCTGAGTGAAATGTATCTCGAAGTAAAAAAACGCATCAGGCTTATCATCAACTCTTATGCTTATGCGATGGGTTATGTCCACTCTCTAAATATCAATATTAAAGAATACGATCCAAAGCTATCCCTTACACTATCCAACTCAAAGATAAGATATCAATTATCAGAATTAGGCATTGCTTTTCAGAATCTTTATGGCAAGTTTAATGACCAGCACATTACAGGTTTTGATGATTATCGGGAAATAACAATAGTCATTAGTGAAATATTCAAGCAGTTTGGGCTTGTTTTAGAGTGTCCCGATTGGTCTAGTGACTGTGAACTCTACATACATGTAAATTAGTTTAATCATTGTAAAAACATTAGCAGTTTGAATCTCGCCATTCCTGTTAAGCCGCTGTCTCTAGGCGGCTTTTCCATGCACACCACCGTCACGCCTCAGACGCGCCACGCGCGCACAACCACCCCCGACCACCAACGAACCGACAGCGACCACGAAAGCGCCATCACGACGCGCTCAGACGATAATTTTTAATATTACGCACCACCGCTGGCGCGCAATGCTTTCCCCGCCACGCCTGCCCGCTTTATGGGGCGGTTTTAATGCAGTTGCATCAACACTCTGAAGCCGCGCCAGCGCTGGCGTCGTTCACTCACGACATGACAGGAAAAAACATGCAATTTGATGCTATTTAATGCGTTTTATATATCCATATCTTTACCAGACATTTCCTTATATTTCTCCCGTATTTTTATTTGTTTTTCATAGCTAGCTTTCATCACTCTCAACAACCCTTCAGGTATCCTTAGTTTGTATTGCTTCATTGATGTTTTAACCACAAAGAAACCACTCCGGAAAGTTGGACTCCCTTTGGTGCTCAGTTCATGATAGAACTTCATATTTGCCTGTTGTGCATCAGGATAAAAGGCAAATTTCCATATCTCACCTATTTGGTATAAAGAATACGGGATTGGTAGCCCATTGGCCTTTAGTTTATTTATATTTAAGTAACCATCCACCCCACTAATCTCTAAGCAAAACTCTTGTATATGCGCCGGAATACTCCGCATATTTTTCACTTCTACAACTGCACAATGATTTTCATTATTATCGCTCGGGTAAGATTTATAGGATAAGGTTAATTTTTCAATATTATTTTGTGATGATTGATATGTCGCATACAGTGAAATGATTACTGCGAATGATGTTGCAATTCCTGAAACCCATCCGCCTAACATAGTTAAATAAGCAACAGCATCTTTATGCTCTGGTTTCGACCATTCAGCCTGAATAGAACCTAGCCATAACCCTAGAACAAAAATACAAACACCGACAAGTACAAATGTAATCACTTTCCAAAGCATTTTTTGACCTCAGTTTAATTTAGTCTAACGCCTCGCGTAGCTCGTTGTTCAACCCCGCCAGCCCTGAAAGCAAGTTTCAGCACCGGCGGCGTTTGTCACAATACTGGTTAATTGTCGAGTATCGAAACGACCTCGCCCGTTCGCACATCAACGCGCGCCGCTACGGTCTGCTTGACCACGCCACCATAAGCATTAGTGCCGCGAAACGTTGTTTTTACAACGGCATGCGGGTCTTTATTCAAAATCAGATGGTAGACCGTTGAAACATGCTTATAAGAGGAATCATCATTCATGCTGGCTTTTATCAGCTTCTCTAACGGGCGATAAGAGCCATCCCAACCACTAAAATTACCCTGAAATGCGTCAAGGTTGATTTTATTATTTAGGGACTGTGGATCCTTCTCGAAGTCGTTAAAACACCACTCCAACACATCACCGAGCTTTAACGCATCATCTTTCGTAAAAGTGTACTCACTCATACAGGCATAAAAAGCATCAGCAGAGCTTACCGGTACACCTTTGAAGCCAACATAACCTTTAACGATATCGTGCCGGGTTTCTTTTGGCTCATTGCGATATTCTTTGAGGGTCTTATCTGCGTACTCAAAGGTTGGCGTAGTCGGTTCCGCTTTAACCTCCGGCACGTCAGCTTTTGCCACAGTCTGACTTTTTTCAGACGGCCATAAGATTGAGCCAATAACACCCAGCGCCAGACAGCCACCGAGATAAACCGCACTGGAGCGCTTACGGTTCGGCATTCGAACCAGCGACGGCTTGATTAACCCCACAATAAAAGCAATAAAGAGAGCCAGAGATAAAAATGCTATTACGGTATCCATGATTTTCCTTTGTGTGTAATCCCCATACAAAACAACCCCATGCTATCAAACATGGGGTCGAGGGTTGCACATTTTTCAGGGATTAACGCCAACTCTCATCTTCCCACACTTCCTTAAGGATGCTATCCAGCGCTTCGCGGTCTGAATCTTTATCGAATCCCATCAGCTCGACACCGGTCATGGCTCCCTTTTTAACAGTAACGCGCGTTGAGGGGAAAACAGACTGTATTCGCTTGGTCAATTCGCATTGAAAAGCATCAATCACCGGCTGGCCTATTTTTTGGTCTTTGTCCAATGTGATATTTACTTTCACCTTGCCCTCATTTGCAAAGGTTCCATCAACAGGTGGCGCGGAAAAAACAACAGAAAAATTATTATTTTTCATTAGGTTGCCTCTTGCTATCTCCGCGATTAAATTCAATGCAATTTCACGATCTCTTTCCTTACAAGTACCTTCAGCAGTCAGACGCGCAATCATTTCGACCCGCTCAATCATAACGTGCTCATTTAGCTCTCTATCCACACAACCTCCATTACGAGATACTGTATATGCATACAGTAACACGTAATAACAAAAAGTGTGAAGAAAAAATCACAGTTAAACACACTGTATGTACATGATATGGATGAATATTAACGATTATATTTTCGTTGCTAGTTCAGCTAAAGCCGCAACACGATTGAGGATTATCCTAGCCTTAGCCTGATACGATGGTGCTGCGGTAAATATTTCTCCCTTGGCCGTTCCTCTCAACCATTTACCGTTAAAGCAACTTTTACCACCGGCCATCAGGTGCAGGGCTTCGCCCCGACTGATTGTGATGCCGGTAGTCAGATGTATCTCGTCGATAGTTTTCGCTATAGCTGCGTTTTGCTCATCCGTTCCGTGGATAAATTTTCGCCGTATTGCTGGCTTTTGCTTCCTGAGTCGGTTTGTCAGCTCTCGTTTTTCACGTCGACTTAGGGGTTTAGATAAATCGAGTTCCGGTGGATCGCTTTCGCTTCCCGTACAGTTATTGACAGAACTCCGAGAGGGCGCAGGAGCGCCCTTAACGTCAACGGCCAAATCAACGGCACGCTTCGGCACAATTTTCCACTGCGTTAGCCGGGTTAAAATCGGAGTGCCAGCACCAATAGCGGAATCGTATACGCCACGAATGCAGACGGTTTCCTCACCATACTGATTAAACTCGGTGCGCGGTTCATACAGTGTGCGCACCTGCAAATCATCGCGACGGACAAACGGCCCACCCTGCGCATTAACGTAACCAGCCCAGTCACCGGCGTCAGCGGCATCATGGACGGCGGCAAACTCAACGCTCAGACCGTGCGCGGCCTCGGTATCAGCGAGACGACGCAATTCACGGTAGACCGTCACCGGCGCACCGCCGATAAACTGAAACTGACGGATGTGCCAGCGCGCCGCCCATGCTGATACAGCGGGGGCTGTCTCTTTCAGCAGCTCACCGCTTTCGTCATCGATTTCACCATCGAGAGCATAACCGTCGATGTTTTTAGAAATGTATTTCGCGACATAGCCGGTAGCACTGCCTTTCTCCGGGTCGATAGCCTCAGCATAAAAGCGGGCTTTTTTAGCCTTATCACTTTTAAGTTCGTGGCGGTCTTCCTCCCATGCATAATCGCGGATGATGAGGCGCACGCGCTCGACGTCTTCTGGCAACATGAACATAAGCATGTGCCAATGCGGCGTTCCGTCGTGATGAGGCTCGGCAACACGTATGCCGAAAATGCGAATTTCTTCCCGATGTAGCTTGGCACGAATGCGCGCCCAAAGGCCGGCTAGGTAGCTCTGCGTGTCCGACGGGCTGGCGCCGTTCCATTTGCTGTTACGGTATCCCGCTTTAGTCGTGGCATGATATTTAGACGGTGCGGTCAGGGTGTAAAACTCCCCGACGTATCCGAGTTCATTGCAGATATTTTCAAACCCACGGATGCGGGTCATCAGCTCGCAGCGGCGTATCGCAGGGTTAGCGACCGAGCCGTCAAATTTTTCAATCAGGCTGATACGGTTGCCGTCTTCGTCTTCGAGATCCAGACCTTTGAGAAATTCACGAGTGCGGCGCTTTTGTTCACGCCAGTCAGTCACGCAGTTTTTACTCGCATAGGCATGCTTTTTCTTACTGACGTTACCGACAGTAATTTGCAGATGTTCGCGCCATGCAGCCGCAATGCGACGCAGACGACCACGCCACCACACATCGTTAAACATGCGAGCGATGGCCGGGGCGATTTCATCTTCTCCGACATATTTCTTTGTCACTCGCTCCCAATGCGGAGGGGTAACATTGAATTGCAGAGAAATAAAACCGGCGCGCATGTACCAGGTGTACAGCGTTTTAAGCTCGCTAAATCCGGTGTCATCAATGTCAGCCAGTTCAGCACGAATGAAATTAGCGATATCAGCAGCCAGTAGGTCAATATCGGCGCGCGACATATCCGGGAGGCGGTTATATCTGGCTACCATATTGACCATGCGTGATGCCAGATATTGCATAAGCTTGGTATCAAAATGGCCACCGAAAACAGCGGTTGATACATTGCTGTTGATGCCAACGCACTCGTATTTTTTTGCTACCAGTTCAAGACGTGGCAATGCCTTTTTGCAGAAGCTGATTAAAAAGTCATTGGCTCGTTGACTGCCCTGATTTTGTTCCAGCACTGCAGCGGTGCGATAAACATCAAATCGCACGCACTCTGGCTGGAGAGAAAGCACCTTTCTCGCATGCAGCAAAGCCGCGAACATACGGTCGCGGCGATACTGTTGGTCATAGGTAAGATATGGGCTGGCTATTGCCTGTTTTGGAAAATTCCATACAAAGGCATAATCAATCTCACCCGTAGCCTTTGCTGAGACAGGAGTGTCTATGACTTTATTCACTGAAGAAGATCCCACCCAACGCCGCTATGTTGATTTGATTACAGAGGTGACAGCTTTCGAAGCTACGAAAGAACCAATGAAGATCATTTCCGCATCCGACATGCTGGGCATTTGCGATGCTTTTCTTTCTGAGACTCAATGCCACATAGCAGACCGGCTACCTCTTTCAATAGCTGGTCGGCATGAGCTAGGTCGGAAAATTGAGTGGAATTGTCCACATAGCTGGAAACCACGCGAAGAATGGTCAATACATGTTCGGCACGCCTTACAAATTTTAAATCGACGTTATTTGGATACCCCAGTATCTCAACTGGATGACTGGCAGACCTGGGAAGAACTATCGACAGATATTCATGTGTCGGCTCGCTGTACTCGGCGGACTGTTGAGTTTTATCGCTCTGGCAATCCCCAGCATTTACCGATGTCGACTGAGCTTTTTGCTGTTCCCGAAGTTTTTTCAAAATTTGTAGCTTCGATTCTTTCGGGTGATATTCACCCTGTTTGGATGTGGCATGCTGACGCAGCCAAAACGCCGCGATGCCTCGATGGGCTTTATCCCAAATACGCGCCGCTTTCTTGAGCTGGCTTAGTGGTCTGGTAGTCATATCGCACCCCGATAGTGTTTTAATTTAAGTTCGGCGATTTGCTGGCAGGTCACGCAAAAAGCCACGCCCGGAATCGCAGCGCGGCGAGCTTCCGGGATTGGTGCATCACATTCTTCGCAAAGAAAACGGGAAGGCGCAGCGATACGGCTGCGCGCGTTGCTGATGTAGCGCTCGCGGTCTTCCTGCTCGCGCTTTTGTGCTAAATCCATTGCGTCGGCCATTAGTGCAGCTCCTGTGATTCATTCTCAAAGCGGGTTGCTTCACGACGCAGCAGTTCGGCAGCTTCGGTGCAGCTCATACCCTCTTTGGTGATATGGATAGCCAGCGCCTCAAGGCGGATGGAAACAGCGAGCGCGCGGTCTTTACGCTCTTCTTTTTTTGCATCGGTCAGCAATACGGCCAGCGCATCACTATCAGTGTTAAAACTACGGATTTCGGTATTACGCATAATTGATTCTCCTGATTTCGGGCAATAAGAAGCCCGGCGGGTTTACGCCAGATAATTTCTTTTGTTTAATTAGCTATAACCAAATACGACGGCTGGTTTACTTTTCAATTGGCTGATAATTTCAGCTTTCAGGCTATCTTTAAACTGCTTGCAGCACTCCCATTCCGGGTCAACTCGTAAAATTATCCCATCGCGGGTTTTAATTTCAAAACCGTCTTCCATGTTCGGAATCATGGCACCTAAAACAATCCTTAATTCATCGCGTGACATGTTTAACCCCTTTAATAATAAAGTGGACAATACGAATAATTAAAAAACCTGACGATTTCGGCGGCTTTGTTTTCAGCCCTTTTAATAATTCGGACTGTGAGTGGCTCGGGTGCCAGCGCTTGCCGTCCTTACCTGTGATCCAGCCGTGGCCGTAGTGCATGCCGGGGCTTTGCTTGACGAGCAGAGACGCGAATGACGGTTCACCTTTCAGCATACGCACCTCAAATAAGCCCGAACGATGCGCCAATACCGCTCATGGTATCGACCACGCTCGACATAGCGGGATTAGTCTGCAGACGCGCATGCAGCGTCAGGGCCGATAATGACAACATGCGAATGCCAGCATTAACGCTTTCAATCATGTTGTGCTTACGGGCAGAGGTCAGACGTTCATCAGATACCGCACCGCTTGCCAGTTCGCCGAGTTCACGCATTGCGCGCATGACATAAGACTGCAATTTATCTTTAGCCAGCTCATTAACCGGCACGCATGGCAGGCAATGAATCTGCGCCAGAAAACCATCAACAAGGGTTGAGTCTTCGGTCAGGTCAGTCAGCAGCCACAATTCAGGCGGCGTAAACTGGTGAGGCTGTTCCGGGTTGAGCTTGTTACGTAACGTTTGAACGTTCATACCTGCACGCTCGGCCAGCTTCGCCATGTTGTGACGCTGCGCAAAAGCCCGGCACGCTTCGTCATAGTGGGGATGTTTGGAAACCTGAAAATCAAACATGTTGCATCCTTCCAATTCACATAAAGTGAATTAAGCGCCGATGACGAGTTGAAAACGGGAATGACCCAACGCCTTACGCAACTGCTCTTCTTTCCAGCGTGCATAATAAATGCGAATCGGGCCACCTGCTTTCTTACAACCTTTCCGGATGGTACGTGGTTCGATTGGTACACAAGGGTTGTCGCCGGTTGTCCAGCGGTAGGCGGTGCGTTCAGAAACACCCTCAAGCTCTGCGAATTGTTGCAGAGTAACGATAGGTGCAGGCACTTTGATGATTGCGATTTCAGAAGCCATATTGCATGATTCCTTATTTGAAAATTTCTGACAGTGATTGCCAAAGTTTTGTCGACGCTTGCCATCAACTGCCACCAACAATCGAATCCTAATGCGATTATTAGCATTGGTCAACATGAGAATGCGATTTATGGACTTTGAAAGCCAAATATCAAACGAGGAAGTTTTAGACAGAATCTGTCAGGTCTACGGATTCACGCAGAAAATCCAGCTCGCTAATCATTTCAATATCGCAGCCAGCACGCTGCAAAACCGCTATACGCGGGACAACGTCTCCTATGATTTCGCTGCATTCTGCGCCCTTGAGACGGGCGTAAATATCCAATGGATCCTGACAGGGAAAGGCCCACAAAAATCAGATGAAAACTCAAAATCGTCTTACGAACTCCAGTCATTCACATTAAGTGAAGGTAGACTCACTAAAACTGGAATTTTGAATATCGATCCCGAGCTTTTCGAAAAGCCTTTGAAAAGTGCCATTTGTGTTAGAAGCGAGAACAAAAGCTACATCGCTGAGAAAGATGCACCTTTAGCTGACGGCTTCTGGATTGTTGATGTTGAGGGCGCAATCAGCCTCCGTGAGTTAACGGTTCTACCCGGTAAAAGGTTGCATGTGGCAGGTGGCAAAGTACCGTTTGAATGCGGGATTGATGAGATAAAAACGATTGGCCGTGTAGTGGGTGTATACAGCGAGGTTAATTGATGACTGTCCGTAAAAATCCGGCTGGCGGTTGGATTTGTGAGCTCTACCCAAACGGTGCAAAAGGCAAACGTATCAGAAAGAAATTCGCTACTAAGGGCGAGGCTCTGGCGTTTGAACAGCACACCGTTCAAAACCCGTGGCAGGAAGAAAAGGAAGACAGGCGCACGTTAAAAGAGCTGGTTGATTCATGGTATAGAGCTCATGGCATTACACTGAAAGACGGCTTGAAACGCCAGTTAGCCATGCACCATGCTTTTGAGTGTATGGGCGAACCACTCGCACGCGATTTCGATGCGCAGATGTTTTCCCGCTACCGAGAAAAACGGTTAAAAGGTGAGTATGCCCGTTCAAACAGAGTGAAAGAGGTATCACCTCGCACGCTTAATCTTGAGCTGGCCTACTTCCGGGCAGTGTTCAATGAGCTAAACCGCCTCGGAGAATGGAAGGGTGAAAACCCATTGAAAAATATGCGCCCATTCCGCACAGAAGAAATGGAAATGGCCTGGCTAACTCACGACCAAATTTCGCAACTGCTCGGAGAGTGTAATCGGCACGACCACCCTGATTTAGAAACCGTGGTAAGAATCTGTCTCGCCACTGGCGCACGGTGGTCTGAGGCCGAGAGCCTGAAAAAAAGCCAGCTCGCAAAATACAAAATCACATACACCAACACGAAAGGCAGAAAAAACCGCACCGTCCCAATCAGCAAAGAGCTCTATGAGTCTCTGCCTGATGATAAAAAAGGCCGGTTGTTTAGCGATTGTTATGGCGCGTTCCGATCAGCTCTGGAAAGAACAGGCATTGAACTACCGGCAGGACAGCTTACCCACGTTTTGCGCCATACCTTCGCCAGCCACTTTATGATGAATGGCGGTAATATTCTGGTCTTGCAACGCGTGCTCGGCCATACCGACATCAAAATGACGATGCGATATGCGCACTTCGCGCCAGACCATTTAGAAGATGCGGTTAAACTGAACCCTTTGAATGATGCAATCAACTCTTTTAAAAGTAAGCTTAAAAGTTAGAGGTTTAAAATGATAATTGGATTGTTTTTAAGATATTTTAAGACATACGGCGGAAATAACTATATTCCTTTATCAAGTGGAAGTAACTTCTGCGGTTTGATAGGAAACAATGGTATTGGAAAAAGCTCCGTTTTAGAGTCTTTAGATTCTTTCTTTAACAGCAAAAACTGGAATTTAAATACTGGTTTTAAAAAGGCATCTACAGGGACATTGTCACCTAATATAGTTCCTGTATTCATGATTAGAAAAGAAGAAATCCCAGAGCGTCACCAAGAGGCAGCGCAGTGGCTTACTCAGTTATCACTCAGTTTTGATGAGCGTAGTACTGGCGTTCCAATGACACCAACAACAAGGCCGCCAATCATTTCATTTATCGAGCATATAAAAAAAGTCGTTAGGAATAACGATATTAATAAATATTATATTCTGCCGTTAGGTTGCGACATTTCAGGTACAGTTAACCTTTCAATATTAAACTGTAAGTTACTTACTGAAATTATAAATCCACCAGCTGAAGAAATAGAAAACAATAAATTATCCAATCCTTCGTTAATTGATCATTTTCAAGGTCTCCTTGCATACTTAAAAGATAAGTATGAATACATCTATATACCAAAAGATATTGACCCAGAGACTTTTACCAAGCTAGAAACAAACGAAATTCAAAAACTGATGGGTGAGAGTTTAGAGCAAATTATTAGAGAAAAAATCCCAAATGAAACCATAACAAAAATAAATAATGGGTTAAATTCCTTTATTACACAAATTGAAAATGAACTTGAAATTTATAGCTATAGAACATCAGGTGATCGTCAACAGAATCTCAAGAGAAGAGATATATATAAACTCATCATTGATGCCTATTTCAGGATTAGAAAACTGAATAAAAGGGATTCAAGCTCTTGGATTGAAATTAACTCATTAAGTTCAGGGGAAAAACAAAAGGCGATTATTGATATAGCTCATGGTTTTCTTACGAATCATAGAGAAAATGGAGATCATTTACTAATAGCAATTGACGAACCTGAGTGCTCACTTCATATGTCGGCATGTTTCGAACAATTTGAAAATTTATATAATATAAGTAAAAATTGTTGTCAGCTAGTATTCACCACACATTGGTATGGGTATCTTCCCACGGTTGAAGATGGTTGCTCAACTTCAATTATAAAAGAGAATCAAACACATCATTTCACCTTATATGACTTAGCTGGTTATCGTGAAGAAATTAAAAAGAAAACTAAGGAAAACAGTAATAAAATCCCATACGACATTCGATTGAAAAGCACAAACGATCTGATACAATCAATAATATCCAGCACCTTAGCTGAAGCCCCTTATAATTGGTTGATTTGTGAGGGTTCAACCGAAAAACTTTATCTCGGTTATTACTTGCGGGATTTAGTAGCCACAAAAAGATTAAGAATTGTTCCTGTTGGGGGGGCTAAAGAGGTTAAAAAGATTTTCCAACTATTAGAAGCCAGTCATGATGATCTTAGAAAAGACATTAATGGAAAAGTTTTTTTATTGTCAGATACTGACCGCGAACTGGTAAATTATCATGTGAATAACATTGAAAAGATAAAATGCAAACGCATTATCAACGACCCAACAACTAATGATACTATTTTAGTTGATATTCACTCAAATAAAGTTTCTCCTCCTACAGAAATAGAAAATTGCCTGAATGGCTTTACTTTCGTACGTACAGTAAAAGATTTCATACACAAATACCCTGAGTTCGAATATCTAGATGAACTTCTGGAAGGAAAAACGATAGATGATACTAACTTAAATTCTTTTTACACCATGGACTTACGTCCACGTGAAGAAGTCATTCTAGATCGTTTTTTCAATACTGATGGCATTAAATACTCATTCGCAAAGAGATACATTCATATTGATCAATATTTAAATGAAAAAACTGGAACCGTTACTCCTACACCAGCTTGGATTGAAGAGATAAAACGTTTCTTCGAATAACATATTCCTCCCCTTATTCATAACTGGATAGGGGGTCACACTGCTCCTACTCATTCCAGCCATGCATGTAACAAGATTTAGCACCTCCTTGTTTGATGGCGATAAAATGGCGGTAGAAATGGCGAATCATGGATAATCATTGGCAAACACTGGCAATCTATGTCAATGATAAATAACACAACCTATTGATTTTCGGTTGTTACGGTAGGAACTCATAATCGCTTGGTCGCTGGTTCAAGTCCAGCAGGGGCCACCAAATTTTAGCTTTAAAATCATATAATTAAGCCACTCTAAAGAGTGGCTTTTTTGTTTCTGACAGGGCTCGCCCCATACCGCTATTTACGATGCCAATAGGCTGCCGCACGTACCAAGTGTGGATCAAACCCCTTTTCAAAGCACTGACTTAAACGTTTTACCGTTTTGCCTTCGCCAGTAATCCAGATGAAATAGTCTGATTCTGGTATTGTCAGCTGCGACAGGCGCGTTTGCATTGCCTGTTCATCGCCGCCAACAACATATTCCACAGTAATGTCCGTCAAATGGGCGAGATAATCGCAGTATGCCGCATCCTGAATGCTCACCAGCGCGGTTACCGCAGGGCGCGCAGGCAGACGGCTAAGCGATTCCAGACGACGACGTAGCGCAGGCATACCGGACTCATCGCAGACATAAACCTGACAAGCATAATCTTCCGGCACCACCAGCGAACCGCGCGGCCCGCCAATCGTCAGTGTATCGCCTTCACGGGCTTCCATTGCCCAACGGCTGGCTACGCCGCCATCGTGGATAAAGAAATCCAGCGCCAGCTCGCGACGCGCCTCGTCATACAGCGGCGTGTAATCCCTGGAGACCGGACGAACGCCCTCCCCCCAGATAATGCCTTCCTCAGTGACTGTCGGGGGCGTAAAGCGACAGCCTGGCTCAGGGAAAAAAACTTTCGTGTGATCGTCAAAGCCCAGGGAGGTGAAACCGTCCAGCGCCTCGCCGCCAAGTACGATCCGCTGAAATCCTGCGCTAATACGTTCTACCCGCAGAACGGTCAGCTCGCGAAAACGCAGTTCATTACGAACACGCTGTGGATAGCGTGCGGATGATGTCGTCATTTTTTGCCTTCGTGAAATAATACGATATATCTAAATTAAATTTTTAAATGATAATGATTGTTAATCAGTAAAAATGCAACTGTTTTTTGATAGTATTCTGGCAACGCATTGCTAACTATAACCTTAAAATAAAACGTTATAAATTAATAGATTATAGCAAAAAGCGCTTTTGACCTTGCTAAAAGCCATTATTTAGATATAAATTAGATATATCTAAATAAGTAGGAGGCAATGATGCAAAATCAACATGAAGGGTGTTGCAAAAACCGGGATCATAAGCACGACGGCTGCTGTAAAGATCGAGAACATCAGCATGAAGGCTGCCATAGCGCGCATCAGCATGAGAACGCCAGTTGCGGCGGCGAACACCGTCACGGACACGGCTGTGGTCGTCATGGACAGGGCGGTGGTCGACGTCAGCGATTTTTTGGCCACGGGGAACTTCGGCTGGTCATTCTTGATATCCTGACCCGGGACGCCAGCCACGGCTATGAACTGATTAAAGCGATAGAAAACCTGACGGGGGGCGGCTATACGCCAAGCGCTGGCGTGATCTACCCTACGCTGGATTTTTTACAGGATCAGCAATTTATCACGATTAGCGACGAAGAAGGCGGGCGGAAAAAAATCGCGATTACCGCGAACGGCGCGCAATGGCTTGATGAAAATCGCGAACACCTGACGCATATTCAGGCGCGGCTAAAAGCCCGTTGTGTGGGCATGGAGTTACGTAAAAATCCGCAGATGAAGCGGGCGCTGGATAACTTCAAGGCCGTGCTGGATCTGCGGATAAACCACAGCGATATCAACGACGCGCAAATCAAACGCATTATCGGCGTGATTGATCGCGCGGCGCTGGAAATCGCCGAACTGGATTAAGCGGGCTGCGTGTCCTCTTCGCGGACGCGGAACACATTAACCAGCTCTTTTAAATGTAACGCCTGTTCGTTCAGCGACGCCGCGGCGGCAACAGACTCTTCCACAAGGCAGGAGTTTTGTTGCGTGGCGGCGTCAATCAGGCCAATCGCGCTGTTAATCTGCGAAATACCGTCAGTTTGCTCACGGCTGGCCTGCCCAATCTCGCGTAATATCACATCCATCTCTTCGACGTTATCCACCATGCCATTAATCAGGGCGCTGGCTTTCTCCACCAGGTGCATCCCTTCCTGAGTCTGACTGGTTGAATCTTCAATCAAATTACGGATTTCACTGGCTGACGAGGCGCTCTTTTGCGCCAACTGGCGAACCTCTCCGGCGACAACGGCAAAACCACGTCCATGTTCGCCCGCACGCGCCGCTTCAACCGCCGCGTTCAGCGCCAGAATATTGGTCTGAAAGGCAATGGAATCAATGATATTGATGATATCCGACATACGATTTGCCGTATCGTTAATGACGCGCATTTTCTGCGTCACTTGATTCATCATCTCCCCATTGTTTTTCACTACGCTGGCGGCGCCGGCAGAGAGTTTGGTCGCTTCACTGGTATGATCGGCTGTGTTTTTAACCGTGGCGGTAATCTGTTCCATCGACGCCGCCGTTTCTTCAACCGAGCTGGCCTGTTCTTCCGTACGCGCGGCCAAATCCTGGTTACCGGCGACAATTTGCGCCGCCGCCGTGGAGATACTCTCCGAACCGTTTTGCACTTCCTGTACGATATCCAGCAGACGCGTTTTCATCGCCATTAACGCTTGCAGTAGTACGCCTGTTTCATCTTTATAATCGGTGGTGATATGACGAGTCAGATCGCCATCGGCAATCGCCTCGGCAAAGCGTACCGCGTCATCAAGCGGTCGGGTAATGGAACGTACGATATACCATCCCATTACGCATCCGGCGGCGATGCTTATCAGCGCCAGGGTAATTAACAGCGTCCGGTTAGTTTTAAAATCTCCTTCGACCTGCACGCCCGCGTTGTGCATTTGCGCGTCCTGAACAGCGATAAGCTCCTGAACTTTATCCTTATAGACCTTTTGCACCTGCACCGTTCTGGTCATCATCTCCTGAATGGCCGCCTGACGATTATGGCTTTGAATATCTTGCAAAATACGGAATCTGGACTCCAGGTATTGCTGGCGCGCTTCACGGATCTCGGTAATGATTTTCTGCGAAGCCGCATCGTGACGATTGCTGGAAAGCTCATCCAGTAGCGCCGTAATACGGTGGCTTATTTCATCCAGCTCTTTCTGCGAACTCTGGCTCCAGCGCCCCTCCTCATCCAGTAGCATGAGCTGCTGCGCGATGATGAAATCATTAAAATTATCGATTAACAGGTTGGCTTTCACCGTGGTGGGATAATCATTGGTAATAATGTTCTGCATACCCGTATTAGCCCGATCAAGGCTAAACAAAGACAGAGCGGAACTGACCACCATGAGAACAATGAATAAGCCAAAGGCCATAAATAATTTTGAACGTATTTTAATGTTATGCAAAAACATATTTTCTCCCTGGGATTGCATATCCTCATACAGGAAGATTTATCGGCAATAATGTTACTAACTTTATGATATTGATCGCTTTTTATTTCGGAACATTATTAGTAAATAATATTTATTGTTCACAGAAAGATGAACCAAAAGTGACATAAATTGGCACTAATAATGAAAGAAATACGCTAAAAGGTTAACCATTTCTTATTTATCAACTGAGCTTATACCTATTAATAGGTAGGCAGGAAGAAGGAATAAATATCACATTATTTTTAACATCACAGGCCACTGATACTCTCTATGATGGCAGGCACCGCCTTCTATCAGAGCGCATCCGCCCGGTAAGCTTGTTGCTACCGGGCGGATGTCATTACCGTTGCTACCTACAAGTAAACTTAATGCAGTACCGTGACCGCATCCTCCAGCCGGCTGGCACGGTGTTTTACCATTGCGGAGACTTGTGCGCTTTCTTCCACCAGCGCCGCATTTTTCTGGGTTATGCGGTTCAACTCGTCCACGGCGCGAGTCAGGCTGGAAAGCCCATCTGTCTGTTCCTGAGTCGACTGGCTGATCCGTGCGATAAGCAGGGTGACATTTTGCACCTGGGCTACAATGTCATCCATGGTACGGCCTGCGGCGTGAACCTGCTCGGAGCCTGACTGCACCTTTGTTGCGCTGGCATCAATTAATTTACGAATATCGTTCGCCGCGTTAGCGCTGCGGCTGGCAAGATGACGTACCTCGCCAGCAACCACGGCAAACCCTTTCCCCTGCTCGCCCGCTCTCGCCGCTTCTACCGCCGCATTCAGCGCCAGGATATTCGTCTGAAAAGCGATATCGTTAATTAGCGTGGTGATCGTCCCGATACGTTGCGTACTGTGAGCGATATCATCCATCGTTTTAATCACCGTATCCATCGCCTCACCTCCCTGAGTCGCCGCGCTACTGGCCGCCATGGAAAGCTTATCCGCAGCGGAAGCCGTCTCGGAGTTGAGCTTCACGGACTCCGCCATCTGATTCATGGTCGTTACCGTTTCCTGAACATTCTCCACGGTCTGACGGGTGTGTTCGTTCAGATCATTATTACCCTTCGCCAGCCTTTCACTGCCGTTTCTGACGCTGGAAACCTGACTTGATACGTCATTGATCAGCCAGCGGCACATCAAGCCAAGCTGCCCTACGGCCCTCAGCGTCAGCCCCAACTCATCGCTACGATTAAGATGTTGTACGCTGTTGCGTTCGCCGGTCGCCACTTTCAGCGCCTGCGTCGCCACATTTTCAATGGGACGCACAATTTGCCATTCCAATAGCGCCGTACCTGCCAGCATCGCCAACGCGCCCAACAGCAACGCCTGCCATGAGGCATCCGTACCGAACAGCGCCAACGCCAGCATTACGGCCATTAGCCCCATAATGCTACGCACTCGCCAGCGAACAGGCATAGCGGGCAGTTTGCCCAGCAAACCCTGACGAACCACCAGGCCTTTATGAATACGTTTACTACACCGCCCTTCATTTAGCGCCTGATATAAAGGCTCAACGGCGGCAATCTCATCATCCGTGGCGCGGGTACGGATCGACATATATCCCGTCACACGCCCTTCACGTATCATCGGTACCGCGTTGGCCCGCACCCAATAATGGTCGCCGTTTTTACGCCGGTTTTTCACAATGCCGCTCCACGGTTCGCCCTGTTTTAGGGTATACCACATATCTGCGAAGGCAGCTTTCGGCATATCCGGATGACGCACCAGATTATGTGGCTGCGCCAGTAACTCGTTTAACTGATAGCCGCTCACCTGGACAAAAGTGTCATTGGCGTGAGTGATATAGCTTTCCAGGTCGGTCGTAGACATCAGAGTGGTATCATCATCCAGCGGGGTATTTAGCTGGCTGACGTAGGGATGAGAAGACATGATAGCGTCCTGTGCAGGTTATCTGGATGTTAATTTTTCGCTCAGATGTTATTTCGGCGCTAATCTATTTATCTTTAGTTGTTAAAATTGCTCTGGATCGCAATTTGCGATTAATCCTTAATATTTGTACGATTTTCACCTCATCCTGCGCCTTATTTTCATTATGAAATTGTTTAGCATGGACAACCTTTTTCTTTAAAATCTGCCCTGGCTCACCTTTTTCTCACGCCGCCGCTACCGCAACACACCGTAAACCGTAAAACAAGATCTGCTCAAAATGCATCCAATTGTTAACGCATGATATTAAATGTTGTGTAAATGTGATTATTCCTGGTGTTTATCCCGATTTTCACTATGGGCTTAGACCCCCGCTAATCCCTGCAATACTTAATTCAGTATCATGTGATACACGGCCCTCTGGAGCTCATTTTGAACAGGTTACCTTCCAGCGCATCGGCTTTGGCCTGTAGCGCGCACGCACTGAATCTCATCGAGAAGCGAACGCTAAACCATGAGGAAATGAAAGCACTAAACCGAGAGGTCATTGACTACTTTAAAGAGCATGTAAATCCAGGATTTCTGGAATACCGGAAATCTGTTACCGCTGGCGGGGATTACGGAGCCGTAGAGTGGCAAGCGGGTAGTTTGAATACGCTTGTCGACACCCAGGGGCAGGAGTTTATCGACTGTCTTGGGGGGTTTGGCATCTTTAACGTGGGGCACCGTAATCCTGTTGTGGTATCCGCCGTCCAGAATCAACTCGCAAAACAACCTCTCCACAGCCAGGAGTTACTTGACCCCTTGCGGGCGATGCTGGCAAAAACGCTGGCGGCGCTGACACCGGGGAAACTCAAGTACAGCTTTTTCTGTAACAGCGGCACCGAATCCGTCGAAGCGGCGCTAAAACTGGCAAAAGCGTATCAGTCGCCGCGCGGCAAGTTTACCTTTATCGCCACCAGCGGCGCATTTCACGGCAAATCATTGGGCGCGCTCTCCGCCACGGCCAAATCTACCTTCCGCAGACCCTTTATGCCTTTACTGCCGGGCTTCCGCCATGTGCCGTTTGGCAATATCGACGCGATGAGCATGGCATTTAGCGAAGGCAAAAAAACGGGCGACGAGATAGCAGCCGTGATTCTGGAGCCTATTCAGGGTGAAGGCGGCGTGATCCTGCCGCCGCAGGGATACCTGACAGAGGTACGTAAGCTCTGTGATGAATTCGGCGCGCTGATGATTCTGGATGAAGTACAAACCGGCATGGGGCGTACCGGCAAGATGTTTGCCTGCGAGCACGAAAATGTGCAGCCTGATATTCTGTGTCTGGCGAAAGCCCTTGGCGGCGGCGTGATGCCGATTGGTGCCACCATCGCGACTGAAGAGGTGTTTTCGGTTCTGTTCGACAACCCCTTCCTGCATACCACCACTTTTGGCGGTAATCCGCTGGCTTGTGCTGCCGCGCTGGCGACCATTAACGTCCTGCTGGAGCAAAATCTCCCGGCCCAGGCGGAACAAAAAGGCGATACGCTCCTGGATGGTTTTCGACAACTTGCGCGTGAATATCCCAATCTGGTACACGATGCGCGCGGCAAAGGTATGTTGATGGCCATTGAATTTGTCGATAACGAAACGGGCTACCGTTTTGCCAGTGAGATGTTCCGTCAACGCGTGCTGGTCGCTGGTACGCTGAATAATGCGAAAACAATTCGTATCGAGCCACCGCTCACGCTAACCATTGAACTGTGCGAACAGGTATTGAAATCAGCGCGTAATGCGCTGGCGGCGATGCAGGTGAGCGTTGAAGAGGTTTAAAGACGATGCCGGATGGCGCTATGCTTATCCGGCCTGTTTTCCCCGGGTCGCGGCCTCTTTTTTGAATCCCATCACAATCACCACATTCCCCTTTTCCCTTTTACCTCGCGACGGCTACAGTAGTAACTCATCCGACCACATAACAATAATTTTACATACTGGATACGCTTATGAGCTACCCGTCGCTGTTCGCCCCGCTCGATCTGGGCTTTACTACTCTCAGAAACCGCGTGCTGATGGGATCGATGCACACGGGTCTGGAAGAACATCCTGATGGCGCCGAGCGCCTGGCGGCATTTTATGCCGAGCGCGCGCGACACGGCGTAGCGTTAATCGTCACCGGCGGTATTGCGCCCGTTCCCTCCGGGGTCGTGATGACCGGCGGCGCGATGCTGAACGATGCCAGCCAATTAACGCCTCACCGCGTGGTGACCGATGCCGTACATGCGCAAGGCGGTAAAATCGCGCTGCAAATTCTGCACACCGGGCGTTACAGCTATCAACCGCACCTGGTCGCGCCGTCGGCAATTCAGGCGCCAATCAACCGCTTTATGCCGCATGAACTGACGCATGATGAAATCTTGCAGTTAATCGACGACTTCGCGCATTGCGCGCAACTGGCGCGGGAAGCAGGCTACGACGGCGTAGAGGTGATGGGATCAGAGGGCTATCTGATTAATGAATTTCTCACCCGGCGAACTAACCATCGCGATGACGAATGGGGCGGCGACTATGCCAGCCGTATGCGCTTCGCGGTTGAGGTAGTACGCGCGGTACGCCAGCGGGTAGGGAACGACTTTATTATTATCTATCGCCTGTCGATGCTCGATCTGGTGGAAAATGGCGGCACGTTCGACGAAACGGTACAACTGGCGCAAGCCATTGAAGCCGCAGGCGCAAGCCTAATTAATACCGGCATTGGCTGGCATGAGGCGCGAATCCCGACCATCGCCACGCCAGTACCGCGTGGCGCCTTTAGCTGGGTGACGCGGAAACTCAAAGGTCATGTGTCGGTTCCGCTGATCGCGACCAATCGCATTAACGATCCGCAGGTCGCCGAGACGATCCTGACGCGCGGCGATGCCGATATGGTGTCGATGGCGCGTCCCTTCCTTGCCGATGCCGAATTCCTGACTAAAGCGCAATCCGGACGCGCAGATGAGATCAACACCTGTATCGGCTGTAATCAGGCCTGTCTGGATCGGATCTTTATCGGCAAAGTGACCTCCTGTCTGGTGAACCCGCGCGCCTGTCACGAAACCCACATGCCGATAACGCCGGCCATACGCAAAAAGAATCTGGCCGTTGTCGGCGCAGGCCCGGCGGGGCTGGCTTTCGCGATTAACGCCGCGTCGCGCGGCCATCATGTCACGCTGTTTGACGCCCAGAGTGAAATTGGCGGTCAGTTTACTATCGCCAGGCAGATCCCGGGTAAAGAGGAGTTTTACGAAACGCTGCGCTACTACCGTCGAATGATCGATGTTACTGGCGTTACGCTGAAACTGAACCAACGGGTGAACGCAGAGGATCTTCAGCCGTTTGACGAAGCGATCCTCGCCTGCGGAATAGTACCGCGACGCCCGCCGATAGACGGTATCGATCATCCAAAGGCATTGACCTACCTGGAGGTATTGCGCGATAAGGCGCCGGTTGGTAAACGAGTGGCGATCATCGGCTGCGGCGGGATCGGTTTTGACACGGCCATGTATCTGAGCCAGCACGGCGAATCCACCAGCCAAAATATTGCTGAATTTTGTACGGAATGGGGAATTGATACCAGCCTGCAACAGGCAGGCGGTCTGCGCCCGGAAGGCCCGCGCCTGGCACGTAGTCCACGGCAAATCGTCATGCTGCAACGCAAAGCCAGCAAGCCGGGCGAAGGATTAGGTAAAACCACCGGCTGGATCCATCGCGCGACGTTACTGGCGCGCGGCGTGAAGATGATCCCGGCGGTCAGTTACCAGAAGATCGACGACGACGGATTACATCTCTTGATCGGCGGCGAACCGCAGTTGCTGGAAGTGGATCATGTGGTGATCTGCGCCGGACAGGAACCTCGCCGCGAGCTGGCGGATCCGTTACGCGCCGCAGGTAAAACGGTACATCTTATCGGCGGATGCGATGTCGCGATGGAGCTGGATGCCCGACGGGCGATTGCCCAGGGCACCCGACTGGCGCTGGAGATTTAACGACTTTGCCTGATGGCGCTGCGCTTATCGGGCTTACGCCGTCATACCGGTTTTATAGGCCGGTATGACGCTTGAGCGCCTTATCGACGGCGTCCTTGCTTCACCGCTTTCAAAATAACAAATTTATTGTTGGTTGCTATCGTCGCGCAATTACCGAAAATCTTCTTCAGCTTGTGGAAATAGTCCAGATGGCGGTTCGCCACAATATACAGTTCGCCGTTGATTTTCAGGCAGCGGCGGGCATGATGGAACATCTCCCAGGCGATATTATCCGTCAGCGCATGTTTCTGGTGGAACGGCGGGTTGCAGAACACAGCGTTAAAACGGAACGGCTCCACGCCGGAGAGCGCGTTGTTGATCATAAATTCGCAGCGTTCGAACGCTTCCGGCAGGTTCGTTTCTACATTCAAACGGCTGGAATCTACCGCCATCGGCGATTCATCGACAAATACCACGTTCGCCTGCGGATTTTTCGCCAGTAAGCTCAGGCCAATCACCCCATTGCCGCAGCCGAGATCGACAATCTCCCCGTCGAGGTTTTCCGGCAAATGCTGCATAAAGAAGCGCGCGCCGATATCCAATCCGGTACGAGAAAAAACATTCGCGTGGTTGTGAATCGTCCAGCCTGTATCTTCCAGTTTCCAGCTTAGCGTTTGCGGCGCGTCGGCCAGTTGCGGATGACTGAAGGTACAGTTAATCAGGCGCGCTTTCTTCCACGCCAGCGTCGTCGTGGTTGGGCCCAGCACTTTTTCAAACAGTTCCAGCGTAGAGGTATGAATATCTCGCGCTTTCGCGCCGGCGATAATACGCGTTTGCGCCGTAACGACCTTACGCAAAGCGCGTAACTGCTGTTCCAGCAACGCCAGCGTTTTCGGTACCTTAATCAATACCACGCCCGGCGCCTGCGGGTAGTCAGCGGTACTGTCGAGAAACGTTACGCTGGACTCCGCGATGCCGTTATGGCGTAAATTCTCTCGCGTACCCAGTTCGCTTAAATATGAATCGCCAATACTGTATGGCGAATGCTCCGCCAGCGCACAGCTTAGCGCGCCAAACGTATCATTCAGGATCAGCACCGGGCCGCGAATTTCCGTCTCATCCAACTGTTGCAGCAGATACTCATCGGCCGCCTCCCACGCCAGAAGCGGGTTAACATCATCCGTTTGCGGAAAACGTTTCAGCGTCAGTGAACGGAAACCGTCGTCTACGTGGCTCATTAGGCCTCCTGAATGGTAAAATTGCGGCGTTATCCCTGAAAAGGGTGCGTGAGTATACACTTTTTATCAGCAACATGGAGCTTTGATGACCTCACTAACTTACCTTCAGGGGTATCCGGAACATCTCCTTGCCCAAGTGCGCACCTTAATCGCCGAGCAGCGCCTGGGAGCGGTGCTGGAAAAACGTTATCCCGGCGCGCATGATTACGCCACTGACAAAGCGCTATATCACTATACTCAGGAACTGAAAAGTCAGTTTCTGCGCAATGCGCCGCCCATCAATAAAGTGATGTATGACAGCAAGATCCATGTGCTGAAAAATGCGCTGGGACTGCATACCGCTGTCTCGCGCGTTCAGGGCGGCAAGCTCAAGGCAAAGGCGGAGATCCGCGTCGCCACCGTGTTTCGCAACGCCCCGGAGCCATTCTTACGAATGATTGTGGTTCACGAACTGGCACACCTGAAAGAGAAAGAGCATAACAAAGCGTTTTATCAGCTCTGCTGCCATATGGAGCCGCAGTACCATCAACTGGAGTTTGATACGCGCCTGTGGCTGACGCATCAGGCGCTGTCGGCACAATAAATTCTGAAAATGCCCCTTCCCCCGTATCTTTTTAACGGCGTGGGCATAAAATCGGCGCGTTCACATTTCGCTCATTGCCTGCCGCCACGTCAAGGATGACGATCTGTAGAGGGTATTTTTTATCCACCGCCAACGGAACCGCGCAACAACCATGCTCTCACAATGTGCCCGTTTTATCCGCCGCCTCTGTTTTACACGCCGGGCGTTAACAGTGGCGTGTTTTCTGCTTGTCGCAGCAGGCGTCGCGCTTTTCTATTCCAACTGGCTTATCGTCAACGCCTCGCAGCATCTGACATGGAATGACATTCAGACCGTTCCCGCCCGCAACGTCGGGCTGGTGTTAGGCGCTAAACCCGGCAATCGGTATTTTACCCGGCGGATTAATACTGCCGCCGCGTTGTATCACGCCGGTAAAGTGAAGTGGCTGTTAGTCAGCGGCGATAATGGCAAAAAAGAGTACGATGAACCTTCGGCGATGCAGCAGGCGCTGATAGCGAAAGGTGTGCCGGAAGCGGCCATTTTTTGTGATTATGCCGGATTCTCCACGCTGGACTCCGTAGTTCGCGCCCGGAAAGTGTTTGGCGAAAGCCGCATTACGATTATCTCGCAAGCATTTCATAATCAACGGGCGATCTGGCTAGCGCAACAATATGGCATTGACGCTATCGGCGTTAACGCGCCGGATCTGAATAAAAGGCACGGAACCTACACACGACTTCGGGAAAAGCTGGCGCGGGTTAGCGCAGTGCTGGATGCCAAAATTTTGCATCGTCAGCCTAAATATCTGGGCGCTGGCGTCACTATTGGGGCTGATAGCGCACACGGGTGCCCTTCTCGCCAGTAAAATGCCAGAGTGCGTCGCAGCGCACTGGCAAGGGCGGAAAGGCGTGCTACATTGACGAAAAATCCCTTTCTGGAGTCCGCTGACGTTTATGATACGTTTCGCTGTAATTGGGACTAACTGGATCACGCGCCAGTTTGTCGACGCCGCCCATGAAACCGGCAAATTCAGGCTCGCCGCCGTTTACTCCCGTAGTCTTGAACAGGCGCAGTCTTTCGCAAATGATTATCCCGTCGAGCATCTGTTTACCTCGCTGGAAGCGATGGCGCAAAGCGACGCGATAGAGGCGGTTTATATCGCCAGCCCGAACTCCCTGCATTTCTCCCAGACACAGCGCTTTTTGCAGCATAAAAAACATGTCATGTGCGAAAAGCCGCTGGCTTCTAACCTGGCGGAGGTTGATGCCGCTATCGCCTGCGCGCGCGATAATCAGCGGATACTGTTTGAAGCCTTTAAAACCGCCTGCCTGCCCAATTTCCTGCTGCTGCGGGAATCGTTGCCGAAAATCGGCAGAATGCATAAAGCATTCCTAAATTACTGCCAGTACTCTTCACGTTATCAGCGCTATCTGAACGGTGAAAATCCGAATACGTTTAATCCGGCCTTCTCCAATGGTTCGATTATGGATATCGGGTATTACTGTCTGGCGTCGGCGATCGCGCTATGGGGCGAGCCGCGCAGCGTTCAGGCGTCGGCGAATTTATTGGAAAGCGGAGTAGATGCACACGGCGTCGTGGTTATGGATTACGGCGATTTTAGCGTCACGCTACAGCATTCCAAAGTCAGCGACTCGGTACTGGCCAGTGAAATTCAGGGCGAGAGGGGATCGCTGGTCATTGAAAAGCTGTCGGAATGCCAGAAAGTGTGTTTTGCGCCGCGCGGCGCGCTGATGCAGGATCTGACCCAGCCTCAGCATATTAATACCATGCTGTATGAAGCCGGGGCGTTTGCCCAGCTTATTGAAAACCACGCCGTGGAACATCCGGGGTTGTCGCTAAGTCGCGCCACGGCAAAATGGCTGACAGAAATACGCCGTCAAACCGGGGTCATCTTCCCGGCGGACGATCTGACCCATCCCCTTACTGCGTAAAATTAAGTAAATCATATGTTACAGGTCATTGACTCTACGCGTGGCCTGTCATACTTTGTTACGCGCAAAGGGGAGTAACTTCATTGCCGGTCGATCGTCATTACGATGTGTGCAAAACCACATCCGGTCACCGGGCAGCCATAAAGGAATGCGTCAGCGTATTCCTTTATTGTTGTAAGTGAGACCTTGCCGAATGGCAAGGTCTATGCATAAAAGCAGCGGCTAATGCCATTCGGCGTTAGCCGTTTTTTTTTGCATGGGGAGAAATAATGAATACTGTTGGTACGCCATTATTATGGGGTGGATTCGCGGTTGTTGTGGTGATAATGCTATCCATCGACCTGTTGTTGCAGGGACGCCGTGGCGCACATGCTATGTCGATGAAACAAGCGGCAGGATGGTCAATCCTGTGGGTAACGCTCTCGCTACTGTTTAACGCCGCTTTCTGGTGGTATCTGGCTGAAACGCAAGGGCGCGAAGTTGCTGACCCGCAGGCATTAGCGTTCCTTACCGGCTATCTGATTGAAAAGTCGCTGGCCGTAGATAACGTCTTTGTCTGGCTGATGCTGTTTAGCTATTTCTCCGTCCCTCCGGCTCTGCAACGCCGGGTGCTGGTGTATGGGGTTCTTGGCGCGATCGTGTTGCGTACTATCATGATTTTCGCCGGTACCTGGCTTATCACTCAGTTCGAATGGCTGCTGTATGTGTTCGGTGCCTTCCTGCTGTTTACCGGCGTAAAAATGGCGCTGGCGAAGGAAGACGAATCCGGCATTGGCGAAAAACCGATGGTGCGTTGGCTGCGCGGGCATCTGCGCATGACTGATACGATCGAGAACGAGCACTTTTTCGTACGTAAAAACGGCCTGCTGTATGCCACGCCGCTGCTGCTGGTGCTGATTATGGTTGAGTTCAGCGATGTGATCTTCGCCGTTGACAGTATTCCGGCGATCTTTGCGGTCACCACCGACCCGTTCATCGTACTGACCTCTAACCTGTTTGCCATCTTAGGACTGCGCGCGATGTACTTCCTGCTGTCCGGCGTGGCGGAACGCTTCTCGATGCTGAAATATGGTCTGGCGGTCATTCTGGTCTTTATCGGCATTAAGATGCTGATCGTCGACTTCTACCATATTCCTATCGCGATTTCGCTGGGCGTAGTGTTTGGCATTCTGACCATTACGCTGGTGATTAACGCCTGGGTTAACCATCAGCGCGATAAGAAACTACGAGCGCAATAATCTTTTATCGGGGTAAACCTGCCCCGTCAAAAACGCCCGGCAGCGCACACCTGTCGGGCGTTTTTGTTTAACATGTCACAATACTGTTAATATAAAGTTATAAAACATGATCACAGCAAAAAATCCAGGATATTTCGCTTCCCGAACCTTCAACTTTCCTTATACTCAACCAGGCAAACACTTTGTTACATCCTGAAAGATGCGCCGTAAGAGCGTGCAGGGGATGACCAGCAACACAATACAAGGAACATGAAATGGCTACGCAACGAGCATCAGGGCTACTGCAGCGTTTAGCGCAAGGCAGTCTGGTTAAACAAATTTTAGTGGGTCTGGTACTGGGGATTTTACTGGCATGGATTTCTAAGCCTGCGGCGGAAGCGGTTGGCTTGCTTGGCACCCTGTTCGTCGGCGCCTTAAAAGCGGTCGCCCCCGTTCTGGTGCTGATGCTGGTAATGGCCTCGATCGCCAACCACCAGCACGGCCAAAAAACCAATATTCGCCCTATTCTCTTTCTTTACCTGCTAGGCACCTTTTCAGCCGCGCTGGCGGCCGTTGTGTTCAGCTTCGCCTTCCCTTCAACGCTGCATCTGTCCAGTAGCGCCCAGGATATCGTGCCGCCGTCCGGCATTGTAGAAGTCCTGCGCGGTCTGCTGATGAGTATGGTGTCGAACCCCATCGACGCGCTGCTGAACGCTAACTATATCGGGATTCTGGTATGGGCCGTCGGTCTGGGATTTGCCCTGCGTCATGGCAATGAAACCACCAAAAACCTCGTGAACGATATGTCTAACGCCGTGACCTTTATGGTGAAACTGGTGATCCGTTTCGCGCCAGTCGGTATTTTTGGTCTGGTTTCATCAACGCTTGCAACCACCGGCTTCTCCACCCTGTGGGGCTATGCGCACCTGCTGGTCGTCTTGATTGGCTGTATGCTGCTGGTCGCGCTGGTGGTCAACCCGCTGTTGGTATTCTGGAAAATTCGTCGCAACCCTTATCCGCTGGTGTTCGCCTGCCTGCGTGAAAGCGGCGTTTATGCCTTCTTTACCCGCAGCTCTGCCGCCAATATTCCAGTGAATATGGCGCTGTGCGAAAAACTGAATCTGGACAGGGATACTTACTCCGTTTCCATTCCGCTGGGCGCCACTATCAATATGGCCGGCGCGGCAATTACCATTACGGTTCTGACGTTGGCGGCAGTTCATACGTTAGGCGTCCCGGTGGATCTGCCTACAGCGCTGCTGCTGAGCGTGGTGGCCTCGCTGTGTGCTTGCGGCGCCTCCGGCGTGGCAGGCGGTTCATTGCTGCTGATCCCGCTGGCGTGCAACATGTTTGGCATCCCGAACGATATCGCGATGCAGGTAGTAGCGGTCGGCTTTATTATCGGCGTATTGCAGGATTCGTGTGAAACGGCGCTGAACTCATCTACCGATGTTCTGTTCACTGCGGCAGCCTGCCAGGCAGAGGACGAACGTCTGGCGAATAACGCCTTGCGTAGCTAAGTGATTATCGATGCCGGATGGCGTATGCCATCCGGCGTAACGATAGATCTGAATCTCCCAATCCGTAGGCTGTGACGTAAAGCGAATTTATATCCACACGCAACATCCTCGCGTAACGTTATATGTAGATGGCGCCTGCCGCGGCGCTCGGTCAGCGTAAAGTATAAAGTGTCAGCCTGTGTAAATCCTCTCGCCACCCTCCCTTGCGATAAGCAAAATCAAAGCTCAACGACGCGTAATTTCTATAACGGACTTCGTTGACCTTTGTTACAATTAGATGCATTTTGAATTTTTGTGTGTTAGTGCTTGCTTACTTCACAACTTAACAAGGAATAGTTCAGGCCGCGAATTTGCCGTTTCCGCAACGCTGATAAAAACTCCAACTCTGTTGCGGCAGTGCAAACCTCAGATCACCGGCGTGACGTTAACCGATTCTCCAGGAATACTGAATGGAACTACTGACTCAATTGCTGAATGCCCTGTGGGCTCAGGACTTTGAAACACTGGCCAATCCTTCCATGATTGGCATGTTATATTTTGTGTTATTTATGATTTTGTTTCTGGAAAATGGGCTGCTCCCTGCCGCCTTTTTGCCTGGCGACAGCCTATTGATCCTGGTCGGCGTGCTGATCGCCAAAGGCGCGATGGGTTTTCCACAAACCATTTTGCTGCTTACCGTCGCGGCCAGCCTGGGTTGCTGGGTGAGCTATATTCAGGGCCGCTGGCTGGGGAATACCCGCACCGTGCAAAACTGGCTCTCTCATCTCCCCGCACATTATCATCAACGCGCCCATCACCTTTTCCATAAACACGGCCTGTCGGCATTATTGATAGGCCGTTTTATCGCGTTTGTCAGAACACTGCTGCCCACCATTGCCGGCATATCCGGCCTGAATAACGCGCGCTTTCAGTTCTTCAACTGGATGAGCGGCTTGTTGTGGGTGCTTATCCTGACGTCGCTGGGCTATCTGCTGGGCAAAACGCCCGTCTTTATGAAATATGAAGATCAGTTAATGTCATGCCTGATGCTGCTGCCCGTGGTACTGCTCTTTTTTGGCCTGGCGGGTTCACTGGTCATGCTGTGGAAAAAGAAGTATGGGAGCCGGGGATAACTTATGCTTAAACCACGCATAACTGCCCGACAACTCATTTGGATCAGCGCTTTTCTACTGATGCTGACCATACTCATGATGACGTGGTCAACGCTGCGTCAGCAAGAGTCGACGCTGGCCATTCGCGCGGTTAACCAGGGCGCCAGTATGCCAGACGGCTTCTCAGTTCTGCATCATCTGGATGCGAACGGCATTCATTTTAAAAGCATTACGCCTAAAAATGACATGTTGCTCATTACCTTCGATTCCCCTGCGCAAAGCGCCGCAGCAAAAACAGTGCTTGATCAAACGTTACCACACGGTTATGTCGTCGCTCAGCAGGACGATGACAACGAAACGGTACAGTGGCTGTCCCGCTTACGGGAAAGCTCACACCGCTTTGGCTAATCTCCATGAATCCGAATCATATCACTCACTTTGGTGATTTCATTGTTTAATGACTATGATTAATAAAGCGGTGTTTAACCCACCGCGTTATTATCGGGATCACCGCCCCGGACAACGGGTCCGAACATAAGGGAAAGTTCAGGAATGAAATACCGCATCGCTTTGGCTATCACGCTTTTTACACTTAGCGCCGGTAGCTACGCTAATTCGCTTTGTCAGGAAAAAGAGCAGGATATACAAAAGGAAATTAGCTACGCTGAAAAGCACAACAATCAGCGCCGTATTGAGGGTCTGAACAAGGCGCTCAGCGAAGTACGCGCCAATTGTACTGACAGCAAGCTGCGCGCCGAGCATCAGAAAAAGATCGCTGAGCAAAAAGAAGAGGTAGCCGAACGCCAACGTGATTTAGCCGAGGCAAAAGCAAAAGGCGATGCGGATAAAATAGACAAACGTGAACGTAAGCTGGCCGAGGCTCAGGATGAGCTAAAAAAACTTGAGGCCAGAGACTACTAAATTAACGCCGAATGTAAATACTCACTCACCTGGAGAAAACTATGTCGAAAGATAACACTACGGAACATCTGCGCGCTGAGTTGAAATCCCTGACCGATACGCTTGAAGAAGTGCTGAGCTCTTCGGGCGAAAAGTCGAAAGAAGAGTTGAGTAAGATTCGTAGCAAAGCCGAGCGCGCGCTGAAAGAGAGCCGTTACCGCCTGGGCGAAACGGGTGATGTGATTGCCAAACAGACTCGCGTCGCCGCCGCCCGCGCCGATGATTATGTGCGCGAAAATCCCTGGACAGGCGTAGGCATTGGCGCCGCTGTCGGTCTGGTGTTGGGCGTGCTGCTGACGCGTCGTTAATTATGGCGGACTCTCGACAGGCACAAGGACCAGGCAAAAGCGTACTGGGTATCGGGCAGCGGATTGTCACCATTATCGTTGAGATGGTGGAAACCCGGCTGCGACTGGCGGTAGTAGAACTGGAAGAAGAGAAAGCGAACCTCTTTCAGCTTTTGCTGATGGTAGGTCTTACCATGCTCTTCGCGGCGTTTGGCTTAATGAGCCTGATGGTTCTGGTCATCTGGGCTATCGATCCTCAGTACCGTTTGAACGCGATGATCGCTACCACAGTTGTGCTGTTAGTGCTTGCGCTAATCGGCGGCATCTGGACTTTGCGCAAAGCGCGTCAGTCCACGCTATTGCGCCATACGCGGCACGAACTGGCTAACGATCGGCAAATTCTGGAGGACGATCAGTCGTGAGCAGCAAAGGCGAACGCGAAAAACGTAAAGCGCTGCTTCTCAGTCAGATCCAGCAGCAACGGCTGGATCTGTCCGCCAGCCGTCGCGACTGGCTGGAGACCACCGGCGCGTACGATCGCGGCTGGAATACGGTGTTAAGCCTGCGCTCCTGGGCGCTGGTCGGTAGCAGCGTAATAGCCATCTGGACCATCCGCCATCCTAATATGTTGGTACGCTGGGCGAAACGCGGCCTGGGTATCTGGAGCGCCTGGCGCCTGGTAAAAACTACCCTCCGTCAACAACAGCTCCGCGGTTAATATCTTTTCTTTTATAGCATCGCGCCATCAGGTTATCGCCCGATTACACCTGGTGGCGCGATACTTTTATGCATATCGTCTCTTTATCAATCACTCAAATTTTTTGAAAAAATTTGGCAATTTTCCTTGCTAACAATTCCTGTACGCCACGTTTATGATTCTCTCCAGCGATAACAATGACGCGCTAAACCGCGTCATTGCTCATGAAAATAGCAGCAGCCGCCGAATCGGCCTCCTGGAGAATAAAATGAAAAAATTAGAAGATGTTGGTGTACTGATAGCGCGTATTTTAATGCCAGTTCTGTTTATTACCGCAGGATGGGGAAAAATTAGCGGCTATGCGGGCACACAACAGTATATGGAAGCGATGGGCGTACCAGGATTCCTGCTGCCGCTCACCATACTGCTTGAGTTCGGCGGCGGTCTGGCGATTCTGCTGGGGTTCCTCACCCGCACCACTGCGCTTTTTACCGCTGGTTTTACGTTGCTGACGGCATTGATCTTCCATAGCAATTTTGCAGAAGGTGTAAACTCGCTGATGTTTATGAAAAACCTGACCATTGCCGGCGGATTCTTATTACTGGCGTTAACCGGGCCTGGCGCGTTCAGCCTTGACCGTCTGCTGAATAAAAAGTGGTAAGCAATCTATACTCAATTAAAAAAGCGAGGGAATAGCGCCTCGCTTTTGTCATCTGAAGGAGAGAGACATGGGACAACTGATCGATGGCGTCTGGCACGACACCTGGTATGACACCAAATCTTCCGGGGGGAAATTTCAGCGTTCAGCGTCGGCTTTCCGCAACTGGCTTACCGCTGACGGCGCGCCCGGACCTTCCGGCGAAGGCGGATTCGCCGCAGAAAAAGATCGTTACCATCTGTACGTTTCCCTTGCCTGCCCCTGGGCGCATCGCACGCTCATTTTCCGTAAACTGAAAGGTCTGGAGCCGTTTATTCCGGTTTCCGTCGTGAGTCCATTGATGCTGGAAAACGGCTGGACGTTTGATGATACTTTTCCGGCGGCCACCGGCGATACCCTCTATCAGCATGAATTTCTCTACCAGTTGTATCTGCACGCCGATCCACACTACAGCGGCCGCGTCACCGTACCGGTCTTATGGGATAAAAAAAATCATACTATCGTCAGCAACGAGTCCGCCGAAATCATTCGTATGTTTAACTCCGCCTTCGATGGGCTGGGCGCTAAAGCCGGGGATTACTATCCCCCCGCGCTGCAAAGCAAAATTGACGAGTTAAACGGCTGGATTTATGACAACGTTAATAACGGCGTTTATAAAGCAGGCTTCGCCACCAGCCAGCAAGCGTATGATGAAGCGGTAGAAAAGGTGTTTACTGCGCTGGCGCGCCTGGAGCAGATTCTCGGACAGCACCGCTATCTGACGGGCGACCAGTTGACCGAGGCGGATATCCGCTTATGGACGACCCTGGTACGCTTTGATCCGGTTTACGTGACTCATTTCAAATGCGACAAATACCGAATCAGCGACTACCTGAATCTGTACGGTTTCCTGCGCGATATCTATCAAATACCGGGCATTGCTGAAACCGTTAATCTTGACCATATTCGTCACCACTATTTCCGTAGCCATAAAACGATTAACCCCACGGGTATCATTTCCATCGGACCGTGGCAGGATCTGCTCGAACCTCACGGGCGCGACGTGCGCTTTGGCTAATTTCAGGCGTCCTCCGGGACGCCTTATTAATAAATACCACAAATATTTACCAACATTTCATTCGCGGCTATTCTTAGTTTGATTACTTTAAAAACAAGTGATTGAACCATTATTGAGGCGAAAATGGATTGGTATTTAAAGGTTTTAAAAAATTATCTGGGATTTGGCGGCCGCGCGCGACGCAAAGAGTACTGGATGTTTATTCTGGTCAATATCATCTTTACCTTTGTGTTGGGCCTGCTGGACGCCATGCTTGGCTGGCAACGCGCCGGGGGTGAAGGCGTTCTGACCACCATTTACGGCGTTCTGATCTTTTTACCGTGGTGGGCCGTGCAGTTCCGTCGTCTGCATGACACTGACCGCTCCGCATGGTGGCTACTGTTGCTACTTATCCCCATTATCGGCTGGCTTATCATCATCGCGTTCAACTGCCAGAATGGTACGCCGGGCGACAACCGCTTCGGCCCCGATCCGAAACGTTTTTCCTGATGGCGGCGCGGCGCCGCTTTTAAAGCGCCGCGCGCTATTTATTTTCCGGCGAATAGCTTAGGTATTTCCCGCAGGCACCAGGCTTTTGCCTCCCCCATACTGTCGCGCCGCCAGGCCATAATAATATCGATTTCGCTGGTCGATTCCGGGCTGACCACGCGTAGCCGCCCTTCGGCAATATCCTGTTCCACCATCGAATATGGCATGGTCGCGACGCCAAGCCCGGCCAGCAGCGCCTGACGTTTATCTTCAATCGTGCTTACCGTCAGACGTGGCTGCTTATCCAGCAGTTGCACCGTTAATACCGGCCGCTCGCGCGCGGTATCCGCTACCGCTACGCCGCGGTATTTAACCCGCGTCACTTCCGAAAGCGGCTCCGGCTCCTGATGAATAGGGTGGTCAGGCGCAGCGACATACACATTCATTAACGTATACAACTTACGGGAATTAATTTCCGACGACGATCGAAAATGCATATCCGGAGCGATAACGATATCCGCCCGTCCCTGCTCAAGCCGCTCCCATGCGCCAGCCAGTACTTCGGTAATCAATGAAAGCTGCGTATTGGCTTTAGCGGCCAGCCGGTCGATCAGCGGAAAAAAAGCAGGCGTTGGTACCAGAGCTTCAGTGACCAGCGTCAGATGCGTTTCCCAACCGCGGGCCAACGCTTCAGCATCCGTCGTTAACTTGTCTGCCGCTTCCAGCAATACCCGCCCGCGTTCCAGCAGCATACGTCCGACGTTGGTGAATTTTGTACGATGGCCGGAGCGATCGAACAGTACAACGTCCAACTCTTCTTCCAGCTTCTGCATGGTGTAACTCAGCGCGGAGGGCACCCGCCCCAACTCATCAGCCGCTGCGGCAAAACTGCCCCGGCGGTCAATGGCGTCCATCACACGCAATGCTTCAAGCGTCAGCGCTCTCTCTTTAGCCATAACGTTCTCATTCAGGAAATTTGAACATACCGGGCAGAATATCTGGCTAACAATGCAGCGTCCAGCCCCTTAACATAAAAGGAAGTAAAGAGAGGTTAATAACGATGATTACGACCCGAACCGCCAAACAATGTGGACAAGCAGACTACGGATGGCTACAGGCCCGCTATACCTTCTCCTTTGGACACTATTTCGACCCTACACTGCTGGGCTACGCGTCGTTGCGCGTACTGAACCAGGAAGTGCTGGCGCCGGGCGCCTCTTTTCAGCCTCGAACTTATCCAAAGGTGGATATTTTAAACCTGATTCTGGACGGCGAAGCGGAATACCGCGACAGCGACGGCAACCATGTACAGGCTAAAGCGGGCGAAGCGTTACTGCTCGCCGCGCAGCCGGGCATTAGCTACAGCGAACATAATCTCAGCAAAGTTAAGCCGTTAACCCGAATGCAACTGTGGCTTGACGCCTGTCCTGAACGGGAAAACACGCTGGTACAAAAAATCCCACTCCTGGCGGCGCAACAACAGCTTCTTGCCTCGCCCGACGGTGAGCAAAACAGCTTACAACTGCGCCAACAGGTCTGGGTACATCATATTACGCTGGAGAAAGGCGAATCGCTTAATTTCCAGCTTCACGAGCCGCGCGCCTATTTGCAGTCGATTCACGGTACGTTCCACGCGCTGACGCACAACGAAGAACGCGAGGCGTTAACCTGCGGAGATGGCGCATTTATTCGTGATGAACCTAACATTACGCTGGTTGCCGATACGCCGCTGCGCGCATTACTGGTAGATTTACCGGTGTAGTCAGCCAGAAAAGGAGTCACAAGATGAGCAAAAAATCGGCGAAGAAACGTCAGCCCGTGGTAAAACCTGCCGTACAGGAGGCGATGAGCGCCACTGTGCCGCTGGGCTATGAAGAGATGCTAACCGAACTGGAAGCCATCGTGGCGGACGCCGAAGCCCGGCTGGCAGAAGAAGAGGCCGCAGCCTGAAATCATGCCGGATGGCGGCGCAAGCGCCCGATCCGGCTGATAACAGATAGACCCGATAAGCGCAGCGCCATCGGGCAGCACGCTGCCCCGACGACATGCCGGGGCGTTATTATTAATGCGCTTTACTGGCCATAATCTCGATGATCTGCTTGTCTGTCTGCTGCATTGAGCGACACGCCAGCGAACACAAATTCGCAATAGATTGTTCGACATTGTGCGCCACAATCCCTTCGTTTCCGGTCACCGCCGTATCATCCAACGCCATCAGTACGGCTTTCCACGCCGCCGACGCGCTGGTAGAGACTTTCATCGCGCAGCTATTCGACGCGCCATCGCAAATCATCCCGCTGACATCACCAATCATACTGCTGATAGCCATTGCGATAGTGTCGTAACGACCATCTATCAGCCACGCCATACCCGCTGCCGCGCCCATCGCCGCCGTAGTTGCCGCGCACAGCGCCGACAAACGCGGAAGCTGATGGTGAATATAGATAGCGCTCAAATGCGATAACATTAGCGCGCGCGCCAGGCGTTCGTCATCGGCGCCGACATGTTCAGCAACCACCATGACTGGCACCGTGGCGGTAATCCCCTGGTTGCCGGAGCCGGAGTTGCTCATCGCGGGCAACGTGGCGCCGCCCATTCTGGCGTCTGACGCCGCGCTGGTACGGATCAAAATCGCCGTGGAGAGATCTTTCGCCAGCAGACCGCGATCGCACTGTTTGGCCAGCGTCGAACCAATATGCAGCCCCCAGGAACCACGCAGTCCCTCCTGCGACAACGCGCCGTTTAGCCTGGCCGCATCGAGAATAAAGCGAATAGCGTCAAAGGGCACCGCATTCACAAACGCCAGGATCTCTTCCAGCGAGGTATGAGACAGCACTCCCAGTGGCGAGGTTTTTTCTTCTTCCTGCGCATTATCGGCTTGGGTAAATACCACGCCCTTGTCGGTTTCTATCCGCACAATATTTGTATGATCGCCGACGATCGTGACACATGCCCAGCTATCGCCGCTATACACTTTCGCCCGTGAAAACAGGATATCGTTACATGGCTCCTGCAACATCACTGCGACATGTCCGGCGGCCAGCATCGCTTTTGCATCGGCAACGGCTTTAGCGGAAGCGTCTTTTAGCACCTCCAACCCGGCTTTCGCATCACCGCCCAACGCGCCAAGCGCCGCGGCGATCGGTAGCCCTACCATTCCCGTTCCTGGAACGGTAACGCCCATACCATTTTTCATCAGATTAGGCGAAACCCACGCGTCAATGCGTTCAACTGTGCCGTCAAGTTCAGCCGCCGCCGCCGCTGCCGCCAGCGCCAGTGAAATTGGCTCAGTACACCCCAGCGCCGGTTTTACTTCTTCCTGTACGGCCAGGATAAAACTTTGCCACAATGGATTTATTTTAGATTCAAACATAACAACAACCTTAATCTCAGGTATATCAAGAGAATGCCAGGAACGGAGAAACGCATAGCAGCAGACCGGTAATAATAATCAGGTACAACGAAGCGCCTTTATATTTGTGCAATGCGGGAACCTTGTAGACCAACCATGCCGGAATTAAACAGCCCACCATACCGAAGATAGGGCTACAAATAGAGGTGAAGCTCAGTACCGGCGCATTGAGCACAATGGCGCTCCAGGCCAGCAAAATAGCGAAAATCATAATGCCGCGCTGTACCAGATTTTCCTTAATCTTCTCGGCGGGCATTTTGCGGCGCAGGATATTCATCACAATGCCTTGCGTCGCTTCGCGGAATCCTAAATAAACGCCAAAGAAGGCGGTCATGACGGCAAAGATGTTCAGAATTACGCTAACCACTTTGACCCAGCCAGCGCCATCGCCGCTAATAAATTGCGCGGCGATCGCCAGGGCGGAAATATTCTGCTCATAGGCTTTCACCGCTTCGTCATGCCCCATCGCCAGGGTGAAGGAAACCGCATAGAAAAATACGGTAACGAACAGGATGCCAAACGCGATATTCATGGCACGCAGCGCTTTATGGCGTGCGACCTCAATAGATTTTTCGCGTGAACGGTAAGAGATCACCATTGGGCTTAACGTCTGGATAAATAAAATCGAGGTCAGCGTAAATGGCAGGGTAATAATGGCGTTTTTAATCAGCAGGGCCATCGGCGGCAGCGCGCCAATGTTATACAGATGCCACATACCCACCATAGAGGCGCCCAGCGCCGCCACTACCAGTAGCTTGGTCAGCACCATGCCGGTGGAGATTTTGAACAGTAATTTTTCACCGCGTGAGGAAATCGCGACCAGGATGCAGATCAGCACCAGACCATAAAATGGACTATCGGAAAGTAATCCTTCCGTTACGCCGAAAGTATGCAGATAAGAGGCGCTGTCGTTAGTAATCGCCGTAGAATAGACGAACATCCAGATGACGAGCATTACAAAGTACAGCGCGCCTAATAAAATACCCCAGTTTTTGCCCAGATAGCCGCTGATCACGCTGGGGTAGTCTTTACATTCCGGGGATTCCGCCAGCGTATTAATAAACAGCCGCTGGAACAGGTACATGGCCGGATAACCAATAATAGAAGAGAGTAAAAAGACCCAAAGTCCCATCAGGCCAACCTGGACAGGAAGAAAAACGATCCCTGCGCCGATCGCCATCCCGATACTCATAATGACCCAGCCGGTGTCGGTACTATCAAATTTGATGGCTTCACGCCATTCGCTTTCTGTCATCCCTGCCCGACGCGCCGGGGCTGATGCGTCGAGGATTACGCTGGTATTACTAGCCGATTCCATAAAATTCTCGCTCAATGTGTAGGTAGAGGTTTTTTTATTTTTCGTGCCGCAGCAAGGCGATATGCAGAACGTGAGGTGCAGGTACTTTCTTGTAATAAGAAAATCATACGCGCACGATAAGAGAAAAACTTACCAATAAAACGCCTGCATTTCTTGTGGGTTAAGAATTATTTTCTATTTACTATTTATTTAATATTGTTATTTTCTCTATTTGACGCGTATCACAACAAAAAAGGGCGCACGTTGGTGCGCCCTTTTCTCAGCTTCTGTCTTCTGCGTTATCCCATAGCCTGCTCACTCTGCGCCTGTCGGGCCTATCCACAAACGACTTTAATCGCCAGACCGCCGCGCGACGTCTCGCGATATTTGTCGTTCATGTCTTTACCCGTTTCGTACATGGTTTCGATCACTTTATCGAGCGAAACCCGCGGCTCAGAGGTACGGCGTAGCGCCATTCGCGCCGCATTTACCGCTTTAACGGCGTTAATCGCATTACGTTCAATACAAGGGATTTGCACCTGACCCGCCACCGGGTCACAGGTGAGGCCAAGGTTATGCTCCATCGCAATTTCCGCCGCAATACAGACCTGCGCCGGGCTGCCGCCCAGCAGTTCTGTCAGCCCCGCCGCCGCCATCGAACACGCGACGCCAACCTCGCCCTGACACCCCACTTCCGCGCCGGATATCGAGGCGTTCATCTTGTACAGCATGCCAATCGCCCCCGCCGACAGCAGATAGCGGGCGATAGAGTTGGCATTGACCGGACGACGGAATTTGTCGTAATAGGCCAGCACCGCGGGAATAATGCCGCACGCGCCGTTGGTCGGCGCGGTGACCACTCGCCCGCCCGCCGCGTTCTCTTCGCTCACGGCCAGGGCGAACATGTTAATCCAGTCGATGACGTTCATCGGATCGCGGGAGAGATTATCGCTGGAGACCAGCAGACGCCGTAACGCTACCGCGCGGCGTGGAACGTTCAGCGGCCCCGGCAGCACGCCCTCAGTATTCATGCCACGTTCAATTCCGGTCGCCATCACCTGCCAGATGCGGGCAAAGCCAGCGTCAATCTGCTCTTTGCTCCGCAACGCCAGTTCATTTTGCATCATCAGGCCGGAAACCGAGAGCCCCTGTCTTTCACACAGCGTCAGCAGTTCGCTGGCGGAATGAAAATCATACGGCACCGATTTTTCTACGTCGTGCGACTGACCAAAGCGTTCCTCTTCGACAATAAAGCCGCCGCCAATAGAGTAATACGTTTTGTGTAAAAGCGGCGTTTGCCCGTGCCAGGCGGTAATTCGCATACCGTTTTCATGGCGCGCCAGGGTTTCAGCGTGAAAGAGAATACTGTCGGCGACGGGAAAATCCACCACATGCGCACCACCCGCCACCGATAAACGGCTGCTGCGGGCAACCTCCTGGATAAACGCCGGAATGCTATCAATATTGACATCCTGCGGCGTATTGCCCGCAAGACCCATAATGATGGCGGTATCGGTCGCGTGGCCTTTGCCCGTCAGCGATAGCGATCCGTAAAGATCAACCGTGATGCGCGTCGTTCGCGGCAGGTCGCCGCTGTCGATCAGCCGATCGATAAAACATTTTCCTGCATTCATTGGCCCAACGGTATGGGAGCTTGAAGGTCCAATGCCAATCTTAAAAATATCAAATGCGCTAATCATATCTCCCCCTAAGATTACCGTTCAGTGAAGATCCGTCGCGGGGCGATCCACACGATCGCCCCGTTCACGTTACATCGCCTGAGTAAAGGTGCGCGAAATAACGTCCTGTTGCTGCTCACGAGTCAGCGCATTGAAGCGCACGGCATAGCCGGAAACGCGGATCGTCAGGTTCGGGTAGTTTTCCGGATGTTCAATCGCATCCAGCAACATTTCACGGTTCATGACATTGACGTTCAGATGCTGCCCGCCTTCTACCTGTGCTTCATGATGGAAATAGCCGTCCAGCAGGCCGACAAGATTGGTTTTCCGCACCGCATCTTCTTTCCCGAGTGCCGCAGGCACAATCGAGAAGGTGTATGAAATACCGTCTTTGGCGTAGGTAAACGGCAGTTTCGCCACCGACGTCAGCGAGGCTACCGCCCCTTTGCGGTCACGACCATGCATCGGGTTCGCCCCCGGCGCGAATGGCGTTCCGGCGCGGCGTCCATCCGGCGTATTGCCGGTCTTCTGCCCGTACACGACGTTCGAGGTGATGGTCAAAATGGACTGCGTCGGCACCGCATTGCGATACGTCGGCAACACGCTAATTTTTTGCATAAAGCGTTTCACCAGGTCGCAGGCGATGCTGTCCACGCGCTCATCGTTGTTGCCGTACTGCGGATACTCGCCTTCAATAGCAAAGTCGATGGCAAGGCCGTTTTCGTCGCGGATCGGCTTCACCTGAGCGTACCTGATGGCGGACAGGGAATCCGCCGCCACCGACAGTCCGGCGATGCCGCACGCCATCGTCCGATACACATCACGGTCGTGCAGCGCCATCAGCGAAGCTTCATAGCTGTACTTATCGTGCATGTAGTGAATGATGTTCAGCGCGCTAATGTACTGCACCGCCAGCCAGTCCATAAAATGGTCGAGGCTCTCCATTACCGTGTCGTAATCCAGCACCTCATCCGTTAACGGCGCGGTTTTCGGCCCAACCTGGATTTTCAGTTTCTCGTCAACGCCGCCATTGATAGCGTACAGCAACGTTTTGGCAAGGTTGGCGCGCGCGCCGAAGAACTGCATCTGCTTACCGATGACCATCGGGCTGACGCAACAAGCGATAGCATAATCGTCGCTGTTAAAGTCGGTACGCATTAAATCGTCGTTTTCATACTGCAAAGATGAGGTCACGATGGAGACCTGCGCAGCATATTTTTTGAATGCCACCGGCAACGCTTCAGACCACAGTATGGTCAGGTTCGGCTCCGGCGCTGGCCCCATCGTGTGCAGGGTATGCAGATAACGGAAGGAGTTCTTCGTCACCAGCGTGCGGCCATCGAGCCCCATCCCGCCAATAACTTCGGTGGCCCAGATCGGATCGCCGGAAAAGAGCGAATCAAATTCCGGCGTGCGCAGGAAGCGCACCATGCGGATCTTCATGATGAAATGGTCGATCAGCTCCTGCGCCTGCTGCTCTGTCAGAAGGCCCGCGTTGAAATCGCGCTCAATGTAGATATCAAGGAACGAGGCGGTTCTTCCCAGCGACATTGCACCGCCATTTTGCGATTTTACCGCCGCCAGATAAGCGAAGTAGAGCCACTGTACCGCTTCCTGCGCGTTCCGCGCCGGGCGGGAGATATCGTAGCCGTATTTCGCCGCCATCTCCTGCATTTGCAGCAGCGCGCGACGATGCTCCGCCAACTCCTCACGCAGGCGAATCGTCGCCTCAAGATTCTGTCCCTGCTCCAGATTCGACTGCAGATCGGCGAATTGCAGCTCGCGTTCGCGCACCAGATAACGGATGCCATACAGCGCGACGCGACGATAATCGCCAATAATGCGCCCGCGACCATAACCATCCGGCAAACCGGTTAATACGCCGGATTTACGGCAGCGCAGCATATCCGGCGAGTAAACATCGAATACGCCCTGATTATGGGTTTTCCGCAGGTCGGTAAAGGTATATTCAAAATCGGCGTCCATTTCGCGGCCATAGGCGTGGAATGAACTTTTGATCATGTTAACGCCGCCAAACGGATGCAAAGCGCGTTTAAGCGGCTTATCCGTTTGTAAACCGACGATTTTTTCCAGCTCTTTTTCAATATATCCCGCATCGTGCGCGGTAATCGTCGTCGCGATGTTGGTATCGAAATCCACCGGCGCATGGGTCGCGTTCTCGATACGTATTCCCGCCATCACCTTTTCCCACAACGCCGTGGTCGCTGGCGTCGCGTCGGCGAGAAAAGATTCATCCCCCTCATAGGGCGTATAGTTATGCTGAATAAAATCACGGACATTAATTTCTTCTTTCCAGTCCGTACCTTTAAAATCACGCCATGCTTCGGCATACAGCATATCGCTGGTATCGATATTTACCTTCATGAAAAATAATCTCTCTACAGAACAGCCGTTAAGTTATGCAAATTCCACTGGTGCTTTCACGTTGCCTAAATGAATGGCATCAAGGGCAATCATTTTCTCTTCATTCGTGGGAATAACAGCGCAAATAACCTGAGAAGGGTTAGCGGAAATAATGCGCTCGCCGTGAGAATTCAGCTGCTTATTCATTTCAACGTCTAACGTAAGCCCCAGTACGCCCAAATGTTCAATCACCAACTGGCGAATTAATACTGAATTTTCACCAATACCGCCGGTAAAAATAATGCCATCCAGCCGATGTAACGATGCCGCGTGTCCGGCAATATGACGGGCGATACGGTGGACAAATGTTTTTATCGCTAACCGGGCGCGCTCATGTCCTTCGTGCCAGGCTTTTTCCAGGACTCTAAGGTCGGATGACAACCCGGAGATGCCGAGCAAACCGGACTCTTTATTCACCACTCGCTCCAGATCGCTCAACGTCTGCCCGGTTTCTTTGGCTATCCACGCCATCGCGCCGAAATCAACATCGCCGCTGCGAGTGCCCATCATCAGCCCCTCAAGCGGCGTCATCCCCATTGAGGTATCCACGCTCTGACCATTGCGTACCGCGCAGATAGACGCCCCATTGCCCAGATGCGCGACAATCAAACCCGAATTTTTTTCATCGAGGTCAAGCAGTTCATACGCACGCCGCGAAACATAGCGATGCGACGTACCGTGAAAGCCGTAGCGACGCACACCCAGGCTGGAAAAATACTCCCACGGCAATCCGTATAAATAGGCTTCCGGCGCCAGCGTCTGGTGGAAACTGGTATCAAATACCGCCACCTGACGCACGGCCGGGAAAAGGTGCCGCGCCGCGTCAATGCCGCTTAAATTAGCGTAATTATGCAGCGGCGCTAAAGGCGATACCCGACGAATATTATCGATAATCTCATCGGTAATAATGACGGACTGCGTAAATAGCTCTCCACCGTGCGCGATACGGTGGCCAATTAATGCCACGCTATCCGTTAAATCACGTTTTTCCAGCTCAAAGGCAATGGCTTTTAACGCGTTCTCATAATTAGAGTGCGCGAGGTGTATCGGCTTATCGCCATTAATAGATAAAAAGGCGTTTTCAGTATTCATCCCATCTGCTATTCCCGCCATTAAAACATCACAGGTAGCGACATCCAGTACAGAGAATTTGATAGAAGATGAGCCGCAATTAATGACCAGAACGACCGGAAATTCATTCATGTAGTGACTCCGTCGATGTCAGCCTGCGTCCGCGCCCTGGGGCGGAACGCAGGCTAAACGTGAGGATTAAAACAATTTGTAGACAATATTCAGGATGGTCAGCAGACCAATCAGGGTGACGAACACGTTATCCAGACGACCACGGTATTTCGCCAGCGACGGCGCTTTACGAATGGCGTACATCGGCAGCAGGCATAACAGCGAGGCGATAATCGGCGCGCCCATCGCTTCAATCAGGTCCAGAATGTTCGGGTTTGCGTAAGCTACGACCCAGGTAGACCCCATAATGAAGATCATGCTGATGGTATTAAGCTTGCCCATAGAGACTTTGGTTTTATCGCCTTGATAACCAAATTTCAGCACCAGGCCGTTCAGCCCTTCCAGCGTCCCCAGGTAGTGGCCGAAGAAAGATTTGAAAATAGCAACCAGCGCGATGATAGATGCGCCATACTCCAGCACCGTTGCAAAAGTGGATTTTGTCCCCGACAAAGAGGCGAAATGGTTGGCCAGGTAGGAAAGTACCGGAATGTTCTGCGCTTTCGCATCCGCCATGTTCTGTGGAGAGAGCGTAAACAGGCAGCTAAAGGCGAAGAACATCACCACGGCGACCATCAGCATACTGGCGCGCGAGATGATCTGTGAACATTTACGCTCGGTAAATTCGCGGCCAAACTCTTTCTCATACTCTTCACGCTTAGACACCACGAAGGAAGAGACGATAGGCGAAAAGTTAAAGGAGAACACCATGATAGAGATGCCCAGCCACACCGTAACCAGTATGCCATCGTGCCCGGTCAGCGCGATATTACTGAGATCAACCTGATCGATAACCGCCGAGTTCCAGTAAGGAATCAGCGATAATGAAATTAGCACCAGACTGGCGATAAACGGCCATACCAGGTAACTCATCACCTTAACCATCAGATCCTTACCAAACCAGATCACAAAGGCCATCAGCAGCAGCAAGAACAGCGCCACGAAACCGCGATTCAACGCTGGCATCTGCAACTGGTTTTCCCAAAACGTCATGAACGTGTTAGTAATGGTGACGCCATAAATCCACAGCAGCGGACAAATCGCAAAGAAGTAAAGGAACGTGATAACTACCCCGCCCGTTTTACCAAAGTGCTCTTCGACCGTTTCCGTAATATTGCCGGACGGATTAGATCCGGATAAACACAGACGCGCCAGCGCCCGGTGACAATAGAACGCAATGGGGTAAGCTAAAACCAGCATCAGCAGAATGGGGATAAGCCCGCCAAACCCGGCGCGGATAGGGAAAAACAGCACCCCGGCGCCAATGGCGGTACCAAATAAACCCAGCGTCCACGTCGTGTCCGATTTACGCCATGACGACTGTTTTGCCTGGCTGGATACAATGCTATCAGTAGTACTCATATCCTATCCTCACGAAAAGATTAAGCGTCAACTAAACCCGTAATTTGTGATACACGAGAAAGATCGATATTGCCGCCAGAAATAATACTGACCGTTTTTCTGTTCTGAATATGGCTATCTAATTTCCCGCTTAATAGTGCGGCGCAGGCCAGTGCGCCAGCGCCTTCAGTAATAACCTTATTGCGCTGAATTAAAGCGATCATGCTGTTACGAATTTCATCTTCGCTAACCAGAACAATGTCATCGACTAATTCACGAACAATTTCATAGGTTAAATTACCCGGGCGGGAGACATCACAACCATCCGCCAGGGTGCCGGTCGTTCGGTGCGTGGTTATTTCTCCAGCGTAATAAGACGCCGCCATACCGTGAACATTTTCGGCCTGTACGCCGATAACTTTAATGGTCGGGTTAATCGATTTAATCGCAATGGCAATACCTGCAATTAAACCACCGCCGCCAATAGGCACGATGACATTATCGACATCGTACAGATCTTCCATAATTTCCAGACCAATAGTGCCCTGCCCGGCAATGACTTTTGGATCGTCGTAAGGCGGAATAAAAATGCGGCCTTCGGTTTCGACAATTTCACTCACCTTAGCAATGGTGTCATTGAAGTTGTCACCGTGGAGCACCACTTCCGCAGAATAATCACAGGTGGCCGCCACTTTTGACTTTGGCGCGCCCTTCGGCATCACGACTTTGCCGTCAATACCCAGCATTGCGCAAGAAAGAGAAACGCCCTGTGCATGATTACCTGCGGAACAGGCCACGACGCCTTTACGTTTTTCCGCCTCCGTTAACGAGCTAAGTTTGTTAAAAGCGCCACGAATTTTAAATGAACCCGTACGCTGCATATTTTCAAACTTGAGAAATATTTCGCCTTTGCAACGTTCACTAAAATAGTTAGAGCGAGGCATTCCCGTTTTATATATCTTCCCCGCCAGTCTTTTTTTCGCTTCGAGGATATCTTCAATTGCAACCGGGAGATCGTATGTAATGTGCATTATAACCTCTTAACCTGGGTATTAAAAATAAGTTACCGTTGCCCACTGTTCAAAAGAAACAGGTGACGTCAATTTCGCTAAATATGTTTATTCCATATCATTCAATTTCTATTAACTGCCTGCGTCTGCATCCATTATATGATGAATATTGTTTAGCCAATTCTACTAATACTGAAGCGGCTTTTTTGATACGATAATTTTTAGACCATACCGCCGCATAACGTGCGACGGGTAACGTGTCTTTTATGGGTATCGTGATAAATTGATTGGAGCCAAAAGGCGTGGTCATATCGCAGGGAATAACAGTTAAGAAATCAGCATTGAGAACAAGATTATATATTGTGACAACGGAATCTGTTTTAACAATGTTTTCGATGCTGATACCATTTCGTTGTAGAGTGGTGAGTAATTCGCTGTAGTAGCCCATATTCGTTTGCGGCAACACCCACTGTTCGTCTTTTAACGATTCCAGTGTGATGGTGCCGGTGCATGTTCGGGACTTGCTGGCTACCAGGACAAACTCTGATTCAAACAGCGGCTCGACATGCAGATCCTGTAGCTGCATTTCATTACTGAGCGTACCGATAGCAAAGTCCAGCCGCCCGTCGCGCAGGGCCGGCAGAAATGAAGAGAGCTGGGCTTCGTACATGGATACCTGCGCTTTTGGAAAGACCTCTTTGAACTTATGAATCATATCGGACATGAAGGTAAAGCCAATCAGCGAAGGAAAGCCAAACGAGACGTCGACAACGGTATTGCACGTCATACTGTTCATCTCGTTGATCATGTTTTTCATTTCGCGGGTGATAGATTCAGACCAGGAAAGCAGTACCTGTCCCGCTTCGGTCAACGTAACGCCGGTATTTTTACGTACAATTAGCTCAACGCCAAAATAGGCCTCAACATCGCTAATGATTTTACTGACGGCGGGCTGGGTTAACCCTAACGATTTTGCGGCAGAACCGATAGAACCACTTCTAATGACTTCCTGAAAGACCACCAAATGCTGTGTTTTAGGGAGAACAAGAGTATTCATATCTACCGCTCTGAAATAACATTGTGAACGGCAGGAAGTGTAGCAAATTAAATCTTAAAGGTTATGTGCGACCACTCACAAATTAACTTACCGCAATTTTTACATGGTCTTTATTAAATAAATAAAACCTATTAATTCAATAAGTTACAAAAACAAAGCAGCAACTTAGTCTGATTTCAATCAAAAAATAGGGTCGGGATAACGATATATTATGGCGATAACCAGTCTATTTTACCTCCTATTTTCTACATCCTATGAAGACGATATTTCAATCAATTACGGGACATTTTATCGGCAATTCCAGCGTTAAATTTAAAGCGTAATTTCTCAAATTTAAGTATAAACCGAAGGTAAATGCGCTTAAAAACCGTTACGCGTCACATTTTTTTACCTTATTTGTTTGTAAAGAAACATTTAATAAAATTTTAACCAAAATATTTCATACATTTAATTTTCATTTACAACAAATAATTTACACCGCTTTCTTGCTGTTTTTCAGGATGTAATTTTGTGAAAGAAATCGATTGCTTTTCACTTCAACTAAAAAGAGCGCAATCCATAGCGTTTTGTGTTTCTCATCACAAAAACGAATAATATTATGTCACCACGGCTGTCAATTAATTGCCGGATGGTGACGCTGGCGTCTTCTGCAACCTCTATACCCTTCACCGGCCTGATAAGCAAAACCCCGCCAGCTTACACTGACGGGTTTTATGAAGAGGTGAAACTGACCGATAAGCCGCTTTCTTTTGGGTATAGTGTCGTGGACAGTCATTCATCCTGTCGCCCTGTAAAAGCAAAAACCCGCCGAAGCGGGTTTTATGAAGAAGTGAAACTGACCGATAAGCCGGGTTCTGTCGTGGACAGTCATTCATCTAGGCCAGCAATCGCTCACTGGCTCAAGCAGCCTACCCGGGTTCAGTACGGGCCGTACCTTATGAACCCCTATTTGGCCTTGCTCCGGGTGGAGTTTACCGTGCCACGGACTGTTACCAGCCGCGCGGTGCGCTCTTACCGCACCCTTTCACCCTTACCTGATCCCACTTGCGTGGGCCATCGGCGGTTTGCTCTCTGTTGCACTGGTCGTGGGTTTCCCCCCCAGGCGTTACCTGGCACCCTGCCCTATGGAGCCCGGACTTTCCTCCCCTCCGCCCGTCTCCCCGAAAGGACGACGACGAAGCGGCGACTGTCTGGTCAGCTTCGGCGCGCAGTATAGAGGGTTCGCGCGACTTTGTCACCCTGCGCTGCGCATTCCTATCGCCAGAGCGGCAGCAACATTTCTGGATGCCCGATAAATATTGTCAAAAGCGCCCCGAAAAGCCTCCTCCAGCGTCACGATGCGCGTGAGTACGCTAAAGACAGCGTCGATGCCATAGTGATGCACTATCCCTACATCGTGCGTCAGGCTGCCGGCAATGCCAATCACTGGCTTATGATATTTTTTCGCCACATTCGCGACGCCAATCGGCACTTTACCGCGAATACTTTGGCTATCAATCCGCCCTTCTCCCGTCACCACCAGCGTACAGTCGTGGATATGCTCCTCCAGGTTCAGTGCCGCCGTGACAATTTCGATCCCGCTGCGTAATTCCGCACCGAGAAAAGCCATTAACGCCGCCCCCATACCGCCTGCCGCGCCTGCGCCGGGCGCCGCCTTTACGTCGACATTCAGCGATTTTTTTATGATGTCGGCATAGTGAGCAAGATTTCTGTCCAGCTCAACAATGTTCTCTTCGGTCGCGCCTTTCTGCGGCCCAAAAATTCGTGATGCGCCGTTGTCGCCGATCAGAGGATTAGAGACATCGCAAGCGACACGAATAGCGCAGAGTTTTAAACGGGGATCGAGCTCTGAAATATCAATGTCGCATAGACAATGAAGGCTTCCGCCACCGTAACCGATATCCGCGCCGTTTGCATCGCGCAGTTTTGCGCCTAACGCCTGCATCATCCCTGCGCCGCCGTCATTTGTCGCGCTGCCGCCAATGCCGATAATGATATTGCTTGCGCCGCTTTCCAGCGCCTGCAATATCAGCTCCCCCGTTCCCCGCGAGGTAGTAATCAAAGGGTTGCGTTTTTCTGGTGGAACCAGCGCCAGTCCGCTGGCCGCCGCCATTTCAATAAACGCGGTTTTACCATCCCCGGACATTCCCCAGCAGGCTTTCACTTTTTCACCCAACGGCCCGGTCACCCATGCGGTGCGTTCAACGCCCTGCGTCGCGGCAATCATGGCTTCGACCGTTCCTTCGCCGCCATCGGCAACCGGAACAGAGACATATTGCGCATCGGGGAAAATTTCCCGAAATCCTTTTTCTATCGCCTGCGCTACCTCGGCGGCAGAAAGGCTTTCTTTATAGGAGTCGGGGGCAATTACGATTTTCATAGTGGTAGCCTGTTACTGCACAACGCCGGATGGCGTTTCACTTATCCAGCCTGAAATTCAGGCCCGGATCGCTACACGCCATCCGGGCACAACGTCGTTAGCGAGTGACTTCCACTTTCGCCAGTTTTTCGTAGTAGCACGCCAGCGCGCTATGGTCGTCATTACCGTGTCCATCCGCGCGTAACGCCTGCATCATTTCCATAACGGCGGCGGTCAGCGGGAGCTGCGCGCCAACGCCGTGGGAGGTATCCAACGCATTCGCCAGATCTTTAATGTGCAGATCGATACGGAAACCTGGCTTAAAGTTTCTGTCCATGACCATCGGCGCTTTCGCATCCAGTACCGTGCTGCCAGCCAGACCGCCGCGAATCGCCTGATAGACCAGATCCGGGTTGACGCCCGCTTTAGTCGCCAGCGTCAGCGCTTCAGACATGGCGGCGATATTCAACGCCACGATCACCTGGTTAGCCAGTTTTGTGACGTTGCCTGCGCCGATATCGCCGGTATGCACCACGGAACCCGCCATCGCTTTCATCAGGTCGTAGTACTTGTCGAAAATGGCTTTATCGCCCCCCACCATCACCGACAGCGTGCCATCAATCGCCTTCGGCTCGCCGCCGCTGACCGGCGCATCCAACATCTCAACGCCCTTCGCCTTCAGCGCATCGCTGATTTCACGGCTTGCCAGCGGCGCGATAGAACTCATATCAATCAATACGGTTCCCGGCTTCGCGCCTTCGATGATACCGTTCTCGCCCAGCGCAACCTCTTTCACATGCGGAGAGTTAGGCAGCATCGTGATGATGACGTCACACTGTTCAGCGATCGCCTTCGCCGTAGAGGCCGTTTCCGCGCCTGCGGCAATGACGTCGGCAATCGCTTCAGGATTACGATCGGACACCACCAGCGAATACCCTGCTTTCAGTAAGTTTTTGCTCATGGGCTTACCCATGATGCCTAAGCCAATAAAGCCAACTTTCATCGTCATAGCGTTCTCTCTTTCCATACCAGGATTATTTTTTAAAGGTGTCGGCAAGTTTCTGCGTACTGGCGCGGAATGCGCCTAAATCGCTGCCAACGGCGACAAAGGTCGCGCCCCATTCCAGATAACGGTGGGCATCCGCCTCTACCGGCGCCAGAATGCCGCACGGTTTACCGTGCGCTTTAGCGCGGGCGAAAATATGTTGAATCGTCTGCTGCACGTCAGGGTGAGAAGCATTGCCGAGATGACCCAGCGCGGCGGCCAGATCGCTTGGGCCAACAAAAATGCCATCAACGCCTTCCGTTGCGGCGATGGCATCAACATTGTCGACACCCAACTGGCTTTCGATTTGAACAATAATGGTGATGTTTTTGTTCGACTGCGCAAAGTAATCAGGCACCGTGCCGAACATATTCGCGCGGTGAGAAACGGAGACGCCGCGAATGCCTTCCGGCGGGTAACGCGTCGAGGCGACGGCGCGAGCCGCTTCCTCTTGCGTTTCAACAAAGGGGATCAGGAAATTATAAAACCCAATATCCAGCATCCGTTTGATAATGACCGGTTCATTGGTTGGCACACGTACCACAGGCGCGCTGGCGCTGCCTTTCAATGCCATTAACTGCGGAATTAAGGTGGTCACATCATTCGGCGCATGTTCGCCATCCAGCACCAGCCAGTCAAATCCCGCCAGACCGAGAACTTCGGTGGTGATTGGGCTTGCCAGTGCAGACCAGCAGCCAATCTGCACCTGTTGCGCCGCTAGCGCCGCTTTAAACTTATTCGGGAAAATAGCGTTATTCATCGCTTATACCTTCGCTTATTTCTTTAATTCTCTACATGTGATGCCGCCACCATAACTTATAGCAACGACAATAAAATGCTTATCTGAAATCAGAATGGGTCTCCGCATTCTATTTCTAATGTAGTACACATCCTGTAGCACAATATACCGTTCTGATATCTTTATCGTCTTTTATTATTATCATGGTATTTTCAAATAACTCGTCAGATACACTGAATTCGCCATTCAGTATAAACAGCCTATGGCGGATAATCATTGTGCAAACGCTCATTAAAAAGGGATTATTTAACGCTTATTTTTGAGCATACGCCCATGATACTGGGCGCTAATGCACACATTTACGCTTTACCCGGCCTACATAAAAAGTTTCATAATTTGCGGTGATCTGGATCACATTCTTATATTTATACTCCTGTCATTCTTATTTCATTATGCATGAACTTTATTTCTTATATTGAGATTTAACGATTTAACCATAACCAAAATAGATAATCCTATTTCTATCATCCAGGCTGGAGAATGTTGAACAATGGCCAATATCGAAATTCGCCAGGAATCGCCATCGGCGTTTTATATAAAAGTACATGAAACCGATAATGTCGCAATTATTGTTAATGACCACGGTCTTAAAGCCGGAACACGTTTTCCGGATGGCCTGGAACTGACTGAACATATTCCGCAAGGCCATAAAGTCGCTCTGACGGATATCCCCGCTCACGGCGAAATCATCCGTTATGGCGAAGTCATCGGTTATGCGGTACGCGACATCCCGCGCGGAAGCTGGATCGACGAGTCGCTGGTTGAACTGCCAAAAGCGCCGCCGCTGAATACGCTACCGCTGGCGACCAAAGTACCGGAACCGCTGCCGCCGCTGGAAGGCTACACGTTTGAGGGCTATCGTAACGCCGATGGCAGCGTCGGCACCAAAAATCTGCTTGGCATTACCACCAGCGTGCACTGTGTGGCGGGCGTGGTCGATTATGTGGTGAAAGTGATTGAGCGCGATCTCCTGCCCAAATACCCGAATGTCGATGGCGTTGTAGGGCTAAACCATCTGTACGGCTGCGGCGTGGCAATCAACGCGCCGGCGGCGGTCGTGCCGATTCGCACGATTCATAATATCGCGCTCAACCCCAATTTTGGCGGCGAAGTGATGGTGATTGGCCTCGGTTGCGAAAAACTGCAGCCGGAACGACTGCTGGAAGGCACCGAGGATGTCCCCGCTATCGCCGTTGAAAGCGCCAGTATTGTGCGTTTACAGGACGAGCAGCATGTCGGCTTTAAATCAATGGTCGACGATATTTTGCGGGTCGCCGAACGCCATCTGACGAAACTGAACCAGCGCCAGCGCGAAACCTGCCCGGCCTCCGAGCTGGTCGTCGGGATGCAGTGTGGCGGCAGCGATGCGTTTTCCGGCGTCACGGCAAACCCGGCGGTGGGTTATGCTTCCGATCTGTTGGTACGCTGCGGCGCGACCGTCATGTTCTCGGAGGTCACCGAAGTGCGCGATGCCATTCATCTTCTGACGCCGCGCGCCATCAACGAAGCCGTGGGTAAACGCCTGCTGGATGAAATGGCCTGGTACGATAACTATCTTGATATGGGGAAAACCGATCGCAGCGCTAACCCGTCCCCTGGCAACAAAAAAGGCGGCCTGGCGAACGTCGTGGAAAAAGCGTTGGGCTCTATCGCTAAATCGGGTAAGAGCGCCATTGTCGAAGTATTGTCGCCGGGCCAGCGCCCCACCAAACGCGGCCTGATTTACGCCGCGACGCCCGCCAGCGATTTCGTCTGCGGCACGCAGCAGGTCGCTTCCGGCATTACCGTACAGGTCTTTACCACCGGACGCGGCACGCCTTACGGGCTGATGGCGGTGCCGGTAATTAAAATGGCGACGCGTACCGAGCTGGCGAACCGCTGGTATGACTTAATGGATATCAATGCAGGCACCATCGCCACGGGTGAAGAGACAATCGAAGATGTGGGCTGGAAGCTGTTTCACTTTATTCTCGATGTCGCCAGCGGCCGGAAAAAGACTTTCTCGGACCAGTGGGGCCTACATAACCAACTGGCGATATTTAACCCGGCGCCAGTGACCTGATCCAGTCAGTACCCTTCTCCGAGCAGGGTATAACCGCATAATCTGTAGACCGGGTAAGCGCCAGCGCTACCCGGTATTTTTTCGCCCTTAGTCTGTAGCCTGAAGTATGTCTGCCCGACATGCTTTTTTTACGCCTGACTTTCGATAGCTTCCATTTTATTTCGAAACTTTCATTTATCAGATCAAAATCACAAAAAAACATTCCGAAAGCCTATAAATTCTTTCAAAGAAAACAAACGAAAGATTTCGGAGGAAGGATGTTTATCATTTCAGGCAGAACAATGCTAAAGAAGGCGCAGCAGGAAGGTTATGCTGTGCCGGCGTTTAACATCCACAACCTGGAGACATTGCAAGTGGTGGTGGAAACCGCCGCAGAATTGCGCTCTCCGCTGATTGTCGCCGGTACGCCAGGCACCTTTAGCTACGCAGGCGTCGGTAATATCGTGGCTATCGCCGCAGAACTGGCGAAAAGCTGGAACCATCCTCTCGCGGTACATCTCGATCATCATGAAAAACTGGCCGACATCAAAATGAAAGTCGCCGCCGGGGTACGCTCGGTCATGATCGACGGGTCGCATTTCCCCTTTGCCGACAATATTGCGCTGGTGAAAAGCGTGGTTGATTACTGTCATCGCTACGATGTCAGCGTTGAAGCTGAACTTGGGCGTCTCGGCGGGCAGGAAGACGATCTTATCGTTGACGGTAAAGATGCGCTTTATACCCATCCGGAACAGGCCCGGGAATTTGTAGAAAAAACGGGTATCGACTCGTTAGCCATTGCTATCGGCACCGCTCACGGCCTCTACACCGCTGAACCAAAACTTGATTTTGAACGACTGACGGAAATTCGTCAGCGGGTTGATGTTCCCTTAGTCCTTCACGGCGCCTCTGGCCTGCCGACCCGCGATATTACCCGCGCTATTTCGCTGGGCATCTGCAAAGTTAACGTCGCGACCGAGCTTAAAATCGCCTTTTCTGGCGCGCTTAAAAACTATTTAACGCAACACGCAGAGGCCAGCGATCCCCGCCATTACATGATCCCGGCGAAAGCGGCCATGAAAGAGGTTGTACGTAAAGTGATTGCCGACTGCGGTTGTGAAGGGAAGCTCTAAAGCCCCCGGATTTAGCACGGCAAAGGGCGTTTTCATAGCTGGATCACGAAAGCCATTATTATCCTTTGCCTTCAAACCAAAAATATTATGAAGATAAACAAAAGATATCGGAGCCAGAAGTGAAAGAAATAATTTCTCGTCACAAAGCAGGGGAACAGATAGGGATCTGTTCCGTATGTTCAGCACACCCGCTGGTGATTGAATCTGCATTACGTTTTGATCTGAATAGCGGGAACAAAGTTCTGATCGAAGCGACCTCTAACCAGGTTAATCAGTTTGGCGGTTATACCGGCATGAAACCGGCTGACTTTCGTGATTTTGTCTATGGCATCGCCCAGGAAGTGGGTTTTCCACGTGAGCGGTTGATTCTTGGTGGCGATCATTTAGGGCCTAACTGCTGGCAGAACGAACCGGCAGCGGCGGCAATGGAAAAGTCGGTTGAGTTAATAAAAGCGTATGTCGCCGCTGGTTTTAGCAAAATTCACCTGGACGCGTCGATGTCCTGCGCAGATGACCCGACACCGTTGGATCCGATGGTCGTTGCACGCCGTGCCGCCGTGCTTTGTAAAGCAGCAGAAGAGACCGCAAACGAAGAACAAAAATACCATCTGACTTATGTCATCGGCACGGAAGTGCCCGTTCCTGGCGGTGAAGCCAGTACCATCGGCAGCGTTCATGTCACCCGCGAAGCCGATGCTGCCCGTACGCTGGAAACTCACCAAATCGCGTTTCGTGAATCAGGTCTGGAAGAAGCACTGTCACGCGTGATCGCCATTGTGGTGCAACCGGGCGTTGAATTTGATCATACCCAGATTATTCATTATCAGCCGCAGGCGGCACAGGCGCTCTCCGACTGGATAAAAGAAACGCCGATGGTCTATGAAGCGCATTCGACTGATTATCAGACGCGACAGGCCTACCGTGCGCTGGTACGCGATCATTACGCCATTCTGAAGGTCGGCCCGGCGCTCACTTTCGCTCTGCGCGAAGCCATTTTCGCACTTGCGCAAATGGAAAACGAACTGATCTCCCCGGAACAACGTAGTCGGGTACTGGAGGTCATTGATGAAGTTATGCTAAACGAACCGGGCTACTGGAAAAAATACTACCGTCCAACCTGGAGCCAGGCGATGGTCGATATCCACTTTAGTTTGTCTGACCGTATTCGCTATTACTGGCCGCACCCGCGTATTCGTCAAAGCGTAGAAAAGTTAATCGCCAATCTGAACAACGTCACATTGCCGCTGGGATTAATTAGCCAGTTTATGCCCGTACAGTTTGAACGCCTGTCTGAGGGCGTGCTCACCCCCACGCCGCATAACCTGATTATTGACAAAATTCAGGATGTTCTGCGCGCTTATCGCTTCGGTTGCACGCCGGATGTCGCCTGAATAATGGAGAATTTATGAGCCAACTATTTGTCCGAACCGAAATCACATTCGACTCGAGCCAACAGGCGCTGGCGCACATTGGCAAAGAGATGCTGGCGAAAGGCGTGGTACATGATAGTTATCCGCAGGCGCTGGTGGAACGTGAAGCGTCTTTTCCTACCGGCATTGCGCTGGAGCGTCACGCCGTCGCTATCCCTCATTGCGAGGCGGTTCATGCGAAATCACCCGCTATCTATCTGATTCGTCCAGATAAGCCGGTCATGTTTCAACAGGCGGATGATGACGAAGAGATTGCCGTTTCGTTAATCATCGCCTTAATCGTTGAAAACCCGGCGGCACAGCTAAAACTTCTGCGCCGCCTGTTTAGTGAGCTACAGAACCCGAGCACCCTCGATGCCCTGTTAAGCGCGCCGGATGCCGAACTGGCGATACGCTTTCAGGAAACCATCCTTGAGCCTGAGCAGTGCGTCCAGGTTTGATAATAAATTGATAATAATGAGGAATACCCTATGAAACGTAAAGTAATTGTGGCCTGTGGCGGTGCGGTTGCAACCTCAACGATGGCTGCGGAAGAAATTAAAGAGCTATGTGATGCCAACCATATTGAGCTCGACTTAGTGCAATGCCGGGTCACCGAAATCGAAACCTATATGGACGGCGCCGATCTTATCTGTACCACTGCCAGGGTCGATCGCGCCTTTGGCGATATTCCCGTCGTTCACGGTATGCCTTTTGTTTCCGGCGTGGGTATTGAAGCATTACAGCAAAAAATTCTGTCCATTCTCATGGGGTAACGTATGTTTAGCGAAATAATGCGTTATATCCTCGACTTAGGCCCAACGGTGATGTTGCCTCTGGTGATCATCGTGTTCTCTAAACTGCTGGGAATGAAGCTTGGGGATTGTTTTAAATCGGGTTTGCATATTGGTATCGGCTTCGTGGGTATTGGTCTGGTCATCGGCCTGATGCTGGATTCTATCGGCCCCGCGGCGAAAGCCATGGCGGAACATTTCCAAATCAATCTCCACGTTATTGACGTCGGCTGGCCAGGTTCATCGCCCATGACCTGGGCGTCACAAATCGCGCTGGTCGCGATCCCTGTCGCCATCGGGGTTAACGTCCTGATGCTGGTGACCCGCATGACCCGCGTGGTGAATGTCGATATCTGGAATATCTGGCACATGACCTTCACGGGCGCCATGCTGCATCTGGCGACCGGTTCATACTGGCTGGGGATTCTGGGCGTTGTGGTTCATGCCGCCTTTGTCTACAAACTGGGGGACTGGTTTGCCAAAGATACCCGCGACTATTTTGGCCTTGAGGGGATTGCTATCCCACACGGCTCATCCGCGTACCTGGGCCCCGTGGCGGTGCTCGTTGATACCATTATCGAAAAAATTCCGGGTCTCAATCGTATTCACTTTAGCGCAGACGATGTCCAGAAACGCTTCGGACCGTTTGGCGAACCGGTGACTGTCGGCTTCGTGATGGGGCTGGTGATTGGTGTACTGGCAGGCTACGACGCCAAAGCCGTTCTGCAACTGGCGGTCAAAACCGCAGCGGTGATGCTGCTTATGCCACGCGTCATTAAACCTATTATGGATGGCCTAACGCCTATCGCCAAACATGCGCGTAAACGTCTACAGGCCAAATTTGGCGGGCAGGAGTTCCTGATAGGCCTTGATCCAGCGCTACTGCTCGGTCATACCTCTGTTGTCTCCGCGAGCCTGATATTCATTCCGCTGACCATCCTGATTGCCGTCTTAGTACCGGGGAACCAGGTGCTGCCGTTCGGCGACCTCGCCACCATCGGTTTCTTTATTGCGATGGCGGTTGCGGTACACCAGGGCAACCTGTTCCGCACGCTGATTTCAGGTGTCATTATTATGGGTATCACCCTGTGGATAGCCACCCAGACGATTGGCCTGCATACCCAACTGGCTGCCAATGCCGGAGCGCTAAAAGCTGGCGGACAAGTCGCCTCGCTGGATCAGGGCGGTTCTCCCATCACCTGGCTGCTGATTCAACTTTTTACCTGGCAGAATATCGTCGGCTTCGCCGTCATTGCCATTATCTATCTGGCCGGCGTACTGCTGACCTGGCGTCGCGCCCGACAGTTTGTCGCGGCTGAGAAAGCCACGGCGCTACAGCAAAGTCAAATCGCCTCTTAATTTTAGGGGAGCAATCGCTCCCCTCACCTTCCTGGAGAATGTTATGAAATCAGTGGTTATTCACGCTGAGGGAGACGTGCGCGTTGAAGAACGTCCCTTACCACAACTGCAAGCCGAGGACGATGTGTTGGTCAAAGTCGTTAGCTCAGGGCTTTGCGGGTCGGATATCCCGCGTATTTTCGCGCAGGGCGCCCATTATTATCCTATTACGTTAGGCCATGAATTCAGCGGCTACGTTGAATCCTACGGCACAGGCGTAACGGATATGCAGCCTGGCGATGCCGTCGCTTGTGTCCCGCTTCTTCCCTGCTTTCACTGTCCGCAATGCGAACGCGGTTACTTTTCTTTATGCAAACAGTATCAGTTTGTAGGATCGCGCAGCGAAGGCGGTAATGCGGAATATGTGGTGGTCAAACGGGCCAATCTTTTCCGCTTGCCGTCTGATATGCCGATTGAAGATGGCGCGTTTATCGAACCGATTACCGTGGGATTACACGCCTTTCATCTGGCGCAGGGCTGCGAGGGGAAAAACGTAATTATCGTCGGTGCGGGGACAATTGGCCTGCTGGCCTTACAGTGCGCGCGGGAACTGGGCGCGCGAAGCGTAACGGCGATTGATATCAATCCGCAGAAACTGGAACTGGCGAAAGCGCTCGGCGCAACGCATACCTGTAATAGCCGGGAAATGACCGCCGACGACATCCAGACCGCGTTGTCCGACATTCAGTTTGATCAACTGGTTCTCGAAACGGCAGGAACTCCCCAGACCGTCTCGCTGGCTATCGATATCGCCGGGCCGCGCGCGCAACTGGCGCTGGTGGGGACGTTACATCACGATCTCACCCTGACAACGCGTACATTCGGGTTAATTTTGCGTAAAGAGCTCACGCTCCTCGGCAGTTGGATGAACTACTCCGCGCCATGGCCAGGAGAGGAATGGGAAACCGCAGCGCGCCTGTTGGCTGAAAAACGTCTTCAACTGGCCCCTCTCATTGCCCATCGCGGCGATGCGGAAAGCTTTGCAGAAGCAGTCAAAGCGCTTAATGGCGCGCCCATGCAGGGCAAAATCTTACTTCAACTTTCCTGATGGTACGAGCCAGCAACCTGCGCTGGCTCACATTTCCTTTCGAAATTTAGCGTTCACCTTTCGCAATCCTTCGTTTAAACTAGTTACAGTTAATTATCAGGCAAATCAATATGAACTCATTTGAGCGAAGAAATAAAATTGTCGACCTGATTAATACGCAAGGCAGCGTGCTGGTGATGGACCTTTCAAATACCTTTGGTATTTCTGAAGTGACTATCCGTGCTGACCTGCGTCTGCTGGAAGAGAAAGGCCTTGTCACCCGTTTTCATGGCGGCGCGGCAAAACCGGGAAGTCATCTGGCGGAAGGCGACAATCAGGAAGTCATTCTGGAAGATCGGTATCAACTCGCCAGCGATCCGAAAAAGCGGATTGCCCAGGCGGCTGCGGCAATGGTTGAAGAAGGAATGACCATCATTCTGGATAGCGGGAGCACAACATTACTGATTGCGGAAGCGCTCGCGCGAAAAAGCAATATTACGGTGATCACTAACAGCTTGCCTGCCGCTTTTACGCTATCAGAAAATAAAGATCTCACGCTGGTGGTTTGCGGCGGTACGGTACGGCATAAAACCCACTCAATGCACGGCACGATTGCGGAACGATCGCTACACGGCATCAGCGCCGATGTCATGTTTGTCGGGGCGGATGGTATTGATGCGACAAACGGTATTACCACGTTTAACGAAGGTTATTCCATTAGCGGCGTCATGGCGGCGGCGGCACACAAAGTTATCGCGGTACTGGACGCGACCAAATTTAACCGTCGCGGCTTTAACCAGGTATTGCCGATGGACAAGATCGACTGTGTGATAACCGATGACACTATCAGCAAACAGGATAAAGCGGCATTAGCGAAAACAGGCGTGGAACTAATGATCGTCTAAAAAGGAGTCGGTTATGCGTTGCTGATCGCGAGAGTAAGCCCGAAGGAAAGGCCCGGCCCGCTATCACCGCCCAATGCCCCCATCAATTTACCCACATCAATCACCTGATTGAGTATTAACGCGATGGCGATAAAAGGCGGTTCCCGGGCGCTCGCTTTTACTCTTCCTGCTGCTCCAGCGCGTACTTATACAGCGCATTTTTCTTCACGCCGTGAATTTCTGCTGCCAGCGCCGCCGCTTTTTTCAGCGGCAGTTCTGCCTGTAGCAGCGCCAGCGTGCGCAGCGCGTCGGCGGGCAGGTCGTCTTCTTGCGCTTTATGGCCTTCGACAATCAGCACCATTTCGCCTTTGCGGCGGTTTTCATCTTCTTTGACCCACGCCAGCAGCTCGCCGACCGGCGCGCCGTGAATGGTTTCCCAAGTTTTGGTCAGCTCACGCGCCAGCACCACGTAGCGGGATTCGCCCCACACGTCCACCATATCTTCCAGGCTATCCAGCAGACGATGGGTGGACTCATAAAAAATCAGCGTTCGCGGCTCCGCTTCAACCGCCTTCAGCGCATCACGGCGACCTTTGGATTTCGCCGGTAAAAAGCCTTCATAGCAGAAACGGTCGGATGGCAGGCCAGCGGCGCTCAGGGCGGCAATCGCCGCACACGGCCCCGGTAGCGGCACCACGCGAATCCCCGCTTCACGGCAGGTACGTACCAGGTGATAGCCGGGGTCATTAATTAGCGGCGTACCGGCGTCGGAAACCAGCGCAATGTTCTGCCCTTCTTTTAGCTTCGCGACCAGCGTTTCCGCTTTTTGCTGTTCGTTATGGTCGTGCAGCGCAAACAACCGGGCATTAATCCCAAAATGTTGCAGTAATAAACCGGTATGACGAGTGTCTTCAGCGGCAATTAAATCAACGGCTTGTAAAACTTCCAGCGCGCGTTGAGTAATATCAGCCAAATTCCCGATAGGAGTAGGTACAATAAAGAGTTGGCCCTGAGAATTATCCGCCGATTCGTTTTGTTTCATTGTGTCGTCCGTATTGCCGATTTAATATTGAGCATTGCGTAAAAAAATATCACTGGATACAGTATGGTACCCTCAACATTTTCTCGTTTGAACGCCGCACGCGCGCTGCCTGTCGTCCTGGCTGCGCTACTTTTCGCCGGGTGCGGCACCCAGGCGCCAGATCAAAGCGCAGCCTATATGCAGGGTTCAGCGCAAGCTGACTCCGCCTTTTACCTGCATCAGATGCAGCAAAGCGCAGATGATAGCAAGACCAACTGGCAATTACTCGCCATTCATGCACTGCTGAAAGAAGGAAAAAGCCAGCAGGCCGTCGACCTGTTCAACCAACTCCCGCAAAATCTGAACGATACCCAGCGTCGCGAACAGTCTTTATTAGCGGTAGAAATCAAACTGGCGCAAAAAGATGTCGCAGGCGCGCAGGCCTTGCTGGATAAACTAAAACCCGCCGACTTTGCGCCACATCAGCAAGCACGTTACTGGCAGGCGCAGATCATTGCCAGCCAGGGACGCCCGTCGCTTACCCTGTTGCGGGCGTTAATCGCCCAGGAACCGCTACTGGCGGCGAAAGATAAACAAAAAAATATCGACGCTACCTGGCAGGCGCTCTCCGCCATGACGCAAGATCAGGCCAGGACGCTGGTTATCAACGCCGATGAAAATGTGCTTCAGGGATGGCTGGATCTGCAACGCGTCTGGTTTGACAACCGCAACGATCCGGACATGCTGAAAGCCGGGATCGCCGACTGGCAAAAACGCTACCCGCAAAATCCGGGGGCAAAAATGCTGCCGACGCAGCTCGTCAATGTACAACGTTTTAAACCAGCCTCCACCAGCAAAATCGCTCTGCTGCTGCCGCTGAACGGTCAGGCTGCCGTGTTTGGCCGTACCATCCAGCAAGGTTTCGAAGCCGCGAAAAACCTCGGCACCCAGGCGGTGGAAATGCAGCCTGCCGCCGCGCCTGACGCGCCGGTAGAACCTGGCGTGGAGGAGACGCAACCACAAATGACCGACGGCGTCGCCAGTCCGTCGCAGGCCTCGGTGAGCGATCTGACTGATGACGCTCCATCCCAGTCCACTACGCCAGTCAGCGCGCCACAAACTCCCCCTGCTACAACAAGCGCGCCGGCGGATCCCTCCGCTGAATTAAAAATCTACGATACCTCTTCCCAGCCGTTGGATCAGGTGCTTGCTCAGGTTCAGCAAGACGGCGCCAGTATCGTGGTCGGGCCGCTGTTGAAAAACAATGTGGAAGCGCTGATGAAAAGCAACACGCCGCTCAACGTGCTGGCGCTCAACCAGCCGGAAACGGTACGTAGCTTCCCTAATATCTGCTATTTCGCGCTCTCTCCAGAAGATGAAGCCCGTGACGCGGCGCATCATATTTATAACCAGGGCAAGCAGTCGCCGCTGCTGTTGATCCCACGCAGCACGCTTGGCGATCGCGTGGCGAGCGCCTTCACCCAGGAGTGGCAAAAACTGGGCGGCGGCATCGTGTTACAGCAAAAATTCGGCTCCGTAGCCGAGCTGAAAATGGGCGTGAACGGCGGCGCGGGTATCGCGTTGACGGGCAGTCCGGTCGCCGCCAGCGTGCCTGCGCAGCCTGGCGTCACCATTGGCGGTCTGACCATCCCTGCGCCGCCGACCGACGCGCAAATCACCGGCGGCGGACGCGTAGACGCGGTCTATATTCTGGCTACGCCGGAAGAGATTGGCTTTATCAAACCGATGATCGCCATGCGTAACGGCACCCAGAGCGGCGCGACGCTGTATGCCAGCTCCCGCAGCGCGCAAGGCACCTCCGGCCCCGACTTCCGTCTGGAAATGGAGGGTTTACAATACAGTGAAATTCCTATGCTGGCAGGCGGCAATATGCCGTTGATGCAGCAGGCGCTGAGCGCTGTACATAACGACTATTCTCTGGCGCGGATGTACGCCATGGGCGTGGATGCCTGGACGCTGGCGAACCACTTTTCGCAGATGCGTCAGGTGCAGGGGTTTGAGATCAATGGCAATACTGGCGCATTAACCGCCAGCCCGGATTGTGTGATTAACAGGAAGTTATCATGGCTCAAATACCAGCAAGGGGAGATTGTTCCCGCCAGCTAACGCGTAAACAGGCTGGCGACGCGTGGGAAGCTGCCGCGCGTCGCTGGCTGGAAAGCAAAGGACTGCGGTTTATCGCCGCCAACGTGCGCGAGCGCGGCGGCGAAATCGATCTGATCATGCGCGACGGAAAAACGACGGTTTTTGTTGAGGTCCGCTATCGGCGCTCCGGGCTTTATGGCGGCGCGGCGGCTAGTGTGACCCGCAGCAAGCAACACAAATTATTACATACTGCCCGCTTGTGGCTCGCCCGCCAGAATGGGAGTTTTGATACTGTGGATTGTCGGTTCGATGTGTTAGCCTTCACCGGAAATGAGATTGAGTGGTTTCGGGATGCGTTTAACGACCACTCATAATTGAAGATTTTAAGGATTAGCGTGCTCGAAAGAATCAAAGTTTGCTTTACAGAAAGCATTCAAACTCAAATTGCTGCGGCGGAAGCGCTTCCGGATGCCATTTCCCGCGCCGCCATGACGCTGGTTCATTCCCTGCTTAACGGCAACAAAATCCTCTGTTGTGGAAACGGGACGTCCGCGGCCAACGCACAGCATTTTGCTGCCAGCATGATTAACCGCTTTGAAACGGAGCGACCCAGTTTACCCGCCATTGCACTAAATACCGATAATGTGGTCTTAACTGCGATCGCTAACGATCGCTTGCACGATGAAGTTTATGCAAAACAAGTCCGGGCGCTGGGACATGCAGGCGATGTTTTATTGGCGATCTCTACGCGTGGTAATAGTCGCGATATCGTAAAAGCCGTTGAAGCAGCCGTCACACGTGACATGACCATTGTGGCGCTAACCGGGTATGACGGGGGCGAGCTGGCCGGACTATTAGGGCCGCAGGATGTTGAAATTCGTATCCCTTCACACCACAGCGCGCGCATTCAGGAAATGCATATGCTGACGGTAAACTGCCTGTGCGATTTGATCGATAACACGCTTTTTCCTCACCAGGATGATTAAGGAGTACACATGAAGGCATTTTCGCCGCTCGCAGTCCTTATTTCTGCGTTGCTATTGCAAGGTTGCGTCGCCGCCGCGGTAGTGGGTACGGCAGCCGTCGGCACCAAAGCCGCAACCGACCCGCGTAGCGTGGGCACCCAGGTGGATGACGGAACGCTGGAACTGCGTGTCAGCAGCGCGCTGTCGAAAGATGAGCAAATCAAAAAAGAGACGCGCATCAATGTCACGGCTTATCAGGGCAAAGTTTTGTTAGTGGGCCAGTCGCCAAACAGCGAACTCTCCGCACGCGCTAAACAGATAGCGATGGGCGTTGAAGGCACCACCGAGGTCTATAACGAGATTCGCCAGGGTCAGCCTATCGGCCTGGGGACCGCCTCTAACGATACCTGGATCACCACGAAAGTTCGCTCACAGCTACTGACCAGCGATCAGGTAAAATCGTCAAACGTGAAAGTCACCACCGAAAATGGCGAAGTGTTCCTGCTGGGCCTGGTGACTGAACGTGAAGGTAAAGCGGCAGCGGACATCGCCAGCCGGGTGAGCGGCGTGAAACGCGTGACCACCGCCTTTACGTATATTAAGTAACCGGTGTGCCGGGTGGCGATAAGAATGTGTAAACCGCGTCGCCATCCGGTAAATCATCCGGCTTCGCTACCCCGCTTTTTCCCGCAGTTGCGATGAGGTCAGAATCGTCACGCCTTCTTGTGCTGGCGCCAGCGCTTCCGCCAGCATGGCCCGCGCCACATCCCGCGCATCAATCGATTTCCAGTTTCCTGGCAACAGCCGAAATAGCGGAGCGAAAAGCGTTTCATTCACCCGCCGCGTTGTTCTGTCGCCGAGCAGCATAGAAGGCCGGGCAATCGTCAAACGAGGCCAATTTTGCGCGATTAACGCCTCCTCCATTTCTCCTTTCACCCGATTGTAGAAAAACGGAGAGTGCGCGTTTGCTCCCATTGCGCTGACCACCAACATGTGCTGCGCGCCCAGTCGACGCCCGGTCAGCGCGGTATCAACCACCAGCGTATAATCCGCATGAATAAACGCCGCTTTACTTCCCGCTTCACGCCGGGTCGTGCCCAGGCAGCAAAAAACAATATCCACCGGGTCGGTCACCTGAGCTAACGCGTCGGTAAGCTGCGGATCGTGAGGGTTATAAACGCCGACAATATCCGTCAGCGGACGACGCGTCGGCGCGGCGATAGCGCTCACCTGCGGCGTGTTGATTAACATTCTCAGCAGATGTCCGCCGACCAGTCCGGTCGCGCCGGTAATCAGTACCTGACTCATCCTCGCTCCTTTACAGATTTGTCCACCTTGCACTCTCGGCCCTATCGACCAGGCTTAATAGTCTACGAGGTAAGTATCCATCATTGTGGAAAATTTGCCTTACCCGACGCCACCACTGCGGAGGAAACGCATGAGTAAGAAAATTGCCGTTTTGATTACCGATGAATTTGAAGATTCAGAATTTACCTCGCCGGCAGCAGAATTCCGTCAGGCCGGCCATGAGGTCATCACCATCGAAAAAGAGGCGGGTAAAACGGTGAAAGGAAAAAAAGGCGAGGCCAGCGTCACCATTGATAAGGCTATTGATGACGTTCGTCCCGACGAGTTCGACGCCTTGCTATTGCCGGGAGGCCATTCGCCGGACTACCTACGCGGCGACAGCCGTTTCGTGGATTTTACCCGCGATTTCGTTAACAGCGGTAAACCGGTTTTTGCCATTTGCCACGGCCCACAGTTGTTGATCAGCGCCGATGTCATTCGTGGCCGCAAACTCACGGCGGTGAAACCGATTATTATCGATGTGAAGAATGCGGGCGCGGAATTTTACGATCAGGAAGTCGTCGTCGATAAAGATCAGCTGGTGACCAGCCGCACGCCTGACGACCTGCCGGCATTTAACCGCGAGGCGCTACGCCTGCTGGGCGCGTGAGTCGCGTAACCAGTGCAGTTTTTTACCAAACCCCAGCGTGTTGTCGGTGAATTTAATTTCATCCAGCCGGATTTCCCATACCGGCGCTGGCAGCACCCTGGCGACCGGGAAGCGACGAAGGTAAGCTTTACGCGCGGCGTCGCTCTCCTGCCCCTCCAGACGGCGAATTTCCCCTTTAAACTGTACGCCGCGAATGCGCGCCACCGTTTTCGGCTGACCATTGACCGTTCCCGCAACTGGCGCGCACGCGCCGGACATTTGCGCATGGCGGGTTTTATCATCCGTTAACAGATACAGCGCGACGTTTTGCGCATCAAACAAATAAAACGCATTGGCGCACCACAGCTCTCCCTCATGGTGTACGCACCAGGTCACCACGTGTTGTTTCGCCAGCCAACGGCCAATAGCGGTAAGTGTGTCCATCTTTATTCTCGCTTATACTGGGAACCTGAAAATTATCATGCTGATGGCGACAATGACACCCTGGTATCTGTATCTGATTCGTACTGCAGACAATGCGCTTTACACCGGAATAACCACCGATGTGGCGCGTCGTTACAGGCAGCATCAAACGGGAAAAGGCGCAAAAGCATTACGGGGAAAAGGCGAGTTAACGCTGGCGTTTGCGGCGCAGGTCGGCGATCGCTCGCTGGCCCTGCGCATAGAGTATCGCATCAAACAGCTCACAAAGCGCCAGAAGGAGCGCCTTGTGACGGAACGCGAAGCGTTTGAGGCGCTGCTGTCCAGCCTGCAAACGCCGGTGCTTAAAAACGATTGAAGTGGTCGTGATACTCCACCAGCCCCGTCACGCCTTCCAGCGCATCCTCAGCCAAACGGTGTACCTGGAAAGCGCTTTCCGTACCGGGCCAACGGCAGTGAAGATCGTAATGCGCGGCCAGTTCAAAACCGAAGCGGCTATATAACGCCGGGTCGCCCAGCGTCACGACCGCCGCGTAGCCGAACTCGTTGAGCGAATCCAGCCCTTCATACACTAACTGGCGCGCCAGCCCTTGCCCGCGATACTTTTCATCGACCGCCAGCGGCGCCATGCCGACCCACTGTAAATCTTCGCCCTGCACATCAACCGGGCTAAAGGCGACATAGCCCACCACCTGACCTTCATCATCCGTGGCCACCAGTCCGAGCGTCAGAAAACCATCTTCACGCAAATCGTGAACCAGCTTCGCTTCCGCATCGCTTTCGAATGAACGGCGTAACAGCGCATCAATACCAGGCGCATCAATGGGAATTTCTACTCGAATTAGCATGGTTCACCTACCGAGGTCTGTTTGGTTTCCGGCGAGTTTTTCATTCCCGCCTCAACAAAATCCGCCAGTTGCAGCAGCATAACGCGTAACGCTTTCGGCATCTGCTCCAGTTCGATGGCGTCCATCAGATTCTTCACATACAACCCTAACTCAGTATCGCCTTCAATGACCAGTCGACGCTGGAAAAAGAGCGTATCCGGGTCCTGTTTACGGGCAGCTATCATTAGTAGATCGCTGGCGTCGGCGCTAAAACTGACGTCAGCATCCGCCTGCTGGCTAACGATCAGCTTTTCATTTTCAACCGTGGTATACCATTTTAAGTCGATGTCACGAACATGAATGCTTAACCAACGACCTTCGAGGAATTCCAGCTCTCCATCGGCCAGCGCCTGACGAAACTGCCAGCTCAGAACCTGTTCCAGAACCTGGCGCTTTAGCGCAAAGGGCGTCAGTTTAACCGGTACACTCATCAGAGACGGGCCAGCATGGACTAAGCGTGAACGCAGTTTATCTAACACGAGCTTTACTCCCTGTTTCAATAGTCCTGTTATTTTGCCATATCCAATAAATCACATGGCGGCGTAAATCAACAATTGGGTCTGATTTTCTACCCCATTATTGGTGTTACCAATACGCCTTTAACTGCCTTAAATCAAAAATTGTCGCAGCAAGGTTAACTAAAATCCCTGTTCGTTAACAATTTTGCGTCTCAGACGTAACCCTCAGGATAAATTATGGAGCTGCTCTGCCCTGCCGGAAATCTCCCGGCGCTGAAGGCGGCCATCGAAAACGGCGCTGACGCCGTTTATATCGGGTTAAAAGACGATACCAATGCCCGTCATTTTGCCGGCCTTAACTTTACCGAAAAAAAATTGCAGGAAGCGGTGAGTTTTGTTCACCAGCATCGCCGCAAATTACACATCGCCATTAATACTTTTGCGCATCCGGACGGCTATGCCCGCTGGCAGCGCGCCGTGGATATGGCGGCGCAGCTTGGCGCCGACGCGTTGATTCTCGCCGACCTCGCTATGCTGGAATATGCCGCAGAGCGTTACCCGCATATTGAGCGCCATGTTTCCGTTCAGGCCTCGGCAACCAACGAAGAGGCGATTCGCTTTTATCACCGCAACTTTGATGTCCACCGTGTAGTACTGCCGCGTGTACTGTCGATTCACCAGGTAAAACAACTGGCCCGCGTCACGCCGGTGCCGCTGGAGGTATTCGCGTTTGGCAGCCTGTGCATTATGGCGGAAGGTCGCTGCTATCTTTCTTCCTACCTGACGGGGGAGTCGCCCAATACCGTCGGCGCCTGCTCTCCCGCCCGCTTTGTCCGTTGGCAGCAAACGCCGCAGGGGCTGGAATCGCGCCTGAATGATGTCCTGATTGACCGTTACCAGGATGGCGAAAACGCGGGCTACCCAACGCTGTGCAAAGGCCGCTATTTAGTGGACGGCGAGCGCTATCACGCGCTGGAGGAGCCAACCAGCCTGAACACGCTGGAACTGCTGCCGGAGCTCATGGCGGCGAACATCGCTTCGGTGAAGATCGAAGGCCGCCAGCGCAGCCCGGCCTATGTCAGCCAGGTGGCGAAAGTGTGGCGCCAGGCGATAGATCGCTGCAAAGCCGCCCCGCAAAACTTCGTTCCACAGCGCGACTGGATGGAGACGCTCGGCGCGATGTCCGAAGGCACTCAAACCACGCTTGGCGCATATCACCGTAAATGGCAGTGAGAGGAGCTATGAAATATTCCTTAGGACCGGTGCTTTATTACTGGCCGAAAGAGACGCTGGAAGATTTTTATCAGCAGGCCGCAAAAAGCAGCGCTGACGTCATTTATCTGGGCGAAGCGGTGTGCAGCAAGCGTCGCGCGACCAAAGTCGGCGACTGGCTGGAAATGGCGAAATCCCTCGCCGCCAGCGGTAAGCAGGTGGTGCTCTCCACCCTGGCGCTGGTACAGGCGTCATCTGAATTAAGCGAGCTGAAACGCTATGTGGACAACGGCGATTTTCTGCTGGAAGCCAGCGATCTTGGCGTGGTGAATCTGTGCGCCGAGCGCAAACTGCCGTTTGTCGCCGGCCATGCGCTGAATTGCTACAACGCGGTCACGCTGCGCCGATTGCTGAAAGAAGGCATGGTACGCTGGTGTATGCCGGTGGAGCTGTCCCGCGACTGGCTGGTGAATTTGCTTAATCAGTGCGACGAACTGGGCATTCGCAATCAGTTTGAAGTGGAAGTGTTGAGCTACGGCCATCTGCCGCTGGCCTACTCCGCTCGCTGCTTTACCGCCCGTTCGGAAGACCGCCCGAAAGATGAGTGCGAAACCTGCTGTATCAAGTATCCAAACGGTCGTGACGTGCTCTCGCAAGAGAATCAGCAGGTGTTTGTGCTTAACGGTATTCAGACCATGAGCGGCTATGTCTATAACCTTGGCAACGAACTGACGTCGATGCAGGGATTGGTCGATATCGTGCGGCTGTCGCCGTTGGGGACGGAGACATTTGCCATGCTTGATGCCTTTCGCGCTAACGAAAACGGCGGCGCACCATTACCGCTTGCCGCGCATAGCGACTGTAACGGCTACTGGAAGCGGCTGGCCGGGCTGGAGCTGCAGGCCTAGCCGGATGGCGGCATCAATACCTTATCCGGCCTACAAATAGCGATCCCGTAGGCCCGATAAGCGCAGCGCCATCGGGCATTGTTTTTGCCGTCAGTCTCATAAAGCTCACTTTGTTAACAACATTCGCTAATCTTTAATGCAGTATTAAAAGATTAACCGGTAACAAAGTGAGCCGTTATGACTGACAAAACTATTCCGTTCTCGGTGCTGGATCTGGCGCCGATCCCTGAAGGATCTTCGGCAAAAGAAGCCTTCACGCACTCGCTTGATCTCGCACGGCTGGCTGAAAAGCGCGGCTATCACCGCTACTGGCTGGCGGAACATCACAACATGACCGGTATCGCCAGCGCGGCGACCTCGGTATTGATTGGTTATCTGGCGGCCAATACCACAACATTACATCTTGGCTCCGGCGGCGTGATGCTGCCTAACCATTCACCGTTGGTGATTGCCGAGCAGTTCGGCACGCTGAATACGCTCTACCCAGGACGTATCGACTTAGGGTTGGGACGCGCGCCGGGTAGCGATCAGCCGACGATGCGCGCGCTGCGTCGCCATATGAGCGGCGATATCGATAACTTTCCACGCGATGTCGCAGAGCTGGTGGACTGGTTCGACGCTCGCGACCCTAATCCGCATGTGCGCCCGGTGCCCGGCTACGGCGAGAAGATCCCGGTCTGGCTGCTGGGCTCCAGCCTGTATAGCGCGCAACTGGCGGCCCAGCTTGGCCTGCCGTTCGCCTTTGCTTCGCATTTCGCACCGGATATGTTGTTCCAGGCGCTGCATCTGTACCGTACCCAGTTCAAACCTTCAGCGCGGCTGGAAAAACCGTACGCGATGGTGTGTATCAATATTATCGCCGCCGACAGCAACCGCGACGCGGAATTCCTGTTTACCTCCATGCAGCAGGCTTTTGTGAAGCTACGCCGTGGGGAAACCGGCCAACTGCCGCCGCCGGTTGAGAATATGGAGACCTTCTGGTCGCCATCCGAGCAGTATGGCGTGCAGCAGGCGCTGAGCATGTCGCTGGTCGGTGATAAGGCGAAAGTGCGACACGGGCTGGAAGCTATCTTGCGTGAAACCCAGGCGGATGAAATTATGGTCAACGGGCAGATTTTCGATCATCAGGCGCGGCTGCATTCGTTTGATTTGGCGATGGATGTGAAGCAGGAATTGTTGGGGTAGCGCGTTGTTTTGCCCGGTGGCGCTTCGCTTACCGGGCCTACAGCATCAAGTAGGCCGGATAAGGTGCAACCGCCATCCGGCACAATAACGTTACTGGTACACCGGCAGCAAATTAAAGCTCGACAGAATATGGATAACCGCGTTGCCGACACCGAAGACCAGAATCAGTACAATCATCGGCGTGCCGCCCCAGACGCGGAATTTCGGGCTGCCGAAACGTTCGCGAGATTTACGCGCCAACAGCGCAGGCACAATGGCCGCCCAGATAGTTGCAGCTAAACCTGCATAGCCAATGGCGTACAGAAAACCGTTCGGCCACAGCAGGCCACCGACAATTGGCGGCACAAACGTCAGCAGCGCCGTTTTAAAACGCCCCATTGCCGAGTCATCAAAACCAAACAGATCCGCCAGATAGTCAAACAGCCCCAGCGTCACGCCGAGGAAGGAACTGGCGACCGCAAAGTTAGAGAACACCACCAGCAGCAGATCCAGGCTGCGGCTGTTCAGCACGCCGCTCAACGCCTGTACCAGCACATCAATATTGCCGCCTTTCTGCGCAATGCCGATAAATTCCGGACGCGGGATGTTGCCCATCGTCCCCAGCAGCCAGACGGAATAGAGCGCCAGCGCCAGTAACGTCCCATAAATCAGGCATTTGACGATGGTACGCGGATCTTTGCCGTAATATTTCATCAGGCTCGGTACGTTACCGTGATAACCAAACGACGCCAGACAAAATGGCAGCGTCATCAGCAGGTACGGCGTATATGACGCGTGGCTTTCAGCCACGTTAAACAACGTGGCAGGCTGAACGTGCCCCAACAGGCTGCCGAAGGTCAGGAAGAAAGTAATCACTTTCGCGCCCAGCACAATCGCCGTCATCCGGCTGACCGCCTTCGTACTCAGCCACACGACAAACGCCACCAGCAGCGCAAAGGCAAAACCTGCCGCTCGCGCCGGAACGTTCAGCGACATCTCAGCAAAGGTATGATGCAGAATTGAGCCGCTCGCCGAGATATAGGCGTAAGTCAGGATGTAGAGCACAAAGGCAATAGAGATGCCATTTACCACGTTCCAGCCTTTCCCCAACAGATCTTTGGTGATGGTGTCGAAACTCGAACCAATGCGGTAGTTAAGGTTGGCTTCGAGGATCATCAGCCCGGAGTGCAGCATACAAAACCAGGTAAAGACCAGCGCCGCCATCGACCAGAAGAACCACGCCCCGGACATGACCACCGGCAGGGAGAACATCCCCGCGCCAATGATGGTGCCGCCGATAATCACCACGCCGCCAAGCAGCGAAGGTGACGTTTGGGTAGTGGTAAGTGTTGCCATTCAGCTCTCTCTCCAGTCATTTATAATGTGACTATCTCTCAATACGTTGCACTGTACCAGTACATGAGTACAAAAGAAATAAAAAAAGCCCCGATTGTGACGATCGGGGCTGTATATTTTACTTTACGCTGTGAATGCGCAGGTCAGCGTGAGTTACGCATCACCGCCGAAACGACGGCGACCGGTAGAGTCATCACGACGCGGACCACGGCTTTCACGACGCTCGCCGCTGAAGCGACGACCATCACCACGACCACCTTCACGACGTTCGCCGCTGAAATTACGACCACCTTCACGACGTTCGCCACTGAAGCTACGACCACCGCCGCGACGTTCGCCGCCCGCGTGCGGAACCGCATCACCCAACAGCTGCATATTCATCGGCTTGTTCAGAATGCGGGTACGCGTGAAGTGCTGGAGCACTTCGCCCGGCATACCTTTCGGCAGCTCGATGGTGGAGTGAGACGCGAACAGCTTAATGTTACCAATGTAACGGCTGCTGATGTCGCCTTCGTTAGCGATAGCGCCCACGATATGACGAACTTCAACGCCGTCATCACGGCCCACTTCAATGCGGTATAACTGCATATCGCCAACGTCACGACGTTCACGACGCGGACGTTCTTCACGGTCGCCACGCGGGCCACGGTCGTTACGATCGCGCGGACCACGGTCATCACGGTCACGGAATTCACGCTTAGGACGCATCGGCGCATCCGGCGGCAGAATCAGCGGACGCTCGCCCTGCGCCATTTTCAGCAGTGCGGCAGCCAGCGTTTCGAGATCCAGCTCTTCGCCTTCAGCAGACGGCTGGATTTTCGCCAGCAGCGCACGGTACTGATCCAGATCGCTGCTTTCCAGTTGCTGCTGAACTTTCGCGGCGAATTTTTCCAGACGGCGTTTACCCAGCAGTTCTGCGTTCGGCAGTTCCACTTCCGGAATGGTCAGCTTCATGGTGCGTTCGATGTTGCGCAGCAGACGACGCTCGCGGTTCTCAACGAACAGCAGCGCGCGACCGGCGCGACCCGCACGGCCGGTACGACCGATACGGTGAACGTAGGACTCGGAGTCCATCGGGATATCGTAGTTCACCACCAGGCTGATACGTTCAACGTCCAGACCACGTGCCGCAACGTCGGTGGCGATCAGGATGTCCAGACGACCATCTTTCAGGCGTTCCAGAGTCTGCTCACGCAGCGCCTGGTTCATATCGCCATTCAACGCGGCGCTGTTGTAGCCGCTACGTTCCAGCGCTTCTGCTACTTCCAGGGTCGCGTTTTTGGTACGTACGAAGATAATCGCCGCATCAAAGTCTTCCGCTTCCAGGAAACGCACCAGCGCTTCGTTTTTACGCATACCCCAGACAGTCCAGTAGCTCTGGCTGATGTCAGGACGGGTAGTCACGCTGGACTGAATGCGCACTTCCTGCGGCTCTTTCATAAAGCGGCGGGTAATGCGACGAATCGCTTCCGGCATAGTGGCGGAGAACAGAGCGGTCTGATGACCTTCCGGGATCTGCGCCATAATAGTTTCAACGTCTTCGATGAAGCCCATACGCAGCATTTCGTCGGCTTCATCCAGCACCAGACCACTCAGTTTAGAGAGGTCGAGGGTGCCGCGTTTTAAGTGATCAAGCAGACGTCCCGGCGTACCGACAACGATCTGCGGCCCCTGACGCAGGGCGCGTAACTGCACGTCATAACGCTGACCGCCGTACAGGGCAACCACGTTTACGCCGCGCATGTGTTTAGAGAAATCCGTCATGGCTTCGGCCACCTGTACCGCCAGTTCGCGGGTTGGCGCCAGCACCAGAATCTGAGGTGCCTTCAGCTCAGGATCAAGATTGTTGAGCAGCGGTAAAGAGAACGCTGCGGTTTTGCCGCTACCGGTCTGGGCCATGCCCAGCACGTCGCGACCGCCCAGCAGATGCGGAATGCACTCTGCCTGGATTGGAGATGGTTTTTCGTAACCCAGATCGGTAAGGGCTTCAAGGATAGGAGCCTTCAGCCCCAGATCTGCAAAAGTGGTTTCGAATTCAGCCATGTAGTACGTGTGCCTCAAAATTAATGGCGGCCAGTCTACATAACTCATCATGAAATTGATCTGCAATTTTCATTGAAAAGTGTGAACCGGCTCAAAGTAGGTGTATTAACGAACAACAACGCCCTCACCCGCGAAGGTGATGGCAATCAAAAAGATTACGGGCTGATATGTTCGTCAGCTATTGCTGGTCCGATTCTGCCAGGTCATCTTGGTCCTGGCCCAGGAGCGATAATTCCAACAATGCGTATCGGTGCTCAACAAAGTTATGAACGTTGTTGGCCACCGCCAGTTTGAACAGAGCCGTGGCGCTGTCCAAATCCCCCAGACTTAGGTAATACTTACCTAAATAGAAGTTGGTTTCACTGAGATGCTCAGCGAGCGAGGTGTTATCCGTTGCGTCCGCCTTGAGCCTTTCCATCAGCGTTGCTTCGCTAATGTCGCCCAGGTAGAACTCGACAATGTTCCATCCCCATTGCTCTTTATCCGATTTTTCGAAGCGTGCTTTTAACGCTTCTTTCGCCTGCTTCTCATTAAGCTTCTGCTCAACAAGATACAGCCACAGGCTGCGGTAAGGATCATTGGGATCGTCTTGATAAAACGCCAGCAGATCATCTTGCGCTAACTTATCACGGCCGCCGTAATACAATGCGATACCGCGATTTAAGTGCGCGTAGTTGTAAGTTGGATCAAGCTCTAGTACAGAATCAAACGCTTCATAGGCAGCATCAAAATTGCCTGCCTGCGTTAAATAAATGCCTAAGTAATTGAATACTTCAGGCATATCCGGTCTGATTGCCAGCGCTTGTGAAAAATCATTTCGCGCTAATGCCCTCAAACCAAGACTATCATACAACACTCCGCGCTCATATAAAAGCTGTGCGCGTTCGTCATCGGTTAAAGCCCGACTGGCAAGAATCTGTTCCATACGCGCCAGAATCACTTCCTGCTGTAAAGTCGGTTGCAATGGTACTGCGAGGACTTCACTTTTACGCCAGGCGGAATTACTGCATCCTGCAAGCGTAAGTGCTGTCGCAACGAAACACCAGCGCAAAAAAGGCTTCATTTCCCACTCCCGAAGACAACGATTGAATGAACGTCCTGTTCCCCGGTGGCTCAACAAGGCGTCCAGCCAGGTCTAAAGCCCTCCGCACTGCGGAGGGCAAAAGGCTACCTTACTCGGCCTGTTCGCTCGCCGGAGCTTCCGGCGCAGCCGCAGGTTGAGACTGCTCGGTTGCTTCTTTAATGCTCAGACGTACACGGCCCTGGCGGTCAACTTCCAGAACCTTAACCGGGACTTCCTGACCCATCTGCAGATAATCGGTCACTTTCTCTACACGCTTATCCGCGATTTGAGAGATGTGAACCAGACCTTCTTTACCGCCGCCGATGGCAACAAACGCGCCAAAGTCAACGATACGGGTCACTTTACCATTGTAGATACGGCCGACTTCGATCTCCGCAGTAATCTCTTCGATACGACGGATAGCGTATTTCGCTTTTTCACCGTCGGTCGCCGCGATCTTCACAGTACCGTCATCTTCGATTTCGATGGTGGTGCCGGTCTCTTCAGTCAGCGCGCGGATCACAGAACCGCCTTTACCGATCACGTCTTTGATCTTGTCCGTGCTGATCTTGATGGTATGGATACGCGGCGCGAATTCAGAGATATCGCCGCGCGGCGCGTTGATCGCCTGTTCCATCACGCCCAGGATGTGCAGACGCGCACCTTTAGCCTGGTTCAACGCAACCTGCATGATCTCTTTGGTGATACCTTCAATTTTGATATCCATCTGCAGCGCAGAGATACCGTCGCGGGAACCCGCCACTTTGAAGTCCATATCGCCCAGGTGATCTTCGTCGCCCAGAATGTCAGACAGTACAACGTAGTTGTCGCCTTCTTTCACCAGACCCATAGCGATACCTGCTACGGCGGCTTTAATTGGCACGCCAGCGTCCATCAGCGCCAGAGAAGCGCCGCACACGGAAGCCATAGAAGAAGAACCGTTGGATTCGGTGATTTCAGACACCACGCGAACGGTGTACGGGAATTTATCCATGTCCGGCATCACTGCCAGCACGCCGCGCTTCGCCAGACGACCGTGACCAATTTCACGACGCTTCGGAGAACCGACCATGCCGGTTTCGCCTACGGAGTACGGAGGGAAGTTGTAGTGGAACAGGAAGCTGTCAGTACGCTCGCCCATCAGTTCATCAAGCACCTGCGCGTCACGGGCAGTACCCAGAGTTGCGGTAACCAGCGCCTGCGTTTCACCACGGGTAAACAGAGCGGAACCGTGAGTACGCGGCAGTACGCCAGTGCGCACGTCCAGACCACGGATCATGTCTTTTTCACGGCCATCAATACGCGGCTCGCCTGCCAGTACGCGGCTACGCACCACGTTTTTCTCGATAGCGTGCAGGATTTCGCCCAGCTCGTTAGCATCCAGAGTTTCATCTTCTGCAATAAGCTGCTCGATGGTTTCGGATTTGATTACGTCAACCTGAGCATAGCGCTCTTGTTTATCGGTAATGCGGTACGCGTCGCTCAGACGAGATTCAGCAAGCGCAGCAACACGCGCGTTCAACGCGTCGTTGACGGCTTCCGGCTGCCAGTCCCAACGCGGTTTACCGGCTTCTTTCACCAGATCGTTGATCGCCTGGATAACAACCTGCTGCTGCTCGTGACCGAATACCACCGCGCCCAGCATAGTGTCTTCACTCAGCAGTTCAGCTTCGGATTCCACCATCAGCACAGCCGCTTCGGTACCGGCAACCACCAGGTCCAGCTTGCTTTCTTTCAGCTCGTCCTGGGTTGGGTTCAGCACGTACTGGTCATTGATGTAACCTACGCGCGCTGCGCCGATTGGGCCGTTGAACGGAATGCCGGACAGCGACAGCGCAGCGGATGCGCCGATCATGGCAACGATGTCCGGGTTAACCTGCGGGTTAACGGAAACGACGGTCGCAATAACCTGCACTTCGTTAACGAAGCCTTCCGGGAACAGCGGACGAACCGGGCGGTCAATCAGACGCGCGATCAGGGTTTCGCCTTCGCTTGGACGGCCTTCACGACGGAAGAAGCTGCCCGGGATACGACCAGCAGCGTAGGTACGCTCCTGATAGTTAACGGTCAGTGGGAAGAAGTCCTGGCCTGGCTTGGCTTTTTTCTGGCCGACAACGGTAACGAATACGGCGGTGTCATCCATGCTTACCATAACAGCGGCAGTGGCCTGACGCGCCATCATGCCAGTTTCCAGCGTAACGGTATGCTGACCGTACTGGAATTTACGAACGATCGGATTAAGCAAAATAATATCCTTTCCAATTTTTGACGGCATAATACGCGCCGTCGTTAATACCCGATCTTCTGCGCATCCTCGCGACTAATGACAACCCTAACCCTGATATGGGTAAAGCCTCTCATTAGCCGCGCGAACCTCTGCAACGGAAGATCATTCATAGCAACAATACATTAGTTTCCAGCGAATTGCTGCCATCTGCTGGAAAAAAGGGGCCATGAAGGCCCCCTCTTTCTGAAACTCGAAAGAATTAGCGACGCAGACCCAGACGCTCAATCAGCGCGGTGTAGCGTGCAACATCTTTACGTTTCAGGTAGTCGAGCAGTTTACGACGCTGAGAAACCATACGCAGCAGACCACGACGGCTGTGGTGATCTTTTTTATGCTCTGCAAAGTGACCCTGCAGGTGGTTAATCTGTGCAGTCAACAGAGCAACCTGAACATCGGTAGAACCGGTGTCGTTTGCGTCACGACCGAACTCAGAAACGATTTTAGCTGTAGCTTCAGTACTTAGAGACATTTTAAAACTCCAAAGTATTTAAGAATGAGAGGACGCCGATCTCTAATTCAGCGATCCCAGTGTACGCCGCGTAAACTGTTAAATAATTTACGCGACGTTAAGCGGCGGTATTCTACTCGCAGCGCTCTCTTATCGCAAGACGAAGCGACATTACGCTGGGTACTCTACTACCAGCCGACGAGGCGCGACACGGCCTTCGTCGTCAATTTCGCCCATACCGATAAATTTATCGTCTTCACCTTCCGTCACACGAACCAGTCCCTTCAACGGCGCGCCCGAGGTACGAACCGGGTTGCCATTTTTGAAGTATACCGAAGATGTTAACGGCAGATTAACAACAGGATAGTCCGAAGCTGGACTGTCCATTGGCATCAATAATGGATCGAGCAACTGCGCCGCCGGAACGCCCTGCTGTTCCGCCTGTGCTACCAGCTCGCGCAAGTGCTCCAGCGTCACCATACGATCCACCGGATACTTGCTGACCGTCAGACGACGCAGGTACGTTACGTGCGCGCCACAGCCCAGTTTCTCACCTAAATCATCAATAATGGTACGAATATAGGTGCCTTTGGAGCAGTGAACTTCCAGCTCCAGCTCGTTACCTTCATGGCGAATAAACAGCAGCTCATAGACGGTAATCGGGCGGGCTTCGCGCGGCACTTCGATACCCTGGCGGGCATATTCGTACAGCTTCTTGCCCTGATACTTCAGCGCCGAATACATCGAGGGAATCTGTTCGATATCCCCACGAAAGGTCTCCAGCGCGCTCGCAAGCTGCTCAGCGCTGAAAGTCACCGGACGCTCCTGCACGATTTGACCATCGGCGTCAGAGGTATCCGTGCGCTGCCCCAGACGGGCAATAACACGATAGCGTTTGTCAGAATCCAGCAGGTACTGCGAAAATTTTGTCGCTTCGCCGAGGCAAATCGGCAACATGCCGGTCGCCAGCGGGTCCAGCGCGCCGGTATGCCCGGCGCGGTTGGCATTGTAGATGCGCTTAACTTTCTGCAGCACGTCATTGCTGGACATACCCTGCGGCTTATCCAGCAGCAGAACGCCGTGAATGTCGCGGCCACGACGACGAGGACGACTCATCAGTCCTCCTTGCTGTCGTCCGGGTTCACACGACGTTCTTCGTCATGTTTCACCACGTTAGTCACCAGGTTGGACATACGCATCCCTTCCACCAGCGAGTTGTCGTAGAAGAAGGTCAGTTCCGGTACGATGCGCAGACGCATCGCTTTACCCAGCAAGCTGCGGATGAAACCAGACGCTTCCTGCAGGGCCTTAATGCCGTTTTTCACAGCCGCTTCGTCCTGATCGTTGAGGAACGTCACGAATACTTTGGCGTATGCCAGATCGCGGGACATTTCAACACCCGATACGGTGGTCATCATACCTACACGTGGATCTTTGATTTCGCGTTGCAGGATGAGCGCGATCTCTTTCTGCATCTCTTGCGCTACGCGCTGAGGGCGACCAAATTCTTTCGCCATAATAAATTCTCCAGAATAAAGACAAAAAAGGGGCCATAAGCCCCTTTTTAAATTTCTTGCCGGGTGGCGCTTCGCTTACCCGGCCTACGCCTAATCATCTTCTAAGGATTTTGGATTGCAACAAGGCGGCAAGCTCGTAAATCCCCGGGAGCATAGATAACTATGTGACCGGGGTGAGCGAGCGCAGCCAACGCCGTTGCGGCCCAAAAGACGACGAAGATTAAGCGATGGTACGTTGGATCTCGATAATCTCGAATACTTCAATCATATCGCCAACGCGAACGTCGTTGTAGTTCTTCACGCCGATACCACATTCCATGCCGTTACGGACTTCGTTAACGTCATCTTTGAAGCGGCGCAGGGATTCCAGCTCGCCTTCATAGATAACCACGTTGTCACGCAGAACGCGGATTGGGTTATGGCGTTTAATCGTACCTTCGGTAACCATACAGCCCGCGATCGCGCCGAATTTCGGCGATTTGAACACATCGCGCACTTCAGCCAGACCGATGATCTGCTGTTTCAGTTCCGGAGACAGCATACCGCTCATCGCCGCTTTCACTTCGTCGATCAGGTTATAGATGACGGAGTAGTAACGCAGATCCAGGCTTTCAGATTCGATCACTTTACGCGCAGAGGCATCGGCACGAACGTTGAAGCCAACCAGAATGGCGTTGGACGCCGCAGCCAGGGTCGCGTCGGTTTCGGTGATACCACCTACGCCAGAACCGATGATCTTCACTTTCACTTCGTCGGTAGACAGTTTCAGCAAGGAGTCGGAGATCGCTTCCACAGAACCCTGTACGTCGGCCTTCAGCACGATGTTCACTTCGTGAACTTCGCCTTCGGTCATGTTGGCGAACATGTTCTCGAGTTTAGATTTCTGCTGACGCGCCAGTTTAACTTCACGGAATTTACCCTGACGATACAGAGCAACTTCACGCGCTTTCTTCTCGTCGCGAACGACGGTCACTTCGTCACCCGCAGCCGGAACGCCGGACAGGCCGAGGATTTCCACCGGAATGGACGGACCCGCTTCCAGCACTTCCTGACCCAGTTCGTTACGCATCGCACGCACGCGGCCGTATTCGAAGCCACACAGCACGATATCGCCCTTATGCAGCGTACCTTCGCGTACCAGAACGGTAGCCACCGGACCACGACCTTTATCCAGGAAGGATTCGATCACCGCGCCGCTCGCCATACCTTTGCGTACCGCTTTCAGTTCCAGAACTTCGGCCTGCAGCAGGATAGCATCAAGCAGTTCGTCAATACCGGTACCCGCTTTCGCAGACACGTGAACGAACTGGCTTTCACCACCCCACTCTTCCGGCAGAATGCCGTACTGGGACAGTTCGTTCTTAACGCGATCCGGATCGGCTTCCGGCTTATCGATTTTGTTCACCGCAACCACGACCGGCACACCTGCCGCTTTCGCGTGCTGGATAGCTTCGATAGTCTGCGGCATCACGCCATCGTCTGCCGCTACCACCAGAACCACGATATCCGTTGCCTGCGCACCACGAGCACGCATCGAGGTAAACGCGGCGTGACCCGGGGTGTCCAGGAAGGTGATCATCCCGTTGTCAGTTTCAACGTGGTACGCACCGATGTGCTGGGTAATGCCGCCCGCTTCTCCAGAGGCCACTTTCGTGGAACGAATGTAGTCCAGCAGAGAGGTTTTACCGTGGTCAACGTGACCCATGATGGTCACAACCGGGGCGCGCGGTTCAGCCGCAGCGCCGGTATCACGGTCGCTCATTACCGCTTCTTCCAGTTCGTTTTCACGACGCAGGATAACTTTGTGGCCCATCTCTTCGGCAACCAGCTGTGCGGTTTCCTGGTCGATGACCTGGTTGATGGTGGCCATGGCGCCCAGCTTCATCATCGCTTTGATGACCTGAGAACCTTTCACCGCCATCTTGTTCGCCAGTTCGCCAACGGTGATGGTTTCACCGATCACCACGTCGCGGTTAACGGCCTGAGCGGGCTTCTGGAAGCCTTGCTGTAAAGAAGATCCTTTACGCTTGCCGCCTTTACCGCCGCGAACCGCAGCACGCGCTTCTTCGCGATCGGCTTTGGATTCGGCATGTTTGCCTTTTTTCGCCGGACGCGCCGCTTTTGCATTACGGCCACGACCACGACCGCCTTCTACTTCACGATCGTTTTCGTCTTCGGCCTGGCGAGCGTGCTGAGAAGTGGTGACATGATAGTCACTGGTGTCTTCTACTGGCTCAGGCGTTGCGGTCCATTTGTTTTCTTCCGCCATGCGGCGAGCTTCTTCTGCTACACGACGCGCTTCTTCTTCGAGTTTGCGACGTGCTTCTTCTTCCGCTTTACGCTTCAGCTCTGCAGCTTCATTCTCACGGCGGGCTTTTTCGGCCTGGGCGGTTTTGGTCATATCGTCAGTCTGTTGATTGCTCACTTTGTCTTTTTCCGCAGCTTCACGTTTCGCTTTTTCAGCGGCTTCACGCTTAGCTTGTTCTGCGGCCTCGCGTTCAGCTTTTTGTTGCGCCTCGCGTTTGGCCTGTTCTTCTGCCTCACGACGGGCTTGCTCTTCCGCTTCACGCTGCGCCTGCTCTTCCGCGGCCAGGCGTTCAGCCTCTTGCGGATCGCGTTTCACAAAGGTGCGCTTCTTGCGGACTTCGATTTGTACCGATTTACTTTTTCCACCGGTACCTGGAATGTTCAGGGTGCTGCGCGTCTTACGCTGCAGCGTCAGTTTATCGGGACCAGAAACCGCTTCGCGGTTCAGGTGCGCCAGTAAAGTCTGTTTTTCTTGTGCGGACACAGAGTCGTCAGCAGATTTCCGGATACCTGCATCAGCAAACTGCTGTACCAGGCGATCCACGGAAACCTGTCTCTCTGCGGCCAGCGCTTTTAGGGTTACATCTGTCATGCTGTTCCTTCCTGCTACAGTTTATTACGCTTCGTCGCCGAACCAGCAAATATTACGGGCAGCCATAATCAGCTCACCGGCTTTTTCGTCGGTCAACCCTTCGATATCAGCCAGATCATCAATGCCCTGGTCGGCGAGATCTTCCAGCGTACAAACACCACGAGCCGCCAGTTTGAAAGCCATATCGCGATCTAATCCTTCCAGATTCAGCAGATCGTCAGCCGGTTTGTTATCACCGAGGCTTGCTTCCTGGTCCTGCGCCAGAGTGGCCAGTGCGTTTTTAGCACGCTCGCGCAGTGCTTCAACGGTCGGCTCATCAAGGCCGTCAATTTCCAGCAGTTCTTTCATTGGCACATAGGCCAGTTCTTCGAGCGTGGAGAAACCTTCTTCTACCAGAACGGTCGCGAACTCTTCATCAATATCAAGATATTTAGTAAAGATCTCGATAGCGGCATGTGCTTCAGCCTGATGTTTAGCCTGCAAGTCATCAACGGTCATTACGTTGAGTTCCCAGCCGCTCAATTGCGAAGCCAGGCGGACGTTCTGACCATTACGTCCGATCGCCTGCGCCAGATTACCGGCTTCAACGGCGATATCCATGGTATGTTTATCTTCGTCCACCACGATAGACGCGACGTCTGCCGGCGCCATCGCATTAATGACGAACTGCGCCGGGTTATCATCCCACAGCACGATATCAATACGCTCACCGCCCAGTTCGGTAGAGACCGCCTGAACGCGCGCGCCGCGCATCCCCACGCAAGCGCCGACCGGATCGATACGTTTATCGTTGGTTTTCACTGCGATTTTCGCACGAGAGCCCGGATCGCGAGCCGCCGCTTTAATTTCAATCACTTCCTCGCCGATTTCCGGCACTTCGATGCGGAACAGTTCGATCAGCATTTCCGGCTTGGAACGGGTGACGAACAGCTGCGCGCCACGCGCTTCCGGGCGAACAGCATACAGCACGCCGCGAATACGGTCGCCAGGGCGGAAGTTTTCGCGCGGCAGCATATCTTCACGCAGAATCACCGCTTCAGCGTTACCGGCCATCCCTTCGGATTTAATTTCCAGAGAGATATTGTCGCGGTTCACTTTCTTCACCACGCCAGTGACGATTTCGCCTTCCTGGTCGCGGAACTGATCGACAACCATCGCCCGTTCGGCTTCACGCACTTTCTGAACGATAACCTGTTTCGCAGTCTGCGTGGTGATACGGTCAAAGGTGACAGATTCAATCTGATCTTCAACATAGTCGCCGACATTCAGGCTTTCGTCTTCAAAACGCGCCGCTTCCAGCGTAATTTCCTTCGTCGGCATGGTCACTTCTTCAACGATCAACCAACGGCGGAAAGTATCAAAATCACCGCTTTTACGATCGATTTCTACACGAACATCGATCTCCTGCTCATATTTTTTCTTTGTTGCTGTCGCCAGCGCACTTTCCAGCGCTTCAAAAATTTTTTCGCGTGGCAGCGCTTTTTCGTTGGAGACGGCTTCAACAACAGCCAAAATTTCTTTGTTCATCGCGGGCTTTTCACCTCATCCAGACTGTTAAAAGTGGGGAACCAGGTTCGCCTTCTGGATATTACTCAGCGCGAACACTTCATCTTTGCCTTCGACTGTGACGGTAATCATTTCACCGTCCACCGCTTTGATAATGCCCTGCCACTTGCGACGGTTCTGTACCGCCATGCGAAGAACCAGCGCGACTTCTTCACCCTGGAAACGCGCATAATGATCGGCAGTGAACATAGGACGGTCGAGACCCGGTGACGAGACTTCAAGGTTGTAAGCCACGGAGATAGGATCTTCAACGTCCAGCACCGCGCTTACCTGGTGGCTCACATCAGCACAATCATCAACATTGATGCCATCTTCACTATCAATATAGATGCGCAGTGTGGATGTGCGACCGCGAATAAATTCGATGCCGACCAGCTCGTAGCCTAAGGCTTCAACTGGCGCTGTAATCATCTCTGTTAATTTTTGCTCTAATGTGGACAAGCCCACCCCCAAGACATAAAAAAAGGGCCTAAAGCCCAGTTATTCTGTAGTCAGATAACAAAAAACCCCGATAAATCGGGGCTTTAGATAACTGAACCCTATAACCGCAACGGCGGTCTGGTGTACCTTCCGAAAGAATTTTTTTCAAATCCAGCTACGAAGGACATAATCTTCACAGTATATTTGAAAAAGAACTCTAAGGGAAAGTGGTTGCGGGGGCCGGATTTGAACCGACGACCTTCGGGTTATGAGCCCGACGAGCTACCAGGCTGCTCCACCCCGCGCCTGAAACGTGGCAAATTCTACTCGTTTTGGGTAAAAAATGCAAATACTGCTGGGATTTGGTACCGAGGACGGGACGTAAAATCTGCGCACAGTATAGTGACCAGGCATGAGTTATGTCAACCCTATTCCCAATATGCAGATGAATGAATATCACTCTTCGTTATACTCATCCCATCTCTCCGGCTTATACACGCATTTCACAACGTTATTTCAGTAAACCTTCACTAAACGCTTCCTGTCTCTGCTAAAAGATGATTAAATGAAAACTCATTTATTTTGCATAAAAATGCACTAACGCAGAAACCGATCTCATTATCAGTCAATCAAGCAGGGTTCTATTCTATGACGACGATTCTTAAGCATCTTCCAGCAGGTCAACGTATTGGTATCGCTTTTTCCGGCGGTCTGGACACCAGCGCCGCGCTGCTGTGGATGCGACAAAAAGGAGCTGTCCCATATGCCTATACTGCGAATCTGGGACAACCGGATGAGGATGACTATGACGCCATTCCTCGTCGCGCAATGGAGTATGGCGCAGAGAATGCTCGCCTGATTGATTGCCGCAAGCAGTTGGTTGCAGAAGGGATCGCAGCGATTCAGTGCGGCGCTTTTCATAATACGACTGGCGGACTGACCTATTTCAATACCACGCCGCTGGGCCGTGCCGTGACCGGCACGATGCTGGTCGCCGCGATGAAAGAAGACGGCGTGAATATCTGGGGCGACGGCAGCACCTATAAAGGCAACGATATTGAACGTTTCTATCGTTACGGCTTGCTGACCAACGCCGAGCTGCAGATTTACAAACCGTGGCTGGATACCGACTTTATCGATGAGCTGGGTGGTCGCCATGAGATGTCTGAATTTATGATTGCCTGCGGTTTCGACTATAAGATGTCAGTCGAAAAAGCCTACTCCACCGACTCCAACATGCTCGGCGCCACGCATGAAGCGAAAGATCTGGAGTTTCTTAACTCCAGCGTCAAGATCGTCAACCCGATTATGGGCGTGAAGTTCTGGGACGAAAGCGTGAAGATCCCGGCAGAAGTTGTGACCGTCCGCTTCGAGCAGGGTCACCCTGTTGCCCTGAACGGTAAAACCTTCAGCGATGATGTTGAGATGATGCTGGAAGCGAACCGCATCGGTGGCCGTCACGGCCTGGGCATGAGCGACCAAATTGAAAACCGCATCATTGAAGCAAAAAGCCGCGGTATTTATGAAGCCCCCGGAATGGCGCTGCTGCACATCGCTTACGAGCGTCTGTTGACCGGTATTCACAACGAAGACACCATTGAACAGTATCATTCACATGGTCGTCAGCTGGGTAAACTGCTGTATCAGGGCCGCTGGTTCGACTCTCAGGCGCTGATGCTGCGTGACGGCCTGCAACGTTGGGTCGCCAGCCAGATTACCGGTGAGGTCACACTCGAGTTGCGTCGCGGCAACGACTACTCCATCCTGAACACGGTGTCTGACAACCTGACCTATAAGGCTGAGCGTCTGACCATGGAGAAAGGCGAGTCCGTGTTCTCACCGGACGATCGTATCGGTCAATTGACCATGCGTAATCTGGACATTACCGATACCCGCGAGAAACTGTTCGGCTACGCGAAAGCGGGTCTGTTAACCGCCTCTTCCGCGACCGGTCTGCCGCAGGTTGAGAATCTGGAAAACAAAGCGAAGTAAACATTTATCATTTTAAGGCCGCGAAAGCGGCCTTTTTTATGCGCGGAATATAAGGTGTCTGTTGGCCTGATAAACGTAGCGCCATCATGGGTTGTAATAATGTCGGATGGCGGCGTAAACGTCTTATCCGACCTACAGACAACCACAAATAACAAACAAAAAAAAGACGCTTTTCAGCGTCTCTTTTCTGGAATATTGGTACCGAGGACGGGACTTGAACCCGTAAGCCCTATTGGGCACTACCACCTCAAGGTAGCGTGTCTACCAATTCCACCACCTCGGCACGGATACTGCTATTAGCGCGGGATATCGCTGGTCGGCTGGGCCGGTGCAGCAGGTTGAGTCTGCTCGGTCTTCGCCGGCGCGCTCAGATTTTCCCACTCGCTTCCTTTATTGGTTTTATTGCTATTGATATTACCCAACACCAGACTGATGATGAAGAACAGCGTCGCCAATACCGCCGTCATTCGGGTCATGAAGTTACCAGAACCACTTGAACCAAATAGCGTAGCGGAAGCGCCTGCTCCGAAGGAGGCTCCCATATCAGCGCCTTTACCTTGCTGCAGCATGATCAGACCTACAAGGCCAATTGCCACAATAAGGAAAACAACTAAAAGAGCTTCGTACATAATCAACCTGTTCCTTGCGGAGTTGCCGCGTACCAATGCTTCTACCAATAAAGCGGGATTTTTACTGTTTCCCACTGAAGCGGGTGTGAATACTAACCAAAGCGAATGACCTTCGCAAGGGCAATTTAAGCGCATTGTATCAACTGCGGAAAAAAACAGCAAAAGCGTTGTTTTTTGCGGGCAGTAAGGCGGCAACCGCCGCCTTTTTAGTCACTTAAACGCTTAAACGGCTTTTACCGCATCCGCGATACGATGAGCGAATGCCGTAACCTGCGCTTCATCCTCGCCTTCCACCATCACGCGAATCAGCGGTTCGGTACCGGATTTACGTAGCAGTACCCGCCCACGATTGCCGAGTGTGGCTTCTACGTCCGCCGTTACCGCTTTCACCGCTTCATTTTCCAGCGGATCGCCGCTACCGGCGGTGTAACGCACGTTAACCAGAATCTGCGGGAACATTTTCATACCGCTACACAGATCGTGCAGACTCATATGATTACGCACCATCGCCGCCAGAACTTGTAGCCCCGCTACAATACCGTCGCCAGTGGTCGTTTTATCCAGCAGAATAACGTGACCAGAGTTTTCCGCGCCGATGCGCCAGCCTTTTTCCTGCAATTTTTCCAGCACGTAGCGGTCGCCCACTTTCGCCCGGGCAAACGGAATGCCAAGCTGCTTGAGCGCCAGCTCCAGCCCCATATTGCTCATCAGCGTCCCCACCGCGCCGCCGCGCAGTTGCCCCTGGCGCAGCCCTTCGCGCGCGATGATATACATAATCTGATCGCCATCGACTTTATTGCCTTCATGGTCAACCATGATGACCCGGTCGCCGTCGCCGTCAAGCGCGATGCCGAGGTCCGCCTTCTCCGCCAACACGCGCGCCTGCAACGCGCGCACGTCGGTCGCGCCCACTTCTTCGTTAATGTTGACGCCGTTTGGCTCACAGCCGATGGCGATAACGGTCGCGCCCAGCTCGCGCAGCACATTCGGCGCGATATGGTAGGTAGCGCCGTTGGCGCAATCCACAACCACTTTCAGGCCATTGAGGCTCAGTTCGTTCGGGAAGGTGCCTTTACAGAACTCAATATAGCGTCCGGCGGCATCGACGATGCGGCTCGCTTTCCCCAGCTCGGCGGAGTCTACGCAGGTGATCTCTTTTTCCATTTCGGCTTCGATGGCTTCTTCCACATCGTCAGGCAGTTTCGTACCGTCGATAGAGAAGAATTTAATGCCGTTATCATAGAACGGGTTATGCGAAGCCGAGATAACGATACCCGCCTCCGCGCGGAAAGTCCGCGTCAGATAGGCGACGGCTGGCGTTGGCATAGGCCCGGTAAACGAGGCCGACAGCCCCGCAGCGGCAAGGCCCGCCTCCAGCGCGGACTCCAGCATATAGCCGGAAATACGCGTATCTTTACCGATAATGATTTTACGCGAGCCATGACGCGCCAGCACTTTTCCGGCAGCCCAACCCAGTTTAAGCACGAAATCAGGTGTAATGGGGGCATTGCCTACACGTCCGCGAATCCCATCGGTACCGAAATATTTACGATTACTCATAGCGTTTGTTTTCCTTTGCAGACAGAGTGGCTTCCACCACCCGCATCGCCTCTACGGTTTCTTTGACGTCATGGACGCGAATGATCTGCGCGCCCTGCATCGCGGCAATTACCGCGCACGCAAGGCTGCCGTTCAGACGGTCTGATGGTCCCACGTTAAGTAACTGACCAACCATCGTTTTACGTGACATGCCCACCAGCAGCGGCAGGTTAAAATGATGAAACTCACCCAGTCGCGCCAGTAAGGTATAATTGTGAGAGAGATTTTTACCGAAACCGAATCCGGGGTCGAGCAACAATTTCTCTTTTGCGATGCCGGCCTTCTCACAACGTGCTATTTGCTCAATAAAGTAGCGATTCACCTCGGCAAAGACATCGTCATATTTCGGCGCCTCCTGCATGGTTTTGGGGTTGCCCTGCATGTGCATAAGACTGACCGGCAAGCCGGTTTCCGCTGCCGCTTCCAACGCGCCGGGCTCGGAGAGCGAACGGACATCATTGATAATATGCGCGCCCGCCCTTGCCGCTTCACGGATCACCTCGGGTTTAGAGGTATCCACAGAAATCCACACTTCAAAACGTTGCGCGATTGCTTCCAGTACCGGAATAACGCGATCCAGCTCTTCTTCCACGCTCACTTCCGCCGCGCCTGGTCGCGTTGATTCCCCCCCCACATCAATAATTGTCGCCCCGGCATTCACCATTAAATTCGCATGTTTCACCGCCTCAATCAGCGTGTTATGCGCGCCGCCGTCGGAGAACGAATCCGGCGTTACGTTCAGGATACCCATAACATGCGGATGAGTGAGATCGAGCGTGGCGCCCTGAGCGAAGAGTTTCATGGTCAAAATCCCTGTTTTATTTATGGTGAGTTAAAAAAAGAAAAACCCCGGGGCAAGCCCCAGGGTTTCGGTGAGCGCTAAACATAATGTTGTACAACAAATGCTTATTTGTCGCCCAGCTGCTCTGACATCGTGTTGCCCGGGTTCGGCGTGCGTGGTTCATCAACCGGACGCGGCGCCTGAGGCGTACCATTGCTGTCAGAGTTATTGGTGCCGTTTGGATCTTCCCAGCCCGCAGGCGGACGCACTTCACGACGCGCCATCAGGTCATCAATCTGCGGCGCATCGATGGTTTCATATTTCATCAGCGCATCTTTCATCGCGTGCAGAATATCCATATTGTCAGTCAGGATCTGACGAGCGCGATTGTAGTTACGTTCAATCAGCGCTTTCACTTCCTGGTCGATGATACGCGCAGTTTCATCAGACATATGTTTCGCTTTTGCGACGCTACGGCCGAGGAACACTTCGCCCTCTTCTTCCGCGTACAGCAACGGACCAAGTTTCTCCGAGAAGCCCCACTGGGTGACCATGTTACGCGCCAGGTTAGTCGCGACTTTAATGTCGTTCGACGCGCCGGTAGAAACATGCTCAACGCCGTAGATAATCTCTTCCGCCAGACGGCCACCGTACAGCGTGCTGATTTGGCTTTCCAGCTTCTGACGGCTGGCGCTGATCGCGTCGCCTTCAGGCAGGAAGAAGGTCACGCCCAGCGCACGACCGCGCGGGATAATCGTCACTTTGTGCACCGGATCGTGTTCCGGCACCAGGCGACCGATAATCGCGTGGCCCGCTTCGTGGTACGCGGTCGACTCTTTCTGCGCTTCCGTCATCACCATGGAGCGACGTTCGGCGCCCATCATGATTTTGTCTTTCGCTTTCTCGAACTCAACCATCGACACAACGCGCTTGTTACCACGAGCCGCAAACAGCGCCGCTTCGTTCACCAGGTTCGCGAGGTCAGCACCGGAGAAGCCCGGCGTACCGCGCGCAATGATCGCCGCATCAATATCCGTCGCTAACGGTACGCGACGCATATGCACCTTCAGAATCTGCTCACGACCGCGAACGTCCGGCAGGCCTACCACCACCTGACGGTCGAAACGACCAGGACGCAGCAGCGCCGGGTCAAGGACGTCCGGACGGTTAGTTGCGGCGATAACGATGATACCTTCGTTACCTTCGAAGCCGTCCATCTCAACCAGCATCTGGTTCAACGTCTGCTCACGTTCATCGTGACCGCCGCCAAGACCTGCGCCACGCTGGCGACCGACGGCGTCGATTTCATCGATGAAGATAATGCACGGCGCCGCTTTCTTGGCCTGTTCGAACATGTCACGCACACGAGACGCGCCGACACCGACGAACATTTCCACAAAGTCAGAACCGGAAATCGTAAAGAATGGCACCTTCGCTTCACCCGCAATGGCTTTTGCCAGCAGGGTTTTACCGGTACCCGGCGGGCCGACCATCAGGACGCCTTTCGGAATTTTACCGCCCAGCTTCTGGAAACGGCTCGGTTCACGCAGGTATTCAACCAGTTCCGCCACTTCTTCTTTTGCTTCGTCACAACCCGCAACGTCAGCAAACGTGGTTTTGATCTGATCTTCCGTCAGCATACGCGCCTTGCTCTTACCGAACGACATGGCGCCTTTGCCACCGCCGCCCTGCATCTGACGCATGAAGAAGATCCAGACGCCGATCAGCAACAGCATCGGGAACCAGGAAATGAAGATAGAAGCCAGCAGGCTTGGCTCTTCAGGTGGTTCGCCAACAACCTTGACGTTTTTAGTCAGCAGGTTATCAAGCAGCTTCGGATCATTAATCGGAATGTAAGTCGTGTAACGGTTACTATCTTTCTTGGTAACGTTGATCTCACGTCCGTTGATACGCGCTTCGCGAACCTGGTCCTGATTGACCTCTTGCAGGAAGGTAGAGTAATCCACCTTACGGCCATTAGACTCGCTGGGCCCAAAGCTCTGGAATACTGACATCAGCACAACGGCAATGACCAGCCAGAGTATTAGGTTTTTCGCCATGTCACTCAAGGGATTAACCTCTTATTACAACTGTGTTAAAAACAGCGTCAGGATACTCTATATCCAGTTTCTTTCAAACCTTACGTCTGAAATCTGCCGGTTATCACTTTCGCCCGGTCGCTACAATGTACACTTCACGCGAACGCGCACGCGAAGAGTCCGGCTTACGAACTTTAACCTTCGTAAACAGGGAGCGAATTTCCCTTAGATACTCATCGAAACCTTCGCCCTGGAACACCTTCACTACAAAACTTCCGCCTGGCGCCAGCACATCGCGGCACATCTCTAACGCCAGCTCCACCAGATACATGGCGCGGGGGATATCCACCGCCGGTGTTCCGCTCATGTTTGGTGCCATATCCGACATGACAACTTGTACTTTACTGTCACCCACGCGTTCCAGTAACGCTTTCATGACAAGTTCATCACGAAAATCGCCCTGAAGAAAGTCCACACCAACGATAGGATCCATAGGTAAAAGATCACAAGCGATGATGCGGCCTTTGCCGCCAATCTGCGTGACCACATACTGTGACCAGCCTCCTGGCGCAGCGCCGAGATCGACTACCGTCATTCCCGGCTTAAAAAGTTTGTCACTTTGCTGTATTTCATCAAGTTTAAACCAGGCACGGGAGCGTAGCCCCTTTTTCTGCGCCTGTTGAACATATTTATCGCTAAAGTGTTCCTGAAGCCAGCGGCTTGAGCTGGCAGAACGCTTTTTACCTGTCATTTAACTTTCCCGTCGGGGCAGTTCATCGTAGCCAATGGCGTAAATTTCTACACGCCTATTTGGCGATATAAGGGAGATGGCGGTAGAATGACCCGTTTTCAATCCCAACGTAAGCAAAAATATACGATGAATCTGAGTACTAAACAAAAACAGCACCTAAAAGGTCTGGCACATCCGCTCAAGCCTGTTGTTATGCTTGGCAATAATGGTTTGACCGAAGGGGTACTGGCCGAGATTGAACAAGCGTTAGAGCACCATGAACTTATCAAGGTGAAAATCGCCTCGGAAGATCGCGAAACAAAAACCTTGATCGTGGACGCTATCGTGCGCGAAACCGGCGCCTGTAACGTACAGGTCATCGGTAAAACGCTGGTGCTGTATCGCCCAACTAAAGAGCGTAAAATCTCGCTGCCGCGTTAAGGATATCCTAAAGTCGAACACAAAATCTGTGTAAAACGAGGGGTTTTCCACGAGCAGGAGAGCAAAATGCCACGCTCTCTCCGTTGATAAAAGGCCGCTATGCGGCCTTTTTCCTTTCTTTACAATACACCAACAATTTGCGTATTGAGTACTACTTAAAGGTATTCCACTTTAAGCACTTCGTATTCCACATCGCCGCCAGGCGTTTTGATCACCACGACGTCATCCTGCTCTTTGCCGATCAGGCCGCGAGCGATTGGCGAGTTTACCGAAATGAGATTTTGCTTAAAATCCGCCTCATCGTCGCCAACAATGCGGTAGGTCTGCTCTTCGTCGGTGTCCAGGTTCAGCACCGTGACGGTAGCGCCGAAAATCACGCGACCATTGTTCGGCATTTTAGTGACATCAATCACCTGCGCATTCGACAGTTTTGCTTCGATATCTTTAATGCGCCCTTCGCAGAAACCCTGCTGTTCGCGTGCAGCATGATACTCCGCGTTTTCTTTTAAATCGCCATGTTCGCGCGCTTCGGCGATAGCGGCGATGATTTCAGGACGGCGCACAGATTTCAGAAAATCCAGCTCTTCGCGCAGTTTTTCGGCTCCGCGTAAGGTCATCGGAATAGCTTGCATTTGTTATACCTCTTGAACATTCCTGTAGGGGGCAATGAACTCTACCCCGGCTGCTAAGCCAGCCCCGGCATATGCCATACCAGGGTCAGAAGCAAAAAAACACCAACCCGGGCGCGCAGTCCCAGGTCAGCTACAATTTCCTCTTTGATAACCATTTTACCCTGGAGTTCCCTATGGGTCATCGTTTACTTTTTAGGGCGTTGCGCCGTAGTATGACGGCTTGTTTCCAGGGTGTTAGCGCGAGATTATGCGATTTTCCAGATTTATCATCGGATTGACCACCAGTATAGCGTTCAGCGTTCAGGCCGCGAATATTGACGAATACATCAAACAGCTTCCGGCCGGCGCCAACCTCGCGCTGATGGTGCAAAAGATTGGCGCGCCCGCGCCGGCTATTGATTATCATAGTCAGCAGATGGCGCTTCCCGCCAGTACCCAAAAGGTGATTACCGCGCTGGCGGCGCTGATTCAACTCGGCCCGGATTTCCGTTTTACGACCACGCTGGAGACTAAAGGCAACGTCGATAACGGCATCCTGAAAGGTGACTTAATTGCGCGCTTCGGTGGCGATCCAACGCTAAGACGTCAGGATATTCGCAATATGGTCGCGACGCTGAAAAAGTCAGGCGTCACGCAAATCGACGGCAATGTGCTTATCGACACGTCGATTTTCGCCAGCCACGATAAAGCGCCAGGCTGGCCGTGGAACGACCTGACGCAGTGTTTCAGCGCGCCTCCCGCCGCCGCCATTGTTGACCGCAACTGTTTTTCTGTGTCGCTTTATAGCGCGCAAAAACCAAACGATTTAGCCTTTATTCGCGTGGCCTCTTATTATCCGGTAACGATGTTCAGCCAGGTACGGACTCTGCCGCGCGGTTCGGCAGACGCGCAGTATTGCGAGCTGGATGTTGTGCCTGGCGATTTGAACCGTTATACGCTTACCGGCTGTTTACCACAGCGCGCCGACCCGCTGCCGCTGGCCTTTGCTATTCAGGACGGCGCCAGCTACGCGGGCGCGATCCTCAAGCAGGAACTGAAAGAGGCCGGGATAACTTACCGCGGCACGCTGCTGCGCCAGACGCAGGTTAACGAGCCCGGAACGATCGTCGCCAGTAAACAGTCGGCGCCACTGCACGATCTGCTTAAGATTATGCTGAAAAAGTCAGACAACATGATCGCCGATACTGTTTTTCGGATGATTGGTCATGTCAGGTTTAACGTGCCTGGCACCTGGCGGGCGGGATCGGATGCCGTTCGCCAGATCCTACGCCAACAGGCGGGAATTGATATCGGCAATACCATTATTGCCGACGGTTCCGGTCTTTCTCGCCATAATCTGATCGCTCCCGCCACGATGATGCAGGTGCTGCAATATATCGCCCAACACGATAACGAGCTTAACTTTATCTCTATGCTGCCGCTGGCGGGCTATGATGGTTCATTACAATACCGCGCCGGGCTGCATCAGGCGGGCGTAGACGGTAAGGTTTCAGCGAAAACCGGGTCACTGCAGGGCGTGTATAATCTGGCGGGCTTTATTACCACCGCAAGCGGGCAACGGATGGCATTTGTACAGTATTTGTCCGGCTACGCGGTTCCACCTGCCGATCAGCGTAATCGACGTATTCCGCTGGTACGCTTCGAGAGTCGATTGTACAAGGATATTTATCAGAATAACTGAGTGCATTATTGCCGGATGGCGGCGCTAACGCGTCTTATCCGGCCTACAACGAACATAATAAAACGGGCCGCAAATGCGGCCCGTTGGCTTTTATAGGCCGGATAAGCGTAAGCGCCATCCGGCTACGAGATTAACGTTTGTAGATGAACTCGACGCCTTCTTCGTCGTCTTCATCCCAGTCGTCATCCCAGTCATCGTCTGCGTCTTCTTCCACTTCAGCCAACTGCTGGCGATGATAATCGTCCCACATGAACTCGACTTTTTCCGGCTGTTTTGCTTCTTCAGCCTGCGCGATCGGATTCTCGATGATAAAGGTCATCACATCCCAGCAGAGATCTTTCACCCCTAGCTGACTGGCAGCGGAAATCAGATAGTATTTCCCTTCCCAGCCCAACGCTTCGGCGATCGCTTTCGCTTTCTCTTCCGCTTCGGTTTTATCCATCAGATCGATCTTGTTGAACACTAACCAGCGCGGTTTAGCCGCCAGATCCTGGCTGTATTTTTCCAGTTCGCCAATAATGATACGGGCGTTTTCCACCGGATCGGAACCGTCGATCGGATCGATATCAATGAGGTGCAGCAGTACGCGGCAACGTTCGAGGTGCTTCAGGAAGCGAATCCCCAGGCCCGCGCCTTCCGCCGCGCCTTCGATCAACCCCGGAATGTCGGCCACCACAAAACTCTTTTCGCTGTCCATACGTACCACGCCCAGGCTCGGCACCAGCGTGGTAAACGGATAGTCCGCGACTTTCGGTTTTGCTGCCGATACCGCGCGAATGAACGTTGATTTACCGGCGTTTGGCATCCCCAGCATCCCGACATCCGCCAGCAGCATCAGTTCCAGCAGCAGGTCGCGCTTATCGCCCGGCGTACCATTGGTTTTCTGGCGCGGCGTACGGTTAACCGAGGATTTAAAACGGGTATTGCCTAACCCATGCCAGCCGCCCTTCGCGACCAACAGACGCTGACCGTGTTTGGTCATGTCGCCCATCGTTTCACCGGTTCCCTGGTCGATAACGCGCGTACCGACCGGCACTTTAATGGTCACGTCTTTACCGCGTTTACCGGTACAGTCGCGGCTCGCGCCATTCTGACCACGTTCAGCGCGGAACGATTTTTCAAAGCGGTAATCGATCAGCGTATTCAGGTTTTCATCGGCTTCCATCCAGACGTCGCCGCCGTCGCCGCCATCACCGCCGTCCGGGCCGCCTTTCGGGATATATTTTTCGCGGCGGAAGCTCACACAGCCATTACCGCCATCGCCTGCAACGACCAGAATCGATGCTTCATCAACAAACTTCATTTTATTCTCCGTAAATCATTCGCCTGAGCGGGGTTGCGAAACCACCGTTTCATGCTTGCGTAAACCGCCCCAAATACGATGACCAATGGCGGAATACATCGCGCCCGCAACCACGACAAACGCACCGAGATAACCTAAAAGGTTTAACATCGGTCTGGCGAAGAAATCGGGCCAGGCCATAGATAAAAGATCTGAAAACAGCAGGGTAAATAGCGGTGTAAGCGTGATTATCGCGCTCACCTGCGCCGCCTGCCAACGCGCCATCGCTTCCGCCAGGGCGCCATATCCTACCAGCGTATTTAACGCGCAGAAAATCAAACAGGCGAGCTGCCAGTCGCTCAGTTGCGCTATCACCATCGGTTTTGCCAGCGGCAAGAGCGCTATCGTACATAAAGTGTACAGTAAAAACAGGATCTGCTGCGAGGCCAGACGTCGCAATAATACTTTTTGCGCCACGCCATAGCTCACCCACACCATCGCCGCACCTACGCCAAAAATAACGCCCCAGGTGTAGTCGGTCAGTCGGGTAAAAATCTCGATCAGACTGGTGTTAAAAAACATCACCAGCCCGCTCAATAACATCAGCGCGCCAATCACCTGCGTACCGCGCATCTTTTCTTTCAGAATAAAGACGCTGGCGACCATCATGCCAACCGGCGAGAGCTGGCCGATAACCTGCGACGCGGTTGGGCTTAAATATTGCAGGGAAGAACTGAACAAAATGAAATTACCGAACAGTCCGCAGGTCGCTATCGCTAATAACACCAACCAGCGCGGCTTACGAAAAATACGCAGCGGCGGCAGCTTTCTTTTTACTGCCAGTATCGCCCCGAGGCCAATACTGGCCATTAAGAAGCGGTAGAAGACAATGGTTGAAGGCTCCATCACCTCCAGCACTTGCTTCATTGCTATTGGCAACGCTCCCCAGCACATCGCGGTAGTGAGCGCTAAAAGAATGCCAATGCCTGCCTGCTGCTTCATGCCGTGTTCCCTGCAAAGACCCGTTAACGGCATTCGCACAGCCACACGGGTATATTTTAGTCGGCCATCGAATGTAAAAAGCCCCGCAACAGGTGCGGGGCTTTCATCCGTTACCGGACCACAAAAAACTTACTCAGCAACGATGCTGATGTATTTACGGTTTTTCGGGCCTTTAACTTCGAATTTCACTTTACCGTCTGCTTTAGCAAACAGAGTGTGGTCACGACCGCAACCAACGTTGGTGCCAGCGTGGAATTTAGTACCACGTTGACGAACGATGATGCTGCCTGCCAGAACTGCTTCACCGCCAAAGCGTTTTACGCCCAGACGTTTAGCTTCAGAATCGCGACCGTTACGAGTCGAGCCGCCAGCCTTTTTATGTGCCATTTAATCTGCTCCCCTAATCTTAAGCGCTGATGCCGGTAATTTTCACATCAGTGAACCACTGACGATGGCCCTGCTGCTTACGGTAGTGTTTACGGCGACGAAACTTAACGATTTTAACTTTCTCGCCACGACCGTGGGCAACAACTTCAGCTTTGATTACGCCGCCATCAACGAAAGGAACGCCGATTTTGACTTCTTCACCGTTTGCGACCATCAGAACTTCAGCGAACTCGATAGTTTCGCCAGTTGCGATGTCCAGCTTTTCCAGGCGAACGGTCTGACCTTCGCTTACTCGGTGTTGTTTACCACCACTTTGGAAAACCGCGTACATAAAAAACTCCGCTTCCGCGCACACCTTTCAATGATTCAGAGCGCGCTATAAATATTCACAATAGGGCGCGAATATTACGCAAATTGCACGGCTTTGACAAGTGCTACCATCAATACATGAAGAAAAAAAACACAACGCATACGGTAACGTTTATCTGCGGCGTTTTTTCAGTACAATCAGGGTATATTTCTAACCATAAACCCTACGTTACCTCATTCAGACATGGGATAATCGGGGCGATAAGCCCGGCTTTTGCGATGAATTTAGAAAAAATCAACGAGTTAACCGCGCAAGATATGGCGGGTGTCAATGCGACAATCCTTGAACAGCTTAATTCCGACGTTCAACTGATTAATCAGCTAGGATATTACATTATTAGCGGCGGCGGAAAACGCATTCGTCCGATGATTGCCGTTCTTGCCGCACGCGCGGTGGGTTATCAGGGTAACGCGCACGTGACTATCGCCGCTCTGATCGAGTTTATCCACACGGCGACGCTGCTACATGATGATGTGGTGGATGAATCCGATATGCGTCGCGGCAAAGCGACGGCAAATGCCGCTTTCGGTAATGCCGCCAGCGTGTTGGTCGGCGACTTTATCTATACCCGCGCCTTCCAGATGATGACCAGCCTCGGCTCGTTAAAAGTGCTGGAAGTGATGTCGGAAGCAGTCAACGTGATTGCAGAAGGCGAAGTGCTGCAATTGATGAACGTGAATGACCCGGACATTACCGAAGAAAATTACATGCGGGTGATTTACAGTAAAACGGCCCGTCTGTTCGAAGCCGCCGCCCAGTGCTCCGGTATTCTTGCCGGTTGTACGCCTGAGCAAGAGAAAGGGTTGCAGGACTATGGCCGCTACCTTGGTACGGCTTTCCAGCTCATTGACGATCTGCTGGATTACAGCGCCGACGGCGAGCATCTCGGTAAAAATGTGGGTGATGACCTCAATGAGGGCAAACCTACCTTACCGTTGCTTCACGCCATGCGCCACGGTACGCCAGAACAGTCAGCGATGATCCGTACCGCTATTGAACAAGGTAATGGTCGTCATCTTCTGGAACCGGTTTTGGAAGCGATGACCACCTGCGGCTCGCTGGAATGGACGCGTCAGCGAGCGGAAGAAGAAGCCGACAAAGCGATATCCGCGTTGCAGATATTGCCGGATACTCCATGGCGTGAGGCGCTAATCGGTCTCGCACACATCGCGGTGCAGCGCGATCGTTAATGCCGTTCTCTTATCCCGCGTACTGCGCGGGATATCCCATTAAGTTCCAATAAACTCCAGATACTTTGTTCCCTGTCTTTTCATATAGCCATATAGAGCTTCCCCTGGCATATTCTGAATATTGCCGCCACTTACATGAACTTTTTAGAACATTCTTTCACGAAGCGTTATAGTATCGAACGTCGTCGGGTTGTTAAAACCGTAAGTGATTAACCTAAGGAGTGATGGATGTATGGAAAGCAAGCTTATTGACTGGCATCCGGCCGATATCATTGCCGGACTACGTAAAAAAGGGACGTCAATGGCCGCTGAGTCACGTCGGAATGGATTGAGTTCATCCACGCTGGCCAATGCATTAACGCGCCCGTGGCCGAAAGGAGAGTTGATTATCGCGAAAGCATTGGGAACGGAACCCTGGGTTATTTGGCCATCGCGTTATCACGATCCGCGCACGCATGAGTTTATCGACAGAACGCGGCTTATGAGAGCGCGTAATAAAAACAAACAGAATGTAGAGTAAGAGCCTGTAAAACAACCCCCGCATCGCGTTCGCGGGGGTTATTCAGCGTACAGAAGGTTATTCGCCTTTCACGCGTTCAATATTCGCGCCTAGCGCGCGCAGTTTGTCTTCGATGCGCTCATAACCGCGATCGATGTGATAAATGCGATCCACAATCGTCGTGCCTTCCGCAATACAGCCCGCCAGCACCAGGCTCGCAGATGCCCGCAGATCTGTCGCCATGACCTGGGCGCCAGAGAGCGTTTCTACGCCATGGCATATGACGGTATTGCTTTCAATTTCCGCACGCGCGCCCATGCGACTGAGTTCAGGCACGTGCATAAAACGGTTTTCAAAGACGGTTTCAGTGATAAAGCCCGTCCCTTCCGCCACCAGGTTCAGCAACGTGAACTGCGCCTGCATATCGGTCGGGAATGCCGGGTGCGGCGCGGTACGGACATTGACCGCCTTCGGTCGTTTGCCGTGCATGTCCAGACTAATCCAGTCCTCGCCCACTTCGATATCCGCGCCAGCATCGCGCAGTTTCGCCAGTACCGCGTCCAGAGTGTCCGGTTGCGCGTTACGGCAGAGGATTTTGCCGCGAGAGATCGCTGCCGCCACCAGGAAAGTCCCCGTTTCGATACGATCCGGCAGCACACGATAAACGCCGCCGCCCAGACGCTCTACGCCCTCGATCGTAATACGATCGGTGCCCTGCCCGGCGATCTTCGCCCCCAGAGTAACCAAGAAGTTAGCGGTGTCGACAATTTCCGGCTCGCGCGCGGCGTTTTCAATGATGGTCGTCCCTTCCGCCAGCGTAGCGGCGCACATAATGGTGACGGTCGCGCCGACGCTGACCTTATCCATCACGATATGCGCCCCTTTAAGACGTCCTTCGACGGAGGCCTTTACGTAGCCCTCTTCCAGCTTGATGGTCGCACCCAGTTGTTCCAGACCGGTAATATGCAGATCAACCGGACGCGCGCCGATAGTACAGCCCCCCGGCAGAGAGACTTGTCCCTGACCAAAACGGGCAACCAGCGGCCCCAGCGCCCATATCGAGGCGCGCATGGTCTTAACCAGATCATAAGGCGCGCAGAACACGTTCACCTGGCTGGCGTCAATGTGTACCGATCCATTGCGTTCCACTTTCGCACCTAATTGGCTCAGGAGCTTCATCGACGTATCCACGTCTTTCAGTTTTGGAACGTTTTGGATCTCTACCGGTTCTTCTGCCAGCAGAGCGGCGAACAGGATCGGCAGCGCGGCGTTTTTGGCGCCGGAAATTGTGACTTCGCCCTGGAGCGTCGTTGGCCCCTGTACACGAAATTTATCCATTATTGTATTCTCAGTTAAGCATTCATCTCCGCTACCGGCAGGTTACCCGTAGCTTAAAATCCGTTAAGTTTACGATCGCGCGCCCATTCCGCCGGGGTATATGCTTTGATCGATACGGCATGGATACGGTTGTCCGCAATGTACTCCATTAGCGGCCCATAGACCGTTTGCTGTTTCTTGACCCGGCTCATGCCGTCAAACATCTCGCCCACGGCAATAACCTGAAAGTGACTGCCATCGCCGGAGACGTGGACTTCCTGGAGGGAGAGGGCATTCATCAGCACACTCTGAATTTCATGATTTTCCATGGGTTCTTTATTCGTCAAATAGTGAAAACAGCCCAACATCTTAGAGCAAAGTCGCGCCGTCTTAAATAAGCAAAAGATTACGCTGATAAATCAGCGCGGTAAAAGTGCCGGATGGTGCTGCTAACGCAACTTATCCGGCCTACGGGGATCATGCGAAGTGTAGGCCGGATAAACCATCCGGCATTCATTACATACGGGGAAGTACGTCTTCGGGCAAGTTATATAATTGCGCCAGCGCGTAAACCTTGTCGTTAACGCCAGACAGCGACACGGCATTGCCCTGCTTTTTTGCCTGGTTCACAAGGTGCGCCAGCAGCGCCAGTCCCCCCGTATCCACCCTGGAGATCTGGCTCAGGTCGATACGGGTAACGCCAGTCATCGCTTCTACGCGCGCGTCCCATAGCGGCGCCAACACGTCCTGATCCAGCTCTCCCGCCAGCACCAGAGTGTCCGCCTCACGCGTCCAGGTGAGTTGCGGCGTCATTACTGTTTCTCGTCCAAAGTAATTTTCTGTTGAGAGATAGATTTCAGTTGTGCGGTCAGGCCGTCGATGCCTTTAGTACGCAGCAGATCGCTCCACTCATTTTGCTTGGTGGTGATCATGCTGACACCTTCCGCAATCATGTCATACGCCTGCCAGTTGCCGGTCTGAGTGTTTTTGCGCCACTGGAAATCCAGGCGTACCGGCGGACGACCGTTGGGATCGATAATCGTTACACGGATAGGCACAATGGTCGCATCGCCCAGCGGTTGCTCAGGCGCTATCTGGTAAGTCTGACCGTGGTACATCGCCAGCGCCTGACCGTAGGCCTGTTTCAGGTATTCGCGAAACGCTGCAAAATAGGCTTCACGCTGCGCCGGGGTCGCCTCTTTGTAGTAGCGGCCCAACACCAGCGCGCCGGCATATTTTACCTGCACGTACGGCAGAAGTTCCTGATCAACAACGTCGCGCAGGTAATCCGGGTTGGCACGAATTTTCGGCTGTTCGTTTTTCAGGCGATCAAAAGTTTTCTGCGCCGCCTCGTTCATCAGTTTATAAGGATTGCTCTGATCCGCTGCCGTTGCTGCGCTTAATGGCGCAATGACCAGCAGGGCCACCATCATCAGTCGTTTAAACATGCCTCAATTCTCCTGAGATTATTTCGTTTCGCCCGCGGGCGTTGTGGCTTCAGTATGGCCTTCCGTTGCGGCTGGCGCATCGCCAGAATTCTTATTGTCGTCGCCTTTGCTGTTATAAAGGAACTGGCCAATCATATCTTCCAGCACCATTGCAGACTTGGTGTCCTGAATCGTACTCCCATCTTTGAGGATAGACGTTCCCAGCTCAGGATCTTCAAAACCGACGTTTAATGCCAGATATTGCTCCCCCAGCAGCCCGGAAGTACGAATACTCAACGAGCTGGTATCGGGAATATGGTTATAACGCTCTTCGATGTCGAGCGTTACGCGCGGCAGGTATGTTTTCGGATCAAGCGAGATATCTTCAACCCGCCCGACAACCACCCCGCCGATGCGTACCGGGGAACGCACTTTCAGACCGCCGATGTTATCGAAGGTCGCATAAACCTTATAGGTCGGCTCCGTGCGCATAGAGGTCACATTTGCCGCCTTCAGGCAAACAAACAGCGCCGCCAGCAACGCTACCAGCAAAAAAACGCCTACCCAAATTTCATTTTTTTTCGTTTGCATGAACTCAATTCCCAAACATCAGTGCGGTCAGCACAAAATCCAGCCCCAGAACGGCCAACGATGCGTGAACCACGGTACGCGTCGTTGCCCGGCTAATCCCGGCAGAAGTCGGTATTGCGTCATAACCGTTGAATAACGCAATCCATGTTACCGTAATGGCGAACACCACGCTCTTTATCAGACAGTTCACCAGGTCCATACGCCAGTCGACGGCATTCTGCATCGCGGACCAGAAGAACCCGGCGTCGATTCCCTTCCAGCTTACGCCGACCAGCGAGCCGCCCCAGATACCGACCGCCACAAAGATAATGGTCAGTAGCGGCAACGAAATCACGCCCGCCCAGAAGCGCGGCGAAATCACCCGGCGCAATGGATCGACCGCCATCATCTCCATACTGGAGAGCTGCTCCGTCGCCCGCATCAGGCCGATTTCCGCCGTCAACGCCGACCCGGCCCGCCCGGCAAACAGCAACGCCGCGACCACCGGCCCCAGCTCGCGCAGCAGCGAAAGTGCCACTAACATGCCAAGACTGGTCTCCGCGCTGTAAGTAGTCAGAACCAGATAGCCTTGCAGCCCCAGCACCATACCGATGAATACGCCGGAGACAATAATGATAAGCATCGACAAGACGCCCACATTATAAAGCTGGCGCACCAGCAGCGGCGCATGTTTGCGAAACTCCGGCTTACCGATAATCGCATTGAATAACATTAACCCGGCGCGCCCGAACGTCCTGACGGTTTTGATCCCGCTGTGTCCGAGTGCTGCCAGCGCATTTAACAGCATGAGTGGCTTAACTCCCTGTTTCGAGTAAATCAAGGTGATAGTCGCCCGCCGGATAGCGGAACGGAACCGGCCCGTCGGCAATGCCGTCAAGGAACTGACGCACGCGCGGGTCCGTATTCTCCTGCAACGCCTGAGCGCTACCGTGAGCGACGATTTTTTTGTCCGCCATGATCCAGGCGTGATCCGCAATACTGAGCACCTCTGGCACATCATGCGAGACCACCACGCAGGTCACGCCCAGCGCGCTGTTCAATTCTGAAATCAGCTTCACCAGAACGCCCATGGTAATCGGGTCCTGGCCGACAAACGGCTCATCGAACATGATGAGATCCGGTTCCAGAGCGATGGCGCGCGCCAACGCGGCGCGGCGCGCCATCCCACCGGAGAGCTCGGAAGGCATCAGTTTTGCCGCGCCGCGCAGCCCGACAGCTTCCAGTTTCATCATCACGACGCTTTTTAGCAGCGGCGCGGGTAAATTGGTGTGCTCCCGTAGCGGATAGGCCACATTGTCAAACACGTTCATGTCGGTAAACAGCGCTCCCGACTGAAACAGCATACTCATACGTTTACGGACGGTGTAGAGCCGCGAACGGGACATGGCCGGCACATTCTCGCCATCAAATAAGATCTCGCCCTTATCCGGCGGGATCTGTCCGCCAATCAGGCGCAACAGCGTGGTTTTACCGATGCCCGACGGCCCCATGATCGCCGTGATCTTCCCGCGCGGCACCGTCAGGGAAATATTATCGAAAATGCAGCGTTCGCCACGGGAAAAGCTGACGTCGCGCATATCGACTAAATTGGCCGCAGACTGACCCATTGATTCATCCTTCGTATTGCCTTGTTGAGGTAACCATGGCGCTGAATTTAACCATGGGTTCGACATAATTACAGAATATTAACTGACAGGGTTAGCGAAAGCTGGCATTCGTTTTACTTTTTAGCCGCATAAAGTCAAAATTAGGACTTCGTTACGGCTTCCAGATATCCCTTCCAGGGGACCGGCGAGTATACCTGAAGAAAGGACTTTAGATGCTTTTAGCGATGGCGCTACTCATAATTGGTTTGCTTCTGGTGGCCTACGGCGCCGATCGTCTGGTGTTTGCGGCCTCTATTTTATGCCGTACATTCGGTATTCCCCCGCTGATCATCGGGATGACGGTCGTGAGTATTGGCACCTCGCTGCCGGAAATTATTGTGTCGGCCGCCGCATCGCTACACGGTCAGCTCGATTTGGCCGTCGGCGCGGCGCTCGGTTCTAACATCACCAATATTTTGCTGATCTTAGGGCTGGCGGCGCTGGTTCGTCCATTTACCGTGCATTCCGATGTTTTACGTCGCGAATTGCCATTAATGTTATTTGTTAGCGTGGTAGCCGGTTCCGTACTGCATGACGGACAGTTAAGCCGCAGTGATGGTATCTTTCTCCTGCTTCTGGCTGTGCTATGGCTGTTATTCATTGTTAAAATCGCGCGTCTGGCCGAACGCCAGGGGAATGACAGCCTCACCCGCGAACAACTGGCGGAGCTGCCGCGCGAAGGCGGGCTCCCCGTCGCGTTCTTATGGCTGGGCATTGCGCTGGTCATCATGCCGATGGCGACGCGCATGGTAATCGATAACGCTACGGTGCTGGCGAACTATTTCGCCATGAGTGAATTAACGCTCGGTCTGACAGTCATCGCCGTCGGCACCAGTCTGCCAGAACTGGCGACGGCGATTGCCGGCGTGCGAAAAGGCGAAAATGATATTGCCGTTGGTAATCTCATTGGCGCCAATATTTTTAATCTCGCCATCGTGCTGGGACTGCCTGCGCTGATCGCGCCGGGGGAGATCAACCCGCTGGCATTTGGGCGTGATTATAGCGTGATGTTGCTGGTTAGCGTGGTTTTCGCTTTACTTTGCTGGCGGCATCCGCGTCAGATTGGTCGGGGCGCAGGTATACTGCTGACCGGCGGGTTTATCGTATGGCTGGCGATGCTCTATTGGCTATCGCCACTTCTTGTTGGATAACTGGAAACGGATTATGTCGCATTTAGCGTTGCAACCGGGGTTTGACTTTCAGCAGGCAGGCAAAGAGGTCCTGGAAATTGAACGTGAAGGCCTGGCGGAGCTTGATCAATATATCAACCAGCATTTCACGCTGGCCTGTGAAAAAATGTTCAACTGCACCGGAAAAGTGGTGGTCATGGGGATGGGAAAATCCGGTCATATCGGACGGAAAATGGCCGCCACGTTCGCCAGTACCGGCACCTCTTCCTTTTTTGTACATCCAGGCGAAGCCGCGCACGGCGATTTGGGGATGGTTACGCCGCAGGATGTGGTTATCGCTATCTCCAACTCCGGCGAATCCAGCGAGATCGCGGCGCTAATACCGGTGCTTAAACGGCTGCACGTACCGTTAATTTGCATTACCGGGCGACCGGAAAGCAGCATGGCGCGTGCGGCAGATGTGCATCTGTGTGTTAAAGTGCCCAAAGAAGCGTGTCCGTTAGGCCTGGCGCCTACCACTAGTACCACCGCAACGCTGGTGATGGGCGACGCGCTCGCCGTGGCGTTGTTAAAAGCGCGCGGCTTTACCGCCGAGGATTTCGCTCTGTCGCATCCTGGCGGCGCGCTGGGACGTAAGCTACTGCTGCGCGTAAGCGATATTATGCATACTGGCGATGAGATCCCGCATGTTAATAAACATGCCACCCTGCGTGATGCGCTGTTAGAAATTACGCGTAAAAATCTCGGTATGACCGTCATTTGCGATGAATCCATGAAGATCGACGGTATCTTCACCGACGGCGATTTACGTCGCGTGTTCGATATGGGCGGCGATATGCGCCAGTTGGGGATCGCCGAGGTGATGACGCCAGGGGGCATTCGCGTGCGTCCCGGTATTCTCGCTGTCGATGCGCTGAATTTAATGCAGTCCCGCCATATCACCTCCGTACTGGTTGCTGATGGCGACCAGTTACTCGGTGTGTTACATATGCATGATCTCCTGCGTGCAGGCGTCGTGTAGAAACTCAAGGATAATTAACGATGAGTAAAGCAGGTGCGTCGCTTGCGACCTGTTATGGCCCCGTCAGCACCCATGTCATGACCAAAGCGGAGAATATCCGCCTGCTCATCCTGGACGTGGATGGCGTATTGTCTGACGGCCTGATTTATATGGGCAATAACGGCGAAGAACTGAAGGCTTTCAACGTTCGTGACGGCTATGGTATTCGCTGTGCTTTGACCTCCAATATCGAGGTTGCCATTATTACCGGACGAAAGGCTAAACTTGTAGAAGATCGCTGCGCCACGCTGGGGATTGTCCATCTTTATCAGGGACAGTCGAATAAGCTGATCGCCTTTAGCGATCTGCTGGAAAAACTGGCCATTGCGCCGGAAAATGTTGCCTATGTTGGCGATGATCTGATTGACTGGCCAGTGATGGAAAAAGTGGGGTTAAGCGTTGCCGTTGCGGATGCGCATCCGCTGCTGATCCCCCGCGCTGACTATGTGACGCACATTGCCGGCGGGCGCGGCGCGGTACGTGAGGTGTGCGATTTGCTGCTGCTGGCGCAGGGCAAGCTGGATGAGGCCAAAGGGCAATCGATATGAGTAAAACCAGACGTTGGGTTATCATTCTACTGTCACTGGCCATTCTGGTACTGATTGGTATCAATCTGGCGGATAAAGACGATCCTGCTGCCGTGATGGTCAACAGCAACGATCCCACGTATAAAAGCGAGCATACGGATACCGTCGTGTACAGTCCGGAAGGCGCGTTGAGCTATCGTCTGATCGCGCAGCACGTTGAATATTTTTCCGATCAGGCGGTCTCATGGTTTACGCAACCGGTATTAACCACCTTTGATAAGGATAAAGTGCCGACATGGTCGATCAAGGCCGATAAAGCCAAATTGACTAACGATCGGATGCTCTATCTGTATGGCCATGTTGAAGTCAACGCCCTGGTGCCTGACGCTCAATTACGCAGAATTACCACCGATAACGCGCAGATTAATCTGGTGACGCAGGATGTTACCTCGAACGATCTGGTGACGTTATACGGCACAACATTTAACTCCAGCGGACTGAAAATGCGCGGTAACTTACGCAGCAAGAACGCCGAGCTGATTGAAAAGGTTAGAACCTCTTATGAAATTCAAAACAAACAAACTCAGCCTTAATCTTATGCTTGCCGGCTCGCTGCTGGCCGCCAGCATTCCGGCTTTCGCCGTCACGGGCGATACCGAACAGCCTATTCATATTGACTCGGATCAACAGTCGCTGGATATGCAAGGCAACGTCGTGACCTTTACGGGCAACGTGGTGATGACCCAGGGCACGATTAAGATCAACGCCGATAAAGTCGTGGTTACCCGCCCTGGCGGCGAACAGGGGAAAGAGGTGATCGACGGTTACGGCAATCCGGCCACCTTCTACCAGATGCAGGACAACGGTAAGCCGGTGAAAGGCCACGCTTCCCATATGCACTACGAGCTGGCGAAAGATTTTGTGGTGCTGACCGGCAACGCTTATCTGGAGCAGCTTGACAGCAACATTACCGGCGACAAAATCACCTACCTGGTGAAAGAGCAGAAAATGCAGGCCTTCAGCGAGAAAGGCAAACGCGTCACCACCGTTCTGGTGCCGTCGCAGTTGCAAGACAAAAACAAAGGCCAGACTCCGGCGCAAAAGAAGAGTAACTAATTCGTTATGGCAACATTAACTGCAAAGAATCTGGCGAAGGCCTATAAAGGCCGTCGCGTAGTGGAAGATGTCAGTCTGACCGTTAACTCCGGGGAGATTGTCGGGCTGCTCGGTCCAAACGGCGCGGGTAAAACCACCACCTTTTATATGGTCGTCGGTATCGTGCCGCGTGACGCGGGCAATATCATCATCGATGATGAAGATATCAGTCTGCTGCCGCTGCACGCGCGCGCGCGCCGCGGTATCGGCTATTTGCCGCAGGAAGCCTCTATTTTCCGCCGTCTCAGCGTATTTGATAACCTGATGGCGGTACTGCAAATTCGTGACGATTTGACCGCAGAACAGCGAGAAGACCGCGCCAACGAGCTGATGGAAGAGTTTCATATTGAGCATCTGCGCGACAGTATGGGACAGGCGCTGTCCGGTGGTGAACGCCGTCGTGTAGAAATAGCCCGCGCGTTGGCCGCTAATCCCAAATTTATCCTGCTGGATGAACCCTTTGCCGGCGTCGACCCGATTTCCGTTATCGACATAAAACGCATTATCGAGCATCTGCGCGATAGTGGGCTCGGCGTGCTGATCACCGACCATAACGTCCGTGAGACGCTGGCAGTCTGTGAACGTGCCTATATCGTGAGCCAGGGCCACCTTATTGCCCACGGTACGCCGACAGAAATCCTGCAAGACGAACACGTTAAGCGTGTATATCTTGGGGAAGACTTCAGACTCTGATAGGGTAGAGGGCTATGCTGCTCTAGCGGGAGAAAACGACTCTGAATATGAAGCAAGGTTTGCAACTCAGGCTTAGCCAACAACTGGCGATGACGCCTCAGCTACAACAGGCCATCCGTCTGTTGCAGTTGTCTACGCTGGAACTTCAGCAGGAACTCCAGCAAGCGCTGGAAAATAACCCGCTGCTTGAGCAAACCGATCTTCATGACGAAATCGACACTCAGCAACCTCAGGATAACGATCCTCTCGATACCGCCGACGCGCTCGAACAAAAAGAGATGCCGGAAGAGCTGCCGCTTGACGCTAGTTGGGATGAAATTTACACCGCCGGGACGCCGTCCGGCCCCAGCGGCGATTATATCGACGATGAGCTGCCCGTCTATCAGGGCGAAACGACGCAGTCGTTGCAGGATTATCTGATGTGGCAGGTTGAGCTAACGCCCTTCTCGGACACCGATCGCGCTATTGCGACATCCATTGTCGACGCGGTAGATGATACCGGCTATCTCACCGTATCCCTGGACGAAATTCGCGAAAGCATGGGCGATGTAGAGGTGGATCTCGATGAGGTCGAAGCCGTCCTGAAGCGTATTCAGCGTTTTGATCCGGTAGGCGTCGCGGCAAAAGATCTTCGCGACTGTCTGCTGATCCAGCTTTCACAATTCGACAAATCCACGCCGTGGCTGGAAGAGGCGCGGCTTATTATCTGCGATCATCTTGATCTGCTGGCCAACCACGATTTCCGCACGTTGATGCGCGTTACCCGACTAAAAGAAGAGGTGCTGAAAGAGGCGGTAAACCTGATTCAGTCGCTCGATCCCAGACCCGGTCAATCGATCCAGACCGGCGAGCCGGAGTACGTTATCCCGGATGTGCTGGTACGCAAGCATAACGGTCGCTGGACGGTGGAGCTTAATAGCGACAGTATTCCCCGTTTACAGATTAACCAGCACTATGCCGCCATGTGCAATAGCGCGCGCAACGATGCCGACAGCCAGTTCATCCGCAGTAATTTACAGGATGCGAAATGGCTGATAAAAAGCCTTGAAAGCCGCAACGACACGCTGCTGCGCGTCAGTCGCTGCATCGTCGAGCAACAGCAAGCCTTTTTTGAACAGGGCGAAGAATATATGAAACCGATGGTACTGGCGGATATCGCCCAGGCCGTCGAGATGCACGAATCCACCATATCCCGCGTGACCACGCAGAAGTATTTGCACAGCCCGCGCGGTATTTTTGAACTCAAATATTTCTTTTCCAGCCACGTCAATACCGAAGGCGGAGGCGAAGCCTCTTCCACCGCGATTCGCGCGCTGGTGAAGAAGTTAATTGCGGCGGAAAACCCCGCGAAACCACTGAGCGACAGCAAGTTAACCTCTCTGCTGTCAGAACAAGGTATCATGGTGGCGCGCCGCACTGTTGCGAAGTACCGAGAGTCTTTATCCATTCCGCCGTCAAACCAACGCAAACAGCTGGTTTGACCCAACCGATAAGGAAGACACTATGCAGCTCAATATCACCGGACATAATGTCGAAATTACTGAAGCCCTGCGTGAATTTGTGACGACAAAATTCGCCAAACTTGAACAGTATTTTGAGCGGATTAATCAGGTATACGTGGTGTTGAAAGTGGAGAAGGTCACGCATATCTCGGATGCGACGCTACACGTTAACGGCGGCGAAATTCACGCCAGCGCGGAAGGCCAGGATATGTATGCCGCCATTGACGGCTTGATTGATAAACTGGCAAGGCAGTTAACCAGGCATAAAGATAAACTGAAACAACACTAATTGTCCGGGCAGTTAGCCAGTGCAGGACGGCCTGTTGTGTGACACAACGGGCCATTTGTACAGTTAGCGCTCCGAACCTGGCCATCAACCTGACAGGACAGGTTCTTAGGTGAAATTATGATAAATAACGATACGACTCTACAACTGAGCAGTGTACTTAACCAGGAGTGTACGCGTAGCGGCGTTCATTGTCAGAGTAAGAAACGCGCGCTGGAAATCATCAGCGAACTGGCGGCAAAACAGCTCAGTTTACCTCCTCAGGTCGTGTTTGAAGCCATTCTGACACGCGAAAAAATGGGCAGTACCGGTATTGGTAATGGTATCGCCATCCCGCACGGGAAACTGGAAGAAGATACCTTACGCGCCGTCGGCGTGTTCGTTCAGCTCGAAACGCCGATCGCGTTCGACGCCATCGATAACCAGCCGGTCGATCTCCTCTTCGCCCTGCTGGTGCCCGCCGATCAAACTAAAACGCATCTGCACACGCTGTCGCTGGTGGCGAAACGTCTGGCGGATAAAACGATCTGCCGCCGCCTGCGCGCGGCGCTGAATGATGAAGAGCTGTATCAAATCATTACTGACACCGAAGGTGAGCAGAATGAGGCATAACAACTCAATGGCATTTATTTCTGTCGTTGTGAGGAGAAACGGTACATGGTACTGATGATCGTCAGCGGGCGTTCCGGATCAGGTAAATCTGTCGCTCTGCGCGCGCTGGAAGATATGGGATTTTACTGCGTGGATAACCTCCCCGTCGTGCTGTTGCCCGATCTGGCGCGAACGCTGGCCGATCGCCAGATTTCCGCCGCCGTCAGCATTGATGTGCGCAATATGCCTGAATCACCTGAGATTTTTGAACAGGCGATGAATAATCTGCCTGGCGCTTTCTCGCCGCAATTGCTGTTTCTTGATGCCGACCGCAATACCTTGATTCGCCGCTACAGCGACACGCGCCGTTTGCATCCGCTTTCCAGCAAAAATCTTTCTTTAGAGAGTGCGATCGATAAAGAGAGTGACTTGCTGGAGCCGTTACGCTCACGTGCGGATCTGATCGTCGACACTTCAGAAATGTCCGTCCATGAGCTGGCGGAGATGCTGCGTACCCGGCTGTTGGGCAAACGCGAGCGCGAACTGACGATGGTATTTGAGTCCTTCGGCTTTAAACATGGTATCCCGATTGATGCGGACTATGTGTTTGATGTCCGCTTTCTGCCCAACCCGCACTGGGATCCAAAACTGCGCCCCATGACCGGGCTTGATAAGCCGGTAGCCGCGTTTCTTGACCGACACACAGAAGTTCACAATTTTATCTATCAGACTCGCAGCTATCTTGAGCTATGGTTACCGATGCTGGAGACCAACAACCGCAGCTACCTTACCGTCGCTATCGGTTGTACCGGCGGGAAACACCGTTCGGTGTATATTGCAGAACAGCTGGCAGACTACTTCCGCTCGCGCGGTAAAAATGTCCAGTCTCGCCATCGCACGCTGGAAAAACGCAAAACATGACCGTAAAGCAAACTGTTGAAGTCACCAATAAGCTGGGCATGCATGCCCGGCCTGCCATGAAGCTTTTCGAACTGATGCAGGGTTTTGACGCCGAGGTGCTATTACGCAATGACGAAGGCACCGAAGCGGAAGCAAATAGCGTCATCGCTCTGTTAATGCTCGACTCCGCCAAAGGGCGTCAGATCGAAATTGAAGCCACCGGCCCGCAAGAAGTTGAAGCGCTGGCGGCGGTTATCGCGCTGTTCAATTCCGGCTTTGACGAAGACTAAACCTCCTCTATACCCTATTTTCCCCAACGCCGTCCCGGTATTTGATGACAATCATCCCAAAACCGGGCGTGTTACGCCTGCCTGCCACTTATCCCGCAGCCCCACCCTTTCGTAAGATTTGTACATTTCGTGCGCTTTACCTATGCATAAAAACATTAAGAAAACCTTAAAAAATTTCGTTTAGGTTTTATTTAAGTTCTTTGTCCATACTAAATTTATGTGAATAAATTTTTCCAGGACTTGCCATGATCTTCTTATCCAAACAGACTCCGCTGGGCACCGGTCGACATCGTAAATGCTATACGCATCCGGATAATGCCCGGCGTTGCATAAAAGTCATTTACAACCGTAACCACGGCGGTGATAAAGAGATTCGGCGTGAACTGAACTACTATGCGCATCTGTCCCGCTACCTGACGGACTGGAGCGCTATCCCCCGTTATTACGGCACGGTAGAAACCGATTGCGGCACCGGCTATGTCTACGACATGATTACCGATTTCAACGGCGCGCCCTCTATTACCCTGACCGAGTTCGCCGCGCAATGCCGTTATGAAGAGGATGTCGCTGTCCTGCGGCGGCTACTGAAAAAACTGAAACGCTACCTGCTGGATAACCATATTGTGACGATGTCGCTGAAGCCGCAAAACATCCTTTGCCAGCGTATCAGCGAGTCAGAAGTGGTTCCGGTGGTTTGCGACAATCTGGGGGAAAGTACCTTTATCCCGCTGGCAACCTGGTCAACATGGTGCTGTGAACGCAAACTGGAGAGAGTGTGGCAGCGGTTTATCGCCCAGCCTGCGCTGGCCGTTGCCCTGGAGAGGGACGCGCAGCCAAAAAACAAGAAACGGCTGGCGCTTACTTCTCACGAGGCTTAAGACCTGTGCTTATCAGGCCTGGACGACACAGATCGCAGGCCGGATAAGGCTTTCGCGCCGCCATTCGGCAAAATTAATTAAGCTGGTTGCGCGTCATAAAAGATTCCCCACCCAGTTGGCGCATCTGGCGCATAATCCACGCCTGCCGGCTACGCACATAGCCAGAAGGCGCATTCGCCTTATAGCGTAACGGATTTGGCAATACCGCCGCCAGCAACGCGGCTTCAGACACACTCAAGCGACTGGCAGGTTTATGAAAATACCGTTGTGCCGCAGCCTCCACGCCAAAAATACCATCGCCAAACTCCGCGATATTCAGATAAACCGTGAGGATGCGCTTTTTGCTCCAGACAGTTTCAATGCCCAGCGTTAGCCCAGCCTCCAGACCTTTGCGCAGCCAACTGCGTCCATCCCATAAAAAGAGATTTTTCGCCGTTTGCTGCGAAAGCGTAGAGGCGCCGCGAATACGGCTCTCATTCCGCTCATTATGAGCCAGCGCTTTTTCAATCGCCGGAACATCAAAGCCCCAGTGCTCAGGGAACTTCTGGTCTTCCGCCGCAATTACCGCCAGCCCCATCCACGGCGAGATATCCGCCATACTGACCCAGTCAGAATGCGCCACATAACCGAACTCTCCACTCAGCCAGGCGCTAATCTGCCGTTCCGCCATCACCGCCGAAAAAGGCACCGGAACCACGCTAAACAGCGCAATGCCGCCGCCCCAAAAGACGGCGAGCGCAGCAAGGATACGTAAAAGTAGACGGCGCAAAAACGTTAACGGCGCGATGCGTCGTTTGCTCATTCCGCCAGAACCAGCACGCGCGACACTAATTTATCAATGCCGCTTGCCGCCTGAGCGATATCCTGCGCCAGCATATAGGCAGGGGTGGTCACGACCTTGTTATCCTCGTCCACAACGATATCATCAACCGGGCAAGGTACGTGTTCGGCGCCCATCTCTTCAAGTACTTCAGCGGTATCAATATCCGTCCCTATTGTCAGACGTAGCGGGAAGTCAAAGATTTTCGGCAACATTGCGGGCGCGATACAGATGAATCCCAGCGGCTTGCCGGACTGGTGCATGGCCTTCGCCAGCGCGACGACATCGCTATCCACCCGGCATTCGCTCCCCTGGCTGGCGAAATTACTCAGGTTCTTCGCCGCGCCGAAACCACCAGGCACAATGAGCGCATCCAGCTCCCCTGGCTGAGCCTGGGACAGGGGACGAATATCGCCCCGCGTAATACGCGCCGCCTCAATCAGGACGTTACGCGTTTCCGCCATCGCTTCGCCGGTCAGGTGATTAATAACATCCGCTTGTGGTTTATCCGGCGCGAAGCAGACAGCCTGCGCGCCGCTGCGGGCAATGGCCAACAGCGTCAGAACGGCCTCATGAATTTCGGCGCCGTCATAGACGCCGCATCCGCTGAGCACTACGCCAATTTTTTTCATGGTGAACATCCTCCTGCAACCGACTCAAGCCCATTAATAATTTTGATTAAAATGCTACGCTTCACACATTTAAATGATTCATGTAACAAATCATTTAGGATTTGCTATCTTAACTGCGTGCGGCCTGAAAACAGGACTGCGCCTTTGACATCATCATAATAAGCACGGCGCAGCCACGATTTCCCTGGTGTTGGCGCAGTATTCGCGCACCCCGGTCAAACCGGGGTCATTTTTTTTCCGCGTTTGCCACCCAGGCTTTCAGCACCGCGACATCGTGCTGCCACTCCTGCTTCATCTCTTCAATCCATTCCGCGACATTATCTTCCCAGGCGGGAAGATCCGGCGACTGGATTTGCTGGCCAAGTTGTTGCAGATGACGCAGCCCTACCGAACCGGCGGCGCCTTTAATCTTATGCCCTTCCTCAACGACGCCTTTTTTGTCACGCGCCGTCAGATTGGACTCCAGCACGCTTAAATAGCCAGGCATCATTTTTTCAAACACCGCGAGGCCGTCGGTGATCAATTTAGGCCCAACCAACTCGATGTATTGTTCCAGCATCGGGATATCCAGCAGCGCTTGCGCTTTATCGCTCTCTTCAGGCGTCACGGTACTCTCCTCTTTATCGGTGGCATCCCAGAATTTTTTAATCATCGCGGTTAAGGCTGGCACCGACAGCGGCTTACTCAGCACATCGTCCATACCAGCGTCCAGATACTCTTTTTTATCTTTCAGAACGTTAGCCGTAAGCGCTACCAGCGGCGGTAAATCTTCCCGCGTGTGGCGACGGGTCAGTTCTCTGGCAATATCCAGACCCGTCATATCCGGTAACTGAATATCCAGTAAGACCAGGTCATATTCGCCCGGCGCGAACATCTCCAGCGCCGCCTTGCCGGTCATCGCGACATCCACGCTGTTCCCCAGTTTTTCCAGTACCGAACGCGCTACGATCACGTTCAGTTCAATATCTTCGACCAGCAGAACATGCAGCGCCGGCAGCGGCATGTCGTCTTCATCAAAGGCGTCCTCCACCTCTTCCGCCACCGCTGGCGCATGAACCGTTAGCGTAAAGGTCGATCCTTTGCCCGGCAGACTGGAAACGGTAATATCGCCGCCCATATTTTTCGCCAGCCGACGGGAGACCGCCAGCCCGATACCGGTACCCGTCGCCGGTTTACCGCCATGACTGTCTTTCACCTGATAATACATGGCGAAAATTTTATCCTGCTCATCCTGCGGAATGCCGATCCCGGAATCTTCCACTTCAAAGTGCAGCATGTCGCCTTCATCATAGCGCGCCCGCACCGTCACCTGGCCCTGCTGAGTAAATTTCACCGCATTGCTGATCAAATTCCATAAAATCTGGCGCAGACGCGTTCCGTCGGTAATGACTTTGTGCGGCAGCGGCAGCGTCGGCTCAAGCACAAAACGTAGCCCTTTTTGCTGCGCCTGCAAACCGGAAAGGTTTTCCAGATCGGCCATAAAGCTGGTGAAATCAACCGGTTGGTTATCAAGCTGAACCTTACGCCGCTCCATCTTATCCATATCAATGATATCATTGAAAATATTGCCTAACGTTACGGCGGAGACATGGATTGTCTTAAGGTATTTTTCCTGTTCGGCGGTGAGATCGGTATCCAGCAGGATGCGGCTTAAACCAACGATGCCGTTAAGCGGGGTGCGCAGTTCATGACTGATGGTAGAGATAAACGTGGTCTTGTCGCGGCTGGCGCGCTCCAGCGCGTCCTGATAACGCTTACGTTCGGTAATATCACGACCAAATCCCATCAGGCCATGACGTTTACCGACACGGTCGTAATAAGGCACTTTACGAATTTCAAAGCAGGCTTTTCGTCCGTCCGGGTAATCCAGCCACTGTTCGTAGGTCAGGGAGACGTTATGGCGGAATACTTTTTCATCGGTTTCAATGACTTTCTCCGCCGCTTCGGGAGAGTACACATCTTCCGGCTTCAAATGCACCAGCTGTTTTTCGCTCTTGCCGGTTAGCAATTCCATTGCGCGGTTACAGCCGGAAAATTCTTTATCCTCATTACGATAAAAAACCAAATCCGGCGAGGCGTCCAGAAAGGAGCGCAGAAATGAGGATTGCTGTTCTAGCTGGATTTGCGCCTCTTCACGCTCTTTAATTTCTACTTTTAGCTGTTCAAATGTCTCTTGCAGCTCCGCTTCCGCTTTTTCGCGATCGGCAATTTCCTGATTAAGCTGGGCAATATTGTCCTTCAACTGTACGTTAAGCTTGAGATCGCGCTCGCGCATCTCCTCCAGCTTTTGCACCAGACGCGACAGTCGCTGCCTTGACTCTTCCAGTTGTTCAACAACAACGGATAAGAAATAGACCGCCCAGGGCGTAATTAATAGGCCAAAAAAGATGGAACGAATGACGTCGATACTTTCAACCTGACCATGCAGCACCATGGTCACCGCCATCTGCACGACAATCGCCAGCACCACCAATGCCAACGCCAGGAGCATGGAAAAGCGCACCAGACCCAATTTCATCATCAGATCGACATAGTATTGCGCCAGCATACGAATTTGCTTCATAGAGGATTCCTTCACCGCAACTTCGCACATAATACCCAATTATGGGAACCGCGTTGAATATTGTGCGAAATATGCGTAGCGCCCCTCATCACGCTACGCTATAGGTGGTATCCAGGGACGGGCCAGCGCAGAGCCCTGCACGCCATGCTCATTCAGGTATCTGTCCAGCTCAACCATCCCCGTCCAGCGATTCTCGCACCACAGCGGGGCAAGCAGCGTCGGACGGCGAGCGCTGGCTGAAATCCGGTGATAAATCACCTCCGGCGGCGTATGACGAATCATCTCACCTGCCGTTAGCGTGTAGTCGTCCAGTTCGATGCCGTTCAGCCGCCCCGCTTCCCAGGCTTTGGCCATCGTACTGCCTTTCACAATATGCAGCGGATGCAGTTTAATACCGTCAACGCCCGTCTCCACCACACGCTCCATGGTTTGCAGGCATTCTGCCTGCCCTTCTCCCGGCAGCCCCACAATCAGATGCGCACACACTTTCAGCCCGCGCTCCCGGGCAATCCGGGTGGTACGCTGATAGCAGGCGAAGTCATGCCCGCGGTTAATTCGGTGCAGGGTTTTATCGTGCGCGGTTTGCAATCCCAGTTCCAGCCACACCTCGTAGCCTTGATCTTTATATTCACACAGTAAATCTACTACTGCCTGCGGGACGCAATCCGGACGCGTACCGACGCATAACCCGACGATACTGGCCTGGCTGACCGCCTGTTGATACATGGAACGCAGCACCTGCACTTCTGCAAAGGTGCTGGTGTAGGCCTGGAAATAGGCCAGATAGCGTTTAGCGCGGTTCACCAGATGCGCCTGATGCGCAAGCTGCTCGGCAATCGAATGATGCTGCTGCGCCTCATCGGCAAAAGAGGCGACATTACAGAAGGTGCAACCGCCACGCCCGATGGTGCCGTCGCGATTAGGGCAGCTAAAACCGCCATGAAGCGTCAGCTTATGAACCTTTTGCCCATACCGACGTAAAAGATCCCCACCAAACATATTGACTAATTTCTGTAACTGCATAATCTGATAGACCGCCTCTTAAAAAGAGGCCAAAGCCTGCCATTTTTAGTCTCCTTTGGCGATGACCTGGATCAATCGTCCCGGAAGGCTTTTATCCATTGCATAATAAAGCAAAATAAACGATATTTCATTCATAATCCCGCTGATGATTTTTCCTGATATTCCCCTCTTTTTTCAGCGTTTGCTGGGTCATCGATAAAAACAGTAGCATTCAATACTTCTCACGCTTAAAACAGCATAAAATGCCAAGATTTTTGAAAAAGCAAGGTAAGATAATGCCTGGCGAGCGGCTCTTATAGTGAGACAGATCACAGGCTTTCTGCCGCTCCGTATTAGCAGCCCTTCTATAAAAAACCATTTAATTTCAACAGATTCAAAAAGTTATCTGTGCTACAGCACACTTTTGCATAAATCAGTTTGCCATTTGACCTGGGTGTGGATTCCCGATAAGTTGGGGATCCGCTGGAAGCTTTCTGGATGAGCCGTCTGCTCATCATATTTATGCAGTAATTGAGATTCCCTCTTAACCGTATTTACCAATGCGCAAAGGACACAAAGAGGGCGAATGCGAGGTAAGCGTATGATGCGCCAGCCCCGTCGCCATGCTCTTGCTGTGCCCGCGCGCCGTCGGTTGGGAGAGCGTCCCGTAGAGCCTGGGGAGGTTCACTGATATGTTGTACGATAAATCCCTTGAGAAGGATAACTGTGGTTTCGGCCTGATCGCCCACATAGAAGGCGAACCTAGCCACAAGGTAGTGCGTACCGCCATACACGCGCTGGCCCGGATGCAGCACCGTGGCGCGATCCTTGCCGACGGTAAAACCGGCGACGGTTGCGGCTTGCTGTTACAAAAACCTGACCGTTTCTTTCGCATCGTGGCCGAAGAGCGCGGCTGGCGCTTAGCCAAAAACTACGCCGTCGGGATGATCTTTTTGAATAAAGATCCTGAACTGGCCGCCGCGTCACGCCATATTGTCGAAGAAGAATTACAGCAGGAAACCCTGTCGATTGTCGGCTGGCGCGATGTGCCAACCAATGAAGGCGTGCTCGGTGAAATCGCCCTCTCCTCTCTGCCGCGTATTGAGCAGATTTTTGTCAACGCTCCGGCAGGCTGGCGTCCGCGCGATATGGAGCGCCGTCTGTTTATCGCCCGCCGACGTATTGAAAAACGCCTGCAGGACGACAAAGATTTCTACGTATGCAGCCTGTCGAACCTGGTCAACATTTATAAAGGTCTGTGTATGCCGGCGGATCTGCCGCGCTTCTACCTGGATCTTGCGGATCTGCGTCTGGAATCGGCCATCTGCCTGTTCCACCAGCGCTTTTCCACTAACACTGTGCCGCGTTGGCCGCTGGCGCAGCCGTTCCGCTACCTGGCGCATAACGGCGAGATTAACACTATCACCGGCAACCGCCAGTGGGCGCGCGCCCGTACCTATAAATTCCAGACGCCGCTGATCCCGGATTTACAGTCCGCTGCGCCGTTTGTTAACGAAACCGGTTCGGATTCCAGCTCGCTGGACAACATGCTGGAACTGCTGCTGGCAGGCGGGATGGACATCATCCGCGCCATGCGCCTGTTGGTGCCGCCCGCCTGGCAGAACAACCCCGATATGGACCAGGATCTGCGCGCCTTCTTTGACTTTAACTCCATGCATATGGAGCCGTGGGACGGTCCGGCAGGCATCGTGATGTCCGACGGGCGCTTCGCCGCCTGTAACCTTGACCGTAACGGCCTGCGCCCGGCACGCTATGTCATTACCAAAGATAAGCTGATCACCTGCGCCTCCGAAGTCGGTATCTGGGACTATCAGCCGGATGAAGTGGTCGAGAAAGGCCGCGTCGGCCCAGGCGAACTGATGGTGATCGACACCCGCGGCGGACGTATTCTGCATTCCGCGGAAACCGATGACGATCTGAAAAGCCGCCATCCGTATAAAGCGTGGATGGAAAAGAATGTTCGCCGTCTGGTGCCGTTTGAAGAGTTGCCAGATGAAGAAGTCGGTAGCCGCGAACTGGACGATGACCTGCTCGCCAGCTATCAGAAACAGTTTAACTACAGCGCCGAAGAGCTGGACTCGGTTATCCGCGTATTGGGCGAAAACGGCCAGGAAGCCGTCGGTTCAATGGGCGACGATACCCCCTTTGCCGTGCTCTCCAGCCAGCCGCGTATTATTTACGACTACTTCCGCCAGCAGTTCGCGCAGGTCACTAACCCGCCTATCGACCCGCTGCGTGAAGCGCACGTCATGTCGCTCGCCACCAGCATCGGTCGCGAAATGAACGTCTTCTGCGAAGCGGAAGGTCAGGCCCATCGCCTGAGTTTTAAATCGCCAATTCTGCTGTACTCCGATTTCAAACAGCTCACTACCATGAGCGAGCATCACTACCGCGCCGACTGGCTTGACATTACCTTTGATGTCACCGAAACCACACTGGACGCGACGGTTAAAGCGCTGTGCGATAAAGCGGAACAGATGGTGCGCAACGGCACCGTGCTGCTGGTCCTCTCGGATCGCAATATCGGTAAGAATCGCCTGCCGGTCCCCGCGCCGATGGCGGTGGGCGCGGTGCAAACGCGTCTGGTGGAACAAAGCCTGCGCTGCGACGCCAACATCATCGTAGAAACCGGAAGCGCCCGCGATCCGCATCACTTTGCGGTACTGCTCGGCTTTGGCGCAACGGCCATCTATCCGTACCTGGCCTACGAAACGCTGGGGCGTCTGATTGATACCCAGGCCATCGCTAAAAACTACCGTACCGTGATGCAGAACTACCGTAACGGCATCAACAAGGGGCTGTACAAGATTATGTCCAAAATGGGCATTTCGACCATTGCCTCTTACCGTTGCTCCAAACTGTTTGAAGCGGTTGGGCTGCACGATGATGTGGTAAACCTGTGCTTCCAGGGCGTGGTCAGCCGTATCGGCGGCGCGAGCTTTGATGACTTCCAGCAGGATCTGCTGAATCTCTCCAAACGCGCCTGGCTGGCGCGCAAACCCATTAGCCCGGGCGGCCTGCTGAAGTACGTCCACGGCGGCGAATATCACGCCTATAACCCGGATGTCGTGCGTACCCTGCAACAGGCGGTACAGAGCGGCGAATACAGCGATTATCAGGAATACGCCAAACTGGTCAATGAGCGTCCGGCGGCAACGCTGCGCGATCTGCTGGCGATACATCCAGACGGCGAGGCGGTGACTATCGACGAGGTTGAGCCCGCCAGTGAGCTGTTTAAACGCTTTGATACCGCAGCCATGTCTATCGGCGCATTAAGTCCGGAAGCACACGAAGCGCTGGCGGAAGCGATGAACAGCCTCGGCGGCAACTCCAACTCCGGCGAAGGCGGTGAAGACCCTGCGCGCTACGGCACCAATAAAGTGTCGCGTATCAAACAGGTGGCCTCTGGTCGCTTTGGCGTGACACCGGCCTACCTGGTCAATGCCGATGTGATTCAGATTAAAGTCGCTCAGGGCGCGAAACCGGGCGAAGGCGGTCAGTTGCCGGGGGATAAAGTTACCCCGTACATTGCTAAACTGCGTTATTCAGTGCCGGGCGTGACGCTGATCTCCCCGCCGCCGCACCACGATATCTACTCTATCGAGGACTTAGCGCAGCTCATTTTCGACCTCAAGCAGGTCAACCCGAAGGCGATGATCTCCGTGAAGCTGGTGTCCGAACCGGGCGTTGGCACCATCGCGACCGGCGTGGCGAAAGCCTATGCGGATCTGATCACTATCGCCGGTTACGACGGCGGTACCGGTGCCAGCCCGCTCTCTTCGGTGAAATATGCGGGCTGTCCGTGGGAACTCGGACTTGTTGAAACCCAGCAGGCGCTGGTCGCCAACGGTCTGCGTCACAAGATTCGTCTGCAGGTGGACGGCGGTCTGAAAACCGGCGTCGATATCATTAAAGCGGCAATTCTCGGTGCGGAAAGTTTCGGCTTCGGCACCGGTCCGATGGTGGCGCTGGGCTGTAAATACCTGCGCATTTGCCATCTGAACAACTGCGCAACCGGCGTGGCGACGCAGGATGAAAAACTGCGTAAGAACCACTATCACGGCCTGCCGTTCAAAGTGACCAACTACTTTGAATTTATCGCCCGCGAAGTGCGCGAGCTGATGGCTTCGCTTGGCGTGACCCGCCTGGTGGATTTGATTGGCCGCACCGACCTGCTGAAAGAGCTGGAGGGCTTCACCGCTAAACAGCAGAAGCTGGCGCTGTCTCGTCTACTGGAAACCGCTGAACCTCATCCGGGTAAAGCGCTGTACTGCACCGAGAATAACCCGCCGTTTGATAACGGCGTGCTGAATGCGCAACTGTTGCAGCAAGCGAAACCGTTTGTCGATGCGCGCCAGAGCAAAACCTTCTGGTTCGACATCCGCAACACCGATCGTTCCGTCGGCGCGTCGCTTTCCGGCTACATCGCACAGACCCACGGCGATCAGGGGCTGGCTTCCGATCCGATTAAAGCGCACTTCAGCGGTACCGCAGGCCAGAGCTTTGGCGTGTGGAACGCGGGCGGTGTGGAGTTATATCTGACTGGCGATGCCAACGACTATGTCGGTAAAGGTATGGCAGGCGGTTTGATCGCCATCAGACCACCGGTAGGTTCCGCCTTCCTCAGTCATAAAGCCAGCATTATCGGCAACACCTGCCTGTATGGAGCGACCGGTGGCCGTCTGTACGCGGCGGGCCGCGCGGGCGAACGTTTCGGCGTGCGTAACTCCGGGGCGATTACCGTGGTAGAGGGCATCGGCGACAACGGCTGTGAATACATGACCGGCGGCATCGTCTGCGTGCTGGGTAAAACCGGCGTTAACTTCGGCGCGGGGATGACCGGCGGCTTCGCCTATGTGCTGGACGAAGATGGCGAATTCCGTAAACGCGTGAACCCGGAACTGGTAGAAGTACTGGACGTTGATTCGCTGGCTATCCACGAAGAGCATCTGCGCGGCCTGATCACCGAGCACGTGCAACATACTGGTTCGCAACGCGGCGAAGAGATCCTGTCCAGGTGGTCAAGCTTCTCAACCCAATTCGCGTTAGTTAAGCCCAAGTCCAGCGATGTCAAAGCCCTGTTGGGCCACCGTAGTCGTAGTGCGGCAGAATTGCGCGTGCAGGCGCAGTAAGGAATTGAAATGAGCCAGAATGTTTATCAATTTATCGACCTGCAGCGCGTTGATCCGCCGAAGAAACCGCTGAAGATCCGTAAGATCGAGTTTGTTGAAATCTACGAACCGTTTTCTGAAGGTCAGGCGAAAGCCCAGGCGGATCGCTGTTTGTCCTGCGGTAACCCCTACTGCGAGTGGAAATGTCCGGTACATAACTACATCCCGAACTGGCTGAAACTGGCTAACGAAGGGCGTATTTTTGAGGCGGCTGAGCTATCGCACCAGACCAACACCCTGCCGGAAGTGTGTGGCCGCGTCTGCCCGCAGGACCGCCTGTGCGAAGGCTCCTGTACGCTGCACGATGAGTTCGGCGCAGTGACCATCGGTAACATTGAGCGCTATATCAACGATAAAGCGTTTGAGATGGGCTGGCGCCCGGATATGACCGGCGTGCGCCAGACGGACAAACGGGTAGCGATTATCGGCGCAGGTCCGGCAGGGCTGGCGTGCGCCGACGTGCTGACCCGCAACGGCGTGAAGGCGGTGGTCTTTGATCGCCATCCGGAAATCGGCGGCCTGCTGACCTTCGGTATTCCAGCTTTCAAACTGGAAAAAGAGGTGATGACCCGCCGTCGCGAGATCTTCACCGGCATGGGTATTGAGTTCAAACTTAATACCGAAGTGGGTCGTGATGTACAGCTTGAAGATCTGCTGAAAGATTACGATGCGGTATTCCTTGGCGTCGGCACCTATCAGTCGATGCGCGGCGGGCTGGAAAATGAAGATGCGGACGGGGTTTTCGACGCTCTGCCGTTCCTGATCGCCAATACGAAGCAGATCATGGGGTTTGGCGAAACCAGCGACGAACCATATGTCAGTATGGAAGGAAAGCGCGTGGTGGTGCTGGGCGGCGGCGATACCGCAATGGACTGCGTACGTACCTCCATTCGTCAGGGCGCAACGCACGTAACCTGTGCTTATCGTCGTGATGAAGAGAACATGCCGGGTTCCAGACGCGAAGTGAAAAACGCGCGCGAGGAAGGTGTCGAATTTCAGTTTAACGTTCAACCGCTGGGCATTGAAGTCAATGCCAACGGCAAAGTGAGCGGCGTAAAAATGGTGCGCACTGAAATGGGCGAACCGGATGCCAAAGGCCGTCGGCGGGCGGAGATCGTCGCCGGTTCCGAGCATGTGGTTCCGGCTGATGCGGTGGTGATGGCATTTGGTTTTCGTCCACACAGCATGGAATGGCTGGCGAAACACAGCGTGGAGCTGGACTCGCAGGGACGAATTATCGCGCCGGAACGCAGCGATAATGCTTTCCAGACCAGCAACCCGAAAATCTTCGCCGGTGGCGACATCGTGCGCGGTTCCGATCTGGTGGTGACGGCGATTGCGGAAGGCCGTAAAGCGGCTGACGGGATTATGAACTACCTCGAAGTGTAACCCTTCCGGCTCCCCTGGTTGATGCCTTGTGCTGATGGCTGGGGAGCCGATATTCCTCTCCTCAATATCTCTCCTGCCGATTCTGGAAACCCGCTCGTAAATCGAGATGTAATGCCATGTAAAATCCGTTCTTGACATCCTCCCCCACCTTCGCACTTCGTGACTCAGGTGGGGGATTCCCATTAGTGGGTGACGACTGATTGCTCAGCGTCTGGTTCCTGTTTCAGACGGGCGGCCTGACTGCACCATCCCTCCACAGGCAAGAACGACGTGCCCCGCCGCTAAAATGTTACGAGCGCCATTTACATCAGCGTTCGCTGTATATCCGCATGCCTGACACACAAATTTACTTTGTGACAGGCGATTTTCTTTCGCGGTATGACCACAGCACGCGCAACGCTGGCTTGTGTATGCTGGCGGAACCGCAAGCACCTGACCGCCACGCCAGAGCTGTTTGTACTCAAGCTGGCGGCGCATTTCATACCAGCCCTGATCCAGTATCGAACGGTTTAGACCTGATTTGGCCTTGACGTTTCGTCCGTGCTGTTCTGCTGTACCTTTTGCCGATTTCGACATGTTACTCACCTTCAAATCCTCAATGACTATCATCGCGTGGTTTTTGCTGATTTCACTGGTAACTTTATGAAGGTAGTCGCGCCGGATATTGGCTATGTGCGAGTGCAGACGCTGGACTTTTCGCTTTTGTTTCTGCCAGTTACTGCTGAATCTGACTTTACGGCTTAACTGCCGCTGGAGTGTTGCCAGCTTGCGCTGACTTGCTTTAAAACTGTTGACTGGTTGGTATACCGTACCGTCTGAAAGCGTGGCGAGTTTTGTTACTCCTGCGTCCAGACCGACTATCGTTGTGCTTGTGTGATTGGGTTCTGCCGTTTTAACTTCAACCTGAAACGAGATATACCACTGTCCCGCTAACTGACTGATTGTCGCATTTTTGATTTTACCGTTCACACGTTGAGATTGCCGGAATTTTACCCACCCAAGACCTGACGGTAGCTTCACTCTGCGATTTTCAAGGCGGCAATATTTCTCAAAGTTCACAAAACGGATTGAGTCTCTGCCCTCATTTTTTCGTTTCCATACCGGGGCCTTAGCTGCGAGCTTTTTATCAAAGCAACGTTTCCATGCAGCATGCAGGTCTTTCAACTTTTGCTGCAGATTGTCGGTATAAGCATCCTGTAAAAAGATGTGTTCCGGCATTTTTTTCCACACCGTAAGCATCCTGTTCAACTCGAAAGCCGAAGGTAACTTTTCGCCTGAGCCAAGGATGCGCTTTGTCTCCGCAAGACCTAAATTCCAGACAAAACGGGCGCAACCACATAACTGCCGCAAACGCTGCGACTGTTCAGGCGTTGGTTCCAGTCTGAATTTGTAGGCTTTCAGGATTAGCATCATCACTCAGTGTGTAGGAGATTTGTTTGCTATGTTACTGTTTTTACGGTCAACTTCAATGCAAAAGCATAAAATTAATCGTTCAAGACATGCCGCCTTCCTTTTGCATGTTCATCTTGTCTTTGTAACAAAATACCGTCGAAAGATACTGGGTGAGTCACACTATGCTGCATTCCATCAGTATGCAGCAGAAGTCTGCCATGATTTTGGTGCAGAACTTAAAGAAAGTAACGGAGACGTCGATCATGTCCACATGCTGATCGAATACCCACCAACAGTGCAGCTTTCGGTACTGGTTAACTCACTGAAAGCTGTGACATCCCGCCGTCTGCGAAACGAATTTATTGATTTGCGGGGAGCATACGGAAAAGCCGTGCTCTGGTCGAGGTCATACTTTGCTGGCTCGTGCGGAGGTGCGCCGCTGGAAGTTGTGAAGCAATACATTCAACATCAGCGTGGCTGATGATCCTTCGGGCTTTTCAAGCCCGTCCAAATTCCCCTCCCGCCTTATGTCGGCGGGAGTACCCTTTGGAGTTAAGATGGATTGATCCGTTTACGCCTGAAGCGTATTGATAGCGTTCTAATTTCACAATGAAACTATCACGAAAGGGATGACATGACGAATCCAACTTTAGCGCCACAGTCTGATGAATATCAGCAAATTCATGACGGCATTATTCGTCTGGTCGATACGGCACGTACCGAGACCGTGCGCAGCATCAATGCCATTATGACTGCCACCTACTGGGAAATTGGCCGACGTATTGTCGAATTTGAACAGGGAGGAGAAGCGCGAGCGGCCTATGGTACTCAGCTTATCGAACGATTATCGGTAGATTTAAGTCAGCGCTATAAGCGCGGTTTTTCCACCAGAAACCTATGGCAAATCCGTACATTTTATCTTTGTTTTCAACATATTGAAATTCCGCAGACACTGTCTGCGGAATCTTCAAATCTCATACCGCTCGCCAAAACATTCCCTCTTCCCTGGTCGGCGTATGTCCGCCTCTTGTCGGTAAAAAATCCCGATGCCCGCACTTTTTACGAGAAAGAGACGCTACGTAACGGCTGGTTCGTACGGCAGCTCGACAGGCAAATCGCCACTCAGTTTTACGAACGAACGCTACTGTCCCACGACAAATCCGCTATGTTGCAGCAGCCTGCACCCGCCGAGCCAAACGTTTTGCCGGAGCAAGCCATACGCGACCCGTTCATTCTGGAATTTCTTAACCTGAAGGACGAGTATTCCGAATCAGATCTCGAAGACGCGCTGCTCAGCCACCTGATGGACTTTATGCTGGAGCTTGGTGACGATTTTGCTTTTGTTGGCCGCCAACGCCGACTACGCATAGACGATAGCTGGTTCCGCGTCGACCTGCTGTTCTTCCATCGTCGCTTGCGCTGCCTGTTGCTCGTTGACCTGAAAGTAGGCAAATTCGGTTATGCGGATGCCGGGCAGATGAATATGTACCTGAACTATGCCAAAGAGCACTGGACAATGCCCGGAGAAAACCCGCCAGTCGGCCTGGTTTTGTGCGCAGGGAAAGGCGCGGGGGAAGCGCATTACGCGCTGACTGGCCTGCCAAACACCATCATGGCGAGCGAGTACAAAGTGCAGTTGCCCGACGAAAAATTACTCACAGACGAACTTATTCGTTCGCAAACCATGCTGGAAACTCAACTCACACGCGGTGGTTCACTGACAACGGAGAAAAACTAACGAACCATTAATGCCATGAATGATTATCAAAAAAATATCACACGAAAACGTTTGCTTTATTCTGAGAACTGTATATTATGCGGCGGATTTTTTGGGCAAAATTCATGGAGGCGTTGTGTCGCAGGACAACAATTATAGCCAGGGCCCCGTCCCTCTGGCGGCGCGGAAGGGCGTGATTCCACTGACGTTTGTCATGTTGGGTTTAACGTTTTTTTCCGCCAGTATGTGGACCGGAGGGACACTCGGCACCGGTCTTTCTTATAATGATTTCTTCCTCGCAGTTTTCTTCGGTAACCTCCTCCTCGGTATATACACTGCATTTCTTGGCTACATCGGCGCAAAAACCGGACTCTCCACCCACCTCCTTGCACGTTACTCCTTTGGCGTTAAAGGCTCATGGCTTCCCTCGCTGCTGCTAGGCGGTACTCAAGTGGGCTGGTTTGGCGTTGGCGTAGCGATGTTCGCTATTCCGGTCAGTAAAGCGACGGGCATTGATGCCAATATTCTGATTGCCGTTTCGGGTCTACTGATGACCCTGACCATTTTTTTCGGCATCTCGGCGTTGACCATTTTGTCTATCATTGCCGTACCCGCGATCGTTATTCTGGGCAGCTACTCCGTCTGGCTGGCGATCAGCGGCGTGGGTGGGCTGGAGCATTTAAAAACGATAGTGCCGCAGACGCCGCTGGATTTTTCCAGCGCGCTGGCGCTGGTGGTGGGATCGTTTGTCAGCGCCGGTACATTGACCGCCGACTTCGTCCGCTTCGGGCGTCATGCCAAAAGCGCCGTACTGATTGCGATGGTCGCTTTTTTCCTCGGCAACTCGCTGATGTTTATCTTTGGCGCGGCAGGCGCTGCCGCCGTCGGTCAGGCGGATATCTCTGACGTGATGATAGCGCAGGGGCTGCTGCTGCCCGCGATTGTGGTGCTTGGCCTGAATATCTGGACCACCAACGATAACGCGCTGTACGCATCGGGTCTGGGCTTCGCCAATATTACCGGTCTTTCCAGCCGTACGCTGTCGGTGGTGAACGGGATTATCGGTACCGTGTGCGCGCTGTGGCTTTACAATAATTTTGTCGGCTGGCTGACGTTCCTGTCATCTGCCATCCCACCGATTGGCGGAGTGATTATTGCCGACTATCTGTTGAACCGTCGCCGCTATGCCGACGTCAATACCGTGCGCTTTATTCCCGTTAACTGGATTGCTATTCTTTCCGTCGCGCTGGGCATCGCCGCCGGACATTATGTTCCTGGTATTGTGCCCGTCAACGCCGTACTCGGCGGCGTCTTCAGCTATATCCTGCTGAATCCACTTTTCAACCGCAGCCTTGCTAAATCACCAGAGGTCAGCCATGCAGAACAATAACATCACTATTCGTCAGACGCGTCTGCAGGGACACGAAGGATTATGGCAGATTACGATTGAAAACGGGCGCTTTAGCCGGATTGAGCCTCAGGAAGCCGCATCGTTACCGCAGGGCGAAGTGCTTGATGCCGAAGGCGGTCTGGCTATTCCACCGTTTGTTGAGCCACATATCCACCTGGATACCACGCAAACGGCGGGTGAACCGAGCTGGAACCAGTCCGGCACACTGTTTGAAGGGATTGAGCGCTGGGCAGAACGTAAAGCAATGCTCACGCATGAAGATGTGAAAGCGCGCGCGATGCAGACCCTGAAATGGCAGATGGCTAACGGCATCCAGTACGTTCGTACTCACGTTGACGTTTCAGATCCTACGCTCACCGCGCTGAAAGCCATGCTGGAAGTGAAGCAAGAGGTTGCGCCGTGGGTAGACCTGCAAATCGTCGCCTTTCCGCAAGAAGGTATTCTGTCTTATCCCAACGGTGAAGCGCTGTTAGAGGAAGCCGTGCGTTTGGGCGCTGACGTTATTGGTGCCATTCCGCACTTTGAGTTCACGCGGGAATATGGCGTTGAATCGCTGCACAAAATCTTTGCACTGGCGCAGAAATACGATCGCTTGATCGATGTGCACTGCGACGAAATTGATGACGAGCAGTCTCGCTTTGTCGAAACGGTCGCGGCACTGGCGCATCGTGATGGCATGGGGGCGCGCGTGACCGCCAGCCACACCACGGCTATGCACTCGTACAACGGCGCGTATGCGTCACGCCTGTTCCGCCTGTTGAAAATGTCGGGGATTAACTTCGTCGCCAACCCGCTGGTGAATATTCATCTGCAAGGGCGGTTTGACACTTACCCGAAACGTCGTGGCGTCACGCGGGTGAAAGAGATGCTGGAAGCGGGGATCAACGTCTGCTTTGGCCATGATGACGTCTTCGACCCGTGGTATCCATTAGGCACCGCCAATATGCTGCAGGTGTTGCATATGGGGTTACACGTTTGCCAGTTGATGGGGTATGGGCAAATCAACGACGGGTTAAATCTGATCACTACCCACAGCGCAAAAACCCTGCATTTACAGGACTACGGTCTGAGCGTCGGCAATGCCGCGAATCTGGTTATCTTACCCGCTGAGAATGGATTCGATGCGGTACGTCGCCAGACGCCTGCCCGTTACTCGATTCGCCACGGGCGGGTGATTGCCGAGACGGTGCCGAGCCAGACGACGCTGCACCTGACCCAGCCGGAAGCCGTGACGTTTAAGCGTTAACCCGTCATACCCGCGCTCTCCGGCACATTCACCACGCAGCCCCGTAAGGGGCTGCGTTCGGAAGACTGCTCCGGCAAGAGATTCAGGCCGCCAGCAGACTGGCGCGTACTTTCACTACCACTTTTTTGATGTCATCTGGCTCACCCACTGCACATCCCGGTTTATGCGGTTCTCCCGGCATAAACACAGCAAACATCCCCGCTTGCAGCGTAATAGTCTGCTCGTCGGCAATTTGACTACAAAGCTGGTAATCCTCTTCAACGTGCATCTCCTCGCACTGGCGAGCGGCACCGGACATCCCAAACGCAATACGCTCGACGCCGGTTAGTAGTAGCTGAATATCAATGTATTGTTCATGCAATTCCGCTTTCTTCTCGGCCGGCATTTGCGTCGTTAACTGCATTACATTCATAAAGATATTGTCGCCCTGCAATTCATAGCGCCCCTGCGCTTTCTCCTGCGGCCTTGCCGCCAGCGCGAGAGTCAAGGCATCCAGCAGTCGCGGATGCAACCCGCAAGAAGGCAACGACTGTACTTCCCCCATCATCATAATGTGTCTCCTTGAGCTAACAAAGCAGCGCCTAATAATCCTGCGTCATGCCGATAGCGAGCGGCGCTCAGCGCCACGTGATAAGGCTCAGGCTCTTGCATCAAAAACGCGCGAACCTGCTCCAGGTATCCCTCAGCTAACCCTACGCTGCCGCCAATGACCACACACTGGCAGTCGGTAATCGCTTTCACATCGGCGATCATTCGCGCTATTACCTGCGCGGATTGGCTTACCAGATGTCGCGCCTGCTGATGACCTTCGCCAGCGCGAATAAATAGGGTTTTGGCGTCGCATCCCGCCAGATCGTCCCGCGCCGCCGCGGCCATCCCTCGTCCGGAGGCGATGGCCTCTACACAACCAACGCGTCCACAGCCGCATACGGGCCCGTGTGGGTCCGCCAGGGTGTGTCCCAGGTGCCCGGCCAGACCGCCTTTTCCGGTAAGGAGCTTGCCGTCGCAGACAACGCCGCCGCCAACGCCGGTTGAAACGGTGATAAATACCATATCGCGGATATCATCAGGGAGCGCGTGATACTCCGCCCAGGCCGCCGCCTGCGCGTCGTTCACCGCCAGCGTCGGCAGGCCAGCGATCGTTTCCAGTGTTTGTACTAACGGAAAGTGTAGCAAGCCGCCCAGATTATGGGGGTTTAGCGCCAGCAGCATCCCTTCCTGAATGATCCCGGTAGAAGCTATCGCTACCTGACGCGCCTCTGCCCGTAGTGGTTCAACCAGCGCCTTTAATGCTTCACGTAACGCATCCGGCGTTTTGCTCGCGGGGGTCGGCAGCTCGCGACGCTGGCTAATGCGCAAGTTGTTGTCGATGAGCGCGGCGGCAAGTTTAGTCCCGCCAATATCAATTGCTAACGTAGTCATGACGCCGCCTTTTTTAATGCGTCGTTATACCATCCACAGATATGTTCCAGACGGGTAATGGCGGACCCCACCGTCACCGCCCATGCGCCATAGCGGATCGCCTCCGCCGCCAGTGCTGGCGAGTTATAGCGCCCTTCGGCTATTACCCGGCATCCGGCGTCATGCAACGCTTTGACTAAGGGCAGATCGGGTTCCTCCGGCGTATCGGGGGTGGTGTAGCCGGACATTGTCGTGCCGATAATGTCCGCGCCCAACCGTTGGCAGGCGAGACCATCGTCCACGGATGAGCAGTCGGCCATCGCCAGTAGATGGTGGTGATGAATGCGCGCCAACAACGCCTCAACGGCTACCGGCCGTTGCCGAGCGGTTCCATCAACGGCGATAATAGCTGCGCCAGCCTGCGCCAGCGCATCTACATCGTCGAGAAAAGGGGTAATGCGCACTGGAGAGTCGTCCAGATCGCGTTTGATAATGCCGATAATGGGTACCGAAACGAGCGAGCGGGCCACGCGCAGGTTGTCTATGCCTTCAATACGCACCGCAACCGCGCCCGCCTGTTCCGCCGCCAACGCCATTGCCGCTACAATCTCCGGCTTATCCAGCGGACTGCCCGGAACGGGCTGGCAGGAGACAATCAGGCCGCCAGAAGCGGCAATATTTTTATCCAGTTGTTCAAGTAACGACATACTACTCCCTTACAAATATTGCCCGGTTTAAAACCGGGCAAGCGGATTAACTTTTCGTTTTTACAAAGGCACCTTTACCACTGCCAAGCGGTACGGCTCCGCTGAACGGTTTGTCGTCGATAGCATCATGGGTGCGTAACGCTTCCGGACGTAGCCAACGCTGTACGCGAGACGGCATATCAAGCCCAATAAGCAGGATCACGACAAACGTCAGGCTGAAAGAGAGCGATGCCAGCGCAGTGCCCAGATCCAGACGTTGAGCGATCAGCGCTCCCAGGATCGGCGCCAGCGCGCCGCCGAGCGCGCCGACGTTATAAGTAAAGCCCAGCCCCGCCGCGCGCTGATCGGTATCGAAGTAACCGCCGATCAGTTTCGGCAGAATCCCGGCAATCCCCTGCCCCAACATCTGTTGGAAAAACAGTAGCAGACCCAGAACCCAGACGTTTGTGCCGCCAATCGCAAAGACCGGAATAATGAGGATTTGCGAGGCCAGCAGGCTACAGACATATGCTTTACGCGTTCCCAGCCAGTCGCCAAGAAAACCGCCTACGCAGCAACCAACCGCCGCGCCAAATCCGCTAAAGAACAGGACATTCGCCACCGTATGCGGATCGTAGGCCAGCTCGGTTTTCAGATAAGTGGGTAATAGCGCCTGAATCGGCCAGGAATAGAGGAAAGCAAACAGTACCACCAGCATCAGCATGACGCCAGTGGGCCAGCGTTTACCGCTGCTCTGCACCATAAAGCTGATAAAGATAACCGCGCACAGTAGTCCCAGCCCCGCCACAATCGCAGCATTTTGTAGGTTACCGGCAAAACAGAACCACAGCGCAGCGGCGGCGGCGAAAGTCATTAAAATGTTGATGATGCGATGCTCGCCCCGATAAAGAATGTCGACCATCGTACGTACCGGCGCTTTACCCGCGTGTTTCTCTTTCCAGTCTTCCGCTTCCGGAATGTTTTTTCGCAGCCAGAGAGCGAAGATAATTGGCAAAATGCCAATGAAAAACAGCGCGCGCCAGCCCCAGACAGGCACCACCAGGCTGTACACCTGCGCGGCAACGACCGCGCCGACGGAGAAGCCGGAAATCAGAAAACCGCTGGCTTTATTGCGTAAATGTTTTGGCCAGCTTTCAATCACATAGGTCGCGCTGGAACCATATTCGCCCGCCATGCCCATACCAATCACCAGTCGGGCGATGAACATGGTGGTGTAACCGGGCGCAAACCCGCAGGCCAGGGTTCCCACCGAAAACAGAATGATGCTGCTGACCATCGCCAGACGACGCCCATAGCGATCGCCCATCGCGCCCAGTAATAACCCGCCGAACCAGCGAGAGATAAAAGCCGCAGAAATCAGGCTTGCCGCCTGTACCGTCGTCAGCCCAAATTCGCTTTGTACCTCAGTCAGTACAAGAGCAATCAACACAAAATCAAAACCATCAAGCAGATATCCCAGCCAGGCAGCGGAAAATGCCCGCCACTGCGCCCGGTTGAGATGGCGATACCACGGGATGTTTTGGGTAGAAGTACTCATTTTACTCTCCCGACGATTTTTGTTGTCGTTATGCCGAATGGCGGCTCCGCCTTATCCGGCCTACCGCTCACACTGTTGTAGGCCGGGCAAGCGTAGCGCCCCCGGCATTATGCTGTTACGCCTTTTCTTCCATCAGTTGTTGAGCCAGCGCCTTGAGCGCCGGCAGGTATTTTTCATCAACAGGCGCGAACGGTTTACGACACAGCGGCACCGATACCACGTCCATATAATGCAGGACCGTTTTCAGGCCGCGGAATACGCCGGTTTTAATCAGTAAATCAATAACCTTATTGCACTCGGTTTGCAGACGCTGCGCTTTCGCCACATCGCCCTCACGTAATGCCTGAACAATCCCCTGATAACGCCAGCCCATAATGTTGTATGTGCTGCCGATACCGCCGTCCGCGCCCGCCAGCAGGCCGGAAGCGAAGATTTCGTCATAACCGTTGTACAGCACCAGATCCGGATGCGCGCGGCGGATCTGCTCCATCTGGAAGAGATCGCCGGAGGTTTGCTTCAGCGCGCTCACGCCCGGTAAGGTCACCAGCGTATTGATCTGATCGAGGGTAAGTTTTACACCGCTTAACGCCGGAATGTTGTATACCACCATCGGCAATCCATCTGCGGAATCAATGATTGCCCGATAATGGTCACAGTGCTCTTCAAAACTGAAAGGGTAATAAAAAGGCGTCACCGCAGAGACCGCATCAAAACCGTAACGCTTTGCGGCGCTGGCAAGCTGCTGGCTTTCTGCGGTGCTTACCGTCCCGACATGGGCGATCAGCGTGATTTTTCCCTTCGCCTCTTCGGCGACAATCTCCAGTACCTGCTCTCTTTCAGCAAGGCTCTGTACGAATGCTTCCCCGGTGGAACCGCCAACGTACAGCCCATCGATACCCTGCCCGATGTTAAAACGCACCAGACGGCGCAGGCTTTCGCTATCCAGTTGCTGCTGATGATCAAATGGGGTCAACAACGCCGCCATTACGCCTTGCAATGCTTTTGCCATACCTACCTCTACGGATGATGAATATATTAACTACCTACCTTTATACCTGTTATACCAGATCAAATAAGCAGCAAATAATACAGAACGCTTATAGTGCGATCTGCTTCACTAAACCGGGATCGGAGGTGCGATCGCTACCGCATTTTTTGACTTTTTTTACCGAGCGCGTGCCAGGTAGCGGAAACGCTATTGAGGTGGGTTTGCAGAGCGCGATCCGCTTTATCGGGATCTCGCTGGCGAATGGCATCAACAATCACAATATGCTGTTGATAACTCACGTTATTATGTTCATGCAGCTCACGATCGGGAACGCTTGGGCGAGCGGCGATTAGCCAGTCCAGCAGAGCAACATGAATAGCCATAAAGATCGGATTGCCGGGAATTTCAGCCAGCACCCGGTGAAACTCGACATCCGAACGAATAAACAGCGCGTTGTCATCCAGCGACTGGCTATTAATTTCCAGCGCTTTCGTTAACAACGCGATCTGCTCGTCGGTGGCATGTTCCGCCGCATAGCGTACCAGGCTGGATTCAAAGAAAAGCCGTAGCTGTTCAAAGTGAGCGATGCCGCCAGGATGAGTAAGAAAATCTTTCGCCATACCCGACAGTTCACTGATGATGGTATCAGCAGAGGGGCGCGAGACGCGGGCGCGTTCGCCGTTATTGATTTGCACCAGACCTTTACGCTTCAGCGCAGCTAACGCTTCACGCACGGAGGGACGTCCTACATTGAAGAAGGCCATTAATTCACGTTCAGACGGTAGCTGTTCTCCCTCGCCAAACTCATGACGGCGGATCATCTGCTCCAGCTCTTCCTCAACCATTTCAGACAGTTTTTTACGCGCCAGCGGGCGGCGACGCAAACTACGCCCGAGGGATGTCGGTGAATCTTCTGCTTGCGAATCAAATGCGTTCATAACGTCCATTCATGAGTGGTCGGTGGCAAATAATAGCAAGCTTATCGTAACACAGCTTCAAAAGCAGGGTGAACCCGCGAGGAGACCAAACAAAACAGGCCCTTCAGGGCCTGTTGATTATTTTACTACGCGTAGCGCCGGACGTCCGCCACGCGGCGGAGGCGGCTCGTCATCAGGACTACTGTCGTCATCGTGGTCGGGCTTATCGCCATCAATGACGGACATCACGGTCTCGCTTTCCGCGCCTGCGGTATTGTCATCATCATTTAAGCTGACAACGTCTTCATCATAGGCGGCTTCAGGCTCAAACATGGTGCCTGCGCCGTTTTCACGGGCGTAAATCGCCAGCACCGCAGCCAAAGGCACAGAAACCTGACGGGGAACGCCGCCGAAGCGCGCATTAAAACGCACTTCATCATTAGACAGCTCCAGATTACCTACCGCCCGCGGCGCAATATTGAGGACGATTTGCCCATCACGCGCATATTCCATAGGGACATGCACGCCAGGCAGCATCACATCCACCACCAGATGCGGGGTCAACTGGTTATCCAGCAACCACTCGTAGAAAGCACGCAACAGATAGGGACGACGCGGCGTCAACTGTGACAAATCCATACAGGTTAACCCCGACCGAGGCGCATTTCACGTTCAGCTTCGGTTAAAGAAGCCAGGAAAGAATCACGCTCAAAGACGCGGGTCATATAGCCTTTCAGCTCTTTCGCCCCTGCACCGCTGAATTCAATACCCAACTGCGGTAAACGCCACAGGAGAGGCGCCAGGTAGCAATCAACCAGGCTGAATTCGTCGCTCAGGAAATACGGTTTCTGACCAAATACCGGCGCAATCGCCAGCAGCTCTTCACGCAGTTGTTTACGCGCAGAGTCGGCCTCGGAAGCAGACCCGTTTACGATGACGTTCATCAGCGTATACCAGTCTTTTTCAATACGGTGCATGTACAGACGGCTTTCACCGCGCGCGACCGGATAAACCGGCATCAGCGGCGGATGAGGGAAACGCTCATCCAGATATTCCATAATGATGCGAGATTCCCACAGGGTCAGCTCACGATCCACCAGTGTCGGAACGCTTTGATTCGGGTTGAGGTCAATCAGATCCTGAGGTGGATTGTCCTTTTCCACATGTTCGATCTCAAAACTAACACCCTTTTCAGCCAACACAATGCGGACCTGATGGCTATAGATGTCAGTAGGACCAGAAAACAGCGTCATTACCGAACGTTTGTTGGCAGCGACAGCCATGAAAACCTCCAGGTATATTCAGAATTTTTACTGCTACCAGCCACAATGTGACCAGCCAGATGTTATGTCACCCAGGGCGAAAAAAGCCATCATTGCTCAGAAACGAGACAAAAAATGAACATTCCCCGCTATTTGGGCAGAAAATTGGATGATAGTTTACCAGATTTTGTGACCTTTGTGGTGAGTCGATTCTGGAATTGGGGAAAAAGAGATATTCCTGGTCTGAAATGCTCGCCCCACCTGAGATATTGTCTTTCGCCTGTTATGCCTGTACTACCGGTGCGCCCCAGCCATCAAAACTGCCGCCATGTTTTTCAGCCAGATCGGTAAGCTGGCAAGTGATTTCTGTCATATGCCATTGTTGCGGAGCATCGGTGCTGATAAAAGACGCCATAAACCCCTGTTGCGGGTCATTCATTCGAATACTGACCAGCGTTATGCCATACGGTAATGCAGCAATATCTTGCGCCAGGTCGCGCGCTGCGACCTCTGTAGGCAATGTCGCATAATAATCAATAGCGCGCGGAAGCGTCAGATCATCACCTTGTTCCTGTAATCCCCGGCACACACGGGAATCGTGTATCCAGTTCCAGTCGTATCGGGTTGGATACAAGAACTGGCGGTAAAAGTTTCCTTTATCATTGTGACTCTCTCTATAACTAAAAGAGATTTCCGGGCCACCAGCGAGCAATTTATCCAGCGTCTTTTCCCAGTTAAGATCCTCTTCCGACATGAACACAAAATCGCGCCAGCCTTGTTGGGTAACCACACCCACCAGCCAGATCGGAAACGTCTTCCCCTTTTCATCAAGCCAGTCCTCTATACGATTTAAACTCTGTGTTTCATCGGGCTGCGGTAAACCATTTTCATAACAGTTGGTGTAATGAACACGTAAGAACCCGGTATGGATAAGGCGATCAAATTTTTCATCCTGAATGGCGCCGATATCCACACGTATACCCGTAACATGGTCATCCACCGTTGTTATAAAGAATTCCCATTTATTCGACAGCATTAACGACTCTTTCTTAGTAAACAATGAGTTAAAAAATCCCACTGTGACTTCCTTTTCTCTGAGCGTGCATGAAAAATGAATAAGATGAGAATAATGCTAAAGATAGGGAGGAAAAGAGACTGGATTCGGACTTTAGCCATAAAAAAACCCGCCGAAGCGGGTTTTTTCGCTAACAGTTGTCTGCCGAAGCAGAACCCCATTAACGTTTGGAGAACTGCGGACGACGACGTGCTTTACGCAGGCCGACTTTCTTACGTTCAACCTGACGAGCGTCACGAGTAACGAAGCCAGCTTTACGCAGTTCGCCACGCAGGGACTCGTCGTACTCCATCAGAGCGCGGGTGATACCGTGACGGATCGCACCAGCCTGACCAGAGATACCACCACCTTTAACAGTGATGTACAGATCCAGTTTCTCAACCATGTCGACCAGTTCCAGCGGCTGACGAACTACCATGCGGGCAGTTTCACGACCGAAGTACTGTTCCAGAGAACGTTGGTTGATAACGATTTTACCGTTGCCCGGTTTGATGAACACGCGAGCTGCGGAACTTTTGCGGCGACCAGTGCCGTAGTATTGATTTTCAGCCATTGCCTATAATCCCGATTAGATGTCAAGAACTTGCGGTTGCTGTGCCGCGTGGTTGTGCTCGTTGCCCGCGTAAACTTTCAGTTTACGGAACATAGCACGACCCAGCGGGCCTTTTGGCAGCATGCCTTTAACCGCGATTTCAATCACACGCTCAGGACGGCGGGCAATCATCTCTTCAAAGGTCGCTTGTTTGATACCACCGATGTGGCCGGTGTGGTGATAGTACACTTTGTCAGTACGCTTGTTGCCGGTTACAGCAACTTTGTCAGCGTTCAGAACGATGATGTAATCACCGGTATCTACGTGCGGAGTGTATTCCGCTTTGTGCTTACCGCGCAGGCGACGAGCCAGTTCAGTAGCCAGACGGCCCAGAGTTTTACCGGTCGCGTCAACAACATACCAGTCGCGTTTTACGGTTTCTGGTTTAGCTGTAAAAGTTTTCATTAAAAGCTTACCCAAATAAATAAGTTACACGTTGGTGAACACCCAAACGTTTAAATAGTTGAGGTTCACACGACAAAGTCCGGTAAACCTACCCCCTCGGATATGTTTGGCCGGCACAGAGAAAGTTTGGGAAAAAACTCTCTTGTAACGTGGGGTCGCAGGATTATAGAGAAGTCCAGGTCAAAGATCGACCCCTTTTTGCGATTTGCCGCGGGTTTTATTCAGGCCTGGTTCACCCTCCGGTAGGGGAGGTTGCACAGATATGATACCGCACAATGCCGGGGCGCTGCGCTTGTCCGGCTTACGGCATATGCTCCCGCTTGAGATACTCCGCACTCTGCATCTCTTGCAGGCGTGACAGACAGCGCTGAAATTCAAACTTGAGGCGCTCCCCCTGATAAATCTCATATAACGGCGCGGCGGCGCTGACCACCAGCTTAACGTGGCGCTCGTAAAACTCATCCACCAGAGCAATAAAGCGGCGCGCTTCGTTCTCCATCAGCGGCGTCATGACCGGCACGCCAAACAGCAGAACCGTGTGAAATAACCTTGAGAGCGCAATGTAATCATGCTGGCTGCGGGCCTCGACGCACAGCGTAGCGAAAGAGACCGCTAACGTTTGGTTTTCAACGCCCAGGGTGGATAAAGGGCGATGATTGATTTCCAGCGTCGGAGCGTGCTCGCGCGCGGCCCCCGCTAACGCCAACCATAGTTTATCCATTTGCCGCCGGGTTTCATCATTAAGCGGCGTTAGCCATAAATGGGCCTGCGTCAGCGTCCGCAGTCGGTAATCGACGCCGGCGTCCACATTCATAATGTCGCAGTGCTGTTTAATGGCATCGATAGCCGGCAGGAAGCGGGCGCGTTGCAAACCGTTGCGGTAGAGTTCATCCGGCGGAATATTGGAGGTCGCGACCAGCGTAATGCCGCGTGCAAAAAGCGCTTTCATTAAACCGCCCAGCAGCATGGCGTCGGTAATATCGGTGACGAAAAACTCATCGAAACACAGTACGTCCGTCTCGGTTTTAAACCGATCGGCAATAATGTCTAACGGATCGATCTGTCCCTGTAACGCGGTAAGTTCTTCATGCACGCGCAGCATAAACCGATGAAAATGCAGACGTAGTTTTCGCTCGCCCGGCAGGCTGTGGTAGAAGAGATCCATGAGCCATGTTTTGCCGCGCCCCACGCCCCCCCACATATACAGCCCGCGAACCGGTATTTGCGCGTCCGGTTCGTTTTTGCCTAATAATTTCCCCAGTCGCGCTATCAGACCGCCGGGTGGCGTAGCCGACGATTTTTTCGCGGTGAGCGCCTGATAAAGGGTTTCCAGACGGTCGACCGCCTCTTTCTGTACGTTGTCAGGCTGATGGGTGCCTTCGTTGAGTGCCTGGAGATAACGCGATGTAGGGGAAAGGCTTTGCATAATGTTATTGTTATTCCTTGAAAATCGATGTGCCGTCGTTCACGGCTGACGAAAAAAAGGCCGTTCTACACTACGCGATATGCTGTCGGGATTCCACTTCTACGGAATTAGCGGTTATAGTGGCATAATCAGGCGCGGGCATGGAGCCTGGAGCCAACACCCTACGGAAACATAAGACAACGGGAGATGTTCATGACCTGGGAATATGCGCTAATTGGATTAGTCGTCGGTATCATCATTGGTGCCGTGGCCATGCGTTTTGGTAATCGTAAGTTACGTCAACAGCAGGCATTGCAGTACGAACTGGAAAAAAACAAAGCTGAGCTGGAAGAGTACCGTGAAGAGCTGGTTAGCCACTTCGCCCGCAGCGCGGAACTGCTGGATACCATGGCGCATGATTACCGCCAGCTGTATCAGCATATGGCGAAAAGCTCCAGCAGTCTGCTGCCGGAAATGTCTGCGGAGTCGAATCCGTTCCGTAACCGTCTGGCGGAGTCTGAGGCGAGCAACGATCAGGCACCAGTACAAATGCCACGTGATTATTCTGAAGGCGCGTCTGGCCTGTTACGTAGCGGCGCAAAGCGCGATTAATCGCACGCCGTTAAGAAATTTATCGGGCGCATCGCTTGCGCCCTCTCTCTATCTTTCCTGTCCCAGCTATTATCATTGTTACCAGGCTGAAAATTCAATAACATCAATCTGTTTTGAATTGTCTATCCGTTCATTCAAGGTACGAGAGCAGCATCCATGAAAAAACACACCCAGCTGTTAAGTGCATTAGCGTTAAGTGTCGGGTTAACTCTTTCGGCACCGTTTCCAGCCCTTGCATCGATACCAGGCCAGGTACCAGGCCAGGCGACGCTGCCAAGCCTTGCCCCTATGCTGGAGAAAGTGCTGCCTGCTGTCGTCAGCGTAAAAGTCGAGGGAACCGCCGCCCAGAGCCAAAAAGTGCCGGAGGAGTTTAAAAAATTCTTTGGCGAGGATCTGCCAGACCAGCCGTCCCAGCCGTTTGAAGGACTCGGTTCGGGGGTGATTATCGATGCCGCGAAAGGCTATGTATTAACCAATAATCATGTGATTAATCAGGCACAAAAGATCAGCATTCAACTGAATGACGGACGCGAATTCGACGCGAAGCTGATCGGCGGCGACGACCAGAGCGATATCGCTCTGTTACAAATTCAGAATCCCAGCAAGTTAACGCAAATTGCCATCGCCGATTCCGACAAACTCCGCGTCGGCGATTTCGCCGTGGCGGTCGGTAATCCGTTTGGTCTTGGACAAACCGCCACCTCCGGGATTATTTCAGCGCTGGGACGCAGCGGGCTTAATCTGGAAGGGCTTGAGAACTTTATTCAAACCGATGCCTCTATTAACCGCGGCAACTCCGGCGGCGCGCTGCTTAACCTGAACGGCGAGCTGATCGGGATTAATACCGCGATCCTCGCACCAGGTGGCGGGAGTATCGGCATTGGCTTTGCTATTCCTTCCAATATGGCGCAGACGCTGGCGCAGCAGTTGATTCAGTTCGGCGAAATCAAACGCGGATTGCTGGGAATTAAAGGCACTGAAATGACCGCTGATATCGCTAAGGCATTCAAACTGAACGTTCAGCGTGGCGCTTTTGTCAGCGAGGTTTTACCCAATTCAGGTTCGGCGAAGGCCGGAGTGAAATCCGGAGACGTGATTATCAGTCTTAACGGTAAACCGTTGAATAGCTTTGCCGAACTGCGTTCACGTATCGCCACCACCGAACCGGGCACGAAAGTGAAGCTGGGCCTGCTGCGCGATGGTAAGCAGCTGGAGGTGGAAGTCACGCTGGATTCCAATACCTCTTCTTCCGCCAGCGCCGAAATGATCGCCCCGGCGTTGCAAGGCGCGACGTTGAGCGACGGCCAGCTGAAAGACGGGACGAAAGGCGTTAAGGTTGATAGCGTCGAAAAAAGCAGTCCTGCCGCGCAGGCCGGTTTGCAAAAAGATGATGTTATCACCGGCGTTAATCGCGATCGCATCAGTTCTATCGCCGAAATGCGCAAAGTGATGGCGGCAAAACCGTCCATCATTGCTCTTCAGGTAGTACGCGGCAACGAGAACATTTATCTATTGCTGCGCTAATCCTGTCTTAAACCGGGCATCAGCCTGCGATGTGATGTCCGGTTAACTCATGGTATGCTGCTGCCGTTCCCTTTTTTAACGACGCCTCCATCATGTTTGTGAAGCTCTTACGTTCGGTCGCAATAGGTTTAATTGTCGGCGCTATTCTGTTGGCCGTCATGCCTTCTTTGCGCAAAATTAATCCTATCGCCGTCCCGCAATTCGACAGTACCGATGAGACGCCAGCCAGTTATAATTTTGCGGTTCGCCGCGCCGCGCCTGCCGTCGTCAATGTCTATAACCGCAGTATGAACAGTACCGCGCATAATCAACTGGAGATCCGCACGCTGGGTTCCGGCGTGATCATGGATCAACGCGGTTATATTATTACTAACAAGCACGTGATTAACGATGCCGATCAGATTATCGTCGCGCTACAGGATGGCCGCGTCTTTGAAGCGCTACTGGTTGGCTCCGATTCGCTTACCGATCTGGCGGTGCTGAAGATCAACGCCACTGGCGGGCTACCTACCATCCCGATTAATACAAAGCGTACACCGCATATTGGCGACGTCGTACTGGCTATCGGCAACCCATATAATCTGGGACAGACCATCACCCAGGGGATCATCAGCGCAACGGGTCGTATCGGCTTGAACCCGACGGGGCGACAGAATTTTCTCCAGACCGACGCCTCGATTAACCACGGTAATTCCGGCGGCGCGCTGGTCAACTCGTTAGGCGAACTGATGGGGATCAACACCCTCTCTTTTGATAAGAGTAACGATGGCGAAACGCCGGAAGGCCTGGGTTTTGCGATTCCTTTCCAGCTAGCCACGAAAATTATGGATAAGCTTATCCGCGACGGTCGCGTGATTCGCGGCTATATCGGTATTGGCGGACGAGAAATCGCGCCGCTGCACGCGCAGCAGGGTAGCGGCATGGACCCGATTCAGGGCATTGTCGTTAATGAAGTGACGCCAAACGGCCCCGCCGCGCTTGCCGGTATTCAGGTTAATGATTTGATTATTTCGGTCAATAATAAACCCGCCGTGTCCGCGCTGGAGACGATGGATCAGGTGGCGGAAATCCGCCCGGGCTCCGTCATTCCGGTCGTGGTAATGCGGGATGATAAGCAGCTCACGTTCCAGGTGACAGTGCAGGAATACCCGGCGTCGAACTAAAACGACGCTGCTTTTGCCCGCGTCGTTCGACGGCTAGTCAATAAAGACTGGCCCTGCCGGAAAATGCGCCAGGAAACTCGTGAAGATCAGCAGAGCGGGGAGACTTTTCTCCCCGACGGCCTCTTCACGCAGCGCCTTATCGAGTGCCAATAAGCCAGACTCGCCCCCTTCCCCCAGAATGCCGCCCATCCAGAGCAGTCGTTGCGCCTGTTGACGCGCATACTGCGATGCGCTTTTCCAGGCGACCAGATGCAGCAACGTTTGTAACAGCAGGATCCGAGACGCGTGACCATCGCGTTGTAATCGCCTGAATACGGGTAATGCAATACTACGTACCGTCGAGAAACCGCTCGCCGCCTCCCCCTCAATCGGCGATAAACCAACAGCCGCCTGTTTGACGAAATCGCATAACTGATTGTGTGTTAATGGCCGCTCGCCTGCGCTCATATACCCTGCGGCAAAACAGAGTAACCCGATACCCTGAGCCCAATCGGTCGATGGCAGAATCCCCTGCGGAACATTCGGTGCCGACGTCTGTGCGGCACAAAGCCCCTCGTCGTAACACTGTGCAAAACGTTGCTCATATATTGCTGAGTTGACGCCAGACCACGGCAGCAAATGCAGCGCTGGCTCAAGCTCAGTTATCTGATTCACCGTCTCAACAACATAATGCAAGATGGTTTCTCTGGATGGCATGGATGTACCTTGCCGAAACGCAACCATTTCACTCATTACTGTGTCCTCATTTTGCGGGAGCAGAATCACTGCTCCCGATTAGATTGGATTACATTGCCAGCACGTACTTGAGCATCACGCCGGCGGCAATGGCCGAACCAATAACACCCGCCACGTTCGGCCCCATCGCATGCATCAGCAGGAAGTTCTGCGGGTCCGATTCCAGCCCCACTTTGTTCGATACGCGGGCCGCCATCGGCACTGCCGACACCCCCGCCGAACCGATAAGCGGGTTGATTTTGTTCTTACTGCACAGGTTCAGCAGCTTCGCCATCAGCACCCCGGCGGCAGTCCCGATACCAAAGGCAATCACACCCAGCAGCAGAATGCCCAGCGTCTGCGGCTGCAGGAACTTGTCCGCCACCAGCTTGGCGCCCACCGACAGTCCGAGGAAGATGGTCACGATATTAATCAGACCGTTCTGTACCGTGTCGCTCAGACGCTCCACCACGCCGCTTTCACGCATCAGATTGCCAAAGCAGAACATCCCCAGCAGCGGCGCGGCGTCCGGCAGCAGCAGCGCCACCAGCAGTAACAGCACCACCGGAAAGAGGATTTTTTCCCGCTTACTCACCGTACGCAGCTGCACCATGCGGATTTTGCGCTCTTTCTCGCTGGTCAGCGCGCGCATAATCGGCGGCTGGATTAACGGCACCAGCGCCATATACGAGTACGCCGCCACCGCAATGGCCCCCAGCAGCTCCGGCGCCAGCTTGCCCGACAGGTAAATGGCCGTCGGACCGTCCGCGCCGCCGATGATGCCTATCGCCGCCGCCTGCGGCAGGGTGAAGGAAATCAGGCCGAAGTAGTTCAGCGTCAGCGCCCCCAGCACGGTGGCGAAGATGCCGAACTGCGCCGCCGCCCCCAGCAGCAGGGTGCGCGGGTTGGCCAGCAGCGGGCCGAAGTCGGTCATCGCGCCGACGCCCATGAAGATGACCAGCGGTGCGACACCGGAGCCAATCGCCACTTTATAGAACAGCGCCAGCACCCCCGGCGTGTAGCCCATGTCCACCGCCAGGTTCTCCATCTGGCTCTGGACGGAGGGCAGCGCCAGCGCTAATGCCTCTTTAATCGCGTGCACGTCCGGCGCGCAGTTCAGCTTCGCGGCAATCACCGCCAGCTGCCCGGCGTCGTGATGGGCCAGCAGGCTCTCCAGCGCGGTCAGCGCCATGCCCGCTTCCGGGATATTGGAGAGCAGGCCGCCGAAGCCAATTGGCAGCAGCAGTAACGGCTCGAACTTCTTCGCTATCGCCAGCCACAGCAGCAGCAGGCTCACCAGCAGCATGATGGCCTGGCCTGCGCCAAGGTGCATCAGCCCCATGCCCTGAAGCAGGGCGTTCAGACTTTCCATTTCCGCTCCTCGTCCTTACGCCAGCGTCATCAGGGTGTCGCCGACGGAAACCGCGTCCCCGGACTTCACCGCGATACCGTGTACCGTCCCGGCCTGCGCGGCGCGGATTTCGGTTTCCATCTTCATGGCTTCCAGAATCAGCAGCACATCGCCTTCGGCCACGCTCTGGCCCTCGGTGGCAATCACCTTCCAGATATTGCCCGCCAGCGGGGCGGTGACCGGGGTGCCGGCGCCTGCCGGGGCGGCAGCCTGAACCGGTGCGGAAGACGGGGTGGCAGCAGTGAGCTGGCTGATATCGCCGCCGTCGCTGACCTTCACCACAAAGGCTTTGCCTTCCACTTCCACGGTGTAGATACCGGAAGCTGCAGGCTTCTCTGCTTTTGCCACCGGCTGCGCGGCTTCCGCCTGCGGTACCGGCTCAAACGCCGCCGGGTTGTGGCGGTTTTCGAGGAATTTGAGGCCAATCTGCGGGAACAGCGCCACGGTGAGCACGTCGTCGATGGCGTTTCCCGCCAGAGTAATCCCCTTCTCCTGCGCCTGGCGCCTGACGTCCGCTTCCAGTTCAGCCAGTTCCGGTTTGAGTAAATCCGCCGGACGGCAGGTCACCGGAGCGCCCCCTTCCAGCACGCGGATCTGTAGCGCGGCGTTGACCGGCACCGGCGTGTGGCCGTATTCGCCTTTCAGAATGCCGGCGGTCTCTTTGGCGATGGTTTTGTAGCGTTCGCCGGTCAGGACGTTGAGCACCGCCTGGGTGCCGACAATCTGCGAGGTCGGGGTCACCAGCGGGATAAAGCCGAGGTCCTCGCGCACGCGGGGGATTTCCGCCAGCACCTGGTCGAGTTTGTCCGCCGCGTTCTGCTGCTTCAGCTGGCCTTCCAGGTTGGTGAGCATTCCGCCCGGCACCTGGGCCACGAGGATGCGGCTGTCGTAGCCCTTCAGTTGGCCTTCAAAGGCGTGGTACTTTTTGCGCACCTCGCGGAAGTACGCGGCGATGCTCTCCAGCTTCAGGATATCCAGACCGGTGTCATGCTCAGTACCTGCCAACGTCGCCACCAGCGCTTCGGTGGCCGGGTGGCCGTAGGTGGCGCTCATGGAGGAAATCGCCGTGTCCACGCCGTCAACACCCGCCTCGATAGCCTTCAGCAG
>NZ_JBKFSV010000007.1:0-163575 GCF_046569445.1 Salmonella sp. 741265050_HSA | reverse complement strand
TCTGGCCCCGAAGGGGCGAGGCCCAGGGATGGGCTGAGTAGCGGCGCAGCCAGTTGGACAGACCGGGCGCGCAGCGAACGGGCTGCCCCGAAGGGGCGAGCAAAGCGAGCCCCCCTCACCGCCATATTTGATACAAAATCAATCGCTTACAACGTAAAATTGGTTTTTTCCTGCATAAAGAAGCTCGTGTAAACGGCTTTTTTTGCATCTAAATTCCGCGATTTTTCGGTGTTTTTCTCGGCTTAACTTTTTAAAATCACCAGAAGGCAGTTTCGCCGTTCAGACATGATCTGGACCAGCACCAAAAAAGTGTGTCATCTGTGTCATCGTTCCATATCTTCACGTACCCTGCTCCATGATTATCTGGGAGCAATGTACCTTTTTCGCTGTACAAGACTGATTTACCTTTTTCATATTCTTTCCCTTCTTGCACGTTCCATGTACTTACCGCCCGTTTTTTTCATCTGAGGATAATGATTTTCCCGTTTCTTACTATACCGCCATCATTCAACATCAATGAGTAACTGTAATGGAGGCCTCTTTTATGTCAGACAAATTTATCCGCTTTGCTGAAGTTGAACGTCGAACAGGATTCTGCCGTGCCTGGATTTACCATCTGATTGCGCAAGGAGAATTCCCTCGCCCTATAAAAACGGGCAACGTGCCGTATCTTTTATTGAAAGAAAGGTTGATGCCTGGATTGAGGGTAAAATCAATAACACAAACTCGCACAAGTAATACTATCACTGAAATCGCATTGTTATTGAATTACAAAAACATCACGGATATCTCTTGATATCATCTTTCACAACGTGACGTGCAGAAGAAGGGGGATGAATTAATTTATGCCCTGTACGACTACAAATTAAGAAGCAAATAGGCTATTGAGTAAGGGGGACGTATTCCCCCTTCCCCAACTAACCGCTACGCAACGATGGAGAAATTGAACTTCCCAGAATCATATGCGGTTAGCTCGAATGAGAACCAATGTGAAAAACAGATGTAGTAAAAAGGGAGCGATATCCACCCCCTTTTTATTTTTTCATGCGTAGTCAGTTAGTTGGTTCATTAATTTACGAGTTTGTAGATTAATTAACACAAACGAAACTGCTGCAATCAAGCCAGTACCGGCAAAAACCATGAACCATCCCATTACGGAAAATTGATTTGCCATTAAGAGTCCGCCTAAAGCTGGGCCAAGTAAACCACCAATTCGTCCTAGTGAATTTGGCAGACCGATTGCAACCGTTCTTAAATCATGGGGATAATGTTGAGCAATAAATGCATTAACGAGTGAATGAGCAGCAAACAAGAAAAAACCGACAAGAGTAATCAATATATACAGTACTACAATGGTAGATTTAACACCCATCAGTATCAGACAACTAGAGCCAATAAAATAAATGCTCGGCATTAAAACAATAAATCCCTTTTTATCTGCTACGGAGCCCCAAAAAATAGCGCCAACAACTGTTCCTGTACATAAAAATATGGTAAAAGCGATGCTAGAACCAATAGCATACCCTGCATTTGTCATTACACCTGGCAGCCATACAATTACACCATTAATAAACAGCAACCCCATGATAGCAATAACACATGCTAATATTGAAACAAGTGCATATTTTTTACTAAATAGATCTTTGTAGTAGACTTTATTTGATTCTTTCTTCACAGTAAAGTCATTAACAGATTCTTCAATATTTATGCTGGAAGCGTAGTTTGCGTCTATTCTAGACAACACTCTCTTTAAGCCTTCTACATCTTTATTTTTTAACATAAAAAGAGCACTTTCAGGCATGGTTTTTATTATATATGGCAATAATAAAACGGGTATAAACCCTAACCAAAATACTGGTCTCCACTGCCCAAATTGAGTTGTAACATATATAGCAACAAAAGAAGCAATAATCGCACCAAATTGATTGCCACATAGTGCTGTAGCAACTGATTTGCTTTTACTTGTTTTTGGTGAATATTCAGATAACAGAGAAAGTACTAATGGGATCACACCTCCGAATCCAAATCCTGCAATAAATCTTAATATGGCAAATATATTTATCGTTGGAGCAAAAGCCTGACTAAATGTGCCGATACAGAAAATCATAACTGTTGTAATCAATACACGTTTAATGCCAAACCTTCTTGAAATGACACTACAAACTAGAGCACCAAACAACGAACCAAATTCTGACAAGCTGCCTACATATCCAAGTTGATCCCAGTTTAAATCAGCCCATTCTTTAAAAAGCATAGGAATTATTGAACCATATGCAGGTGCAGCATATCCAGTAAAAGTTATTAGAAACACGCCCAAAATAACCAGGTTCGTATCAAATCTACTGAATTTTCTTGAATCTATAAACTTAACAATATCATTATTCATATGATGCCTCGTGGTAAGATATTAACACCTTACTCTTTGTAAGAGTTATTTTTATCCATCCCTAGGTATGGAGATTATTATGAGTACAGTAATTTTGAGTGATTATAATATTTCTCAATACTTAACAAACACTCCTGTCAATTCAAAAATAATTCAAATAAACTACAGTAATGATAATTCCCATTACGCGAAAGAAAATATTCTTGGTCATTTTCAACATTAATAACTCGCTGGAGCATGATTTTTTTTAATATGTTCTCAGCTGCCATCAAATAGTATTTTAAATAATGGAGTGATGTGAAATCGATTTTACGGATACTACGTATCGCTCCGATAAATAGAATGAACAGTGGGATTTTTACTGTACTCAGCTTACTTTTTATATCACGATAATGCGTGGCCTGTCACATTTTTAACACCCCAAAATTGACATTTGCCTATAAACACAAGAGTAATTTAAACTATCGTCAACCATATTTTTAACGTAACGCTGTACAGAACCTTGCATTACGGCTGTAAATAGTTGGAGATTATTTGGCGCAGAGGTGCGCCAACGCTAAATAATCTAACGCTGTCTGGCGTAACAACTGACCATAAGATCATTAACCTCCATTTTAATAAACATGATTTCAGGAAAATTGATTGAGGGAATCATATCTATTGATGAAATATCACTAACCCCTAATCTCGACATCTTGAGCAATAGTATTCCTTGGATTTTATGTGGTGAAAAAAGTGAACACGAGCACTTTTCAAGTGTATGCATTGATGATGAAAAAGCTACTTATTTTATCGTAAAAAAACTAATCGAAACGGGAAAAAAATAGCATTAATAAATCATGACACGAAACTTAGTTATGCAAAAAAACGCCAACTAGGATTCGAGCGCGCATTAAGTGAAGACAATATAAATTCCAATAATATTGTATACGTTAAAGCACATTCATTTCATGATGGTGCAGAGGCTCTAGCTGAAATTTGTTCGAAACCCAGTATGCCCGACGCTATTATTGCAGCATCAGATATCTTAGCGGTTGGCGCTATGCATCAGGCAAAAAAAATGGGCATTAATATACCTGAGGAACTTTCAATTATCGGATTTGATAATATACCAATTGCAAAAATGTTGTCGCCCCAACTTAGCACCATACATCAACCTACAGAAAAAATAGGTGAGATCGCTTTAAAAATCTTAGATGATAAAATTAACTTTCCAGAAAAACCAAGTCAGGCGGTCATATTAGAATGGCAATTTATGGAAAGAGGAACAAACTAGAACACGACAAAAATCACTTATCACTATATTTCCGCATATATTTATGAAATATACAAATCGTAATATAGTCCTCTAACATCAATACATAAACCACTTGTTAATAATTAATACTCGCACATCCCTCCTAAAGGTAATCATTTAGAAGGGATGTGCCAGTCATGTTTAAATCAATGAAATTTTATTGAAGAGTAAATTGTCAATTAAAATCTAACTGCAGTTTTAATACCGATAACAACAGCATCTTTTGTTTCATTTATCGCACCTGGATTTATCCAGTATTGAATGTCTGGTTGAATATCAAGCCAAGAAACTGGTCTAAATCTATAGTACAAGTCAAAATTTACAGAATGTCCCTGAACTGGCTGATATAGTGGGTTATCATAATCATGAATACCATTAATCTGATTAATCTGGCGTTCAGTTTTGGCAAGGCGATTGCTCATATCAATCCAACTCCCGCCAAATCCAATATAGTCATTAGGCAGGGCATCAAATATTCCACGATAGCGAATGCCAAGTGAAGCGACAATATGGTTTACATCTGACCGTTGATCAGCAATACTCATATTTCCAAAAACACTCATTCCTCTGGTCTTATCTTCATCATGGCTGGTTATTTGCTGATTAAATCCCCCCCAAGCAAACCATGTACGATTATATGATTCAGTATCTTTACCTACTGGAGTGTAAAGAGAATACTGTTTTGCGTTTGTAAAGAGAACTCCAAAGTTATAAGCACCTGGCAAATCATTGATATATGTTTTCAATTCAGCTTCAAAAGGTAACAGAACACCTTTGCTGCCATGAGTTGTAAATGACCATGCTCGGGACGTATCTGCTGCCCGAGGGTTTTGTTCAATAACACCAGTTTTAAGCGTAAGCTCTGGTGTTATTGCATATGCAAAGGTCGTTCCCCAAGTATGAATATTCCATGTATTCCAGGTCAAGGAGTTAGATGACTTGCCTCCGCACAGTGTCAATAACTGGAAATCACAAGGAGTAATCTGGTCGAAGGTTTGTTGATAATTCATTAAGCCTGCGCGCCAAGTCAATTTCTTATCCATAAAAGTTCGACTAAATGTCAAATAACCAAGGCGAGTTATGGATCCAGTCCCCCATCCCTCTTGGGCTAAGTCGTTAAAATGGACCCTTTGGTCCTGAAGTCTCTCTGTAGTGAGATTATCATCATGATTTCGGTTAGTAATTAGTCCCTCAATTTTTGCATCGCTCATCCCTGTAAACTGCTCAAGATCTTGATTGAATATTAAAGCAGTCTGATCAACAAAGGCATAATGTCCGTTTTGATCATAACCTCCGCTCACATTATAGGCACTTTCGGTTTGATAAATAAGTGCATAATTGAATCCGCTATTTGCGAGGGTCGTTCTCATACCGCCCCAATCACCAAATAATCCGGGACTTGGAGGTTCATATCCTAATACAATCGGACTCCATGCTGCTTTATCCGCTGCAGCATTAAATCCAAAGGCCAGAAGTAAAGGCGATAACATAGCCAAACTATATTTCCGTTTATAGGTAACAGTCATTTTTATTACTCTCATTATTTAAGAAGAATTTCAATAAAATAGCAACAAAGCTGAAATACATTCACCTAAATATAAGCACGCCCATAAAGTGAATAACCAGACAAACCCAATAAAATACAAATACAAATACAAATACAAATACAAATACATGTCTATATTATTATATAAAAAGCTAATGGTTAATTATTCCCCATTAGCTTAATTAGCATTAGTTTTCGGCAAATACTATGAATGCAGGTTGTGGCAACGTGAAATCAGAGACAAAATCTAAAACACCAGTGTCAACATTAACATTATAAACTTTAACTTTATTATCTGGGCGATCTGCAGAAACTAAATACTGCCCTGTAGAATCAAAAGCAAAACTACGGGATGCCAATCCTGGATGGATTGACTTAGCCAATTTGACTGCCCCAATACGGGTTAGTTTTGCTTTTTCATCAATGCTATACCACGCAATAGTATCTTCGCCACGATTATTTACATATATAAAACGACCATTTGGATGAAGCCTGATTTCAGCAGGCTCATTATGACCACGATAGCTATTGTCTAAGGTTGAAATTTTATCCAATAATGTCAACCCCCCAGTTTTAGTATCAAATTCCATTGACGCTAATTCAGATGATATTTCAAGATTTAGATATAAATGCTTATTATCAGCAAAAACCAAATGTCGAGGTGCCGATTCATCTGGAAATTTATAACTATTAACCAGATTAAGTTTTTCGGTAACAGAATAAACTAAGACCGTATCCGTGCCTTTATCACAAACAAGGAGATATTTGCCGTTAGGTGAAATAACTGCGCTATGAGCATGGGGGCTAGCCTGAGCATGGCCTCCAGCTTGTTTCGAATGATTAGGGTCTTTACCCTGCCCCTGAAGAATCACTAAATCATTGATTCCAGATATAGACCCATCTTTGTTTAGCCCATACATAATCACAGTGGAATCATCATAAACATACTCTGATCCCCACTTTCCATCTTTAAAAACTACTTTTTCTACATGCTCGAAATCACCATGGTTTGCACTAAATAATCGACCATTATGACTATCAAGACTCAAAAAAGTTGGACGTGGGCCTGGAGCAATTTGCTCATTTAAAAGACTTAAATGACCACTTTCTAAGTTTACAGAAAACGCCATAACACTTGCAGCGGGTTCCACGGGTCCACGCCCATCATTTTTACGCTCGTCTACCGAATATAAAATTGTAGTCTTAGGATCGTACATTAGGTATCCAGCAAGTTTTGGATTTGCCAAATGATTCAGCTGCTCAATTTTTTTTCCATCAGAGCTAAGACGTAAAGAATAGATCCCTCCGGGTTGATGTTCATCACCATACGTTCCCACAAAAAGAGTACGTGGCATCTTATTGGCATTAATTGTCTCTGGCATAGTATTCATCTTCATATCAACCTGTTGCGTACTAGATTCTGCAGCCAGGGTTAGCGCAGACTGCCCTCCGGCCATACAGCACATTAGTAATATCACATTTGCAATGAATGGCTTCTGCGCATAACCCATAATAAACCCTTTTGAGGCCAGTTATGATCAGCCCCAGAATGAAGGTGGATTGTAAAATCAAGCTGTAATCAAACGACGCAACATTTCCTGATGACGGCGAACTTGCTCAAATTCATTCATCATGTACTCACGTCCACGATCCTGGAAGTAGCGTTGTCCTTCATATTCCGAATTGAGATATCCTTCGAACCCCCCCCGGCGTAGTGCATCGATTGCAGACACATAGTCAATCGCAATATCCTGATATTGTCCTGGTTTGTCGGGTATTTCTGACATGTTGTTAAACTTCGCATGAATATGAGTGATATGAGGGCAGATTTCGCGGAGTGTCTCAGCTGAAGTATTAGACAATGTCAGCCCTTCAGCAACTACCGTATAGTCTAGAGGTTTTGGTTGTTTGATAAATCCCTCAGCCAATGCTTTCACCGCATTGAAACATATTTTTAATTCATCATTACATTCACCAGTAGTAATGAACTGTCCGAATGCTGCTCGAACATTTCCAGCTGTTTGGTTCGCTACATTGAATGTTTTAGGATCTGCTTTAACCATTGCAGCTAGTTTAACCGCTGCTTTAGAAGCCTCGGGATTAGCACCTCGTCTTTCAAACCATCCTAACTGAGCTTCAGAGGGGCGCGTACCAAAAATGCCAAAGTCAGGAACAATACCTAAATGCCGAGTATTATTTTTCTCATTGAACTCGATTATCTCACTAACCTGCTGTCCTTCTAAAGACATCGGCTGGTGAATCTCTTTACCGATGCGAATATCAAGAGCTTCAGCCAATGGCAGGGCTTTGACCATAATATCCAGAGGAACAATAGATAGTACTCGAACTATGCTAAATCCCAATGTCTTCGCCAGCTTGATATCACTTCTCAAACGTTCAGCACATTCTTCATGGCTCATGACATGAGATCGGAACTGTAGTACATCCATACTAACATCCATAGCAACAGGATTAAGACCATGAATATCAATAAGCCTATACCAGCGCTGCATGAATGCTTTGTCTGGAACAGGATACTTAATTGACATCTCATCGATTAGTTCAATACCATCAGCGCCATACAAATTATTGGCAACTTCATTAAGTTGCGACTCCAGAGTAGATTCTTTGAAGAACTGAGACTGCTGATAGCTATAGAGCGATACACCACGTTTCATTTTATTCACCTTATTCAACAATCATTTCAAATTTTACAATGTGCGGTGTTTTATCCGATCCTGCACCATTGCCTGGAACTGGTGGATTCTTAACCCACTCTTCATCTGTAGGCAAATATCCATAAGCAGCAAGGACAGATTGTTGGAATAAAATTGTATGTTTTCCTGGTTTTAACCCTCCGGGATGTGACACATGTAAAATACCATCATCGCCATAATCCCAGTGTTCATAAACAGCATGTGATAATTCTTCATAGCTGCGAGGTGCTTTTCCATTGATCTCGAATGACTGCACTGAATTAGGATATTCAACCCCATCTATAGAGAGATAATAGCCATTATGTAAAGAAACAAAACACCCTCTGTAATTGGCATGTCTCACCGCTAAAGTAAACCCTACCACCTCACCATTCACCTTTTCATTTCTCAGGCTACCTGGACGAATAAGATAATTATCAAACATAAAACCTCCAACTATTTAATAAGCTTTATTAACTAATAAATCACAATTCCACGTTATTTATTTTCTTCAAAACCAATAAACCAGACAATACTTGTTACAACGGCAATAGATATTGGAATTGACCATAATATAATCCAAGGCTGAACAATGGCCGCATTTATAGTAATAGAGTAAACATATCCCGAGATAAGAGAGCCAAATGCAGCGCCAAATCCTGAGATTGCAATTATTAACCAACTCTGTGCCTGTACTTTCATTTCATGAGGTGCTAAACGGTCTATATACATTGCACTCACAATTAAGAAAAAATCATTACAAATTCCATGTAAACCTATACCAACAAATGCCATCCAATGATGCCCTTTGGCGGCTAAAATAAAAAGAATAAAGCGAATACCCCACATTGCCATACCAATTAGAAGCGCCCATTTCATTCCAACTTTTTTGATGACAAATGGTACAAAAACAATGAATGCAACTTCAGACAATTGTCCTAGGGCCATTATTGATGCAACACCATTGATACCAAGGGAGCCTAAAAACGGAGAAGCATACGTATTGTAAACACCTAGCGATATAGAGGTTAATAGAGCGCAAATCATCAGAATTGCAAAATTTTTATGCTTGAACAACACTAATGACCTAAATCCTAAAGCGTCTAATAAGTTAAATTTAATGTTTTTTACTTTTGGATTAGTCTTGGGAAGAGTGAATGAATACCCGCCCAGTAATATACCAGAAATACCTGCCACATAGAAAACCCCAATTGTAGACGAATACCCAAGTATTCCTACGATGAAACCGCCGATTGCCCAACCACCAGTTGCAAATAAGCGTAGATAAGGATATAAGTTACCCCGATTTCCTAGATGTTGAAAAGATAGTGAATTAACTAAACCTTGAGTTGGCTGAAAGAATACCATGTAAAGGAAAATAACAATAAGTGCTATACTACCATTTCCAGAAGCTACTAGCCCCGGCAACATAAATTGTATTGCACCACCAATAACATGTAAGAATCCAAGAATTTTCTCAGATGAAATAAAACGATCACTTACAGCGCCAAAGACCAAAGGTGAAATTATTGCGGCTACTGCACATAAAGTGTATGCAAGGCCAATTATACTTCCTAGTTTATAAGTAAATAAAACCAATCCTAATGTTGCAAACCAGGATCCAAAAACAATAAATTGCAACAACATCAGAACACTAAGTCTGGCAAACATAAAGGTAGAGCTTGAACTAAATTTCCCATCAGACATTATTTGATTGTTATCCGATGCACTCTCTACCTTCAAATTATCTTCACCTAAGTAACTGGGCATGTTTAACTCCGCCTTTCGTAGGGGCTGGTACTGAACGAGGTTATTGGTGCTTAATAAATTCTAAATAGCAAAATATCACAATGAAGAACTTTTCCTTTTGTGATCTATGCTTCATTTTTTGAATAATAATAATTCCCCACATTTCACTCCCAAAAGTCTTAAAACAAATATTATCTATATTTATCATACTGTTACATGAAAACCACCATTCATTCATTAACACCTTATTGTGAATAATTGAATCATTGTTCGTTTTTTAAACTTACGTATAAAAGATGACCCATAATCGCAGTCTAGAAATTAATTATTGTAAATCATGTGGTTACTTTAAAAATTATGCATCCCGATAAAATTCACTTAGAAAAATGTGATCAAGATCTCTATATTATTAACTACGATTAAACTCGCCCTAGGTATCCATCACGCCGATACCCTATATCCGCAAAAGCCATTTCCTATTTTTTTCTTTTTCCGGCATAACAGTAATAGTTTTTGGTATGGACGTATTTTATTAAAATGATTATCAATAATTTCATTTTTACGTAAATATCAGATTTATTAGAATTCAATCCGGAGATATATGAAATGGTAAAAAAACTACGAATTGGGATTATTGGTTGCGGACGCATTGCTGTTGTTAAACATTTTCCTGCCTTCGCCAAAGCAAAGGATCGTGTTGACTTAGTTGCTTTTTGCGACATAGAGATTGAACGGGCGATCGAAGCTGCTGAGAAGTATGGCGTTCCCGGTGCTGAAACATATAAAGACTACCGTGACCTGTTGAAGGACAAATCAATTGATGTTGTCTACATTCTTACTCCTAACAATTCCCATAGCCCTCTGACAGTAGATGCTCTTGAGGCAGGTAAGCATGTCCTCTGCGAAAAACCAATGGCGGCAACTACAGCAGATGCGCAGAAAATGCTGGATGCGGCAAAACGCACGGGTAAAAAACTCACAATTGGATACCAAAACCGTTTCCGTAAAGACGTTCAAATCCTGAAACACGCTAGTGACGAAGGTGAATTAGGTGAAGTTTATTTTGCCAAAGCACACGCGGTGCGCCGTAAAGGCGTTCCAACTTGGGGTGTTTTCTTGGATAAAGAAAAACAAGGCGGTGGCCCACTGATCGATATTGGGACACATGCTCTGGATATCGCACTTTGGACAATGGATAACTACAAACCAAAACAGGTATCTGGGTCAGTCTTTCATAAAATGAAAGACAACTATGAAGGCAACCTATTTGGACCATGGAACACTGAAACAATTGATGTAGAAGACTCTGCATTCGGTTTCATTAAGATGGAAAATGGAGCCACTATTTTCCTTGAAGCATCTTGGGCACTGAATATTTTGAAACCACGTGAAGGTCAAGTGACATTATGTGGTACTAAGTCTGGTGCTGAACTGGTTGGTGATGGGGCTGCAGCGCCAACATCTGCAGTAAATGGTACTGGTAGTGTCGCATTCAACACCGCCCGCTTCGGAGAGCTAGTAGATATCGAGCCGTTTGTTCTTGGCGGTCCTGGCCCTGCTGATCTCGGACATGATCCTTTCCGCGTGGCCGATGCTGAATTGGCAGCTTGGATCGATGCAATTGAAAATGATAAAGAACCAGTGGTTACTGCCCAGCAAGCCTTCATCGTTACTCAGGTCCTTGAAGCCATCTACAAATCGGCTGCAACCGGACAAACAATACAACTGTAATAGCGACATTTTATATAAGTGGCTCCTATAATTCGGTGCCACTTCGTTTCCACAATCAGCCATAAAAATATTGCCGTCCGGTTAATGAGGAGGTCATATGAATACTCTCAAAGGTCCCGGTATTTTTCTTTCGCAATTTATAGATAATACAGCCCCATTCAACACTCTTGAAGGACTGGCAACTTGGGCATCCAGCCTGGGTTTTAAAGCATTACAAATACCTTGTAATCATAAGCACATCTTCGATATTGAGCAGGCAGCTGGAAGCCAGCAATATTGCGATGATGTCAAAGGCATGCTTGCTGAACACAATCTACAGATCAGTGAGTTATCGACGCATCTGGAAGGACAGTTGGTGGCGGTTCATCCAGCTTACAATCATCCTTTTAGTGGTTTTGCGCCTCAAAGTGTTGCGAACGATCCAATAGCCAGGAAGGAATGGGCTATTGGCATTTTGAAAAAAGCAGCACAAGCATCAGCACGTCTTGGACTTGATGCACATGCTACCTTTTCTGGCTCTCTAGCATGGCCATACTTATATCCTTGGCCACCTCATAATTCCGAGCTTTTTGATGAAAGCTTTAAAGAACTGGCGAAACGTTGGCTACCAATACTAAATACATTCGATGAATATGGTGTTGATGTTTGCTATGAGATTCATCCAAGTGAAGATCTACACGATGGTGCAACATTTGAACGTTTCCTTGATGAAGTCAATTACCATCCGCGTTGCAGCATCCTTTTCGACCCGAGTCATCTGCATCTGCAACAGATAGATTATCTTGCTTATATAGATATTTATCACGAGCGGATCAAAGCATTTCACGTTAAGGATGCTGAATTTAATATAAATGGTCGCAGTGGTGTATACGGCGGTTATCAACCTTGGATACAGCGGGCCGGACGTTTCCGTTCACCTGGTGATGGTCAGATTGATTTCAAATCAATCTTTAGCAAACTCACCCAATATGACTTCCGTGGATGGGCTGTACTTGAATGGGAATGTTGTCTAAAAAATAGTGAAGATGGTGCTCGTGAGGGTAGCCGTTTTATTGAAGATCATATTATCAGTGTATCTAACCGATCCTTTGATGATTTTGCAGAAACTGAAAGCAATATATCTGAAATAAGAAAAATCTTAGGAATGTTCTGACACCAGAATCGGAGGTAGGCTCTCTACCTCCCTTCCCTATTTGATAGAAGAAATAAACGTTACCCGGTAATTTTAGGCTGAGGCAAAGATGAAAAAAAATTTTTATGATGCGATTGTTATCGGCTCAGGAGTAGCGGGCAGTATCGCGGCAAAAGAATTAACAGAAAAGGGAATGAATGTAGTTTTGCTTGAAGCAGGACCATTTTTGGGTGAAAAAGATTTTCCCATCACCCCGGGCAATAACGAGAAGATAAAAAAAATAGATGCACTTGCCCGCTTTAAAATTGCATTGACCGGTCAACCACTACAGGCTCGAGCAACCTACATGAGCAATGAGTACCGCCACCTGTTTGTAAACGATTGGAAAAATCCGTATACAACACCAAAGGGCCAATACTTCTTATGGATACGCGGGCGCCAACTCGGTGGAAGACTCCATACGTATGGCCGTGTATTGCAACGGATGTCTAATTATGACTTCAAAGCAGCCAGTTATGACGGCTATGGGCAAGATTGGCCGATTAGTTATGAGGAACTGGCACCATGGTACGATCACATAGAAGAATTCCTTGGTGTATATGGCACAAGAGAAAATATACCGAATCTTCCTGATGGTAAGTTCATTCAAGCTCCAATTTTGACAAAACCAGAAAAGACCTTTAAAAATAAGATTGAATCTCTATGGCCTGAGCGCAAAGTCATCAGTTGGCGCTTCTCTGCCCCAAATCTTAAGCGAATTCCTGTCGGTGTACAGGCTGCGATAGATACGGGTCGTCTTGAGTTGCGAACTGATGCTGTAGCAAAACAAATTGATGTAGACCCTGTCAGCGGTAAAGCAGTTGGTGTAACTTTTATTGACAGATTGACAAAGCAGGAGCATAGCGTCCGTGGCGGCATGGTTATGCTATGTGCTTCTGCAATTGAATCTGTTCGCTTATTACTCAATTCACGTTCTACACGTCACCCTGAAGGTATTGGTAATTCAACGGGATTATTAGGTCGTTATTTTTTAGAACAAGCACCGAGTCTTATAGCTGGTTCAGTACCTGACAGTATGGGTTGGGAATATGACTCATCACTTCCACAAGACCCATTCTGTAGACCCGCAGGCGGCATTGTTATTCCGCGCTTTCAGAACGTTGGTGTCCAAACAGGTAAGAACTATCTTCGGGGTTTTGCGTACCAAGGTGTTATCGGCCGTGGTTATGTGCCACCTGATAGTCCCGCACAATTTGGGCTTATGGGCTTTGGCGAAATGCTACCTCGAGCTGAAAATCGGATAACCTTGGATGCTCGTAAAAAAGATGCATGGGGTATCCCTGCTCCACGAATTGATTGTTCATTCGGAAATAATGATCTTATTGTAATGAAAGAACAACTCAATACAATTAAAGAAATGGTCTCAGCATGTAATTACAAAATTGATTTCGCAGGTACTGCTCTTGGACTTGAAGATGCCCGCAACGTAATGCCTGATGAATCATTTTTAATGAAAATGATCTTCCGACTTTCTTTTAAGAAAAGTGTTGGCCTTGGAGCTGCAATCCATGAAAGTGGTGGAGCAAGAATGGGAGAAACCCCGAATAACTCAGTTCTGAATAATTACAATCAGTGTTGGGATGCAAGTAATGTCTTCGTAACTGACGGAGCATGCTTTGTTACTAGCGGCACTGTTGGTCCAACATTAACCATGATGGCGATTACCGCTCGCGCCTGCCATTACGCTGCAAACCAATATATGCAAGGGCAACTCTAAACGTACAAGTTCAAGTGCTGCATGTTATTGATTGCAATGAATCAGCATTAAACTAGCAAAATCAGTTCTATTTTCTTTTATAAAGGTGTATCTGATGTCGAAATTTATCCTTGTTGGTGACGTCGGCGGTACAAACGCTAGACTTGCCCTGTGTGATATGGCTGATGGAGCTATCTCACATATCCATACCTATTCCGCAAATGATTACGCCACTCTTGAAGATGTCATAACACATTACCTAGAAGGTCAGCGGGTTACAGTACATGAAGCTTGTATTGCTATCGCATGTCCTATAACCAATGACTGGGTCGATATGACCAATCATAGCTGGGCATTTTCAATCAATTCAATGAAACTTAATCTTGGTTTGAATAATCTTGAAGTCATAAATGATTTCAAAGCCGTTTCGATGTCGATTCCTATGTTGCACGACACAGACCTATTGAAATTCGGTGGGGGACACGTTGAAAAAGATAAGCCTATTGTTGTATATGGGGCTGGCACAGGGTTAGGAGTTTGCCATCTAATACAAACTACACAGCAGGTTATCAGTCTGCCCGGCGAAGGTGGTCATGTAGATTTTGCACCCAACAGCGCAGAAGAAGACCTTATCCTTTCAGCCCTAAGATCAGAACATGGTCGTATTTCTTATGAGAGAGTTCTATCCGGACCTGGCCTTGTTAATCTGTATAGAGGCATTGTCAAAGTAGATGGAAGAATTCCGGAAAAACTAAAGCCAAAAGATATAACGGATCGAGCATTAAACAATGAATGTACCGACTGTCGTCGTGCACTATCGCTATTCTGTATATTATTAGGCCGCTTTGGCGGGAACCTTGCACTGACAATGGGAACATTTGGTGGAGTTTATATTGCTGGGGGAATCGTCCCGCGTTTCCTTGATTTTTTCCGTTCATCCGGATTCAGAAGTGCCTTCGAAGATAAAGGACGATTCAATAATTATCTTAAAGACATTCCTGTTTTTTTAATAACACATCCTCAACCTGGATTATTAGGTGCAGGAGCTCACATGCGACAATTGCTAGGATATTCACTTAACTAACCCTGTAAATACTGGGGGGCCGGAGATAAAGATTATGATTATAGGTCCATATATAAATAGCATAGCAATTATCGTTGGCGCAATAGGCGGAAGCCTATTATCGCCCTGGATCCCCCGACGCCTTCACGAAGGTATGCCACTAATGTTTGGCATTTGCTCAATGGCAATGTCAGTAATATTAATAATGGATACTATTAATATGCCTGTAATTGTTCTAGCCGGTATCCTTGGAGCCCTTACTGGTGAATTAGTATCACTTGAAAAAAAGATAAATAACATTGCAACAAAGGCAAAAAACTGTATAGAGTCCATCTTACCAAAACCACGTGGCGACATTACTAATGAGGAATTTTTAAACATCTTTGTAGCCTTAATTATATTATTCGGAGCCAGTGGTACTGGTATTGTTGGCGCAATGAACGAAGGAATGAATGGAAATAGTTCCGTGCTTATTACCAAAGCGTTCATGGATTTTTTTTGCGCCATTCTTTTTGCTACACGGCTTGGCTTTTCTATTATAATCCTTTTTATACCTCAGTTAGTTATTCAACTAATTCTTGCCTATAGTGCCGTATTACTTCTTCCGTTAACGACAACGTCCATGCGAGCTGATTTTTATGCCGTTGGCGGAATGGTGATGATGGCCACTGGTCTAAGGATATGTGGCATTAAAATGTTCCCTGTAGCAAACATGCTTCCAGCACTGCTATGGGCAATGCCTCTCTCCTGGATTTGGAACTATATTTCGAACTAAATAGAGTTGGTAATGCATCTTACGATTTCATCCAATCAGGAAGTTTATTTATCCCCTGATTTTTTTGGGCCAGTAGAGCAGCAATCCCACCTAGAATTTCTGGCAAATCAGCAAAGTGAGCTGATTTTAAGTCCACTGTGGGTGAAGTTGTTCCGAGGTTCTGCTCTTCTATCGTCGAGATAACACTGTCAAAGAAAATAGCTCCCGCCTTGGATAAATCACCACCAATGGAAATCACATCTGGTGCCAATATTTTAACAATATTTGCCAAAGCCTTGCCGAGATGCCTGCCAGCATCAAATAACACTCGTTGACATGCTACATCACCTTCCGCAGCAGCAAGAATTATTTCGGTCAGAGAGTTCTTATAGATCTCTGATTTTGAGAGAGTCATTATAATAGCGCGTTCTGAAATGAAAGTAGTGAGGCATCCTCGACATCCGCAAAAACAAACCGCTCCAGAATTATCGATAATCAGATGACCGAACTCAGCGGCCATTCCATTCCCCCCTTTGTAAATATGATTATTTATAATGATACCTCCACCTATCTGGCGGGAGCAGGATATATAGATAAAGTTTTCAACGCCCTTTCCACTCCCCCATGACCATTCTGCTAATGCTGAATGATTAGCATCATTGCCAATGATAATGGGTAATTGCAATTCACGCTCAAAAAAAGATTTTATCTTAATATCGCACCATCCAGGTAACCGGCCTGCAGACCATGAAATAATAGTTTCACCGTTGATATCCAATGGTGCAACGATACTAATCGCGACCCCGGAAATATCACCAATACTTAGCTCATGATTTTTTAAAAGATCATTTATGATTTGAACTACAGCATGAGGATTATTTTCTTCAGGTGAATTCTGGTCCACAAAGCACTCATAATCAAATCGCTGTTCTGATTCGAATGAAAACAATGAGCAGCTAATTTTATCAACCGCTACTAATATAGAAATATACCGTCCTGTCTTAGATATTAGTGAAACAATACCTTCACGACCATTAACCCAATGAATATCGACATTGCCGAGTTCGCGAAGTTTTTTTACAACATAGTTAACCATAGCTGGCGACAAACCAGTTTTACGCGATATAGAAGCCTGAGAGTGTGGGCCTTCATTGAGTAATAACTCTCGAACTAAGGAAACACTTTTTCGTTTTTTGATAGAATTATTTTCCACTATAACGCCCTCATACCTATAAATCTAATACCACATGGTCTGGATTTTATGGCTATAAAGTCACTTACGCAACAACCATAAGAAATCTTATTCGCTGAAGGTTCTAACTACAATAGATGGTAACCTCACATTTTGAAGTAGAAAAACACAAAGAACCTCGACTAGACGACTACAAAATGCTATTTTTAACTAAAAATTACTATGTGGCCTGAAGTTATGCATCTTCGCGGTTTAGATCTCAATCTTTTGATTATCCTTGATGTGCTTTTAGCTGAACGTAATGTCACACGTACTGGTGAACGTGTTCATTTGAGCCAGTCAGCAACATCAGGTGCCTTATCAAGGCTAAGAGAATTCTTTGATGATCAACTACTTGTCCAGGTTGGACAGCGTATGGAGCTAACTCCTTTTGCTGAAATGCTTGCAGAGGAGGTCCATGATATTATCAGTAAATGTGAAGCAATTGTCGATAAAAATCAAAAATTTGATCCTGAAACATCAACGAGAACTTTTCGGCTTAATATTTCAGATGCATCCGCCACTGTAGTTATGAATAATGCAATAACTCTTATTCAAAAGCAAGCTCCGCATGTTCGGTTGGATATATCTTCTATTATTGATGGACCGATCAGTGAATATTTAAATATAGGCGTTATTGACCTAATTGTAACTCCAACTAACTTAGTATCGTCTCAACATCCTGCCGAATACCTTTTTGACGACCAATATGTTTGCGTAGTCTGGTCTGGTAATCCGCTATGCCAATCAGGCATAAATTTGGATAATTATCTGTCCAGTGGTCATATTGTTGCAAGATTTAGTAAAATGATCGGGTGGGCTCTTGATGAGGTTTTTATCAGCCAGTCAGGATATCAACGTAGAATAGATATTATTGTTCCCTCTTTCAGTATGCTGATGACGCAACTGATCGGTACAAATTTAATTGCCACTGTTCATGAACGTTTTGCTCGCTATTACTCTAAATACCTTCCGGTAGAGATCTTCCCATGTCCTATTATTTCAGAGCCTTTCGATATGAAGTTGCAGTGGCATCGGCATCATGACGGTGATCTTGGTATTCAATGGCTACGTCAGATTCTACATAAATCAGTATTGAATCTCGAACCACTTAGTTGAGCCAATCAGTAAAACCTTATCCCCCCACGATATAAATAAAAAAGACTGCCTTTCCGCAGTCTTTTTTATTTATATGCCTAAGTTGAAAGCTAATGATTACAATTAAAAACAATTTTCGCTAACACTACTAGATCTTTTATCAACAAGACTTTTATGAAAATTTGTCAGCACCATCGATAATGCAGCAATAACCCCTGGAACAGCAAATACCAGGAACCAAATAGTAATAGTTACATTAGCAGTTAAAAGCATGCCGCCAACAATAGTGTAAATAGACCCGTTTTAGTTCCAGGCATTTTTTGAGATCCCGACCAAATGATTGTGTTGCCGATATTCCTCCGGCGTCATATTGTTCAGTGATTCATGAGGGCGTTCACAGTTATATTCTGACACCCATCTTTCCGTAATTTCCCGCACTTCATTCAGCGTTCTGAACAGATAAAAATCGAGTATTTCTGTACGGTATGTTCGGTTAAAGCGCTCAATAAAAGCGTTCTGCGTCGGCTTACCCGGCTGAATAAATTCCAGTTTTACTGCATGTTGCTCTGCCCATTCAGCCAGTGCAAGTGAGATAAATTCCGGACCATTATCCATGCGTAGCATGACCGGATAGCCGCGATTTGCCGCGATCCTGTCGAGTACACGGACCACGCGCAAAGCTGGCAGATTCAGATCGATTTCAATCGACAATGCCTCACGGTTAAAGTCATCAACGATATTGAACGTGCAAAAACGACGGCCATAGACCAGAGCATCATGCATAAAATCGACAGACCAGCTCTGGTTCAGCGCTTCCGGTGTGGCCAGTGGCGAGGGATTACGCACCGGCAACCGTTGTTTGCCTTTACGGCGAAAATTCAGCTTCAGCAGACAATAAATACGATGGATCCTTTTGTGATTCCACGGGTATCCCTGCCGCCGCAGAACCTGGAAAAGTTTTGGAAAACCGTACCGTGGGTATCGCTCTGCCACTGCCTGCAACGCGACAATAACGGGTTCGTCACACGTGGTATCCGGACGGTAATGGTAAACCGTTCTGCTCAGGTTCAGACTCCGGCAGGCCTGACGGATACTGAGTCCAAATGTCGTTATCAGATGAGTGACCAGCTCACGCTTAAAGGCTGGTTTTAAAGCTTTTTTCGATAACGTCTTTCAGCGCCCGGTTCTCAAGGCTCAGGTCGGCAAACATCTGTTTGAGACGCCGATTCTCGTCCTCAAGATCCTTGATCTTTTTAATATCAGAAGCCTCCATGCCGCCGTATCTGGACTTTCAGTTGTACCAGGTGGCTTCAGATACCGGCCTCCCGGCAGACATCTTTAACGGTTCGTCCGGCTTCAACCGATTTAATTACGGCAATGATCTGATGCTCAGTAAAACGGGCTTTACGCACAGCGATCTCCTTTGTTGGCAGATTGATTATGCCGGAGGATCTCTAAATGTGAATGGCACGATTATGCGGGATACTTACAGCATGAGCGGGAACGTCAGGTTCTGGTACAGTATTATTCTGTGGAAGGTATAGCTGTAGCAGACCGCTTACCCGGCAGAACAAGAGCATCCATGAGACAAGCGGCATACTCAATGGGCCTAAAATTTCCAGCACGGCTTCCGCACATTCGTGGAACGTCTTCTGTCGGCGGGCTTTTTTTCGCATTAACCCCCCGTCGATTACCGGATGATGGCGCAATTTACAAGCGCCTTATCCGCCTACCGCGAGCACAACGCCATCAGGCTAACTATTAGCCGGCATAAAAAAACCGGGCGCTAAGGCCCGGTTTGTACGGCAGTGAAACGAAGATTAATGCGCGGCTTCCGGCTTGTGCTTTTGCGCACTCTGGAAGCCATACGTCAACGCATTTTTCTCTTTATCCAGCGCGACGGTGACCTGTCCGCCATCAACCAGCGATCCAAACAGCAACTCATTGGCCAGCGGTTTTTTCAGGTTGTCCTGAATCACACGCGCCATTGGTCGTGCGCCCATCGCCCGGTCATAGCCCTTTTCCGCCAGCCAGTCGCGCGCTTCCTGACTGACTTCAAGGGAGACGCCTTTCTGATCCAACTGAGCCTGCAACTCGACGATAAACTTATCGACAACCTGATGAATCACCTCGCCAGACAGATGATCGAACCAAATAATGTTGTCGAGACGGTTACGGAACTCCGGCGTAAACACTTTCTTGATCTCGCCCATCGCATCGGTACTGTTGTCCTGATGAATAAGACCAATAGATTTACGTTCGGTTTCTCGCACGCCGGCGTTGGTGGTCATCACCAGCACCACGTTGCGGAAATCCGCCTTACGGCCGTTGTTATCGGTCAGCGTACCGTTATCCATCACCTGCAGCAGCAGGTTAAAGACATCCGGGTGCGCTTTTTCGATCTCATCCAGCAACAGCACCGCATGAGGATGCTTAATCACCGCATCCGTCAGCAGCCCGCCCTGGTCGAAACCGACGTATCCCGGAGGTGCGCCGATCAAACGGCTCACCGTATGACGCTCCATATATTCAGACATATCGAAGCGCAACAGCTCAATACCCAGCGCTTTTGAAAGCTGTACCGTAACTTCAGTTTTCCCTACGCCAGTTGGCCCGGCGAACAAGAATGAGCCGACAGGTTTATGCTCATGGCCCAGACCCGCACGACTCATCTTAATAGCTTCGGTCAGCGCCTCAATCGCGTTATCCTGGCCGAAGACCAGCATTTTCAGACGATCGCCCAGGTTCTTCAGCGTATCGCGATCGCTCTGCGAGACGCTCTTTTCAGGAATTCGCGCAATTCGCGCCACTACGGACTCAATATCCGCCACGTTGACCGTTTTCTTACGTTTGCTCACCGGCATCAGACGCGCCCGAGCGCCCGCTTCGTCAATCACGTCAATGGCTTTATCCGGCAGATGGCGGTCATTGATATATTTTACCGCCAGCTCGACCGCCGCACGCACCGCTTTCGCGGTATAACGCACGTCGTGGTGCGCTTCGTACTTAGGTTTCAAGCCGTTGATAATTTGCACCGTCTCTTCCACCGAAGGCTCGGTAATATCAATTTTCTGGAAACGGCGCGCTAATGCCCGGTCTTTCTCAAAAATATTGCTGAATTCCTGATAGGTCGTTGAGCCGATCACCCGGATCTTACCGCTGGAAAGCAGCGGTTTAATCAGATTTGCCGCATCCACCTGTCCGCCCGACGCCGCGCCAGCGCCGATAATGGTATGGATTTCATCGATAAACAGGATGCTGTTGGTATCCTGCTCAAGCTGTTTCAGCAACGCCTTAAACCGTTTTTCAAAATCGCCGCGGTATTTGGTGCCCGCCAGCAGCGAACCGATATCCAGCGAGTAAATGGTGCAATCGGCCATCACTTCCGGCACATCGCCCTGCACGATACGCCAGGCCAGCCCTTCGGCAATCGCCGTTTTGCCGACGCCGGATTCCCCCACCAGCAGCGGGTTATTTTTACGGCGACGACACAAGACCTGGATCGCGCGTTCCAATTCTTTTTCACGACCAATCAGCGGATCGATGCCGCCCACGCGAGCAAGTTGGTTAAGATTCGTCGTGAAGTTTTCCATACGTTCCTCCCCACCAGCTTGTTCGTCGCCAGTTGGCTGATTGCCGAGATCGGAAGATTGGCTCGGTTCGTCTTTTCGCGTCCCGTGAGAAATAAAGTTCACGATATCCAGACGGCTCACTTCATGCTTACGCAGCAGATAAGCCGCCTGTGATTCCTGTTCGCTAAAGATAGCCACCAGCACATTCGCGCCAGTCACTTCACTACGCCCGGAAGACTGAACGTGGAAGACGGCACGTTGCAGGACACGCTGGAAACTTAACGTCGGCTGCGTATCACGCTCTTCTTCACTGGCAGGCAGTACGGGTGTGGTTTGTTCAATGAAGGCTTCGAGTTCCTGACGGAGCGCCACCAGATCCACGGAGCATGCTTCCAGCGCTTCGCGAGCCGATGGGTTGCTGAGCAGCGCCAGCAACAGATGCTCGACGGTCATAAACTCATGACGGTGCTCGCGCGCTCTGGCGAAAGCCATGTTTAAACTGAGTTCCAGTTCTTGATTGAGCATAGGCACCTCCCCCAATTTTTATACCTGCATTCAGGCTTTTTCCAGCGTACACAGCAACGGATGCTCGTTCTCCCTTGCATACTTGTTCACCATCGCCACTTTGGTTTCCGCCACCTCGGCGGTGAACACGCCGCAGATGGCTTTGCCTTGATAGTGAACTGCAAGCATCAATTGCGTTGCACGTTCTACATCATAAGAAAAGAATTTTTGTAACACGTCAATAACAAACTCCATCGGAGTGTAGTCATCATTGACTAATATCACTTTATACATAGATGGCGGTTTTAGCGCGTCGCGCACGCTATCTTCCACCAACTGGTCAAAATCCAGCCAATCGTTCGTCTTACCCATCGTCAGTCGTCATTATCGGTTACGGTTGTCGGCAGGAAAATCTGCCGCTGACCAAAGTCTATGCACATAATCAATCTACCTCAATTGATAGATAACTAACATCTATCAGTACCATCCGCGACATCTGTCACATTCCCGGCAATAGCGTTAACTGCTTCAAATTTTTGATTCATTTTTACCCGATCCCCCCTGCCTGATGCTTGACGCCTCGCCTGATTTCTCTAAATTGTAATGTCGAGAGTTGGTGAGGTTTTGAACAGCCCCCACTCCGTCACCGGTTCATTCCATCTTACTTATATAAGATTTACGAAGGATGTCGAAGCATGGAAACGGGTACTGTAAAGTGGTTCAACAATGCCAAAGGGTTTGGTTTCATCTGCCCTGAAGGCGGCGGCGAGGATATTTTCGCCCATTATTCCACCATTCAAATGGATGGTTACAGAACGCTTAAAGCCGGACAGTCTGTCCGGTTTGATGTACACCAGGGGCCAAAAGGCAATCACGCCAGCGTCATCGTGCCCATCGAAGCAGAGGCCGTTGCATAGCTCCTCTGTCTCATTGTGTACATCCAGGAGGCAAAATGCCAGCCCGATCGGCTGGCATTTTTATTTAACGCCAGTGCCTGATAGCGACACTGTTACATCTTATCAGGCCGACAAATGACGTCAGCAAGATTACTCCCTTGCCAGCGCATCCACCGGGTCCAGTCGCGCCGCGTTTCTCGCCGGTAGCCAGCCAAACAGTATCCCAGTAAATGTCGAACATAAAAACGCGCTCGCCAGCGCAGTCAGTGAAAAACCGATCTCCCAGCCGGGCAGGAAAAGCTGTAGCATAAATGCGATGAACATCGACAAGCTAATCCCCAGCGCTCCTCCAACCAGACAAACCAGCACCGCTTCAATAAGAAACTGCTGTAGCACATCGCTGGCGCGCGCGCCTACCGCCATACGGATGCCGATTTCACGCGTTCGCTCGGTGACGGAAACCAGCATAATATTCATAACGCCGATGCCGCCGACAACCAGCGAAATGACAGCCACCAGCGTCAGAAATAACTGAAGAGTATAGGTGGTTTTTTCAGCCGTTTTCAGGACGCTGTCCATATTCCAGGTGAAGAAGTCTTTTTTACCGTGGCGTAAGGTGAGCAGGCGAGTAAGCTGCTGTTCAGCCTGATCGCTATCAACGCCATCTTTCACACGAACGGTGATCGAGTTAAGCCATGACTGACCCATTATGCGATCTGACATCGTGCTATAGGGCAACCAAACTTGCAACAGATTGCTATTGCCGTACATGGACGGTTTCTCTTCCGCCACGCCAATAACAATAACCGGCATATTACCCACCAGCACCACTTCCCCTACGACATTCGCTTTATTTGGAAATAGCTGGCGTCGCGTGTTGGCATCCAGCACCACCACCTGCGCGCGATCCTGTTGCTGTACAGCATTGAAGGTGTTCCCCTCCCTAAAGGACATGCCGTAAACGTTAAAATAATCGCCACTGACGCCATTAGCATTTACGGCAATATCAATATTGCCATAGCGAAGACGTAAGCTCTTTGAAACGCTGGGCGTCGCAGAGTTAACCCACGGCTGTTTCTGAATAGCGACCAGATCGTCATATTTCAGCGCCTGTCGATACTGCGGGTTGTCGTCGCCGAAATCTTTGCCTGGATGAATATCAATCGTGTTAGTGCCCATAGCGCGGATATCCGCCAGTACCATCTGTTTTGCGGCGTCGCCGACCACCACAATCGACACCACCGACGCAATACCGATAATAATTCCCAGCATGGTCAGTAAAGTACGCATTTTGTTAGCGGCCATCGCTAACCACGCCATCGACAGCGCTTCGCGAAAGCTGCTGGCAAATTGCCGCCAGCCGGGAGCCGTATTAACTACGGCAGCGTCAACGCCCTGTTCGCGTTTCTTTTCCTGCGCGAGCGGATTATGGACAATCTTGCCATCGTGAATTTCAATAATCCGCTCCGCCTGGGCGGCAATCAGCGGATCGTGCGTCACAATGATCACCGTATGTCCGCGATCGCGCAGTTGGCGCAAAATCGCCATCACCTCTTCGCCGGAATGGCTATCCAGCGCGCCGGTCGGTTCATCCGCCAGAATCACCTGTCCGCCGTTCATCAGCGCGCGGGCAATACTGACACGCTGCTGCTGTCCGCCAGAAAGCTGTGAAGGTGGGTAATCGACGCGATCGCTTAATCCCAGCCGCAAAAGCAACTCTCTGGCGCGCGCCTGGCGTTTTTTGCGTTCAATGCCGGCGTAGACGGCGGGGATTTCAACATTTTGCGCTGCCGTTAAATGCGACAACAGATGGTAGCGCTGAAAGATAAAGCCAAAATGCTCACGCCGCAGCTGCGCCAGCGCGTCCGGGTCCAGCGTCGAGACGTCCCGCCCCGCCACCCGATAAGTGCCGCTGGTCGGTTTATCCAGGCACCCGAGGATATTCATCAGCGTTGATTTTCCAGAACCGGAAACGCCGACGATCGCCACCATCTCCCCGGCGTGGATTTGCAGGGAGATATCTTTTAACACCGCCACCTGCTCTTCTCCGGAGGGGTAGCTGCGACTCACATTGCGCAGTTCAAGCAATGCCGTCATGGCGTCGCTCCTGGCCTGCTCTCGCCGATGATCACCTCATCGCCCGCTTCCAGACCTTTAACCACTTCCACGTCTGTATCGTTACGCTCGCCAATGACCACTTCGCGCTCACGTTTTTCGCCGTTACGCAACAGCGCCACTTTATAACGATTGCCGCCCACCGGTTCGCCAAGCGCGGCGAGAGGAATAATCAACACATTTTTGACATCCATGAGTTGAATATAAACCTGTGCGGTCATATCAAGACGCAAGATTCTTTTGGGATTCGGCACTTCAAACCGGGCGTAATAAAAAATAGCGTCGTTGATCTTTTCCGGCGTCGGCAGAATATCTTTTAAAACGCCTTCATAGCGCGTTTGCGGATCGCCTGCAATGGTGAACCATGCTTTCTGCCCCGCCCGAAGATGGATCACGTCCGCTTCCGAGACCTGCGCTTTTACCAGCATGGTGCTCATATCCGCCAGCGTCAGAATATTGGGCGCCTGCTGAGCTGCAATCACCGTTTGTCCTTGCAGGGTAGTGATTTGCGTCACTTCCCCCGCCATGGGGGCAACAATACGGGTATATTCCAGGTTGGTTTTCGCGGTGTCCAACGAGGCCCGATTACGTTTGATCTGGGCATCTATGGTGCCAATACGCGCCTGTTTAACCGCCATCTCCGTCGCCGCGGTATCCAGATCCTGTTGCGATACCGCCTGAGTCTTAGCTAACTGCTGCTGGCGCGCCAGCGTAACCCGCGCCAGCTTTAACTCAGCGGCTGCCTGCTGACGCTCCGCGTTCAGCTCCATCAGGGTGGCCTCGACCTCTTTTATCTGGTTCTCCGCCTGATCTGGGTCAATCACGCCGAGTAGCTGATCTTTTTTAACGTTATCGCCAATGGAGACCAGCAGCGTTTTCAACTGGCCGCTCACCTGCGCGCCGACATCCACTTTACGCAACGCGTCCAGTTTTCCAGTCGCCAGTACACTCTGTTCAAGATCGCCTGGCCGCACGATTAATGTCTGATAAGTTGGCAGCGGCGCATTTATCATTCGCCAGCTAACCATCCCCCCCACTAAAAGAATTAAAATAATGACCAGATAACGCTTTTTAAATTTCTTTCCCTTAGCACGCATAGAAACCCTGACGGCAAAATTTTAACCAGAAAGTAAACCGTATCTAAACAAACCTGACACAATAAAGATAGCGCCGGCTGTATTGACGATTGGTTAATGTTTCCTGTGGTTCAATCTCGACAATCTTATGTCGCGGATTACGATCATGACACAGCTTACAGATAATACCTGGTACACTTCAGATTACATCTCTCCTTTACAATTATTTATTCGTCTGACGCGCGGGCAATTACAGCCAGGAAAATTCTGGCGTAAAGCCAGCTTTCGTCGCAAGTTTTTAATCCGCTCATTAGTCATGCCGCGTGCGACCAGCCAATTACTGACCAATCTCACCCAATGGCCGGAGTTAAATACGTTACTTGCTCGTCAGCCGCGTTTGCCTATTCGGCTACATCGTCCTTATATGGCTGTAAATATTAAACGCGATTTCGCTTTAGATGCGCTGTGTTTTCATTATCAACAGATGCGCCAACTTTTATCGCGGGAACAACAAGTTAGCTATTTAAGTCAGTATGGCCTGAATCTTGCTAAATTTGAAACTAAAACCGGCGAGTTGTTTCAACTTGATTTAGTCAGTCTGGTCTCACTGGATAAAGAAGGTGAAAGCACTATTGTTGTTCGCGACGCACAGTTACGTATTCTGGCAGAGATCACATTTACTCTGTGTCGCTTTAACCAACAACGCACACTATTTATCGGCGGATTACAGGGCGCGGCAAACGACGTCCCTCACGAAATTATCCAGCAGGCGACCAAAGCCTGCCATGGTCTTTTTCCCAAACGCATCGTGATGGAGGCTCTCTGTCAGTTTGCGCAAGTCTTTCAGGCGGAGCAGATTATAGCCGTGAGTAACGATGCGCACGTTTACCGTAGCTGGCGATACATGGATAAAAAGACGCAAATGCATGCCGACTATGACGCGTTTTGGGAATCGTTAGGCGGTGAAAGAATTAAAGGGAATTACTATGCGCTACCGCTGGCGATCGCCCGAAAAAGCGAAGCGGAGATCGCCAGTAAGAAACGGGCCGAGTATCGCCGCCGCTATGCTTTACTCGATAGCGTCGTCGAACAGGTTCCGGCCACATTCAAACGCTAATCCGCCCGGCCCCGCGCCAGCCAAACCACGCGCGAGAACATCTTTCTGAACAGCGGCGGCACGGCGTCAATTCCCCGCCGCCCGGCTTCCATCGCGACTTCAATCGCCAAATCCGGCTTTGACGAGCGGTGGATAGCTTTAGTGATAATTTTCCGGGTATTCATCGGTACATTAGGCGGAAGCTGCGCAACCCGGTGAAAAACATCGGCAAAGCCCTGACGATACATAAAATGTTCCATATCCAGCGCAGGCAGCGCCGTGAGATGTTCGCGTTCTTCTTCCCGATCGTTATTAAGCAGACTGCGGACCGTCGCGGCATATTTTTTCCCCGCTTCGTCGCCATCCACCAGGACATGCCACTCGATTCCCATACGGCGGGCGAACTTCACCAGCGGTTTCAGACCGGACTGAGCAAACTCAATGACTTTAATGCCCTCCGCATCAAAATGATGTCCACACTGACGCGCCAGCTCATTAATAACCCAGGTTTCCGTCTCGCCTTCCACCAGTAGCCAGCAACGCGCAAACAGCGACGACGCGCGATTAAAGCGGATATGAAAGGCGATGCGCCGTCCATCTTCCGCGCTTAACCCGCCCGGGCCCAAACGCCAGGCGGCGACGCGGGAAGATTCGCGCACCAACCGTACGACATGCTCCACCGGCGTTAGCGAGAGCAATTCGCCTGAGTTAGTCGTCGCTATCCGCTGTAGCGGTAACAGATTGAGCAATTGCCAGGCGACTGAAAGCATAATGGGATGCAAACGGGTTTCCGGATCTTCCACCAGCAGTAATGGTCGCGCGTCTTTATGTAACCGCAGCGTCCCTTTCGCCTGTAACAGCGTGGAGAAAAGCCCCAGCAGGATCACCCGATGCGACCGGCTGCCCGGTTTGTCGATCATCCGATTAATAATATCCAGATAGCGCCAGCTACGTTGCTCATTTTGCGAACGCCGGCGCATGAGTCGGTGACGCGCCTGTCCTGCGCCCTGCTCCGAAAAATAGTGCTCAAGCAGTTGCACCATCGCGGACAGTCCCTGGCGAATCTGCCCGTCGGTTAAATTTTGCGGCCGGGTCGCCAACTCACGCGCCAGAAAATCCAGCTGTCTGGCCGTGACTTCAACATCCGGCACATTAGGCACTGTACCGTTGCGAATACGTCGCATAAAGCGCGCATCGCGCAAACGTAGCACTGGCATCAGACGAACCAGGTGGCGCACCTGATCGTTAATATTTTCCACCGGCAATGGCTGCCCATCGCTATTGAGAAAACTGCGCAGCGTCATCACGCTGCCATCGGCGCCGCATTCGCCCTCTAGCCGATAAAAAATACGGTGAAAATCATCCTCGCAAGGCGACCAGCATGCTTCCAGCGCTCGATAACGACGTACCCGATGCCGCCCTGGCTGCGTTTCGCGAAAAGTCAGAATAATATGCAGGTGATGCTCGCGTCCTTTTATGTCGCCAGGCGGAAACCAGAAATCCTCACGGACAAAATGGTAGAGATCGAGTTCCGGCGACAATAACAGAGTCAGCGCATCCAGCAGGCTGGATTTGCCCCAGGCGTTTTCCCCAATCAGCACGTTGTTTTGTTCCAGCATCAACGACAGTCGGTTGATACCGCGAAATCCCACTATTTCAACGCGTTCGAGAATCATGCTTCCTCCAGAAAAGCGTCACCACTCCATTAAACTCACCGCAGTATAACGGCAAATGCTTCCACCTGGCGTGATATTCTCCCCTTTGCCTGAGGCAACTGTCTGATAAATGTACGGCTGACGGTGTCGCTTTACTGATAGTCTGGAATTCGGTAGTGTCATGTACACTATTCAAACAATAAAAAAGGGCCCGGCTGTTCATGTTTTCAGGACTTTTAATCATTCTGGTTCCACTGATTGTGGGCTATCTCATTCCACTGCGACATAAAGCCGCATTACAACTTATTAACCGGCTACTGAGCTGGATCGTGTATCTTATTCTCTTTTTTATGGGAATAAGCCTGGCGTTTTTGGATAACCTCGCCAGTAATCTGGTGGCGATTTTTCATTATTCCGCCGTCAGTATTACGATTATTTTATTGTGTAATATCGCTGCCTTATTGTGGCTGGAACGTATCCTCCCGTGGCGTCACCATCATCAGCAGGAAAAACTGCCTTCGCGTATTGCCATGGCGCTGGAGTCGCTGCAACTGTGCGGCGTAGTGGTATTGGGGTTTGTCATCGGCCTGAGCGGACTCTCTGTTTTACAGCACGCCACCGAAGCCAGTGAATATACGCTGATCTTTTTATTGTTCCTGGTGGGGATTCAGTTACGAAATAGCGGCATGACCTTAAAGCAAATTGTGCTTAACCGCCGGGGAATGATGGTCGCGGTCGTTGTCGTGGCAAGCTCATTACTGGGCGGCGTGATTAATGCGTTTATCCTGGACTTACCGCTAAAAACCGCCCTGGCGATGGCGTCAGGTTTCGGCTGGTACTCTCTTTCCGGTATTTTGCTGACGGAGTCGTTTGGACCGGTTATCGGCAGCGCGGCATTTTTTAACGATCTGGCCCGCGAACTTTTGGCCATTATGCTTATTCCCGGTCTGATTCGCCGCAGCCGTTCAACGGCGTTGGGCCTGTGCGGAGCGACCTCAATGGACTTTACGTTGCCGGTATTACAGCGCTCCGGCGGCGTAGAGATTGTTCCGGCGGCTATTGTACATGGCTTTATCCTCAGCCTGCTGGTCCCCCTCTTAATGGCGTTCTTCTCGGCCTGATACCTCTTTGGCGGTAGGCATCTGCCGCCAAAATTGCGCTAAATCAATCTCCTTGCACATTATGGCAGAAATCCCTTTTATCCCTTTGTTCACAGGCATAACCTTAAACATGTATATTAAATATAACTTTAAAGGGTGTGACCATGTTTTGTGTGCAATGTGAACAAACCATCCGTACACCAGCCGGAAACGGCTGCTCCTACGCGCAGGGAATGTGCGGTAAAACAGCTGAAACGTCCGATCTGCAAGATCTGCTGATTGCGGCTTTGCAAGGTTTGTCTGCCTGGGCAGTGAAGGCCCGTGAATATGGCATCATTAATCACGACGTTGATAACTTTGCGCCGCGCGCGTTTTTCTCCACGCTGACCAATGTTAACTTCGACTCTCCGCGTATCGTCGGCTACGCCCGTGAAGCGATTGCCTTGCGTGAAGCGTTGAAAGCGCAGTGCCTGAGCGTGGATGCCAATGCGCATTGCGACAATCCGATGGCCGATCTGCAACTGGTCAGCGACGATCTGGGCGAACTGCAACGTCAGGCGGCGGAATTTACCCCGAATAAAGACAAAGCCGCCATTGGCGAGAACATCCTCGGCCTGCGTCTGCTGTGCCTGTACGGTCTGAAAGGCGCGGCGGCGTATATGGAACACGCGCACGTTCTCGGTCAATACGACAACGACATTTACGCGCAGTACCACAAAATCATGGCCTGGCTCGGCACCTGGCCTGCTGATATGAACGCGCTGCTGGAGTGCGCAATGGAAATCGGCCAGATGAACTTCAAAGTGATGAGCATCCTGGATGCCGGTGAAACCACCAAATACGGTCACCCAACGCCGACTCAGGTCAACGTCAAAGCGACTGAAGGCAAGTGCATTCTGATCTCCGGTCACGATCTGAAAGATCTCTACAACCTGCTGGAGCAGACCGAAGGCACCGGCGTTAACGTCTACACTCACGGTGAAATGCTGCCCGCACATGGCTATCCGGAACTGCGTAAATTCAAGCATCTGGTCGGTAACTACGGCAGCGGCTGGCAGAATCAGCAGGTCGAGTTCGCCCGCTTCCCTGGCCCAATCGTGATGACTTCTAACTGCATTATCGACCCAACCGTGGGCAGCTATGACGACCGTATCTGGACCCGTAGCATCGTCGGCTGGCCGGGCGTTAGCCATCTTGAAGGCGATGACTTCGGGCCGGTCATTGCCCAGGCGCAGCAAATGGCGGGCTTCCCGTATAGCGAAATTCCGCATCTCATCACCGTCGGTTTTGGTCGTCAGACCCTGCTCGGCGCGGCTGATACCCTGATTGACCTGGTCAGTCGTGAAAAACTGCGTCACATCTTCCTGGTCGGCGGCTGTGACGGCGCGCGCGGCGAGCGTAACTACTTTACCGATTTCGCCACCAGCGTACCGGATGACTGCCTGATCCTGACCCTGGCGTGCGGTAAATACCGTTTCAACAAACTGGAGTTCGGCGACATCGAAGGGCTGCCGCGTCTGGTCGATGCCGGTCAGTGTAACGATGCTTACTCCGCGATTATCCTGGCGGTGACGCTGGCGGAAAAACTGGGCTGCGGCGTCAACGATCTGCCGCTATCGCTGGTGCTCTCCTGGTTTGAGCAGAAAGCGATCGTGATTCTGCTGACGCTGCTGTCATTAGGCGTGAAAAATATTGTCACCGGGCCGACCGCGCCGGGCTTCTTCACGCCGGATTTGCTGGCTATCCTCAACGAGAAGTTCGGTCTGCGTTCCGTGACCACCGTTGAAGAAGACATGAAGCAATTGCTGAGCGCGTAAGGAGGTCAATAATGACGATGCCAACCTCACAATGTCCCTGGCGAATGCAGGTGCATCACATCCGTCAGGAGACGCCGGATGTATGGACAATTGCGCTATTATGCCATGACTACTACCCTTACCGCGCCGGGCAGTATGCGCTGGTGAGCGTGCGTAACTCAGCGGAAACGCTGCGCGCCTACACCCTTTCGTCTACGCCGGGCGTCAGTGAATATATCACGCTGACCGTTCGTCGGATTGAAGATGGTACGGGTTCACAGTGGTTGACCCATGACATCAAGCGCGGCGATTACATCTGGCTGTCTGATGCAATGGGCGATTTTACCTGTGACGATAAAACAGAAGATAAATTTCTGCTGCTCGCCGCCGGTTGTGGCGTAACGCCAATCATGTCGATGCGTCGCTGGCTGGCGAAATACCGCCCGCAGGCCGATGTGCAGGTCATCTTTAACGTCCGTTCGCCGGATGATGTGATTTTTGCCGACGAGTGGCGACAGTATCCGGTTACGCTAGTGGCGGAAAATCATGCCACGGAAGGTTTTGTCGCGGGCCGTCTGACCACGGAATTATTACAGCGCGTACCGGATTTGGTATCGCGCACCATCATGACCTGCGGCCCGGCGCCCTATATGGATTTCGTCGAACAGGGCGTGAAAGCGCTTGGCGTAACGCGCTTCTTTAAAGAGAAGTTCTTCACGCCGGTGGCGGAAACGGCAACCAGCGGCCTGAAATTCACCAAACTACAGCCAGCGCAGGAATTTTATGCCCCGATCGGTACGACGCTGCTGGAGGCGCTGGAGAGTAATAAAGTACCGGTTGCCGCTGCCTGTCGGGCAGGTGTTTGCGGCTGCTGTAAAACCAAAGTCGTTTCCGGCGACTATACGGTGAGCAGCACCATGACGCTGAGCGAGGCGGAGATTGCCGAAGGTTACGTACTGGCCTGCTCCTGCCATCCACAGGGCGATCTTGTTCTCGCATAATCGGTAAACGTTCCATCGTAGGCCCGGTAAGCGTTAGCGCCACCGGGCGATTTACCACTCGCTTCATCCTTTCGCCCCTCTCTTCGCCAAAGAAAAACGTCATCGTCATCTTCAACTAAACTTGTAACCGTTATCACATTGAAGGAGATGGAGAACCATGAAACAAACCGTTGCTGCTTTCATCGCCAAAACGCTGGAACAGGCTGGCGTAAAACGAATCTGGGGCGTCACTGGCGATTCCCTGAACGGCCTGAGCGATAGTCTTAATCGTATGGGAACCATTGAATGGATGCCAACCCGCCACGAAGAGGTCGCCGCTTTCGCTGCCGGCGCACAAGCGCAGCTTACCGGCGAGCTGGCAGTGTGCGCCGGTTCATGCGGACCGGGCAACCTGCACCTGATCAATGGCCTGTTTGATTGCCACCGTAACCACGTCCCTGTTCTGGCGATTGCCGCCCATATTCCGTCCAGTGAAATCGGCAGCGGTTATTTCCAGGAGACCCACCCGCAGGAGTTGTTCCGTGAATGCAGCCACTATTGCGAGTTGGTTTCCAGCCCGGAGCAGATCCCGCAGGTACTCGCCATCGCTATGCGCAAAGCGGTGTTAAATCGCGGCGTCTCCGTGGTCGTACTTCCGGGTGACGTGGCGCTGAAACCCGCACCTGAAAACGCCGTCACTCATTGGTACCATGCCCCGCACCCCGTCGTCACGCCGGCGGAGGAAGAGCTAAAAAAACTGGCGCAACTGCTGCGCTACTCCAGCAATATCGCATTGATGTGCGGTAGCGGCTGCGCGGGCGCGCATGAGGAGTTGGTCGCGTTGGCGGCAAAACTAAAAGCGCCAATCGTTCATGCCCTGCGCGGCAAAGAGCACGTTGAGTACGATAACCCTTATGATGTGGGAATGACCGGCCTGATTGGCTTCTCTTCTGGCTTCCACACCATGATGAACGCCGATACGCTGATCCTGCTCGGCACCCAGTTCCCCTACCGCGCCTTTTATCCGAGCGATGCCAAAATCATTCAGATTGACATCAACCCGGGCAGTATTGGCGCGCACAGCAAAGTCGACATGGCGCTGGTGGGCGATATTAAAGCCACGCTTCGCGCCCTGCTGCCGCTGGTGGAAGAAAAAAGCAATCGTAAATTCCTCGATAAAGCTCTGGAGCACTATCGGGACGCCCGTAAGGGACTTGATGACTTAGCCAAACTCAGCGACAAAGCCATCCATCCGCAATATCTGGCGCAACAAATTAGTCATTTCGCCGCTGACGACGCTATTTTTACCTGCGATGTCGGCACGCCGACCGTCTGGGCGGCCCGCTATCTAAAAATGAACGGCAAGCGCCGCCTGCTGGGCTCGTTTAACCACGGGTCAATGGCCAACGCCATGCCGCAGGCGCTCGGCGCTCAGGCCACCGCGCCGGGTCGTCAGGTTATCGCGATGTGCGGTGATGGCGGCTTCAGTATGCTGATGGGCGATTTTCTCTCGGTGGTACAGATGAATCTGCCGGTAAAAATCGTCGTCTTTAATAACAGCGTGCTGGGCTTTGTGGCGATGGAAATGAAAGCCGGCGGCTACCTTACCGACGGTACCGAACTGCACGACACCAATTTCGCGCGTATCGCCGAAGCCTGCGGCATTACCGGTATTCGCGTGGAAAAAGCCGCAGACGTGGACGGAGCGCTACAGCGCGCGTTTTCCATTGACGGCCCGGTACTGGTTGACGTGGTCGTGGCAAAAGAAGAGCTGGCGATCCCGCCGCAGATCAAACTGGAACAAGCGAAAGGATTTAGCCTGTACATGCTGCGCGCCATTATTAGCGGCCGCGGCGATGAAGTGATCGAACTGGCGAAAACGAACTGGCTAAGGTAAAACAATGCACATCACCTTTTAAAATCCAGGGATGTGCCATGATTGATTTACGCAGTGATACCGTTACCCGACCGGGCCGCGCCATGCTCGAGGCGATGATGACCGCCCCGGTCGGGGACGACGTATACGGCGATGACCCTACCGTTAATGCCCTTCAGCGCTACGCCGCCGACCTTTCCGATAAAGAAGCGGCGCTTTTTTTACCCACCGGCACCCAGGCCAATCTGGTCGCGCTGCTTAGCCATTGTGAACGCGGCGAAGAGTATATCGTTGGTCAGGGCGCGCATAATTATCTCTATGAAGCTGGCGGCGCTGCGGTGCTCGGCAGCATTCAGCCGCAGCCCATCGACGCCGCCGCGGACGGTACGCTGCCGCTGGAGAACGTGGCGGCGAAGATTAAAGCGGATGACATCCACTTCGCGCGCACGCGCTTGCTCAGTCTGGAAAATACGCATAACGGGAAAGTGCTGCCGCGCGCGTATCTGAAAGACGCCTGGACATTTACCCGCGAACGTGGACTGGCGCTGCACGTTGACGGCGCCCGAATTTTTAACGCGGTGGTTGCCTACGGCTGTGAGTTAAAAGAGATTACGCAGTATTGCGACTCTTTTACCATCTGCCTGTCAAAAGGTCTCGGAACGCCGGTCGGTTCGCTGCTGGTCGGCAACCGCGATTACATTAAACGCGCGACGCGCTGGCGTAAAATGGTCGGCGGCGGAATGCGTCAGGCCGGGATTCTGGCAGCGGCCGGACTGTATGCGCTGAAGCATAACGTGGCGCGTCTGCAAGAGGACCATGATAACGCCGCCTGGCTGGCGCAGCAGCTTCGGGAAGCGGGCGCGGAGGTCATGCGCCACGAAACGAATATGCTGTTTGTTCGCGTTGGCGAAGCACAGGCCGCCGCGCTTGGCGACTATTTGCGGGAACGGAATATCTTGATTAACGCCGCGCCGATTGTGCGTCTGGTGACGCATCTGGATGTCTCTCGCGAACAGCTTGCCGACGTCGTCGCCCACTGGCGCGCCTTTTTAGCCCGCTAAGGAGAGCAACGTGGCGCAACGCATTCTGGTTCTCGGCGCCAGCGGCTATATCGGCCAGCACCTGGTCTTTGCGCTAAGTCAGCAAGGGCATCAGGTGCGGGCGGCGGCGCGGCGCGTGGAACGTCTGGAAAAACAGCGCCTCGCCAACGTCAGTTGTCATAAGGTCGATCTGCACTGGCCGGAAAATTTACCCGCGCTGCTTCACGACATTGATACCGTTTACTATCTGGTACACGGCATGGGCGAAGGCGGCGATTTTATCGCCCATGAGCGTCAGGCGGCGCTCAACGTGCGCGACGCGCTGCGCCAGACGCCGGTTAAGCAACTTATTTTCCTCAGTTCATTGCAGGCGCCGGCACATGAGCAATCCGATCACCTGCGCGCCCGCCAGCTTACGGCTGACACGCTGCGCGACGCAGGCGTACCGGTGACGGAATTACGCGCCGGGATCATCGTCGGTGCAGGCTCCGCCGCCTTCGAAGTCATGCGCGACATGGTTTACAACCTGCCAATACTCACGCCGCCACGCTGGGTGCGTTCGCGCACCACGCCCATCGCCCTGGAAAATTTACTCTACTACCTGGTCGGCTTGCTGGACCACCCTGCGCACGAGCATCGTATTCTGGAAGCTGCCGGGCCGCAGGTATTAAGCTATCAGCAACAGTTTGAACGTTTTATGGCCGTCAGCGGTAAACGGCGTCCGCTGATCCCGGTGCCTTTTCCGACCCGCTGGATTTCGGTCTGGTTTTTAAACGTCATTACCTCTGTGCCGCCGACTACCGCAAAAGCCTTAATCCAGGGGTTGAGGCACGATTTGCTGGCCGATGACGCCGCGTTAAAAAAGTTGATCCCCCAAACGCTTATCACCTTTGATGACGCCGTTCGCCGCACGCTGAAAGAAGAAGAAAAACTGGTGAACTCCAGCGACTGGGGCTACGACGCGCTGGCCTTCGCCCGCTGGCGTCCCGAATACGGCTATTTTCCAAAGCAGGCGGGCTTTACCGCGCAGACCCCGGCCAGCCTATCGGCGCTCTGGCAGGTCGTAAATCGGCTGGGTGGCAAAGAGGGCTATTTTTTCGGCAATATTTTGTGGCAGACGCGCGCCGCGATGGACCGTCTGGTGGGGCATAAACTGGCGAAAGGCCGCCCGTCGCATACTTTGCTCAAGACTGGCGATACGGTAGATAGCTGGAAAGTGATCATTGTCGAGCCAGAAAAACAGCTCACGCTCTTGTTTGGCATGAAAGCGCCGGGTCTGGGGCGGCTTAGCTTCACGCTGCACGATAAAGGTCGCTACCGCGAAATTGACGTGCGCGCCTGGTGGCATCCACACGGAATGCCGGGCCTGATTTACTGGCTACTGATGATCCCAGCGCACCTGTTTATTTTCCGGGGAATGGCAAGGCGTATTGCCCGACTTGCAGAACAAATCACAGAAAAATGAGAAAAAGTTGCTGTATTCTTTCGTGTTTCCCATTGCATACCGATGTAATTCACGGAAGAATGCGCACGACGGTTTATTAAACACAGTGGATTGATATGAAGGTACTGGTTACCGGCGCCACCAGCGGCTTAGGTCGAAACGCGGTTGAATTTTTGCGCAATAAAGGCATCAGCGTCAGAGCGACGGGTCGCAATGAAGCGATGGGCAAGCTGCTTGAAAAAATGGGCGCGGAATTCGTCCATGCGGATTTAACCGAACTGGTCTCCTCGCAGGCTAAAGTGATGCTCGCCGGGATCGACACGTTGTGGCACTGCTCCAGCTTTACCTCGCCCTGGGGAACCCAACAAGCTTTCGATCTGGCGAATGTTCGCGCCACCCGCCGCCTGGGAGAATGGGCGGTCGCCTGGGGCGTGCGCAATTTTATTCATATCTCCTCTCCCTCACTCTATTTTGATTACCACCATCACCGTGATATCAAAGAAGATTTCCGTCCGCATCGGTTTGCCAATGAGTTCGCCCGCAGTAAAGCCGCCGGCGAAGAGGTGATTAATCTGCTGGCGCAGGCTAATCCGCAAACACGTTTTACGGTGTTGCGTCCGCAAAGCCTGTTTGGCCCGCACGATAAAGTATTTATCCCACGTCTGGCGCATATGATGCACCATTACGGTAGCGTCTTATTACCGCACGGGGGCAGCGCGCTGGTCGATATGACCTACTATGAAAATGCGATCCACGCCATGTGGCTGGCCAGCCAGCCGGGCTGCGATCATCTGCCTTCTGGCCGCGCTTATAACATCACTAACGGCGAAAACCGCACCTTACGCAGCATCGTACAAAAGTTAATTGATGAACTGACTATCGACTGCCGCATTCGCTCTGTGCCTTACCCGATGCTGGATATGATCGCCCGCAGTATGGAGCGCTTCGGCAAAAAATCCGCCAAAGAGCCCCCGCTAACGCATTACGGCGTGTCAAAACTGAATTTTGATTTTACGCTCGATACGACTCGCGCGCAGGACGAGCTGGGCTACCAGCCCATCGTCACGCTGGACGAAGGCATTGAGCGCACCGCCGCCTGGCTGCGCGATCACGGAAATTTACCGCGTTAATCCTGGCCGTACTTCTCCAGTAATGCTTCGGCAATCGCCTGCGTTTCGGCATCTGCGATACCGTTCCATTGCGCCGGACGGAAGTGCATCTGGAACGCCATAATCACCCGCTGCTGCTCGCGCGCCGTCATATCGGCTTTGACTTCATAGCCATAGCGCGAGAGTAACGCAAGCACCGTTGCGGTATCGACTGGCGTATACGGCGCGCGTCCAGCCAGATAAAACGCCACACGCTGGGCGTCAGGCCAGGCACCAATCCCCTGCGCCGCCAGCTCGCGCCACGGGAAGCGCGGGCCGGGATCGTCTTTACGCTGCGGCGCGATATCCGCATGGGCCACCACATTCTGCGGTTTGATGTCATAGCGCGCGATAATGTCCTTCGCTAACGGAATCAATGCCTGAATTTGCGCGGATTCAAACGGCGCGAAAGATTTCACCCCGCCGGACATTCGCCAGCCGCGATTTTCCAGCTCAATGCCAATAGACGTATCATTGAGACGCGTGGCACCTCGCCAGAAACTGACGCCCGCATGCCAGGCCTGATCCTGTTCCGGCACCAGTTGCCAGATGCGCGGTTTACCGCCATATAATGGCGGGGTTGCGGGAATCAGGTAATGCGAACTGACGTTGCGGCCCGTTAACGTCGCCAGCGAAACGTCAAAGTTTTCCGCCGTATAGTGAATCACCAGAACTTTAATGCGCGGATAGGCCGCCTGCGCCCGATGTCGGGTATCAAGCTGATATCCCTCTTTATCGATAATTCCTTTTTCGCTCGCGCAGCCTGTTAACAGCAACGCGAGCCCCACCAGCCACAGTAGCGCTCTCATCGGCGCGTTTTCACCGCCGTTCCGCTGACGCTGACCATCAGCATACTGCCATCCTTGCCGACAGTTTCGTAATCAATATCGATGCCTACCACCGCATCGGCGCCCAACGCTTTAGCCTGCTCGCCAAGTTCCTGAAAAGCGATTTCACGCGCTTTACGCAGCTCTTTCTCATACGCGCCGGAACGTCCGCCGACGATATCCCGAATGCCGGCGAAAAAATCGCGGAAGATATTAGCGCCTAAAATGGCTTCGCCCGTCACCACACCGCAATACTCCACGATGCTTTGTCCTTCCAGCGTTGGGGTTGTTGAAAACTGCATAGTGAATCTCCCGGGTTAGCTAAGCACACGATCTCAAACGCATTATCAAGCTGATACGCTATCATTGAAAGGATATAATTGATTATCGTAGATCGGTTTTTGCTCGATCGCCTATAAGGAAATCATCATGCGCTATTCTAAACTCTCTTTGCTCATCCCGTGCGCGCTTCTGCTTAGCGCCTGTACGACCGTCACTCCCGCCTACAAAGATAATGGCCCGCGTATCGGCGCGTGTGTGGAAGGCGGCCCGGACAGCGTGGCTCAACAATTTTACGACTACCGTATTCAACACCACAGCAATGATATCGCCGCGCTTCGCCCCTACTTGAGTGATAACCTGGCGAAATTGTTGACCGACGCCAGCCGCGATACGGAACACCGCCAGTTGATGAGCGGCGATCTGTTCTCCAGCCGCGCTACGCTGCCGGATAGCGCCAACGTCGCCAGCGCATCAACCATTCCGAACCGAGATGCGCGCAACATTCCTCTGCGGGTGGCGTTAAAACAGGGCGATCAAAGCTGGCAGGATGAAGTGCTTATGATTCACGAAGGCTCATGCTGGGTGATTGACGACGTTCGCTATCTGGGCGGAGATGTCCATGCCCCTGCCGGTACGCTGCGCCAGTCGATAGAAAACCGTTAACAGACAGTATTCCCCGCTTTTGCACTCATAACCCCGTAAATTGTCTGGCATTCTGCACGGGATGCCGACAATTCTTCTTACCTACTATTCCTCCTGCTATTTTGTGCTATGTTTAGGGAAGAATGTGGGATATATTTAACTTTTAACGCATAAATATTGCATAACTATTCTGCGAAAGGTACTATCTGCGGCTTCAATAGCTATCAGACTGCCAGTATACGAGTGTCAATGAGTATTCAATTAAACGGCATTAATTGCTTTTACGGCGCGCATCAGGCGCTGTTCGATATCACGCTGGATTGCCCCGAAGGCGAAACGCTGGTGTTGCTTGGCCCAAGCGGGGCGGGTAAAAGTTCGCTGCTGCGTGTACTCAATCTGCTTGAGATGCCGCGCTCCGGCACTTTGACTATCGCCGGGAACCATTTTGACTTTACGAAAACGCCGTCCGATAAGGCGATTCGTGAGCTACGTCAAAATGTCGGAATGGTCTTTCAGCAATATAATCTTTGGCCGCATCTCACCGTTGTGCAGAATCTGATTGAAGCGCCCTGCCGCGTACTGGGTCTGACAAAAGATCAGGCGCTGGCGCGCGCAGAAAAGCTGCTGGAGCGTTTACGTCTGAAGCCATATAGCGATCGTTATCCGTTGCACCTTTCCGGCGGTCAGCAGCAGCGCGTCGCGATTGCCCGCGCGCTGATGATGGAGCCGCAGGTACTGCTGTTTGATGAACCGACCGCCGCGCTGGACCCGGAAATTACCGCTCAAATCGTCAGCATTATTCATGAGCTGGCGGAAACGAACATTACTCAGGTGATCGTTACGCATGAAGTCGAAGTGGCGCGTAAGACCGCCAGTCGTGTGATTTATATGGAAAATGGTCACATCGTCGAGCACGGTGATGCGGGTTGCTTTGCCCACCCTCAGACCGAAGCGTTCAAAAACTATCTCTCTCACTAAGATTCGGGACAATGACAATGAAAAAAGTTCTGATTGCCGCGCTAATTGCAGGCTTTAGCCTTTCCGCTACAGCAGCCCAGACCATTCGTTTTGCGACCGAAGCGTCCTATCCGCCGTTCGAATCGATGGATGCTAATAACAAGATTGTCGGCTTTGACGTCGACCTGGCCAACGCGCTATGTAAAGAGATCGACGCCTCCTGTACCTTTACCAATCAGGCGTTCGACAGCCTGATCCCCAGCCTGAAATTCCGCCGCTTCGACGCTGTAATGGCAGGAATGGATATCACGCCGGAACGTGAAAAGCAGGTGCTGTTTACCACGCCATATTACGACAACTCTGCGCTGTTCGTGGGTCAGCAGGGCAAATACACCAGCGTCGATCAACTGAAAGGCAAGAAAGTCGGCGTACAGAACGGTACGACGCACCAGAAATTCATCATGGATAAGCATCCGGAAATCACCACCGTACCGTATGACAGCTATCAGAACGCGAAGCTGGATCTACAAAATGGCCGTATCGACGCTGTTTTCGGCGACACGGCGGTCGTGACCGAATGGCTGAAAGCCAATCCTAAGCTGACGCCGGTCGGCGATAAAGTCACCGATAAAGATTATTTCGGCACCGGCCTGGGTATCGCGGTACGTCAGGGCAACACCGAGCTGCAGCAGAAATTCAATACTGCGCTGGAAAAAGTGAAGAAAGATGGGACTTACGAGACCATCTATAACAAATGGTTCCAGAAGTAATCTTTGATGAACGAATTTTTTCCTTTAGCAAGCGCCGCCGGGATGACCGTCGGCCTTGCCGTCTGCGCGCTGATCATTGGCCTCGCGTTAGCCATGTTCTTTGCCGTCTGGGAGTCCGTAAAATGGCGCCCGATTGCCTGGATAGGCTCCGCGCTGGTCACTATTTTGCGCGGCCTGCCGGAAATTCTGGTGGTGCTGTTTATCTATTTCGGCTCCTCGCAACTCCTGCTTACGCTGTCTGACGGGTTTACCCTCCATCTCGGCTTTGCGCAGATCCCGGTGCAAATGGAGATTGAGAACTTTGACGTCAGCCCGTTCCTGTGCGGCGTGATTGCGTTGTCCCTGCTGTATGCGGCCTATGCGTCGCAGACGCTACGCGGCGCGCTGAAAGCCGTTCCGTCTGGTCAGTGGGAGTCGGGTCAGGCACTGGGATTATCAAAGACGGCGATTTTTTTCCGTCTGGTGATGCCGCAGATGTGGCGTCACGCCCTGCCAGGGCTGGGTAATCAGTGGCTGGTGTTGCTAAAAGATACGGCTCTGGTCAGCCTTATCAGCGTTAACGATCTGATGTTGCAGACCAAAAGCATTGCCACACGCACCCAGGAACCGTTTAACTGGTACATTATTGCGGCGGCTATTTACCTGGTCATTACGCTGATCAGTCAGTACATTCTCAAACGCATAGACCTGCGCGCGACACGTTTTGAGCGGAGGCCGGACTAATGCTTGAGTATTTACCTGAACTGCTAAAAGGGCTACACACCAGCCTGACGCTGACCGTGGCTTCTATTGCCGTCGCTTTGGTGCTGGCGTTAGTTTTTACCATCATCCTGACGCTAAAAACGCCGTTCGTGGTGTGGCTGGTGCGCGGCTATATCACGTTGTTTACCGGTACGCCGTTGTTGGTGCAAATTTTCCTGATCTACTACGGACCCGGTCAATTCCCGACCCTACAAGAGTATCCACTACTCTGGCACCTACTGTCTGAACCGTGGCTGTGCGCACTGATCGCGTTGTCGCTAAACAGCGCCGCTTACACGACGCAGCTATTTTATGGCGCGATTCGCGCGATTCCGGAAGGTCAGTGGCAGTCCTGCGGCGCGCTGGGGATGAGTAAGAAAGATACGCTGGCGATTTTGTTGCCCTATGCGTTTAAACGCGCCCTCTCCTCCTATTCTAATGAGGTGGTACTGGTCTTCAAAAGTACCTCACTGGCTTATACCATCACCTTGATGGAAGTCATGGGGTACAGTCAGTTGCTCTATGGTCGTACCTACGATGTGGTGGTATTTGGCGCGGCAGGGGTAATTTACCTGGTCGTCAACGGTCTATTGACGCTGATGATGCGTTTGATTGAGCGTAAAGCCCTGGCGTTTGAGCGGCGCAATTAACCAGGCAGGATAAGGCATTCTCGCCGCCGTTCGACAATGGTCTGATGGCGCTGCGCTTATCAAGCCTACGATGCATAATATTGAATAAATCCGACGGACAAGTGGTTAACTTGTCCGTCTTTTTTTATCCATTTCAAAATATTTAATCATTTTTATTGCATATTAATTCAATCAATGGCATTGTAAATCTATGCCGCAGACACGGCGCATAATCATAAGATTACGGGAGTGACATCATGAAAAAGTTAGTTCTGGCCGCATTACTCGCCTCTTTCGCCACTGGCAGCATCGCCGCTGAAAAAATCAATTTCGGGGTTTCCGCCACCTATCCCCCGTTTGAATCCCTGGATGCGAGTAATAAAATTGTGGGCTTCGATATCGATCTGGCAACCGCATTATGCAAGCAAATGCAGGCAGAATGTACTTTTACTAATCATGCTTTCGATAGTCTTATCCCGGCGCTGAAATTCAGAAAATATGATGCCGTCATTTCCGGAATGGACATTACCCCGGAGCGCAGTAAACAGGTCGCCTTTAGCAATCCCTATTATGCGAACTCTGCGCTGGTGATTGCCAAAAAAGACACCTATAAAACCTTTACCGATCTAAAAGGTAAGCGTATCGGTATGGAAAATGGCACCACGCATCAAAAATATCTCCAGGATAAACATCCGGAGGTCAAAACCGTGGCCTACGACAGCTATCAGAATGCGATTATCGACCTGAAAAATGGCCGTATTGATGGTGTCTTTGGCGATACCGCAGTGGTCAATGAGTGGCTGAAAACGAATCCGCAACTGGGTCCGGCAACAGAGAAAGTGACCGATCCGCAATACTTCGGTACCGGACTTGGCATCGCGGTGCGCCCGGACAATAAGGCGTTGCTGGAAAAACTGAATAATGCGCTGGCCGCCATTAAAGCGGACGGCACTTATCAGAAAATCAGCGACCAGTGGTTCCCGCAGTAAGACATATGTGATTAGCCCACCGTGTTGCGAAATGGCAGTATAAATACCTTATTCAGCCCACGGGCCGCCATCGGAAACTATCCTGGCCTGATAAGCGCAGCGCCATTGGGCATTCTACAGTTTGTCATCAGTCTCAAGCGCCTGCATCAACAGGCATTCGGACTAATACTTGCCGGGTGACGCTAACGCGTACCCGGCTTACAACATTGTTATGTTTTTAGATAACATCCAGACCCAGACGGCGATACTGCTCCGCCGGAGCATCATTTTCTTTCATCAAACGGATAAGTAAGTTGATCATCCTTGCTTCGATGGCCTCATCATGAATAGGATGTTGCTGCTGCGGATCATCTCTGAGATCAAACAAGAGATGACCAAAGCTATTCACTCCTTTATATTTTTCCCTGGCCGGAATACGTAATACCTGAAGCCCTTTAGTAAAGTTAAACGGAGGTGCCAGAGATAATTTTCCCAGTTCATCCACATCATAACGCGCATTCATCTTGATCGGCATTAACGTGTAGTTCGCAATGTCATGCTCACGCCCCGGCTGCGCGGCCCGCATATAAACATAGCGTCTGTCGGTAACATTAACATGTCCGCTAAACACGCCAAACAGCGCGCCTTCCCTGACGGGTTCATCACTGGCAATGACTTTCGCCAGCGGTTGGCCCTGCATATCTGCGGGAATAGGTTGCTGAAAATAATCCAGTAGCGTTGGCGCCCAGTCAATCATCTGCACCAGCGACTGCCGCCGCGCTCCGCATACCGCGCTGCGCGGGTCCCAGATAAACAGCGGGTTATTCGCCACCTCGTTATAATAGGGCATTTGATTTTTAGCCCACCAACCGTGCTCCCCCAGCAAGAAGCCGTGATCGGTACCGACAATCAGCATCGTATCGCGCCAGAGATCGTGTTCATCCATCAGATCAAGGATACGTCCAAGATTGCGGTCGCACATGGAAACCAGGGCCCGATAACGACAGCGAATATGCGCTATCGCCTCCTCGCTTTCACTGACTTTGCCGCGCGGCCAGTCATAATGCGGGCCTTGCCACTCATCGTCATAGAGCGATAAATATTCCTCGGTGGTATAAAACGGCTCATGCGGATCGAACGTCTCAACCTGCAATAACCAGTTATCTTCGGCATGATTTTTATGGATAAAATCGCACCCTGCGTCAAAAACTTTCGTCTGGGGAAAATCGGCTTCCTGCTGGATGTATTCGCGGTTCGCCCAGTCATGACGCCATAGCCCGGAAACGCCGCCTCCGGTTTGTTTTTGTGGAACGCGCAGTACTTCCGGAATGGGCGGCTCGCCAACGCTTGCCTTCCAGTGATCGCCCTCCTGACCGCGTACTACGTCCCAGGAGCTATAGCGGTTATGGTAGTTACCGCCGCCGTCTTCCCAGTAATGCAAATGATCGCTGATAAGATGGGTGTAGATCCCCGCTTTTTTCAATAATTCCGGCATGGAATCATCAAAGGGTTCCAGCGGCCCCCACTCACGATGCAGGAAATTATAGCGCCCGGTGTGCAGTTCCCGACGGGCTGGCATACAGGGCATACTGCCGACATAACTATTGTCAAAGGTGGCGGCATGTGCCGCCAGGCGTTGAAAGTTAGGCGCTTTCGTTAGCAAATCGCCATAGGGCGGCAAATAGTTTTTATTCAGACTGTCAAACAGCAGAATAATCGCTTTCATGACTCACCCTCATTTGTTGAGCAGGTGCGGAAAATTTTTCTCTACCACATCGTAAATCTGTTTACCTATTGATTCGCCATCCATGATATTTTCAATGGGAATGAGATATTGTCCGTGTTTAGGATCGAGGCTAACGACATCAAGCAATTTTTTCGAAATCGCATATATATCTGCCCAGTCGGTAAATCCACCGACCTCTCCCGCTGCCGTATGCTCCATATCAAAAGAGAAGTCATATTTTGCTAACGCTTTTTTAACCACAGTCTGTAACATTACGCTACTGCCTACACCATAACCGCATACGAATAAAATATTTACAGAATCTTTCATAATAAAATCCTTTATATAAACCGAATCAATTAAATGGAATAAGGACCAAGATGGAACGTTGAAGCAATAAATTTCAGTAATTCACAAATCGCAGGCCACAGAGTCGCCCAGTCAAATATTCCCGTCCAGCCCACACCTTCTTTTGCCAGCCCGGTTAAAGGAATGGCCCATACCGTACCGAAAGTCTGAATAATCCCTAACAGGAAAGTACAAATAATAACGGAACGATATCCCCCCATTCGGTTGGCTAATACGCCGATGGGACCGCCGGAAAAGAAGAGCGGAACAAAACCAGGCAATACCATAATAGGGCTATGGATGAGCAGCAGAATGCCCATGGAAAAAATCGTGCCGAAGGTACAAAAGACGAATCCCAGCGTGGCCGCGTTCGGCGAAAAAGGTAATAAAGCAGCAACATCCACAGCCGGTATAGCATTAGGAATAAAGCGATCCTGCCATCCTTTAAACGAACCGTTAATTTCACCAACCATCATCCGCACGCCCTGCAGCAAGATGACCATATACATAGAGAATTGCAGGCCCAGATTGATGATATAGATATACCAGGGTTTGCCTTTCGCCATTAACTGTACGTTATCGATCCCTGTCGCCAATAAAAAACCGCCAACGAAGAGCGTCATCACAATGGCGATTGCCGTCACGTTGTGGTTAAAAATGGCTAACCAACCGGGAAGTTTCAGGTTTTCGGCGTCATGCTTTTCCGGATCGCCGAATTTATGCGCGAATTTCGAGAAAAACCACAGTCCCAACATCTGGTTATGCGCAATGGTAAAACCGGCGTTATTGGTCACTTTGGCAATGGGTTTAACAATAAGCGTGGTTGAAAACGCCCAAAATACCCCGGTCAATACCCCGGCAATCACAATGGATTGTACCCAACCGAACCCCAGCCAGAAGACGATTAACCACAGTACTGCCTGTGAATGAGAGACCCCGGTATTACCGGTAAGAAATATACCTTTTGCGCCGGTATAACGGCCAAATAAAACTAATAACAGGTTAGTAAAAAACGCCAGTACAAAAACGTATCCTACATAGCCGAAATTATCGCCCAGCGCTATTTGCGTCGCGGCTTTCATGGCGTATGAATCCATTAAGTATCCATGCACGCCATAAGCCTTGCTGACTGCCTCTGCAACCGGTTTAAAAGTGGCTGAAAATTGAAAGCCGCCAAATAACACCATCATCAAACCGACCATCGCGCTGATCATACCGGTGATAATTTTTATAGGCGTCTTTTTATCCAGCGCATAGCCAACACCGACTAATATCCCAATTAATATTGCCGGTTCAGTTAAAAACGTTTGAATAACATCTATAAATTTGGCAAACATCGTCTGAACGCCCTCCATAAGCGTGCCTATTCGTTGTCATGATTGACCCCTTTACTGACGTTACGTATTGCTTCGCTGATGCTATTGAAAGTTACCCGATAAACCACCTTGTCTAATTTTGCCTTACACGCACTGTAATAATCAAAATTAGTCATTAAAAGATTTAAAGTGATTATTTGTGATTTGATTTGCAAAAATAGGGTAATATATAACCACGATCGATCGGAGTTTTTTATCGATCGATCATGGTTATTATTATTTATGGATAATTAGATAGTTAATATAGATATTTTGTATGTCTGGCTTTTGGCGCTACAGCCTGCAAAGCAGTGTTAACACTTCATAATGCGCGGTATGCGGGAACATATCGAAAAGCTGAACACGTTGAATACGGTAGTTCGGCAGATGACGAATATCCTGCGCCATCGTCTGCGCGTTACAGCTCGAATAAATGATAAAACGCGGCGCCATTTGTGCAAGGTAATCGCACAACGGCTTGCCAATGCCGCGGCGGGGAGGATTCACCAATACCAGGTCGGGCGTTTCGCCTTGGGCGGTGGCGAATTGGGTGGAATCCAGCGCCTGGAAATGAAGGCGGGTCAATCCCAGCTCGGCAGCGGATTGCTTCGCGCAGGCAATCGCCTCCGGCGCGATCTCAATACCGGTTAATTGCATCTGCGGCGTCGCGCAGTGCAGGCCGAATCCGCCCACTCCGCAAAAAAGATCCCACATATGGCGTACCGGCAGTTGCCCTACCCAGTCGCGCGCCGTCGCATATAATCGGCTGGCGACCGTAGGGTTGGTCTGAAAGAAACTTTGCGGACGAATCCACAGCGGCACATCGTTAAAACGTTCCGCCAGCGCCTGCTGATCCGTCAGGTAGATTTCCGTCTCCCCTTCCATAATCGCCATATGTACCGGCTGAATATTTGCGGTGATCACTCTGAGCTGCGGCAGTTGCGCACGCAGCCACGGTAACGCCGCGCGCAGTTGCGTAAGTTTGGTTTCTGAACGCAACACGAAGCGTAGCATCATGCCGCCATCGAACTGACTTTCCGTCAGCAACAGGTATTTCAGTTCGCCGCGTTTTCGCGCCACGTTATAAGGCGTGAGTCCGGCACGGGCAATAAAAGGTTTTAGCGCGCTGAATACGGGGGCAAAGGAGGCGGGATACAGCGGGCAACCGCAAAGATCGACCGGCGTACCGTCGCGATGCAGCATCCCGAAGAGCGGTTTTTCTACACTACCGCTCACGACCATTTTCGCTTTGTTGCGGAAATGCTGTTCCGGGCCGCCAATCGGCGCGCACCACTGTTCAACAGGCAGCCCGGCGAGCAAACGATGTAAATCGGCTGTTTTTGCGGAAAGTTGTTCGTTAACCGACTGCGTAATCCATTGACAGGAACGGCAGCGACCCGCGTCATAGAGTGCGCACTGCATACCAAAAAACCTTCATATTATCCGGGGCGACGATTATACACATTATTGCAGCCGGAAGAACCGACGGCTGGGAGCGGGAATAAACAGCAGAAACAGAATTAAAAGATCGGGGAGTTTTTGCATGACCAGGGAATGCAGGATATCACGCTTCGATTCTCCCGCGATGCTAAACAACTCCGGATACCCGTAGCCTAACGACGCCGCCCACAGATACCCACTCACAATAATTTGTGTCGCCAGGTACACCCAGCGCGCCCAGCTACGGCCTTTCACCAGCGAAAACGCACAATAAATTTCAATAAAGACCAGCACTAAGCTGGCCAGAAAGACCAGGGTTAAGCTCCACGTCTGCACGCTGCGATGAATAAACTCGCCCATCCCGCGTATGCCGAGGGTATTCATAATCATCAGCACATCGAGACCGCGAATCAAAATAATCGCCATAGCCGCAACCTGCACCAGCGTAGGCACATTTAAACGGGCATGTGATGAGGTTGATTGCTTTATAAATCCCAATGAATGTCTTCCCTGAAAATGATGCCGCGACTCGCGCGGCAACGCATTGCCATAGTGGAAGATTTTAGTGGCTTCAGCCGCGTCTTGCACGCTGGATATCGCGAATCCGCTGTTTTTCCGCTCGCGCCATCAGGTACCAGGCAATAAATCCGATGATTCCTACCACGCCGAGGATTAACGTCGCCAGCGCGTTGATTTCCGGGTTCACACCCATGCGCACGCTGGAGAAAACCAGCATCGGTAGCGTGGTGGCTCCGGGACCGGAAACAAAGCTGGCAATCACCAGATCGTCAAGAGAGAGCGTAAAGGCCAACAGCCAGCCCGAGATCACCGCTGGCATGATCATCGGTAACGTAATGACAAAAAAGACTTTCAACGGCGGCGCGCCAAGATCCATCGCCGCCTCTTCAATCGAACGATCCAGTTCGCGTAATCGCGAAGCGATCACCACTGCCACGTAGGCGGTACAGAAAGTGACATGCGCCAACCAGATGGTCAGCATCCCGCGATCGGAGGGCCAGCCGATAGCATGACCGAGCGCGACAAACAGCAGCAGCAGCGACAGCCCGGTAATCACATCCGGCATCACCAGCGGCGCGGTGATCATAAACGCAAAGCCGTTTGCGCCGCGAAACCGTCCAAATCGCACCATCACCACCGCAGCAATGGTACCGAGCACCACCGCCATCGTCGCCGCACAGGCGGCAATTGTCAGGCTTAGTCCCACTGCGCTCATCATGGCGGTATCCCGAAAGAGCTCGCCATACCAGCGCGTCGACCATCCCGCCCACACCGTCACCAGCTTCGAACTGTTAAACGAGTAAATCACCAACATTAACATCGGCGCATAGAGAAAAGTAAACCCCAGCACCAGAATCAGAATGCGCCAGGGCGAGCGAACGACCGGTAAGTTATTCATCCGTGCTCCCCCACACTTTTTTGCTGATGTTTATGGAACCACATGATCGGTACTATCAGCAGCAGCAACATAATAATGGCGACCGCAGAAGCAACCGGCCAGTCGCGGTTATTGAAAAACTCCTGCCACAGGACGCGACCAATCATGATACTGTCCGGCCCGCCAAGCAGTTCCGGGATCACGAACTCGCCCACCGCCGGGATAAAAACCAGCATCGAGCCGGCGATGATTCCGCCTTTGGTGAGCGGGACAATGATGCTAAAAAATGTTTTCAGCGGTCGGGCGCCGAGATCCAGCGACGCTTCCACCAGCGAATAATCAATGCGCGTCAATGCGGTATAAATGGGCAGTACCATAAACGGCAGATAAGCATAAACAATGCCGATATAGACGGCCAGGTTAGTGTGCAGGATCGTCAGCGGCTGATCGATAACCCCAAGCCACAGCAACACATTGTTCAGCACGCCGTTGTTTTTCAAAATGCCCATCCAGGCATAGACGCGTATTAAAAAAGACGTCCACGAGGGCAGAATCACCAACAGCAGCAGGATATTGCGCGTGGAGGGCTTGCTGTGCGCCACCGCCCACGCCAGCGGGTAGCCCAGCAGCAGGCAGCAGATTGTGGAAATACCGGCAATTTGTAACGATTGCAGATAGGCTTCGAAATAGAGCGGATCGTCGGTCAGTTGCAAAAAATTGCCGAGGTTGAGCGTAATCGACAACTGACCGTCAGCCCATTCCAGCAGATCGGTATACGGCGGGATCGCCCGCGCCATTTCCGCCAGACTTATCTTAAAGACGATAAGAAACGGCAGTAAAAACAGCAGAATGAGCCAGATATAAGGCAAAGCAATAACCAGCTTACGCCCATGTTTCATTTGCATTCGCGCCAACCATAGCGCCGCGCCGCCAGGTTTACTGATGCGTGCCGGAGGTTCAAGTGTGCTCATGTTTCCCCCTTATACCGTCAAGACCACGCAGCTATCCGCTTCCCAGCACAAACGCACTTCATCGCCCCAGGTCGGTAACCCTTTCCGGTAACGGTGCGCATTCTGCAGTTGAGCGCTGATCATCTGCCCGCTTTTTAGCCGCACATGATAAATAGACAGATCGCCGAGATACGCAATATGCGCCACTTCGCCGACGGCGAAATTATAGCCATCGGCAGGCGGCGACTCACACAGCATGATTTTTTCCGGACGTAGCGCCACATATACCGGCACATTATCAACGACAGAGGCATCTGCATCGACTTTTAACGGATGAACCAAACCAGGTGCGTCAATGACCAGACCGTCCTCTTCACGCGCTTTCAGTAAGCCCTCAAAAACATTTACCGATCCGATAAATTCGGCGCTGTAGCGGGTCGTCGGATGCTCGTAAATCTCCTCCGGTTCGCCAATTTGCACAAATTTTCCACGGTTCATGATGGCAATGCGCCCCGCCATCGTCATGGCTTCTTCCTGATCGTGCGTCACCATGACGCAGGTCACGCCGACGCGCTCAAGGATATCCACCACTTCAAGCTGCATCCGGTCGCGTAATTTTTTATCCAGCGCGCCCATCGGTTCATCCAACAAGAGCAGCTTAGGACGTTTCGCCAGGCTGCGCGCCAGGGCCACGCGCTGACGCTGACCGCCGGAAAGCTGATGCGGCTTACGTTTCGCAAACTCCTGCATGTGCACCAGACCCAGCATCTCATTGACGCGGCTGGTAATCTCCGCCTTTGGCAGTTTGTCCTGCTTCAGACCAAAAGCGATGTTCTGCTCTACCGTCATATGCGGAAACAACGCATAGGACTGAAACATCATATTAATCGGACGCTGATACGGCGGAACATGCGCCAGATCGACGCCGTCGAGCATAATTTGCCCGCTGCTCGGCGGTTCAAAACCTGCCAGCATCCGTAGCAGAGTCGATTTTCCACAACCTGACGCGCCCAGCAGGGCAAAAATCTCGCCTTTATAGATAGTCAGACTGACATCATCGACAGCATGTTGCCCGTCGAATGACTTCGTCAGGTTGCGAATTTCCAGAAGCGGCGTCAGCGCTTTACGGGTTTTCACCTGCGGGCGGTGGGGGACATCATTCACAAGGCGCTCTCCGGCATAACACAATCAAACGATACAAACGGTGGAATGCCCGATAGCGCACGCTTATCAGGCCATACCGTTAATAAATTACTTACCGCTTTTCACCTTCGTCCATGCGCGGGTGCGGACGCGATCAATCTTCGGCTCCTGCACTTTCAGGGTAAACAACTTGGCCCGCACATCCGCCGGCGGATAAATTCCCGGGTTATCGCGCACCTGCTGGCTGACCAGCGCCGTCGCCTCTTTATTCGCATTGGCGTAGAAAACGTGATCGGAAATATGGGCAATCACATCAGGGCGCAGCAGATAATTAAGGAACTGGTAGGCCTCGTCTTTATTTTTGGCGTCAGCCGGCATGGCAAACACATCAAAAAACGCCATTGCCCCCTCTTTGGGGATCGAGAAAGAGATATTGACGCCATTTTTCGCCTCTTTCGCCCGGTTAGCGGCCTGCCAGACATCGCCCGCCCAGCCGATGGCCACACAGGTATCGCCATTAGCCAGATCGTTAATGTATTGCGAGGAGTGGAAATAGCGAATGTTTGGCCGTAGCTTCAACAACAGATCGGTTGCCGGGCCGGTGTAGTCATCCGCTTTGCTGCTATTCGGATCTTTACCCAGATAGTTCAGCACGGTGGCAAAAATTTCTTCAGGCGCATCAAGGAAAGAGACACCGCAGCTTTTTAGCTTCTCCAGATTTTCCGGCTTGAGGACTAAATCCCAGCTATTCACTGGCGCATCATCCCCCAGCACCGCTTTCACTTTATCAACGTTATAGCCAATGCCCGTCGTGGCCCACATATAGGGCATGGCGTATTTGTTGTCAGGATCGTGCTTCGCTACCAGTTTCAGCAGTTCAGGATCGAGGTTTTTCCAGCCGGGAAGTTTGCTTTTATCCAGCGGCTGAAAAACGCCCGCGGTGAGCTGGCGCTCAAGAAAACTGGCCGATGGCACCACCAGATCGAACCCGGTGCTGCCTGCCATTAACTTGCCTTCCAGCACTTCGTTAGAGTCAAAGACATCATAGATAACGTTAATCCCGGTCTCTTTTTCAAAGTTCGCCACCGTGTCCGGCGCGATATAATCTGACCAGTTATAAATGTGCAGCGTTTTTTGTTCGGCAGCGAGCGTGCCGACAGAGACGACCATCAGAGCACCCGCAACCAGACCCGATAGCCATTTTTTCTTTAAGGCGGTCATCATCGCTTTCCTTCTGAAATCCGTTAACAAATGAACCCATTAGGCGTGGTTTAAAACATGCCTGAAATGTGCATACCTTTTCATTTGATACAAATGAAGAAGAGAGGTCGCCCTCCCTGCCATCAAGCTCGCTATAGAAGCTTCGCAAGAATAACTTTAGCTAAGGTTTGAGGCTATAGCCCAGATTAAAAAACGCCTTTTATCAATTTTTTATGCAGGTTTTGTCTATGTGATAAAGCGAAATGGTCAGAAAGGAGGTGAATAATTCTTTAAATAAAGGTTAACGGCAGCATAAAAAAACGTAAACAGCAGCCGCGCTGGCAGCGACTGCCTGATTATCGGGAGGGATCAGTGAAGAAAATGGTCAACCGCGCTAGTTTTTTGCGCGTCTTCTTCCGCGTTAAACAGAAGCTGATGCGCCCCGGCCTCAAGGATCACCATAGAAATCTGCTCTTCACTTTGGCGAACAAACCATTCGAACTGTTCGTAGGTGACGCCTTGCATAACGGATAAAGACTGGCACACAACCAGTTTTGGCAGATTATCATCCTGCATATCGAGAAAGGCTTTTACCGTCAACGAACTGGCGTTGATAGCAGAGAGATCGGCCGCCAGCGGCAGCAACGCGGAAGGCCTGACCTCCGCCATCGCGGAAAAAAGAACGGTGTTGTCCACCAAATCGATTTTAGCATCGTAGACGCCGTCAAAATTCTGCATATGCGGCAAATGCAGCGCCTGGCAGGTATCACATTCGAAGAAATTCATGCCCAGGTCGTCGAGCCATTGACGCAACGTATCCAGAGTGGGAACGACCAGTGATATCATAATAATGTGCTACCTCTTACGATGACGATGAAAAAATTACCGGCACAGCTTACGCAAAAAGCGTGCTTCGTACTACGGCGGAATCCACGATTGCGATTAGCCGCCGATTTTAAGGCAAAATTCAGGCGTAGCGTGACGTTCTATCCACTGAATCATTCGCCCCGCGATATCCACGCCCGTAGTCTTTTCGATACCTTCCAGTCCCGGCGAGGCATTCACCTCCATCACCAGCGGCCCGCGCGCGGCGCGTAAAATATCGACACCCGCCACATCCAGCCCCAGCGTCTGTGCGGCTTTGATGGCGATATCCCGTTCACGGGGCGTGATCGTCGCGATGCTGGCCACCCCGCCACGATGAAGATTGGAGCGAAAATCACCGGCTTTCGCGCACCGCTCAATCGCCGCCACAACCTCATTGCCGACGACCAGACAACGAATATCGCATCCTTTAGCTTCGGCAATGTATTCCTGAACCAAGATATGGGCATTCAGCCCCCGAAACGCATCAATAACACTTTCAGCAGCCTGACGCGTCTCCGCCAATACCACGCCGATCCCTTGCGTGCCTTCTACCAGCTTCACGACCAGCGGCGCCCCGCCAACCATCTTAATAAGATCGCTGGTATCATCCGGCGAATGGGCGATCCCGGTAATGGGGAGATCGATCCCCTGGCGCGCCAGAAGTTGTAGCGATCGCAGCTTATCGCGCGCGCGGGTAATAGCGACGGATTCATTCAGCGGATAGCTACCCAGTAGCTCAAACTGACGTAGCGCAGCGGTACCATAAAAGGTAATGGCCGAACCAATACGGGGAATAACGGCGTCAAAATGGGGCAGACGACGCCCCTTGTAATGGATCGACGACGCAGCCGGATTAATATTCATATAGCAGGAAAGAGGATCGAGTATCTCGACCAGATGGCCGCGCCGCATCGCCGCTTCGCGCAGACGTTTGCAAGAATAGAGCGTTCCATCCCTGGACAATATGGCAATTTTCACCCTGCACCTCGCTGAAAACCCTGAAAAGCCCGCGTATCATACACTGGCCCGCAGGTTTTAGCGCGTCGCCCAGCCCTGTTTATGCAAATATTCAAGGATAAATGGGCGATTTTCTTTAATCAGGGTGCGACGGATATGATCGCTCCAGGTATCGCGTCGCGTATTACTGCCGCGGGTCAGATAATACTCAGCCAACTGCTCGTCATAGCGCGCCAGCAGCTTTTCATCAAGCGGTTGATACTGGTTCTCATGAACCACAAGCTCAGCAGGCAGGCGCGGTTTCAGATCCGGATTATCCGCAGGCCATCCCAAACACAGGCCAAAGAGCGGCAATACATGCTTCGGCAATTTTAACAGTTCGGTAACAGACTCAATATTGTTACGGATGCCGCCGATATACACGCCGCCTAATCCCAGTGATTCCGCCGCCGTCAGCGCATTTTGCCCCATCATCGCCGTATCGACGACACCGAGCAGCAGTTGTTCGGCAAGCCCCAACTGCGCGTCAGGGCAGATCTGCAAATGACGATTAAAATCGGCGCAAAATACCCAGAACTCAGCGGCCTGCGCCACATGCTTTTGCCCTCCCGTCAGGGGCACTAACGCCTCGCGCAGCGCCCGATCGGTAATACGGATAATAGAGCTGCACTGTAAAAAACTGGAACTGGACGTGCTGCGCGCGGCGGCAATAATGGCCTCTCGCTGCGCGTCAGTCACGGGTTCATCGGTGAAATGGCGAATAGAACGATGGCCACAAAGAAGTTCAATGGTCGGACTCATTATGCTTTTCTCTATCTGAACGGGAAGAAATGTCGGGTGGACGTTTCATCAACTGCGGCGCCAGTAACTGCGCAATACGCCACATCATCGCCACCGCGGCGGGGAGGATCAACACGACGCCCAGGAAAACCATCAATACGCCAGCCAGCGACGTATTGAACGGCGCGGGCAGCGTAAGGTAATGATTAAGCGATAGCAGAGCAAGCGCCAGCAAAATCATACCGAGGCATTCCAGTATCAGTATGCTTTTGGGTAACACGCCAATCGTGCGCATATCAAGCCTCCCGGTTAACTGACGCACAGTGTAGAACGTTCTGGTCCGGCGTGCTTAACAGATATAGCCCTGGGTTATCAAAGGAACAGGCGTAACCTGCTTTTCATCTGCCGTAAATCGCGGCATGATAACACCTGTTCGCCGTCTGGCTTTATGTTCGAGGAGAGATATGTTTACTGTTATTTTTGGCCGCCCAGGGTGCCCTTATTGCGTGCGTGCAAAAGAGTTGGCGGAAAAACTGAGCAAAGAACGCGACGATTTTAACTACCGCTATATTGATATCCATGCTGAAGGCATTACTAAAGCGGATTTGGAAAAAACCGTAGGTAAACCTGTAGAAACCGTACCGCAGATTTTTGTCGATCAAAAACATATCGGCGGCTGTACGGATTTTGAAGCATGGGCAAAAGAAAATCTGAATCTTTTCGCCTGATTGCTCTGGCAACGCCCTCTACCGGAGGGCGCTATCGGCGTTTTTTTCGCCGGTGGCTAAACAGGCTGCTAATAAACAAATAGCAGAGCGCGCCTAACGCACACCAGAATACGGCGCTAAATAACCACGCCAGTTCTTGCCAAAACGATCGGGTAGGCATAAATACCACGCGCATTAACACCAGGCAAAACGGCGCCGCCAGCATCGCCCCGATCAGCGGTCGGATCACCTCGCGTCGGTGAGAACAAAAACTGGCCACCGCACCAGGCAACGTAAAAAATAACAGTCCAATCTCAGGATGCCCTGCCGCGCGAAAAGCGCCTTGTACATGCATAGTTAATGAAAGACACACCACAATAAAGAGTACAAAGCAGCAGACAACGCTTGCCCACCCGTGTTTATGTTTCAATCGTTCCTCCTGACACTCTCTATCGAACACGCTTTCCGCCGTGAGGCATCCAGTCAGATAAAGTCATGTGGCATTCCATGCCAAAAACACACCTGCACGATTCTTATAGCCGTTAGTACGCAATAAGATTAAACTAGCAGGATATATTGTTGTGTTGTTTTTATTTGGATGCTGTATGCAATACGATTGCACCCTTAATTCATGATAAAAACAGTAGCGTAAATTACCATTTCTTTCAACAGCTTACTCGTAAACAAGAAGTTAGTCTCCGTGAATATAAACGTCGCAGATTTGTTAAATGGGAATTACATCCTGTTATTATTTGTGGTCCTGGCTCTTGGCCTGTGTCTTGGCAAGTTACGTCTGGGTTCAGTCCAACTTGGTAATTCCATTGGCGTTTTAGTGGTCTCTCTATTATTAGGGCAGCAACACTTCAGTATTAACACCGACGCGCTAAATCTGGGATTTATGCTGTTTATTTTTTGTGTCGGCGTCGAGGCTGGCCCCAACTTTTTTTCGATTTTTTTTCGTGACGGTAAAAATTATCTGATGCTTGCCCTGGTCATGGTCGGTAGCGCTCTGCTAATCGCCTTAGGCCTTGGTAAGCTATTCGGCTGGGATATCGGCCTGACGGCCGGTATGCTGGCCGGCTCAATGACATCCACGCCCGTGCTGGTTGGCGCAGGCGATACCCTGCGACATTCCGGCATCGCCAGCACCCAACTCTCCTCCGCTCTTGATAATCTGAGCCTGGGCTATGCCCTGACCTATCTGATTGGGCTGGTCAGTCTGATCGTGGGCGCGCGTTACTTGCCTAAACTACAGCATCAGGATTTGCAAACCAGCGCCCAGCAAATTGCTCGCGAGCGCGGTCTGGATACCGATGCTAATCGCAAAGTTTATTTGCCGGTTATCCGCGCCTATCGGGTTGGCCCGGAACTGGTGGCCTGGACTGACGGCAAAAACTTGCGCGAGCTGGGTATTTACCGCCAGACAGGCTGCTATATCGAACGTATTCGCCGTAACGGTATTCTGGCGAACCCGGATGGCGATGCGGTGCTGCAAATGGGCGATGAGATTGCGCTGGTCGGCTATCCGGACGCGCACGCCAGGCTCGATCCCAGCTTCCGTAATGGTAAGGAAGTGTTTGATCGCGATCTGCTTGATATGCGCATCGTGACGGAAGAAATTGTGGTGAAAAACCACAATGCGGTCGGTCGCCGCCTCGCTCAGCTCAAGCTGACCGATCATGGCTGCTTCCTTAACCGCGTCATCCGCAGCCAGATCGAAATGCCTATCGACGATAACGTCGTGCTGAATAAAGGCGACGTGTTACAGGTGAGCGGCGACGCCAGACGCGTAAAAACCATCGCCGATCGCATTGGTTTTATTTCGATCCATAGTCAGGTGACGGACCTGCTCGCCTTCTGCGCTTTTTTTATCATCGGGTTAATGATCGGGATGATTACCTTCCAGTTCAGCAATTTTAGTTTCGGCATCGGCAACGCGGCCGGATTGCTGTTCGCCGGGATCATGCTCGGTTTCCTGCGCGCTAACCATCCTACCTTTGGTTATATTCCGCAGGGCGCGCTTAACATGGTGAAAGAATTCGGCTTGATGGTATTTATGGCAGGCGTTGGTTTAAGCGCCGGCAGCGGTATCAGCAACGGTCTGGGCGCGGTCGGCGGACAAATGCTGATCGCCGGGCTTGTCGTCAGCCTGGTACCGGTGGTGATCTGCTTCTTGTTTGGCGCTTATGTGCTGCGCATGAACCGGGCGCTGCTGTTCGGCGCCATGATGGGCGCGCGTACCTGCGCCCCGGCGATGGAAATCATTAGCGATACGGCGCGCAGCAATATTCCAGCGCTGGGTTATGCGGGGACTTACGCCATCGCCAACGTTCTGCTAACGCTGGCGGGGACGCTTATTGTCATCATCTGGCCGGGGTTAGGATAAAACTGAAGTTTGCCTTTAAGTGGAAAAATTTTGCCAATAGGTCGAACTTTTCGTTAAAGCATCAGTCATACCTATTGCCACTGCTTTTCTTTGATGTCCCCATTTTGTGGAGCCCATCAACCCCGCCATTTCGGTTCAAGGTTGGTGGGTTTTTTGTTGCCTGACGCAGAGTGACACGACATTGACTCTCCGGCGATTCGCTTTACCATCTGTAAAATCGCTTCACGCGCCAGCGGCGTTCGATCCGTTACAAAATGCAGTGTCATCCCCTCGATAAACGCATCCAGCGCGCGGGCAGTCTGCGCGTCAAACCACTGCGCCAGCGTATTCTGGCTACGCTGCATCCAGTTTTGCATGACTATTTTTAACGCTGGCTTATCGCTGGCATAGGCATATAACTGATACATTAACGCCATATTATCCGGCGTCGTAACCTGCGAACCGTAAATCATTTCCGTTATCGCCTGGCACGCCCCCTCCGCATCCGTCACCTGCGCAAAAAAGTCCTGGTATTGACGAGACATGTTTTCGGTGAAAAGTGTAAAAGCTTCACTCAATAACGCATCCATACCGGCAAAATAGTAGGTCATTGAGCCAAGCGGCACCTGAGCGATAGCGGCGATTTTCCGGTGCGTCACGGCATGAACGCCATAGGTCTTTACCGCTTCCAGTGTGGCCTGAATTATTTTTTCCCGTCGCTTAGGATCATTGGCGCGTCTTACGGCATTTTCTTTCATGATGAGTTCCACATCTCATTCAGGATGCAGGCTATAGTAGCCTGCCGCTTACGCTGAAAAAATAGACAGTAAAAACTGTCTGCACAACGAAGTATGACGACGATATGTACAAATGTACACAAGCTTGCTAATGTTTACCTCTCGCTTCTATTTTCTGGCCTGACGCTATGACCGTCCTCTCCTCACGTAACGCCTTAAAACGCCGTACCTGGGCGCTGTTTATGTTCTTCTTTTTACCCGGACTGCTGATGGCCTCCTGGGCAACCCGAACGCCTGCTATTCGGGATATTCTTTCCGTCTCTACCGCGGAAATGGGGGCGGTCTTATTCGGGCTTTCTATCGGTTCAATGAGCGGTATTCTTTGTTCCGCCTGGCTGGTGAAACGATTTGGCACCCGGAAGGTTATTCGCACGACGATGACCTGCGCAGTAACCGGGATGGTTATTCTTAGCATCGCGCTGTGGTGCGCCTCGCCGCTGATTTTTGCCCTTGGATTAGCCGTCTTCGGCGCCAGTTTTGGCGCAGCCGAAGTGGCGATTAATGTCGAAGGCGCGGCGGTCGAACGCGAGCTGAATAAAACCGTTCTGCCGATGATGCATGGTTTCTACAGTTTCGGCACGCTGGCGGGCGCTGGTGTCGGCATGGCGTTAACCGCATTAAGCGTCCCGGCTAACATCCATATCATCCTCGCGGCTGCCGTGGCGATCGCGCCCATTTTTATCGCCATTCGGGCGATCCCTGACGGTACGGGTAAAAACGCATCGGAAGATGCTCACCTTCAGGAAAAAGGATTACCTTTTTATCGGGACATCCAGCTTTTGCTTATTGGCGTGGTGGTGCTGGCAATGGCATTCGCCGAAGGCTCTGCGAATGACTGGCTGCCGCTACTGATGGTAGACGGACACGGTTTTAGCCCAACCTCCGGCTCTCTGATCTACGCCGGTTTCACGCTTGGTATGACCGTTGGCCGCTTTACCGGCGGCTGGTTTATTGACCGCTATAGCCGGGTGACGGTTGTTCGCGCCAGCGCGTTGATGGGAGCGCTGGGCATTGGCCTGATTATTTTTGTCGATAGCGACTGGGTCGCCGGCGTCTCGGTCATTCTTTGGGGCTTAGGCGCTTCGCTCGGCTTCCCGCTGACCATTTCCGCCGCCAGCGATACCGGTCCCGACGCGCCGACGCGCGTGAGCGTTGTCGCCACGACCGGCTATCTGGCGTTTTTGGTCGGGCCGCCGCTGTTGGGCTATCTGGGAGAGCATTATGGATTACGCAGCGCCATGATGGTTGTGCTGGCGCTGGTTATTCTGGCGGCGCTGGTGGCGAAGGCCGTCGCCAAACCTGTATCGACTCCGCAACCGGTGATGGAGCATAACGCATGAGTATCAAATTAATCGCCGTCGACATGGACGGCACTTTTCTGAGCGATCAAAAAACCTATAACCGTGACCGGTTTATGGCGCAGTACCAACAAATGAAGCGGCAAGGCATTCGCTTTGTCGTGGCCAGCGGCAACCAGTATTACCAGTTAATCTCCTTCTTTCCGGAAATTGCGCACGAAATCGCTTTTGTCGCGGAAAACGGCGGTTGGGTGGTCAGCGAAGGAGAGGATGTTTTTAACGGCGAGCTGACAAAAGCCGACTTCCAGACGGTTGTCGAACACCTGCTCACACGCGCCGATGTGGAGATTATCGCCTGTGGAAAAAACAGCGCCTACACGCTGAAACGGTACAACGATGCGTTAAAAGCCGTTGCGGCAATGTATTATCATCGTCTGGAGTTTGTGGATAATTTTAATAATATCAACGATGTCTTTTTCAAATTCGGCCTTAATATTACCGATGAACGGATACCGGAAGTACAGGCGGCGCTGCACGACGCCATTGGCGATATCATGGTCCCCGTTCATACCGGCTATGGCAGTATTGATTTAATAATTCCCGGCGTGCATAAAGCCAACGGCCTGCGTCTGTTACAACAGCGCTGGGGCATTCATGATAGTGAAGTGGTGGTATTCGGCGACGGCGGCAACGATATTGAGATGCTGCGTCAGGCCGGGTTTAGTTTTGCCATGTCGCACGCCAGCGAAGCGGTCGCGGCGGCGGCGAAATACTGCGCCGGATCGAACAACCAGGAAGGCGTGCTGGATATCATCGACAGCGTATTAAACAACGAGCCGCCGTTCAACGTCTAGCGGATGCCTCTCTATGCCTGATAACAGAAAGCTTATCAGGCGTAGCCGCTCTCTCAGACTGTTTGCAAATTCCCCGTCCGCTTATCTTTTAAGAAGACCAGCATCAGCAGTAGCCAAAGAATACCGTTTGCCAGATTAAACAGGCTAAATAGCCCATTGCCGCCGCTTAACCAGGCGTGTTTACTGACTTCAATGCCAACGGTAAAAATCAGCATTTGTAGCATTCCCATCGCCGCCGAGACCGTTCCTTTACTCATATCGCTGGAAAAGAGCGTCAGACGCACCAGTCCGGCATTCGCCAGCCCAATGCCAAAAGCGTATACGCTTAATCCCGCCGTCATCCATAAATAAGCATGGGATGAAACCACCGTCGCCGCCGCGGCGATGATCAGCCCCGCGACGATAGGCCAGCCGCCCATCACGATCAGCGAGCGAACCGTACGTCGGGAGGTTAAACGCGCCAACACCAGATTACCGGCAATGAGCGCGCCAAAAACGGGCACCTGCAGCAGACCATATTCATAGCTGCTGAGCTGTTCGCCGCTAATGATGATAATCGGCGACTGCGCAATCCAGGCCAACAGCGGCAGGCTGACAAATCCCAGCGCTAACGCCCCTGCGACGAACCGCCGATTTTTTATCACCAGCCGATAGTCACGGCCCAGCGCCTTAAATGACAGCGTTTCGCCCCGCCGCGTGGCGGTCTCCGGCATTGCGCGCTGTAGCCCGAAAAAGGCGATAGCGGCCAGTGCGGCAAATAAAATAAACATCCCCTCCCACGGCAGAACATGCACCCATGCCGCCCCAACCAGTGGTCCCAGTAGCGGCGCGATTAACGCCACGTTCGCCATCAGCGCGGTAATTTTTATACACACCGCTTCCTCAAAGGATTCCTGAATCGCGGCATACCCTACAGCGCCGATAAAACACAGGCTAATCCCTTGCAAAAAACGCAGGAATGTAAATTGTTCGATGTTTTTCGCCAGTAACGTCGCCAGGCAGGTGACAATAAACCACACGACGCCCGCCAGCATCACGGGACGACGGCCAATCCGGTCAGACAACGGGCCAAGCAGCCACTGTAAGAACATACCGCCCGCCAGATAAGCGGTCATGGACGTCGGAACCCAGTCCAGGCCCGCCTGATACTGCTCAACCACCGCCAGCATACCCGGCTGGATCATGTCGTTGCCAATATAAGTAGAAAACTCGTACAGCACCAGACAGAGAGGAAAAAGCAGCGCCTGACGTCCCAGCCTGCCGCCTGATTGTAAACGATTCTGCATACCATCTCTTCGCCAATAAAAACCGCGCAGAGTGTAATGAAAGTCGGGGAACTGAGATAGCGAATTATGAGGCTGCAAGGGAAATAGCGCACATTTTTACAGAAAGCCGCTTAGCGCTTGCATACTTTAAGGTTAATTTAAGTTTGCGCCGTTATCATCGACATTATTTTATGCCATTGTCTTAAATCTCTTCATGTTGCCGCCAAATAAGACAATACTGCTTTTCCTCCCTGTTACGCTGCATTTATGCTCAGTTTGCACGGGGATGAGCTGGCTATCCCTTTTGATTTCATTGCTCCGAGCCTGGATGTTATGCTGGAAAACCTTAACAACTCGCTGTTTTATTTTATTAACGCCACGCCTGATTCCGCGCAGTGGACAATTTCGCTCGCTATCTTTATCGCCAAAGATGTCATCAACATCGTCCCGCTCTTAGCCGTTGTACTCTGGCTGTGGGGTCCCCGCGATCGGGTCTGCGCCCAGCGCCAGCTGATCGTTAAAATCGGCATCGCGCTGATTATCAGTCTGGCGGTCTCCTGGACAATGGGACACCTTTTCCCGCACGACCGTCCGTTTGTCGATCATATCGGCTATAACTTCCTGCATCATGCCGCCGATGACTCTTTCCCCAGCGATCACGGTACGGTGATTTTTACCTTTGCGCTGGCGTTTTTGTTCTGGCACCGCCTCTGGTCAGGCATCGTGATGATGGCGATAGGCATTACCATCGCCTGGTCGCGCGTCTATCTCGGCGTACACTGGCCGTTAGATATGATTGGCGCGCTGCTGGTAGCGATGCTTGGCTGCCTGAGCGCGCAATTGATCTGGCAATGGTACGGCGTGCCGCTCTACCAGGCACTGCAACGTTGTTACCGTTTCTGTTTCGCGTTGCCCATTCGAAAAGGCTGGGTACGTGACTAAACAGCGAAAAAAAGAGTAATATTAAGCGCTCTGTATGGTGCGGAGCGCTTATTTAACTCTCCAGGGGAACTATGGAAACGCGACGCGACGAGCGTATTGGTCAATTGCTGCAGGCCTTAAAACGCAGCGATAAACTTCATCTTAAAGAAGCCGCGACCCTGTTGGGCGTCTCTGAAATGACCATTCGTCGCGACCTGAACCATAAAAGCGCGCCTGTCGTGTTGCTGGGCGGCTATATCGTACTGGAGCCCCGCAGCGCCAGTCATTATCTGTTAAGCGATCAAAAATCTCGTCTGGTGGAAGAAAAACGCCGAGCCGCTCAGTTGGCTGCGGGCCTGGTACAAGCGCATCAGACGGTATTTATTGACTGTGGCACCACCACGCCGTGGATCATTGAAGCCATTGATAATGACCTTCCCTTTACGGCGGTGTGCTATTCACTTAATACCTTTCTGGCGCTGCAGGACAAACCACATTGCCGCGCCATTCTCAGCGGCGGGGAGTTTCACGCCAGCAACGCCATTTTCAAACCGCTTGATTTCCATGAAACCTTAAACAATATTTGTCCGGATATCGCGTTTTATTCCGCCGCCGGCGTTCATACCAGTAAAGGCGCTACCTGCTTTAATCTGGAAGAGCTGCCGGTAAAACATTGGGCCATGACGATGGCACAGTGCCATGTACTGGTGGTGGATCACAGTAAATTCGGCAAGGTACGTCCGGCGCGGATGGGGGAATTATCACGCTTTGATACGATTATCAGCGACCGCCGTCCCGATGAGGCCTTTGTGGCCTACGCTAAAGCGCAACAAATTACTCTGATGTATTAACCGCAGGTTGCCGGATGCGACGCGCACCCGGCAACGGGGTTATTTTACGAGAACCAACTGCCAAACCACTGATGGAGTTTCATCAGCACAAAATCCCACATCCGGCTGAAAAATCCCCCCTCCTCGACGTTTTCCATCACCATTAACGGGCGTTGCTCAATGGATTTTCCGTTAAGCTGGAAATCGATGGTGCCGACAACCTGCCCTTTCTTCAACGGCGCCGTGAGCTGTGGTTCGTTCAACGTAAAGCTGGCCTTCAGGTTTTTAAGCTGCCCACGCGGAATCGTCACAGACCCCGCATCGCCCGCCCCCAAATTGACCTCACGCTTATCGCCAAACCAGACCCGTTGCGTCACGAATGTCGCGTCAGGTTTAATCGGCGTGACCGTTTCAAAGAAGCGGAAACCCCAGGTCAGCAGTTTTTCTGACTCATTAAAACGAATACGGTCTGTTTTCGCCCCCAGCACGACAGAGATCAGGCGCATATCGCCCTGGGTGGCGGAGGCGACAAGGTTATATCCAGCGCCTGCCGTTGTCCCCGTTTTCATGCCGTCGACATGCAGATTGGTGCTCCACAACAGGCGGTTGCGGTTCGGTTGACGAATATTATTAAAAGTAAACTCTTTCTCTTTATGAATGGCGTATTCGTCAGGCACATCGTGAATCAGGGCCTTGCCGAGCAGCGCCATATCGCGAGCGGTACTGAACTGCCCTGGCGCATCAAGACCGTGTACCGTCTGGAAGGTTGTATTGGTTAACCCCAGTCGTTTCGCATAGGCGTTCATCAGGCCGATAAAGGACTCCTGGCTTCCGGCGACGTAGTCGGCAAGCGCGATACAGGCATCATTACCTGACTGAATGATGATGCCTTTATTAAGATCCGCCACCGACACCTGATCGCCTGGCTTCAGAAACATCACCGACGACCCACGTAGCGCCGGGTTCCCCGTCGCCCAGGCATCTTTGCCCACCGTCACCATATCGGTCAGCTTGATTTTCCCTGCCTTCAGCGCCTGGCCCACCACGTAGCTGGTCATAATTTTTGTCAAACTGGCAGGGTCGAGTTTCTCATCGGCATTGCCTTCCGCCAGTACTTTACCGCTGGCGTAATCCATTAAGATCCAGGCTCGCGCATCAACGCCCGGCGGCGCGATCGTTTGTTCCTCTGCCTTTACAGGCGAAGCGAAAAGGAATAAGAGAACCGAACTTGCCGCGAGGCTACGAAGGGAAGAAGCGTATTGCGTCATAGTACCACCCGAGTATCCATTCCAAAAACACACGTCACACCACCGTGTAATAAGTGCGGTGAGTAATAACGCACTCACGACGTTAAAGAAACCGTAACTTGGTAAAGTTTTTAAAGTTTATGCAATAACATCCCGTTACGCTTCCTTCATAACGATTTTTTTACAGACCATTGTGTAAATGTTAGGTTTATCTCACGGTAGGCCGATTACTGTCATCATCCTGATAAAACGGAAGGGGTTAATATGATTACGCTGTGGGGCCGGAACAACTCGACTAATGTTAAAAAAGTGTTGTGGACGCTTGAAGAGCTGGAACTGCCATACGATCAAATTCTGGCAGGCGGAAAATTCGGCGTTAACCAGGATGCCGACTATCTGGCGATGAATCCTAATGGGCTGGTGCCGCTGCTTAAAGATGATGAAACCGACCTGTTATTGTGGGAATCCAATGCCATTGTCCGCTATCTGGCGGCGCAATACGGCCAGAACCGGCTATGGGTTGATAATCCGGCGCGGCGTGCGGAGGGCGAAAAATGGATGGACTGGGCGAATCAAACGTTAAGCCCGGCGCACCGCGTGATCCTGATGGGACTGGTCAGAACCCCGCCGGAAAAACGCGACCAGGCGGCAATTGAAGCCGGTATCGAAAAGTGTGACAGCCTGTTTGCGCTTCTTGATGATGCTCTGGCCCACCAGCCGTGGTTCTCCGGGGATAACTTTGGCACCGGCGATATCGCTATTGCGCCTTTCGTCTATAACCTGTTGAACGTGGGTCTGAAGTGGACGCCGCGCCCGAATCTGGAGCGCTGGTATCAGCAGCTTACCGAGCGCCCTGCTTTTCGCAAAGTGGTGATGATCCCGGTGACCTAACGCGTGGCTGCAGGACTTACCTTGAGTAACTGCCCGTCGGACTCATCGGTTAACACATATAAGTAGCCGTCAGGTCCGACACGCACATCCCGAATACGCTGCTTTCTGTCACCCAGAATACGGCCTTCTTCCGTCACCGTATTGCCATCGACGCGCATCACAATGACCTCTTTATCTTTTAGCGCGCCGATAAACAGTTTGTGCCGCCACGGCGCAAAAACGTCGCTGGCATAAAAAGCCATCCCGCTGATCGCCGGAGAATCCTTCCAGTAGTAAACCGGTTGCTCCGTTCCCTCGACAATTTCACCTTTGGCTTCCGGCACTTTCAGACCACTATAGTTGACACCCCATGTGGCCAGCGGCCAGCCATAATTTTTGCCTTTTTCCGGGATGTTAATTTCATCGCCGCCGCGCGGACCGTGTTCATGCAGCCATAGCGCGCCGCTCCAGGGATTGATGGCCAGCCCCTGCGGATTACGAATACCGTAAGACCAGATTTCCGGACGCGCGCCCGCCTGATGCACAAACGGATTATCCGGCGGAATTTCGCCCTGCCCGGTCAGGCGCACCAGCTTACCCTGTAATTTATCCAAATCCTGCGCGGTAGCGCGCTGGTTATTTTCACCCAGGGCAATAAAAAGAAACCCTTGCGCATCGAATACCATACGTCCGCCGAAATGGTTGCCGGTAGACAGCTTAGGCATCTGGCGAAACACGGTACGAAAATGCTCCAGACGCTGAAGATCGTCGCTCAGCCGTCCAAAACCGACTGCCGTACCGGCGTTTCCTTCGCGGTCAGCTTCAGCATAGCTCAGCCAGACGCGGCGCGACTGGGCAAAGTCAGGCGCCAGCACGACGTCCAGCAAACCTCCCTGCCCGTTTGCCCACACTTTCGGTACGCCAGCCAGCGGATCGGAAAGTCCCCGCCCCGCCTGCCAGTGGCGCAGTTGTCCCCCTTTCAGGGTAATGAGCATCCCACGGTTATCCGGCAAAAAAGCCAGCGACCACGGGTGATCGAGTCGGGTTTGCAGCACCTCAACGTTCACCGGCGCAAGATTGGCGTTCGCCCATGAAGAGAAAAGAGAGAATGAAACTATCGCGAGAAGTATTCGACGCATACCGCCTCCTTCAGGGCTCTGCGTTAAAGCGTAGTCAGCATCGCAAGAGGTCGGGTTTATTTTTACAAAACATTAAGCGGCGCGGTCCGGTAAAAAGGGGGAGTCGCCTCCCCCTTATTCAGACCTGTGTAAGCGGTGAATGTGCTTTCAGACTCTGAATACTCAGCGTCAAAGTTGTCAGACAGTTTTCAAGTTTATCTGCGTTGACGGCAATAAAGGTCGGACAATCATGGTGTCCGCTCATTAAACAAACGGCGGCGGCTGCAAGCGCGCCTTCGGCACGGCGCAGCGCGTTCCACTCTTCCTGATCGAGATGCAGTCCCTGCCGTAAAGCGTGATCGTGGAGCTCGCGATTCAGTTCAAAAAAATTGTCACGCAGAGTGTCACTTTCGCTGACTGACATATACCCCTTCGCTTTTCGCAATTGCAGATAAGCGGCAAGATCGATACGCGCGTTTATCAGCTTGTTGAGAAGATCGGTTCTCAGTCTGTCAACGACCATACCTTTTTTCCTCCTCTTTTCTACCAGGGTTCAACTTAATAGTATGGTCGTTTTTTAGACAAAGGGGTGTCAGAGATCAAGAATTTTCTTAGAATTGCCCTTTTTCACCTTTTGCTGACAACCACAACGGTTGATGCCGCCGCTCCTGATGAGATTGCGATACAATTTTTGTTCGGATATCTGTAGAATCCCTGCCCTGACCATTCCAATAAATGAACACTTTTTAAGCTATGAGTAATGTAACCCACCAGCCAAAGATCGGCTTCGTTTCCCTGGGCTGTCCGAAAAACCTCGTTGATTCGGAACGCATCCTGACTGAGCTGCGTACCGAAGGCTATGACGTTGTGCCACGCTATGACGATGCGGATATGGTTATCGTTAATACCTGTGGCTTTATTGACAGCGCGGTACAAGAGTCGCTGGAAGCCATTGGCGAAGCGCTGAACGAAAACGGTAAGGTAATCGTCACCGGCTGCCTGGGCGCAAAAGAAGATCAGATCCGCGAAGTGCATCCGAAAGTACTGGAAATCACCGGGCCGCATAGCTATGAGCAAGTTCTGCAGCACGTACATCATTACGTACCGAAGCCGAAGCACAATCCATTTTTAAGCCTCGTACCGGAACAGGGTGTAAAACTGACGCCGCGCCATTATGCGTATCTGAAAATTTCTGAAGGCTGTAATCACCGCTGCACGTTCTGCATCATCCCGTCGATGCGCGGGGATCTGGTCAGCCGTCCGATTGGCGACGTATTAAGCGAAGCGAAACGTCTGGTTGATGCCGGGGTCAAAGAGATTCTGGTGATTTCGCAAGATACCTCCGCCTACGGCGTAGATGTGAAGCACCGCACCGGATTCCATAATGGCGAACCGGTGAAAACCAGTATGGTGAGCCTGTGCGAACAGTTATCAAAACTGGGCGTCTGGACACGTCTGCACTACGTCTACCCCTACCCACACGTTGATGATGTGATTCCGCTAATGGCGGAAGGCAAAATCCTGCCCTATCTGGACATTCCGCTGCAACATGCCAGCCCGCGGATTCTTAAACTGATGAAACGTCCCGGTTCCGTTGACCGCCAACTGGCGCGCATTAAGCAGTGGCGTGAAATCTGCCCGGAACTGACCCTACGCTCCACCTTTATTGTCGGCTTCCCCGGCGAAACAGAAGAAGACTTCCAGATGCTGCTCGACTTCCTGAAAGAGGCGCGCCTCGATCGTGTAGGCTGCTTCAAGTACAGCCCGGTGGAAGGCGCAGGCGCGAATGACCTGCCGGATCAGGTGCAGGAAGAGGTGAAAGAAGAGCGCTGGAACCGCTTTATGCAACTGCAACAGCAAATCTCCGCTGAGCGCTTGCAGGAAAAAGTGGGCCGCGAAATTCTGGTGATCGTCGATGAGGTTGACGAAGAAGGCGCTATCGGGCGTAGCATGGCGGATGCGCCGGAAATTGACGGCGCGGTCTATTTGAACGGCGAAACCAACGTCAAGCCGGGCGATATCGTGCGCGTGAAAGTGGAAAACGCCGACGAATATGATTTGTGGGGCAGTCGGGTTTAACGCCACCTCCCCCGGCGCGGGTGCCGGATGTGTTACCCCACCTGGCGAGCCCGTTCCAGGCCCGCCAGGCGTCAACGCCACCGGGCTGGCTTACCCCTTAATCTTCGGGTCCAGCGCATCGCGCAACCCGTCGCCTAACAGGTTAAACGCCAGCACAGTCAGGAAAATCGCCACCGCCGGGAAGAGCGCTACGTGCGGCGCGATGACCATATCCGCCCGCGCTTCATTGAGCATCGCTCCCCACTCCGGCGTTGGCGGCTGCGCGCCTAATCCGAGAAATGACAGGCTTGCCGCGGAAATAATTGACGTACCGATACGCATCGTAAAGAAAACCACAATTGACGAGACCGTTCCCGGCAAGATATGGCTAAACAAAATCGTCGTGTCGCTGGCGCCGATACTGCGGGCAGACTCAATAAACGTCTGCTGTTTTAAGACCAGGGTATTTCCGCGCACCAGACGTGCAAACGCCGGAATAGAGAAAATCGCCACCGCAACGATCACATTAGCAATACCGCTGCCTAACACCGCCACAACGGCAATCGCCAGCAAAATGCCGGGGAAGGCGAACAGCACATCGCAAATGCGCATAATGAAACGATCCCACCAGCCTTCATAATATCCCGCCAGCAATCCCAACACCGTGCCGATTATCGCGCCGATAAATACCGCGAACACGCCCGCCGCCAGTGAGATCTGCGCCCCAACGAGAACCCGGCTAAAGATGTCTCTTCCCAGCGAGTCAACGCCAAACCAGTGCTGCAAAGAGGGGCCATTGTTCAGGCTATCGTAGTCAAAATAGTTTTCCGCATCGTAGGGCGTCAGCCAGCGGGCAAAAATCGCCACCAGAATTAACGCCAGTACGAATCCCCCGGCGACCAACGCGACATGCTGGCGGCGAAAACGACGCCAGAACTCCCGCCATGGCGTGCGTATCTGGTCGGGTTTTACCACCGGCATAGCATGTAAAATCGCCTGACGGCGCCAGTTAAATAATCGCATCCTTACTTATACCTGATAGCCGGATTAATGGCGGCATAGAGGACATCCACCACTAAGTTGATAAGAATAAATTCCAGAGAAAACAGCAGCACTTCCGCCTGAATCACGGGGTAGTCGCGCATGTCGACCGAGTCGACCAGTAATCGCCCAAGCCCCGGCCAGTTAAACACTTTTTCGACGACGATCGATCCGCCAAGCAGAAAGCCAAATTGCAGTCCCATCATGGTGACGACCGGGATCATCGCATTGCGCAGGCCATGTTTTAACACCACCCACGTTTCACTGACGCCTTTCGCCCGCGCGGTCCTCATGTAATCCTCGCTCAGGACATCGACAAACGAGGAGCGCGTAAAACGCGCCATGACTGATGCCACCGCCGCGCCAAGCGTCAGGGAGGGTAAAATATAATGTTGCCAGCTATCCGCCCCCACGGTCGGTAGCCAGCCCAGATCCACGGAAAAAATCTGCATTAACAACATTCCCAGCGCAAAAGCCGGGAAAGAAATGCCGGTCACGGCAAGCGTCATTCCTACCCGGTCAGGCCAGCGATTACGCCACACGGCGGCGGCGATGCCGATCGCCATGCCAAACAGAACCGCCCATATCATACTGGTTATCGTCAGCCACAGCGTCGGCAAAAAGCGGCTGGCGATCTCCTCAGAAACCGGGCGGCGGGAAACCATTGACGTACCGAAATCGCCTTGTAAAACATGGGTGATGTAACGCCAAAACTGGACATGAAGCGGCTGATCAAGCCCCAGCTGCTGACGAACCAGCGCGATCACCTGCGCGTCGGCTTCTGGTCCGGCTATCAGCCGCGCCGGGTCGCCGGGCAACAAATGAACAAATAAAAACACCAGCACTGCCACAATCAACAGCGTAGGAATTAATCCCAGCAGGCGCTTGAGAACATAGTTAAGCATCACACGAACCTTTTACCGGATGGCGGACAACGCGCGCGCCATCCAGCCCCATCGCATTACTTACTTCAAATCCGCATCGTCAAAGCTGAAACCGGTATCCGGCATAATCCAGAAACCGGTCAAATTCTTACTGTGCGCAGAAACCAATTTCTCCACCACCAACGGTATCCAGGGCGACTCTTTCCAGATAATATCCTGCGCCTCTTTGTATAATCGTGTTTTCTCCTGCGGATCGTTGGTCTTTAAGGCCGCCGCCAAATCGCTGTCGACCTGCTTGTTGCTGTAAAAAGCGGTATTAAACTGCGTCGGCGGCCAGTTTTGTGATGCGAAGAGCGGCGATAACGCCCAGTCAGCTTCGCCCGTCGACGCCGACCAGCCGGTATAGAACATTCGCACGCCGCTCTCTTTTTGCCCTTTGCCCTCAACTTCCGCGGCGCGCTGGCCGGCGTCCATCGCGGTTATCCGGGCTTTAATGCCAATCTGCGCCAGTTGCTGTTGGGTAAACTGCAACACTTTTTGCGCGGTGCTATGGTTGTGCGATGACCACAGCGTGGTACTGAAACCGTCTGGATACCCCGCCTCTTTCAACAGTTCGCGCGCTTTAGCCGGATCATAGGGCCACGGCTGATAGCTTTGCGCATAGGCTATCGACGGCGGCACCACGCCCGTCGCCGGCGTGGCGTATCCGGCAAACGCCACTTTAACCAACGCCTGACGATTGATAGCGTAATTCAACGCCTCACGCACCTTAGGATTATCAAACGGTTTCTGCGTCACATTCATACTGATATAACGCTGCATAATGGACGGGCTGGCGACCAGTTCGAGGTTTTTATTTTTCGCCAGTAACGCGGCCTGCTCATAAGGGATAGGAAAAGCAAATTGCGCTTCGCCGGTTTGCAGCATCGCCGCGCGGGTATTGTTGTCAGTAACCGGACGCCAGGTAATAGAATCCAGCTTGGGTAAGCCCTGCTGCCAGTAACCGGCGAACTTTTTCACTTTGACAAAGTCGGTCTGATTCCAGGTTTCAAGCTGGTATGGACCGGTACCGACCGGATGAAAACCAATATCCTTGCCATATTTTTCCAGCGCTTGCGGCGAGATCATCGCCGTCGCCGGGTGCGCCAGAATATTAATGAAAGCGGAGAACGGCTGTTTCAGGGTAATTTTTACCGTTGCCGGATCGACAACCTCCGTTTTTGCGATATTTTTATACAGGTTATAACGCTTGAGGTGGTTATCCGGATTGCTGGCGCGATCGAGATTCGCTTTTACCGCCGCCGCATTAAAATCCGCGCCGTCCTGAAATTTCACCCCCTGCCGTAGGGTAATGGTGTAGGTCAGACCGTCATCAGAAACGGTATAGCCTTCCGCCAGGACGTTTTTTACCTTCATGTCTTTATCCAGGCCAAACAGCCCCTGATAAAATGACTTCGCCACCGCCTGCGAGAGCGTATCGTTGGCGTCATACGGATCGAGCGTGGTGAAATTAGACCCTACCGCCACCACCACATCTTTGGCCGCCAGGGCCGGAAAAGCCGCAATGGATGAGGCCAGTCCCAGCGCCGCCAGCCATTTATGCGTAATAAATTGCGTCATGTTGTTCTCCTGAAACCCTGCCTGTCTGAATGTTATAAGCGCGAGAGCGCATTATCCTGCAGCGGCCGCGCGACATAATGTCCCGGCCCGACCAACTGTAATGAAACGGCGGGCGTCTCTTCGCCACGTTTATGAATATTGCTGGGAATATCATCTGATAGCAGAACGCGCCGCGGCCGGTGTCTGGAAGGATCGGCAACCGGCACCGCCGCCATCAATTTACGCGTATAAGGATGCTGCGGATTTTCAAAAACGGCGCGCCGCGGCCCCATCTCAACAATTTGACCAAGATACATCACCGCCACGCGATGGCTAATTCGCTCCACGACCGCCATATCATGCGAAATAAACAGGTAGGCGATCCCCATTTCCCGTTGTAAATCAAGCAGTAAATTAATGATCTGTCCGCGAACGGAAACATCCAGCGCGGAGACCGCCTCATCAGCAATAATCACTTTAGGATTCAATGCCAGCGCGCGAGCTATGCAGATGCGCTGACGTTGACCGCCGGAAAACTCGTGCGGATAACGCCAGGCATGTTCAGGACGTAATCCGACACGCTCAAGCAACCAGGCCACGCGCTTTGCCGCAGCGTCCCCCTGCCCCAGACCATGAATCCGTAAAGGTTCCATAATGGAATACCCCACGGTCTGGCGCGGGTCGAGCGAGGCGTAAGGGTCCTGGAAAATACACTGAATATCGCGGCGCAACGGCTGGAGTTTACCCGCAGACAGCGTGTCAATGCGCTGGCCGTTAAAGATAATCTCCCCCTGCCGGGATTCAACCAACCGCAGCAGCGCGCGTCCGGTCGTCGATTTTCCGCTACCGGACTCGCCCACCAGCGATAGCGTTTCGCCCGGCCAGAGATCGAAACTGATATTCTCAACGGCATGAACTTCACGCGTAACGCGGTTAAAGAGACCGCTACGCAGCGGGAATCGCGTCACCAGTCCCCGAACCTGGAGAATAGGCTCGCCTTCCACCACCGTGTCTTGCTCAATCTGCGATTCATAAAGGGCTGGTTCGTCAGCGGAAATCAACGGGAAACGGCGTGGCAGCGAGTGGCCGCGCATCGCGCCAAGCTGAGGGACGGCGGCCAGTAACGTTTGGGTATAAGGATGCGTCGGCGCATGGAAAATCTGCTCTACGCTGCCGGTTTCCACGGCCTCGCCCTGATACATCACCAGTACGCGATCGGCGATATCCGCCACGACGCCCATGTCGTGGGTGATAAAAATCACGCCCATCGACATCTCTTGCTGCAACACTTTGATAAGTTGCAGAATTTGCGCCTGGATAGTGACATCCAGCGCCGTGGTGGGTTCATCGGCAATCAATACCGCCGGACGGCAGGATAGCGCCATCGCGATCATGACTCGCTGGCGCATCCCGCCGGAAAGCTGATGCGGATAACGCGATAAAATCGCCTGCGACTCCGGGATCCGTACCTGATCGAGCATACGTTTCGCTTCCGCCAGCGCCTCTTCGTGGCTGGCACCCTGATGCAAACGAATAGATTCGGCAATTTGCTCGCCGACGGTAAATACCGGGTTGAGCGAGGTCATTGGCTCCTGGAAAATCATGGCGATATCCGCGCCGCGCACACGCCGCATCTGCGCGTCACTCTGCTCAGACAGCTCAATCACCTGGCGATTACGCCGACGCAACAGCATTTCGCCGCAGCGCACGTTCGCGCCCGACTGCTCAATCAGCCGCATTAACGCCAGCGCCGTCACCGATTTTCCCGATCCCGACTCGCCGACAATCGCCAGAGTCTCTCCACGCTTCAGGCGTAATGACACATTACGCACGGCGTCTATCTGTTGCCCTTCGTGGTGAAACGCGATATTCAGGCCACTGACGGACAGAACATCGCGGCTATCCAGTTCATCGCTGTGCGGCACCTGCGGCTCCTTATTCCCGGTAAATTCCTGTGGTAGGCGTATCCCCGGCATATCCCCAGGCGCGATACATCCCTTCGCTGTTAAACGGCAACGCGACATTACCTTCGTGATCAACAGCGATTAATCCACCGCTGCCGCCCAGCGCCGGTAATTTTTCCATCACCACGCGCTCACAGGCGTCGGCAAGGCTGAGTCCGCCATATTCCATCAATGCGGCGATATCGTAAGCCGCGAGCATGCGAATAAAGACCTCTCCCGTTCCGGTACAGGAAACGGCGACGCTGGCGTTGTTGGCATAACACCCGGCACCGACCAGCGGGCTGTCGCCGACGCGCCCGGGCAATTTATTGGTCATCCCGCCGGTAGACGTTGCCGCCGCCAGATTGCCGAATTTATCCCGCGCCACCGCGCCGACTGTACCCATTTTTTTCGTTTCGTCCAGCGGCGCGCCGCTGTGATCGAGCGCCATTTCGCCCGCCGCACGCGCGGCCAGTAATTGCTCGTAACGCGCCGGGGTGGAAAAGATATCCGGCGAAACGCGCGCCATCCCCTGTGAAAAGGCAAAGTTTTCCGCCCCTTCCCCCACCATGAGTACATGCGGGCTGCGCTCCATCACCAGCCTGGCGGCGAGCACAGGATGGCGAACATGACTCACGCCCGCGACAGCTCCGGCTTTCAGGGTATTGCCGTCCATCACGCAGGCATCCAGTTCATGAGTCCCGTCTCGGGTATAGACCGCGCCGATACCCGCATTGAAGAGCGGACACGCTTCCAGCAGACGCACCGCTTCCGTCACTACATCAAGCGCGCTGTCACCCGTTTCCAGCATCTTTTGCCCGCTTTCAACAATCTCTGACAACGCCTGGATATAGCGTAGCTCCTGCTCATGGCTCATTTGCGCGCGAGCAATCGCGCCTGCGCCGCCGTGAATCGCAATCACTGCTTTATTCATTTTTAGGGTCCATTACGGTGGCACACAACTTTTACTATAACTATCAGAATTGTTGTGAGTTATTCATTCGATTTTTGAATATAGAAAGATGCGTAAGGTATGTAAAGGCGCAAGGCCGTCTCTAAGACCGAGGTAGCATACTGCCCGCCACTGTTTTCTGACATAATAGCCGGATTCGATTTTGCCTCGCAGGAGTATGTTCATGGAATTTTCCGCCGGATTGATGCCGCTTGAAACGGCGCTGACCCAGATGCTTTCACGTATTACCCCGCTCACCGCCGTAGAAACGTTGCCGCTGGTGAACTGCTTTGGCCGCATCCTGGCGACCGATATCGTTTCTCCCCTCGATGTTCCCGGCTTTGATAATTCAGCTATGGATGGTTATGCGGTACGTATGGCGGATTTGTCCGCCGATAAGCCGCTGCCCGTCGCCGGCAAAGCATTTGCCGGTCAGCCTTACCAGGGAGAGTGGCCTGCGGGCACCTGCATTCGCATTATGACCGGCGCCCCGGTGCCGACAGGTTGCGAGGCGGTAGTTATGCAAGAGCAGACGGAACAAACCGATGACGGCGTGCGTTTTACCGCCGATGTTCGTTGCGGACAAAACATCCGCCGCCGCGGCGAGGATATTCGCCAGGATGCGGTGGTCTTTCCGGCCGGTACGCGCCTGACTACTGCCGAACTGCCAGTGCTGGCGTCGCTGGGAATTGCCGATGCACAGGTTGTACGTAAAGTGCGCGTAGCGCTGTTCTCGACCGGCGACGAGCTCCAGCTTCCGGGCCAGCCGCTGGAGGCGGGACAAATTTATGACACTAACCGTCTAACTATACATTTGATGCTGCAACAGCTTGGCTGCGAAGTGATCAATTTAGGCATTATTCCTGACGATCCCGGTAAGCTTCGCGCCGCGTTTGTCGACGCCGACAGCCAGGCCGATGTAGTGATAAGCTCCGGCGGCGTCTCGGTTGGTGAAGCGGACTATACCAAAACCATCCTTGAGGAGCTGGGCGAAATCGCCTTCTGGAAGCTGGCTATCAAGCCAGGCAAACCGTTTGCCTTCGGCAAGCTCAGTAATAGCTGGTTCTGTGGCCTGCCGGGGAATCCAGTCTCTGCGGCGCTCACGTTTTATCAACTGGTTCAGCCCTTACTGGCGAAGCTTGGCGGCAACACGGCAAGCGCAGTGCCGCCGCGCCAGCGTGTACGCACAGCATCTCGCCTGAAGAAAACGCCGGGGCGTCTCGATTTCCAGCGCGGCATTCTGCAACGTAGCGCCAACGGCGAACTGGAGGTCACGACCACCGGACACCAGGGTTCACATATTTTCAGCTCGTTTAGTCTGGGCAACTGCTTTATTGTGCTGGAGCGTGAACGCGGCAATGTTGAGCCGGGAGAATGGGTGGAAGTCGAGCCGTTTAATGCTCTGTTCGGAGGCCTGTAATGGCGGAACTTAGCGACCAGGAGATGCTGCGCTATAACCGACAAATTATTCTGCGCGGCTTCGATTTTGAAGGGCAGGAAGCGTTAAAAGATGCGCGGGTATTAGTGGTCGGGCTGGGCGGACTCGGCTGCGCGGCAACGCAGTATCTGGCCGGCGCTGGCGTCGGGCAACTGACGCTACTCGATTTTGATACCGTTTCCGTTTCCAATCTCCAGCGTCAAACCTTGCACAGCGACGCCACGGTCGGGCAGCCAAAGGTTGAGTCCGCCCGCGACGCGCTGGCGCGAATCAACCCGCATATTACCATTACGCCCGTTAACGCGCGGCTGGACGACGACGCTATGACCAGCCTGATTGCCGGGCATTCGCTGGTACTGGACTGTACTGATAACGTTAGCGTACGTAATCAACTTAACGCCGGGTGCTATACCGCGAAAGTGCCGCTAATCTCCGGCGCGGCAATTCGTATGGAAGGACAAGTTACCGTCTTTACGTATCGGGAAAACGAACCCTGTTACCGCTGCCTGAGCCGTCTGTTTGGCGAAAACGCTCTGACCTGCGTAGAGGCAGGGGTGATGGCGCCACTGATTGGCGTGATCGGTTCGCTACAGGCAATGGAGGCCATTAAGCTGCTGGCGCATTACGGTCAGCCCGCTAGCGGAAAAATCGTCATGTACGATGCGATGACCTGTCAGTTCCGCGAAATGAAGTTGATACGCAACCCCGGCTGTGAAGTCTGCGGACAGTAGCCACTTTACGGATAAACATACCAAAGCACGGTTTATGGCCGTGCTGTATCAACAGATAATTACTGTCATCAGACGCAAAGCCAGCTTACCCAAGCTCCGACTGACGATCGGCTCAAGCAGCACGGCATCATCTTAAACGCCATACCACAACCTCAAACCGTGATGTTGTACCTCATTTAACGCCTCTTTGTCAGAACCTCTCCATTCGTTGACGCACATCAAGATAACTTTCATTCGAAAGTAATTTAATCTTTATATGAAATAAGAGAGGCCGTTTATGATCTTCAATATTCAGCGCTATTCTACCCACGATGGCCCCGGTATCCGTACCGTAGTATTTCTCAAAGGCTGTTCGTTGGGCTGTCGCTGGTGCCAGAACCCGGAAAGCCGCGCCCGCGCTCAGGATCTGTTATACGACGCGCGGCTGTGTCTCGAAGGATGCGACCTGTGCGCGCAAGCCGCGCCGGACGTCATTGAGCGCGCGCTAAACGGCCTGCTCATCCATCGCGAGAAACTGACCGACGCCCATTTTTCAGTCCTGGCGCATTGCTGCCCCACACAGGCGTTAACCGTGTGCGGCGAAATAAAAAGCGTGGATGAGATCATGGCGACGGTACTGCGCGATAAACCTTTTTACGATCGCAGCGGCGGCGGTCTTACGCTTTCCGGCGGCGAACCGTTTATGCAGCCGGAACTGGCGGCAGAGCTGTTTAAAGCCAGCCATGACGCCGGTATTCATACAGCGGTTGAGACCTGTCTGCATGTTCCATGGAAATACATTGCGCCCTCACTGCCTTATATCGATCTGTTTCTGGCTGATTTGAAGCATGTCGCCGACGGGCCGTTTAAGCAGTGGACCGATGGCAGCGCCTCGCGGGTGCTGGAAAATCTCAGGAAACTCGCGGCCGCGGGCAAAAAAATGGTGATTCGCGTCCCGCTGATTCAGGGATTTAATGCCGATGAGGAGACCATTAAAGCCATTACCGACTTTGCCGCCGACGAACTGCACGTCGGGGAAATTCATTTTCTGCCCTACCACACGCTGGGCATCAATAAATACCACTTACTCAGTCAGCCCTATCATGCCCCGGATAAACCACTGGATGCGCCGGCGTTACTTGATTTTGCCCAGAAGTACGCCTGCCAAAAAGGTTTAACCGCGACCCTACGAGGATAATTATCATGACCCAACTGAAACTGGACACGCTCAGTGACCGCATTAAGGCGCACAAAACCGCGCTGGTACATATCGTGAAACCGCCGGTCTGTACCGAGCGCGCGCAGCATTATACCGAAATGTACCAGCAGCATCTGGATAAACCGATTCCGGTACGCCGTGCGCTGGCGCTGGCCCATCACCTGGCGGAACGCACTATCTGGATAAAACACGATGAACTGATCGTCGGCAACCAGGCAAGTGAAGTCCGCGCCGCGCCGATTTTCCCGGAATATACCGTCTCGTGGATTGAAAAAGAGATCGACGACCTGGCAGACCGGCCCGGCGCAGGTTTTTCCGTAAGTGAAGAAAACAAGCGTATTCTGCACGACGTCTGTCCGTGGTGGCGCGGTCAAACCGTCCAGGATCGCTGCTACGGCATGTTTACCGATGAACAAAAAGGGCTTCTGGCGACTGGCATTATCAAAGCCGAAGGTAATATGACCTCCGGTGACGCGCACCTGGCGGTGAACTTCCCGCTGCTGCTGGAAAAAGGGCTTGATGGCCTGCGCGATAAAGTCGCCGAGCGCCGCTCACGCATCAACCTGACCGTGCTGGAAGATCTGCATGGCGAGCAGTTCCTGAAGGCGATTGATATAGTGCTGGACGCGGTAAGCCAGCACATCACGCGCTTTGCCGCGCTGGCGCGCCAGATGGCAGGCGAAGAGTCCCGTGAAAGCCGTCGTAAAGAGCTACTTACCATCGCGGAAAACTGCGAGGTGATCGCCCACCAACCGCCGCAGACCTTCTGGCAAGCACTGCAATTGTGCTACTTCATCCAACTGATTCTACAAATTGAGTCTAACGGGCACTCGGTGTCTTTTGGTCGTATGGACCAGTATCTTTATCCCTATTATCGTCGCGATGTCGAACTAAACCAGACGCTGGATCGTGAGCACGCCATTGAACTGCTGCACAGCTGCTGGCTGAAACTGCTGGAAGTAAACAAGATCCGTTCCGGTTCGCACTCTAAAGCTTCCGCGGGCAGCCCGCTGTATCAAAACGTCACCATTGGCGGTCAGAATCTCATCAACGGTCAGCCAATGGACGCAGTGAATCCGCTGTCTTACGCCATTCTGGAGTCCTGTGGACGTCTGCGTTCTACCCAGCCCAACCTCAGTGTGCGTTATCACGCCGGAATGAGTAACGATTTCCTTGACGCCTGCGTCCAGGTCATCCGCTGCGGCTTTGGGATGCCGGCGTTTAACAATGATGAAATCGTCATCCCGGAATTTATCAAGTTGGGGATCGAACCGCAGGACGCTTACGATTACGCGGCGATCGGCTGTATCGAAACCGCCGTCGGCGGGAAATGGGGTTATCGCTGCACCGGCATGAGCTTTATTAACTTCGCCCGCGTCATGCTGGCGGCGCTGGAAGGCGGTCGCGACGCCACCAGCGGTAAGGTATTTCTGCCGCAGGAAAAGGCGCTCTCCGCAGGCAACTTTAACAATTTTGACGAAGTGATGGCCGCCTGGGATACCCAAATTCGCTACTACACGCGCAAATCGATCGAAATTGAGTATGTGGTCGACACCATGCTGGAAGAGAATGTCCACGATATTCTCTGCTCAGCGCTGGTAGACGACTGTATTGAACGCGCGAAGAGTATCAAGCAAGGCGGCGCGAAATATGACTGGGTATCCGGTCTTCAGGTCGGTATCGCCAACCTGGGCAACAGCCTCGCCGCCGTGAAAAAACTGGTCTTCGAACAGGGCGTTATCGGTCAACAGCAGCTTGCCGCCGCGCTGGCCGATGACTTCGACGGCCTGACTCACGAGCAGCTGCGCCAGCGTCTGATTAACGGCGCGCCGAAGTACGGTAACGACGATGACAGTGTCGATACCCTGCTGGCGCGCGCTTATCAGACCTATATTGATGAGCTGAAGCAGTACCATAACCCGCGCTACGGTCGTGGCCCTGTGGGCGGCAACTATTACGCCGGTACGTCCTCTATCTCAGCAAACGTGCCGTTTGGCGCCGCGACTATGGCTACCCCGGATGGTCGCAAAGCGCATACACCGCTGGCGGAAGGCGCAAGCCCTGCATCAGGTACGGATCATCTCGGCCCGACGGCGGTGATTGGTTCCGTAGGCAAATTACCTACCGGTTCCATTCTCGGCGGCGTGCTGCTCAATCAGAAACTGAACCCAACGACGCTGGAAAACGAATCCGACAAACAGAAACTGATGGTTCTGCTACGGACGTTCTTTGAGGTGCATAAAGGCTGGCATATTCAGTACAACATCGTGTCACGCGAAACGCTGCTGGATGCGAAAAAACATCCGGACCAGTACCGCGATCTGGTCGTGCGTGTGGCAGGCTACTCCGCCTTCTTCACCGCGCTGTCGCCGGATGCGCAGGACGATATCATCGCCCGTACCGAACATATGCTGTAATTTACCCTGGCGCCATCGGCAATATGTCCGAACTGCCTGATGGCGCTACGTTTAACAGGCCTACGCAGGCCTGTTAATCAGAAGGGATCGGTGCCGTCAAGCACGGCCTGAATGACGTTGAGCGCGCCTTGATGGTTATTATCATCAGTGTGATAACGTGAAAGCGCTTTGATATTGTCTGCGGCATTGCCCATGGCAAAAGAGTAATGCGCCATTTTCAACATTTCCGCATCATTACCGCTGTCGCCAATGGCGACGACATTCTGTGGCGACCTGTTCCAGCGCTTTAACAGACGACTGATGCCATTCGCTTTATGCAGTCCCGGGATAATCAGGTCGATAAAACCGAAGCCGCTGGTGACGGGCTTCATGATGCCATCCAGAGATACGTGCAGTTTGTCGATAACCAGCGGAATTTGTTCATCGGGCAAATTCAGGGAGAACTTAAACAGGATATCGTCAATGTCGTGATAATCGTTTACCGGCTGCAGGCGGTGATAATGTTTGGCCATCAGCGCCACGAAAGTCTCGGGAGCGTTTTTGCTGACATAAGCGCTTTTCAGACCGCAGGCGACGAAGTTAAGCTGCTTATCCTTCAGCAGTTCGCCAATCACAATCCGCGATTCATGCCGGGTTAGCTCCCCGTGAAACAACTGCTTGCCATGTTCATACACCAGCGCGCCATTTTCTGCGACAAAGGAAATTTCGTCTTTCAGCTCGGGGAAGAAGGAGATCAACTGGTAGTACTGATTACCGCTGGCGACCACAAATTCGATATTACGTTTTTTCAGTTCCTGGTATTGCGCCATGAAGCGTACACGATCGTACTGCTTGGCATCGTCGAGAAAAGTGCCGTCCATATCGGTAACGACAACGTTAACGGTCATACTTAAGCTCCTGGCTGTAACTGCGACCAGAAACATTTTAATAACAATGTGAGCAGAACCACAAATTTATTTCGAATGAAAAGTAGCTGAACGAAAGGAATAGCCGCATAAGACATTAAGGCGTCCTGGCCACCTTACGTTTTCCTCTCGCTTCCCTCTTTGTGTTCCCCTGCAATATTTTAAACTTGCATTAACCTTACTTTAACTTAAAGTATCACATGTAACTAATTTTACTTTCGAACGAAAGATGGTGAGGTTAATATGACGACTCCTTTTACCCACGAAACGCTGCCCGCCGACCCAAAAGCGGCCATTCGTCAGATGAAGCAGGCGCTACGCGCGCAAATCGGCGACGTACAGGCGGTGTTCGACCGTTTGAGCGCCACCATAGCAGCCCGGGTGGCGGAAATTAACGATCTGAAGGCGCAGGGACACCCGGTATGGCCAATTATCCCTTTTAGCGAACTGGCGATGGGCAACATTAGCGATGCCACCCGCGCCGAGGTTAAGCGCCGCGGGTGCGCGGTGATTAAAGGTCATTTTCCACGCGAACAGGCGCTGGCATGGGACCAGTCGATGCTCGACTATCTGGACAAGAACCATTTTGACGAGGTGTATAAAGGACCGGGGGATAATTTTTTCGGTACGCTGAGCGCCTCCCGGCCTGAAATCTATCCTGTCTACTGGTCGCAGGCGCAAATGCAGGCCCGCCAAAGTGAAGAGATGGCGCTGGCGCAGTCGTTCCTCAACCGTCTGTGGCAGGTAGAGCACGACGGCAAGCGATGGTTTAATCCGGATATCAGCATCCTTTACCCGGATCGCATCCGTCGCCGCCCACCGGGCACCACATCCAAAGGACTGGGAGCGCATACCGACTCCGGCGCGCTGGAACGCTGGCTGCTACCAGCCTATCAGCAGGTATTCGCCAGTGTGTTTAACGGCAACGTCGAGCAGTACGATCCGTGGAATGCGGCGCACCGTACCGAAGTTGAAGAGTATACGGTGGATAACACCACAAAATGTTCGGTATTTCGCACCTTCCAGGGCTGGACCGCGCTCTCCGATATGCTGCCCGGTCAGGGGTTGCTTCATGTCGTCCCTATCCCGGAGGCGATGGCGTATATTCTGCTGCGCCCGCTGCTGGATGATGTCCCGGAAGATGAATTATGCGGCGTCGCGCCGGGCCGGGTGCTGCCGATTTCTGAACAGTGGCATCCTTTACTGATGGCGGCGTTAACCAGCATTCCGCCGCTGGAAGCCGGGGATTCCGTGTGGTGGCATTGCGATGTCATCCACTCCGTCGCCCCCGTCGAAAACCAGCAGGGCTGGGGCAATGTGATGTACATTCCTGCCGCGCCAATGTGTGAGAAAAATCTGGCCTATGCGCGTAAGGTGAAAGCGGCGCTGGAGACAGGCGCATCACCGGGCGATTTCCCGCGCGAGGACTATGAAACCACCTGGGAAGGGCGCTTCACGCTGCGCGATCTGAATATTCACGGTAAACGGGCATTAGGTATGGACGTTTGACGGTCGTACCGCCCTGCCCGCTCACCTGCGGTGTGCCCTTTGCCTGGGCGCACCCGTCTTACCGAACCTACGCGCCAGGATACGTAGGCCCGGTAAGCACAGCGCCACCGGGCGTCAGTGTTTAGCTTTCAATCCCTTTACTACGCAAATAATCGTCGTAGTTGCCGCTGAAGTCCACCACGCGCTCCGGCGTAATTTCAATGACGCGGGTTGCCAGCGAGCTGACGAACTCACGGTCGTGCGAAACAAAGATCAGCGTGCCCTGATACAGCTCCAGCGCCATATTCAGCGATTCGATCGACTCCATATCCAGGTGGTTAGTCGGTTCGTCCATGATCAGGATATTCGGCTTTTGCATCATCAGTTTGCCGAACAGCATACGGCCCTTCTCGCCACCGGAGAGGACTTTCGCAGGCTTTTTGATATCATCCTGGCTAAATAGCAGGCGACCCAGAATACTGCGCACTGCCTGCTCGTCGTCGCCTTCCTGCTTCCACTGACTCATCCATTCAAACACCGTCAGGTCATTTTCGAATTCATATTCGTGGTCCTGCGCGTAGTAACCAATACGCGCGTTTTCCGACCATTTAACGGTGCCGTGATCGGCGTCCAGATCGCCAACCAGCGTCTTCAGCAGCGTAGATTTACCCACGCCATTGGTGCCGAGTACCGCCAACTTCTCGCCGACTTCGAGCAGCAAATTGACATTTTTAAACAGCGGACCGTTATCAAAACCTTTCGTCAGCGCCTCCACTTCCAGAGCGTTACGGAACAGTTTTTTATCCTGCTCAAAACGGATGAACGGGTTCTGACGGCTGGAGGCTTTCACCTCTTCCAGCTTGATTTTATCGATCTGCCGCGCGCGCGACGTTGCCTGACGCGATTTAGAGGCATTGGCGCTAAAACGGCTAACAAAAGATTGCAGCTCGGCAATTTGCGCTTTTTTCTTCGCATTATCGGCCAACAGACGTTCACGCGCCTGGGTCGCCGCCGTCATATACTCATCATAGTTACCCGGATAGACGCGCAAGTCGCCGTAATCCAGATCCGCCATATGCGTACAAACCATGTTCAGGAAGTGACGGTCGTGCGAAATGATGATCATCGTGCTATCGCGCTCGTTCAGCACCTGCTCCAGCCAACGGATAGTATCAATATCCAGGTTGTTGGTCGGTTCGTCGAGCAACAGGATGTCCGGATTAGAGAATAACGCCTGCGCCAGCAGCACACGCAATTTCCAGCCTGGCGCGACTTCACTCATCAGACCGTAATGCTGCTCCAGCGGGATGCCCACCCCCAACAGCAGTTCGCCCGCGCGCGCCTCAGCGGAATAACCGTCCATCTCGCCGTATTTTACTTCCAGATCGGCGACTTTATAGCCATCTTCTTCGCTCATTTCCGGCAAGGCGTAGATACGGTCGCGCTCCTGCTTGACTTCCCACAGTTCGCCATGCCCCATAATGACAGTATCAAGTACGGTGAATGTTTCAAAAGCGAACTGGTCCTGACGCAGCTTACCGATGCGCTCATTCGGATCGAGGGAAACATTGCCCAGCGTCGGCTCCAGGTCGCCGCCGAGGATTTTCATAAAAGTGGACTTTCCGCTACCGTTGGCGCCGATCAGGCCGTAACGGTTGCCGCCGCCAAATTTGACGGAAATGTTTTCGAACAGCGGCTTACTGCCGAACTGCATGGTAACGTTGCTGGAAACTAACACAGGCTTATCCTGAAAAAAGATGTGACAAACCGCTTATTATGCCACAAGTCTGAAATAAGATCGCGCCCTGTACAAAGGGCTACACTGAACCGTAAGGGGAAAAAAACGTGATTTCGTACACATCTGAATTCCCTGTTTACTGGAATGCACCTATAATGCGCTCCCAACATGACAGAATTCTCAACCTACTAGCCTGCTTGGCACAGAATCTCGCATAACATGAATATGAAATTAACAACGCTTTTCGCGGCGGCTTTCGCTGTAGTTGGTTTTTGTAAAACAGCCTCAGCAGTCACTTACCCGCTGCCTACCGATGGTAGCCGTTTAATTGGGCAAAATCAGGTCATCACCGTTCCGGAGGGCAATACCCAGCCGCTGGAGTATTTTGCCGCGGAGTATCAGATGGGGCTCTCTAACATGCTGGAAGCCAACCCGGGCGTGGATACCTTCCTGCCGAAGGGCGGTACCGTGCTGAATATTCCGCAGCAGCTGATCCTGCCGGATACCGTACACGAAGGCATTATCATCAATAGCGCGGAAATGCGCCTCTATTACTACCCGAAAGGCACAAACACCGTTATCGTCCTGCCGATTGGGATCGGTCAGTTAGGTAAAGACACGCCTATCAACTGGACGACCAAAGTTGAACGTAAAAAAGCCGGTCCGACCTGGACGCCTACGGCAAAAATGCACGCTGAATATCGCGCCGCCGGCGAGCCGCTGCCTGCGGTCGTGCCAGCGGGCCCGGATAACCCGATGGGTCTGTACGCGCTGTACATCGGTCGCCTGTATGCTATTCACGGCACCAACGCCAACTTCGGCATCGGGCTTCGCGTGAGCCACGGCTGCGTACGTCTGCGCAACGACGATATCAAATTCCTGTTTGAAAATGTGCCGGTCGGTACCCGCGTGCAGTTTATCGATGAACCGGTAAAAGCCACCACCGAGCCGGACGGTAGCCGTTACATTGAGGTGCATAACCCGCTGTCAACGACGGAAGCGCAGTTTGAAGGTAAGGAAGCGGTGCCGATCACGCTTAATAAGAGCATCCTGGCCGTCACCAACGAGCCTGACGTTGATCAGACCGTCGTACAACAGGCGGTTCAGGATCGTTCCGGAATGCCGGTTCGCCTGAACTGACAGACTCTGCCTGCGAAGCCCGATAGATACTATCGGGCTTCTCTTACGGCATCAGTTGCAATAATCCATATCCCACCAGCGCCGCCCATGCCAGCATCGGCAGCGAATAGAAATGAAATCGCCACCAGATTCGGCGATCGTTCGCCATCCGTAAAGCAATAAGATTTGCCAGCGACCCCGGCAGCAGACCAAACCCGCCGATATTCACCGCCCACGCCAGCAGCGTCGAGGCCGGTACATAGTTCAGCAGGAGAATGGTACTGGGCACATTACTGATAACCTGCGACAGGCCGATAGCGGTTAGCCAAAGTCCCAGGTGAGACAGTGCGCCAACCTGGTTGAAAACGCCCTGCAACGCCGGCAATTGCGTTAGCAGATGGACATCAATAAACATCGCCATAAATACCAGCAGCAGCGTCCAGTCCACGCTGACTATCACCCTGCGCGCCAGCACAATAAACCCAGCAGCCACCAACACCAGTCCCCATAACTCTTGCCTGAGTTCCAGCGCGGTAAGAAAAACGACATATAATGCCAGGCAACTCCACACCAGACGGGGCTGCCACTGCGGCGAACGCGTACCGGTATGATACTGTAACGCCCTACCCGGAAAACAAAACCAGCACAGGAGCAGTAACGTCAGCATCATCATGACGGCAAGCGGCGCCATTTGCCCGCTAAATTCAGCAAAGGTTAAGCCGGAGCGTCCCCACAACAGAATATTTTGCGGATTACCGACAGGCGTCAGCAGCGAACCGGCGTTCACCGCCAACGCTTCAAAAATAATCAATCGGTTGACCGGAATCGCGCACAGTTTTTTCAACGTTATCGTCAGCGGCACAACGATAAACAGCGCGACATCGTTTGTCAGAAAGGTCGACAGCGCCGCCGCAGCCAGCACCAGGAACATCGCCAGTTGCCGCTCGGTATGAAATCGGCGCGTCATCTTGCGTCCCAGCACATCAAAATAGCCGCTCAGCTCAACGCCTTTAGTGAGCAACATTAACCCACTGAGGGTAATAATGGTGTGCCAGTCAATCGCGCCAGGCCAGGCGCGGGGCGCAAAAGGAACAAACAGGCTTAACGCCATCCCCACAATGATCAACAACTGAAAAAAACGGTCACGCCGCAGCGCCCGTAAAAAGGCCAGATTCATTCTGCAGATGTTCCATGCTGTTGCGTGAAGGCCAAAAAGGCATCCAATGTCTCCTGGCTGACATGGTGTTCCATCCCTTCCGCATCACGACGCGCGATTTCCGGGCTTACGCCTAATACCAGTAAAAAATTTTCGACAATTTGATGCCGCTCGCGGCTTTCCTGCGCCAGCTTCTCCCCTTCCGGCGTCAGAAAAACGCCGCGCCAGGGGATCATTTGAATAAATCCTAACGATGCCAGGCGCTTAAGCATTTTGGCCACAGTCGGCTGGGAGACGCCGAGCCGCGCCGCCATATCCACCTGACGCGCTTCCCCTACCTCAATAATTAAATCGGAAATCAGCTCAACGTAATCGTCTATCAACTCACGGCGATGCGCCTCTCTGACCTGACGAAATCCTTCAACGTGTTCTTCTACGTTCACCAATTGCGTCACTTTTTTTGTTGTTGGCGTACCTGCGCGACGACCCATTTTGCTTCCTCGTTTCTGTGACGCGTTAACGCGTCAGCTGACAGAGCGCTCATTGTAAACCAGAGTTGTCCGGGCACAAAAAATTAACGTTTTAGCAATAGCTATAAAACATAGCCTGTGCTATATCTGTATGTAATGCAGACATCCCTCACGGATCGATGGGATAGAAACATCAGGAGGTTTATATGAACGAATTTAAGAGGTGTATACGCGTGTTCAGTCACTCTCCCTTTAAAGTCCGGTTAATGCTGCTCTCTATGTTGTGCGATATGATCAACGGCAAACCGGAACAGGATAACCCTTCCACGAAATAAGGCGGCGGTGCGGTATGCCGCTTTATTTTGCATCCTCAACGGAAATGGTGCCCATTTCCCCTGTTTTTTTGTGGTTTTGCTATTCTCTTCGCAAAACATTTTCTTTCCGGCGGTTGACCTTCTTACCCGCACGCTCTATCTTCTGGCAGCCCTGAATATTTTGCGACTCGCCGTTGCGAACCCAATACCTTTTTTACGCATAATCAGGCAGGTAATGACCCTTCGCGCCAGGGTTAGCACATGGCGTTTTTGCAATAGTGGCATATGAATTCAACCCTTATCGATTCACTTCTCGCCCGTCGTCGGGCTGTAAGCCCGTGGGCGGGCCTCTACTTTTTACAGTCGCTGCTGATTAACCTCGCGCTCGGCTATCCCTTTAGCCTGCTTTATACCGCGGCGTTTACCTGCCTGTTGCTGTTGCTCTGGCGCTACCTGCCCCGCGGACAAAAAGCGCTGCTCGGCATCTGTTCGCTGGTAGCCGCTTGCTATTTTCCCTTTGGCCAGGCTTACGGCGCGCCGAACTTTAATACGCTGCTGGCGCTGCACTCCACCAATATGGAAGAGTCGAGCGAAATCCTGACCATCTTCCCGTGGTATAGCTACCTGACCGGACTTTTTATTTTTGCGCTGGGTATTATTGCGCTTCGCCGCCGAAAAGAAGAGGTCAGGCCGCGCTGGAATAGCCTCGACAGCCTGTGCCTGTTGATTAGCGTCGCGGCATTTTTCGTCGCGCCGGTACAAAATCTGGCGTGGGGCGGCGTTTTTAAGGTTATTGATACTGGCTATCCGGTTTTTCGCTTCGCTAAAGACGTTATCGTCAATAACAACGAAGTCATTGAAGAGCAGCACCGTATGGCGCAGCTATCCGGCATAAAAGATAGCTGGACGGTTACTGCGGTGAAACCCAGATATCACATCTATGTCGTGGTGATTGGTGAAAGCGCGCGACGGGATGCCATGGGCGCTTTCGGCGGCCACTGGGATAATACCCCCTTCGCCAGCCATGTGAATGGCGACTTCTTTATGGATTACATCGCCGCCAGCGGCTCAACGCAAAAATCGCTCGGTTTAACGCTCAATCGCGTGGTGGATAACAAACCGCAGTATCAGGATAACTTCGTCACGCTGGCTAACCGCGCCGGTTTTCAGACATGGTGGTTTTCCAATCAGGGGCAAATCGGCGAATACGACACGGCCATCGCCAGTATCGCCAAACGCGCCGATGAAGCGCATTTCCTGAAAAACGGCGATTTTGAAGCGGATAAAAATACTCGCGACGACGCGCTGTTAACCATGACGGCGCAGGTATTGGCGACAGAACGCACGCAACCGCAGTTGATTGTGTTGCATTTAATGGGATCGCATCCCCAGGCCTGCGACCGCACTCAGGGAAAATACGCGACGTTTGTCCAGTCGAAAGAGACGTCTTGTTATTTATACACCATGACGCAAACCGATGATTTACTCCGTCAGCTCTATACTCAGCTTCGTCATAGCGGCGACAGTTTTTCGCTCGTCTATTTCTCCGATCACGGGCTGGCGTTCAAAGAGCGCGGCAAAGCGGTACAGTACCTGGCGCATGACGACAAATTCCAGCAAAACTTCCAGGTGCCGTTTATGGTGCTATCCAGCGACAGTAAAGCGCATCGGATCATTAAAGCTCGCCGTTCCGCGAACGATTTCCTGAGTTTTTTCTCGCAATGGACAGGAATTAGCGCTAAAGAGATCAAAAATCGCTATCGATTTATTTCGGAGCAGAAAGCCGGGCCCGTTTATATCACCAATTTCAAATTACAAAAAGTGGACTATAACCATCTGGGCAGCGATATTTTTTCACTAAAATAATGCATGTTTCAGGCAAAAAAAAATCCGCCCCGAAAGGCGGATTTTTCATTTTCACCGACGTGATTAGAAGCGGTAACCCACACCAGCAATCCAGGTGCCAACGTCAACGCTACGAATACGGCTCTGCTCGTAAGAGAAGTCCAGAGCAACATTTTCCATCGGGTTGAATTGCAGACCAGCGCCATAGGAGAAGCCATAATCGCTGGTGTCATGCTTGTAGGTTGGGTAATCGGTCGTCTGGAATTTACCGTAACCCACACCGACTACACCGTAGATGCTCGCCCAATCGTTCAGACGGTAAGCCGGGCCGGCAGTGATGCCGTAGTACTGACCTTTGTTGTAATCGCCCGCACCGTTAGTACGATCTTTTTCGGTGTAGGTGAAGGAACCGATTACGCCCAGCGGGTTGTCGTCCTGCTCGTAACGATACTTCAGGTTGAAACCGCTCATTTTATTCGCTACGCCCTGCGCGTCGCTCTGAGCGTAACCACCGGTAACGGTAGAAGTAGCAGCTACTGCAGTACCTGCGGAAAAAGCCAGAACAGCGGCCAGTGCTGAAAGACATGCAATTTTTTTCATAACCACCTCAAATGTGCTTCAAGTAAGTCCTAAGTTTTAAATATATCAAAAATTAATGGGAAACTCTTTGCGATTCACGGTGTCTAAGGGCGCCTTTCATGTAACAGAACGTTTCCATATCGCGCTATCTTATTCAATTAACATCACTTTTCCGGCTGATTGCACCAATAATGCGCGTGCGACGCGATACATTCATCCAGATTATTCCTAAACTAACAGTCTATTTATCCATCAATTTAAGTTCATTTTATGGAATCCTGGAAATTTTTTTTCAACGAATCCTCAACCGCCACGGGGAATTTCCATTACACTGCCACCTCTACTCGTACTGACATTTTTTGACAGGAGAAAGGATGCCGGGGTCAACACGTAAACTACCAGTCTGGTTGCCCATTTTGGTTTTGCTCATTGCCATGTCCTCTATTCAGAGTGGCGCTTCACTGGCGAAATCGTTATTTCCTCTTGTCGGCGCGCCGGGCGTAACGGCGCTTCGTCTGGCGTTGGGAACGCTTATCCTTATCGCCTTTTTCAAACCCTGGCGTTTGCGTTTTGCCAAAGAGCAGCGGCTGCCTTTACTGTTCTATGGTCTGTCGCTGGGCGGGATGAACTATCTATTCTATCTGTCGATTCAGACGGTGCCGTTGGGTATTGCGGTCGCGCTGGAATTTACCGGTCCTCTGGCGGTCGCGCTGTTTTCATCCCGACGGCCGGTAGATTTTATTTGGGTCGTACTGGCTGTGCTTGGACTCTGGTTCCTGCTGCCATTAGGGCAAGATATGTCTCACGTCGATCTTACCGGGGCCGCGTTAGCGCTCGGCGCTGGCGCCTGTTGGGCTGTCTATATTCTTACCGGCCAGCGAGCAGGCGCGGAACATGGTCCGGCCACGGTGGCGGTAGGCTCGCTGATTGCCGCCATCATTTTCGTGCCGATTGGCGCAGTTCAGGCTGGCGACGCGCTATGGCACTGGTCGATTCTTCCCTTAGGGTTAGCGGTCGCTGTGCTTTCTACGGCGCTGCCTTATTCACTGGAAATGATTGCGCTGACGCGTCTGCCAACCCGCACTTTCGGTACGCTGATGAGCATGGAACCCGCGCTGGCCGCCGTTTCCGGGATGATTTTTCTGGGCGAAACGCTTACGGGCATACAAATCATGGCCCTGTGCGCCATCATTGCCGCCTCAATGGGTTCTACCCTAACGATTCGCCGCGAACCGCAAATTAAACAAGTTGACGTAAAATAGTTTCTTATTCTGCATGATGTGCATAATCATGCAGAATATCACCTCGTTATTCACCTTTTATTATCGCGCTATTACTTCGTCATTTTTTGTCATATTTTTTCTCATTTTTTACATTAAAATGAGAATTATTACCCATCAAACAGCAAACTCGTCTAACTAATTGATTTTTAATCATAATAAATATTAAATCTTGTCTGTACTATTAAAGTGATAGGTAAATTCAAAAAAGCAAAGTTAAAAACCGGTGCTATACTTATTTTCGCTAATTACCTGGGACACAAACATCAAGAGGATATGAGATTATGAGTACCGCTAAACTGGTAAAAACAAAAGCGTCTAATCTGCTTTATACCCGTAACGATGTATCAGAGAGCGATAAAAAAGCGACGGTTGAGTTGCTTAATCGTCAGGTGATCCAGTTCATTGACCTGTCGCTGATCACGAAACAGGCCCACTGGAACATGCGCGGTGCTAACTTTATTGCCGTTCATGAGATGCTGGATGGCTTCCGTACCGCACTGACCGATCATCTGGATACTATGGCCGAGCGCGCCGTACAGCTTGGCGGTGTGGCGTTAGGCACCACGCAAGTTATCAACAGCAAAACTCCACTGAAAAGCTATCCGCTCGACATCCATAACGTGCAGGATCACTTAAAAGAACTGGCCGATCGCTACGCTGTTGTCGCTAATGATGTTCGCAAAGCTATCGGTGAAGCCAAAGATGAAGACACTGCCGATATCTTTACCGCCGCATCACGCGACCTCGATAAATTCCTGTGGTTTATCGAATCCAACATCGAATAAATCTATCTCTACCCTGAATACTTCGAGTTGCAGGAAGGTACAAACGCAGCGAATCCGCAGAAGCCTGACTTCCGTCGGTAACTGAAGCGAACGCACCTGCAACTTGATGTACACAGGTATATAAGTCATCCCTATACCCCTGCCTGGCACAGGGGTTTTGCACTTAAATAGTGCACACGTCTTGTACTCCCCTCCGATAAAAGTGAATTATTTGTAATAATTACATCACACAATCGTTAATTAAAGATTGTTTTAACAACAATTTTTACGCTAAATAGACCCTGTATCTCTACTTTGTTATTCATGCACCAAATCAGTGCCCCAAAACGGTGCGGCATACTGGTTTTGCCCGACTTATTGTGCACAGGAATGATTCACGCTTCTGTTAAAACAATGAGTTACATAATTGGCATGATTTTTTCATTACGCTACATGTTCTCGCAGGGGATCGCCCCGTGGATAGAAAAGGAAATGCTATGAAGTCTCTATTAAAAGTTTCACTGGCTGCACTTACCCTGGCTTTTGCGGTGTCTTCGCACGCCGCGGATAAGAAACTCGTTGTGGCAACCGATACGGCGTTCGTTCCGTTTGAATTTAAACAGGGCGACAAATACGTCGGTTTTGATGTTGATCTGTGGGACGCTATCGCGAAAGAACTGAAGCTGGACTACACCCTGAAACCGATGGATTTCAGCGGCATTATTCCGGCATTACAAACCAAAAATATCGATCTGGCGCTGGCGGGTATTACGATTACGGACGAGCGTAAAAAAGCGATCGACTTTTCCGATGGCTATTACAAAAGCGGTCTGCTCGTGATGGTGAAAGCCAACAATAACGATATTAAAAGCGTTAAAGACCTCGATGGCAAAGTCGTGGCCGTGAAGAGCGGAACCGGGTCGGTGGATTACGCGAAAGCGAATATCAAAACCAAAGACCTGCGTCAGTTCCCGAACATTGATAACGCGTACATGGAATTAGGCACCAACCGCGCAGACGCCGTTCTGCACGATACGCCGAACATCCTGTACTTTATCAAAACTGCAGGCAACGGCCAGTTCAAGGCGGTAGGCGAATCGCTGGAAGCACAGCAATACGGAGTTGCCTTCCCGAAAGGCAGCGATGAACTGCGCGAGAAAGTCAACGGCGCGCTGAAAACGCTGCGTGAGAATGGCACCTATAACGAAATCTACAAAAAATGGTTCGGTACAGAACCTAAATAAAACGACCTGATGTTGGCTTGTGGCCCGGTAGTGAGGACGCTCACCGGGCCTACAGCTCTTTTCCGTGACGGATAAGACACTTTCACGCCATTTCCGCGCCGGATAGAGCATTTGACTATTTACACCACGGTAACAGGAACGACATATGCAGTTTGACTGGAGCGCCATCTGGCCCGCCATTCCGCTTTTGCTTGAGGGCGCTAAAATGACCCTGTGGATCTCGGTCCTCGGTCTGGCTGGCGGCCTGGTTATTGGACTGGCGGCAGGTTTTGCCCGTACGTTTGGCGGCTGGTTCGCCAACCACATCGCCCTGGTTTTCATTGAAATTATTCGCGGCACGCCCATCGTTGTCCAGGTCATGTTTATCTACTTTGCCCTGCCGATGGCATTTAATGATTTGCGTATTGATCCGTTCAGCGCAGCGGTCGTGACAATTATGATTAACTCCGGCGCTTATATCGCGGAAATTACTCGCGGCGCAGTACTATCCATTCACAAAGGTTTTCGCGAAGCGGGTCTGGCGCTGGGCCTTTCTCGCCGGGAAACCATCCGCCATGTTATTTTACCGCTTGCTCTGCGCCGTATGCTGCCGCCGCTGGGCAATCAGTGGATCATTAGCATCAAAGACACCTCGTTGTTTATTGTTATCGGCGTAGCCGAGCTGACCCGTCAGGGCCAGGAAATTATTGCCGGTAACTTTCGCGCCCTGGAAATCTGGAGCGCCGTGGCCGTCTTCTATTTGATCATTACGCTGGTGCTGAGCTTTATTTTGCGTCGTCTTGAAAGAAGGATGAAAATCCTGTGATTGAATTTAAAAACGTCTCCAAGCACTTTGGCCCCACCCAGGTGCTGCATAACATTGATTTAAACATCCGTCAGGGCGAAGTGGTTGTGATTATCGGCCCTTCCGGTTCGGGTAAATCCACGTTATTACGCTGTATCAATAAACTGGAAGAGATCACCTCCGGCGATCTGATTGTCGATGGTCTGAAAGTCAACGATCCTAAAGTAGACGAACGGCTGATTCGCCAGGAAGCCGGCATGGTGTTTCAACAGTTTTATCTGTTCCCGCATCTGACCGCGCTCGAAAACGTGATGTTCGGTCCTCTGCGCGTGCGCGGCGTAAAGAAAGAAGAAGCGGAAAAGCAGGCGAAAGCTCTGTTAGCGAAAGTTGGACTGGCGGAACGGGCGCACCACTACCCCTCCGAGCTTTCCGGCGGTCAACAACAGCGCGTCGCCATTGCCCGAGCGCTGGCCGTGAAGCCGAAAATGATGCTCTTTGACGAGCCAACCTCCGCTCTGGACCCTGAACTGCGCCATGAAGTGCTGAAAGTCATGCAGGATCTGGCGGAAGAAGGCATGACCATGGTCATTGTCACTCACGAAATCGGCTTTGCCGAAAAAGTCGCCTCACGGCTGATTTTCATCGATAAAGGCCGTATTGCCGAAGATGGCAGCCCGCAGGCGTTGATCGAAAACCCGCCAAGCCCACGTTTACAGGAATTTTTACAGCACGTCTCCTGAGATATCGCCCTTCCTGCCCTGCGGCAGGGAGGGCATCATAGAATAGTCCCATTTCATTTTCCCTCCCCTGCGCCATCTATACTTAGTGTTTTGCGTCTCTTTTCTCACTGGAGGAGTCATGCGGTGGACCCTGTTCATCCTTTTTTGTCTACTGGGCACGCCTGCCCATGCGGTCGCCATACCCGGCGTGACCACGGGGACATCAACCAGCCAGCAAGCAGCGCCAGAGCCCAGTCCTGAACAAAAAAAAGCGGCCTATGCGGCCCTGGCTGACGTACTGGAGAACGAGGCTTCACGTAACGAATTGATAGCGCAACTCCGCGAAGCATCAACCACGCCGACCGAGCCGGCACCAGCGCTTGCGCCGCCTGCGGCCAAAGATGAGAAAACGGTACTGGAGAACGTCACCACCGTTACCCGTCAGTACGGCGATGCTTTCGCTACCCGTTTCGCCCAGCTTTATCGCAACATCACCGATGCGCCGCACAAGCCGTTTAACTCTCAAACCTTCACCAACGCGTTAACCCACTTTTTATTTCTGGCCGTCGCGGTATTTGGTTTTTATAGCGTGATACGGCTTTGCGCCCTGCCGTTATATCGAAAAATGGGCCTGTGGGCGCGCAAGAAAAACCGTGAACGCAGCAACTGGTTACAGCTCCCGGCGATGATCGTCGGCGCGTTTATTATCGACCTGCTGCTACTGGCGCTCACCTTATTTATCGGTCAGATGCTCAGTGATAATTTCCATGCGGGAAGTCGAACTATCGCTTTTCAGCAAAGCCTGTTCCTGAATGCCTTCGCGCTGATAGAGTTCTTTAAAGCGATTCTGCGGCTTATTTTTTGCCCTAATGTACCGGAATTACGCCCATTCGCGATTCAGGATGCGACAGCGCGTTACTGGAATCGCCGTATGAGTTCCCTTAGCAGCTTGATTGGCTACGGGCTGATTGTTGCCGTTCCGATTATTTCCAACCAGGTGAATGTTCAGGTTGGCGCGATGGCTAATGTGGCGATCATGCTCTGCATCACCATCTGGGCGCTGTACCTGATCTTTAAAAACAAAGCGGAGATTACGCAACATTTATTAAGTCTGGCGGAACGATCATTAGCCTTTTTTAGCCTGTTTATCCGCGCCTTTGCGCTGGTGTGGCACTGGCTGGCCAGCGCCTACTTTATCGTGCTGTTTTTCTTCTCGTTATTCGACCCAGGCAATAGTCTGAAGTTTATGATGGGCGCGACCGTGCGCAGTCTGGCGATTATTGGCATCGCGGCGTTTATCTCCGGTATGTTTACCCGCTGGATAGCGAAAACCATCACCCTGTCGCCCCATACGCAGCGCAATTACCCGGAATTACAAAAGCGGCTTAACGGCTGGCTCTCCTCGGCGCTAAAAGTCGCACGCTTTTTGACCGTCTGCGTCGCCGTCATGCTGTTGCTCAACGCCTGGGGATTATTCGATTTCTGGCACTGGCTACATTATGGCGCGGGGGAAAAGATGGTCGATATCCTCATCCGTATCGCGTTAATCTTATTCTTCTCCGCCGTGGGATGGACGATTCTCGCCAGTCTGATTGAGAATCGCCTGGCCTCTGATATTCATGGTCGCCCGCTACCCAGCGCCCGCACGCGCACGCTGCTGACGCTGTTCCGCAATGCGCTGGCAGTGATTATCAGTACCATAACCATCATGATCGTGTTATCGGAAATCGGCGTCAATATCGCGCCATTGCTGGCTGGCGCGGGGGCGTTAGGTCTGGCTATCTCTTTCGGTTCGCAAACCCTGGTGAAAGATATTATTACCGGCGTCTTTATTCAGTTTGAAAACGGGATGAATACCGGCGACTTAGTCACCATAGGCCCGCTGACGGGGACGGTCGAAAGAATGTCGATTCGTTCCGTCGGCGTGCGGCAGGATACCGGGGCATACCATATTATCCCGTGGTCCTCGATCACCACTTTCGCCAACTTTGTGCGCGGTATCGGCTCTGTTGTCGCCAACTATGACGTGGATCGCCATGAGGATGCGGATAAAGCGAATCAGGCGCTGAAAGACGCGGTAACGGCGCTGATGGAGACGGAGGATATTCGCGGGCTGATTATCGGCGAACCCACGTTCGCCGGTATTGTCGGTTTAACGAACACGGCGTTTACTTTACGCGTATCGTTCACCACCCTACCGCTCAAGCAGTGGACGGTGCGTTTTGCCCTTGATAGCCAGGTGAAAAAGCATTTTGATCTGGCCAATGTGCGCGCGCCGGTGCAAACGTATCAGGTTCTACCCGCCCCCGCCGGCGGCCCGTCGCCTGATTCACTGCCGCCGCGCGAACCGACGATTTAGCGTTTACGGGTGATAAAACGGCGACGCTGGTCGTCATCCATAAAGGTCCAGGCAATAAAGCGGCTTTGCTTTTGCCCCTGGGCCATCTCTTTTTTCACCACTTTCACCGCGCCAGTCTCCGTCAACGCCCGGTAAAGCGGCGGTAAATTCTCGCCGCGCGACACCAACGTCGTAAACCACAACACCTGACGGCGGAAGGTTTGGCTTTCAGCAATCATTTTTTTAATAAAGGCGACTTCGCCGCCTTCACACCATAGCTCCTGCTGTTGACCGCCAAAGTTCAGCGCATCATCTTTATTCTGCCCCAAATTGCGGCGCTTACGCTCGCTGCCCGCGCGGGCTGCGGCGGCGGAGTCGTGAAAAGGCGGGTTACAAAGCGTTGCGTCATAAAATTCATTTTTATGAATGATACCTGTAAAAATGGCCGCCGGATCTTTTTGCCGACGCAGACGAATGGCGCGGCTTAACCCCGTATTAGCCTGAATGATAGCCTGCGCGCTGGACATCGCTGCGTCGCTGACTTCACTACCGGTAAATCGCCAGCCATATTCATGGACGCCGATAAGCGGATAAATACAATTGGCGCCCACGCCCACGTCCAGAATAGTTGCCTGCGCCGGAATACTCCCTGTCGTTTCGCCAAGCAGATCCGCCAGATGATGGATATAATCCGCACGACCAGGCACCGGCGGACATAAAAACCCTGGCGGAATGTCCCAGTGTGTGACGGCATAAAAATGCGCCAGCAATGCCTTATTGAGCGCTTTTACCGCTTGCGGATTAGCAAAATCAACGCTCTGTTCACCGGCGGGCGTGCGGATAAGAAAGGACGTCAATTCCGGCGTGGTCTGACACAGTGCGGCGAGATCATAACGGTGTTGATGGCGGTTGCGCGGGTGTAACCCCGGTTTCTGGGCGGACATGGCATTCTCCTTTTAGCAGCGGCGTAAGATACCCGTATAACGCCACGGGGTAAATATACCACCGCGAATTCCCTGCCTCGCTCGTTTGATCGGATATCTGAATGACATTGGTTCTGCTCATGGTCTGAAAAGATCGCGCGATGCGATTTTTTCACCTGACGGCGCTACACTTAACCTCAGGTACCCTAAAATCAGGAGAGCGTGATGGCATCCGGCTGGGCAAATGACGACGCAGTGAATGAACAAATCAACAATACCATTGAAGATGCCGTTGCCCGCGCTCGCGGCGAACTTCCTCACGGCGAAAGTCGCGATGAATGCGAATCTTGCGGCGACCCTATCCCTGAAGCGCGGCGTAAAGCCGTACCGGGCGTTCGGTTATGCATATCCTGCCAACAGGAGAAAGATTTACATAACGCAACATTTTCAGGATATAATCGCAGAGGTTCAAAAGACAGCCAGTTACGCTGACTTTTCTTTACCGAAACCGCCAGTATCATCCATTCCTTTACGCTCATGCTTTTTAGCGTTCTGCGTCGCAGAATGTGCCGTTAACCTCGACTCTGTAAAGCCAGATGACAAGAACGGTAAATTCCACTGTTGAATTAATTAATAATCAATAGGTTATTTGTCATTCAAAAATTTTGAGCAAGGCCGTCAATTCTATTCGATTTTATCTTTCGCAAAAAACCGTGATACTCATCACATCGACGGAACATCGTCCTATAAACAGAATAACCTGCGAGAGATTAATCATGAAAACCATTAAATATGCTGTTGCAGCCATCGCGCTTTCCACCCTTTCTTTTGGCGCTTTTGCCGCAGAACCGGTTAGCGCGTCTCAGACGCAAAACCTGCATAAAATCGGCGTAGTGTCTGCCGATGGCGCCACCACGCTGGATGGCCTGGAAGCTAAACTGGCTGAAAAAGCCGCCGCTGCTGGCGCAAGCGCTTATAACATCACCTCCGCCGTGGGTAATGACAAAATGAGCGGCACTGCGGTGATTTATAAATAATTTACCTGCCCGCCAGATTTCAGAATGTAACATCGCTGTTGTTTGAATTCTGACGGGTATTACCCTCGTCTGTTTGCCAACAGACCCACTGCTCCAACCCTCATTAACCCTGTTTGTTACCCTTATTTGCCCGTCCGTCACTGGACGGGCTTTTTTTATTCGCTAAAAGCCTGTTCGACGCGCGCAATCCCGTCTTCTAACGTCGCCGCCTCTCCCGTCGCAACCAGACAACAGGCCATTTGCGTTTTTAATGATTGCGGCACCGGCTCGCGGCCGGCAAGGCAGCGCTCAATCCAGCGCGCGGTGATTTCAGGATCTTTAGTCGCAGGCAGTGAAAGCGGCTCGTCGTGCGTGTCGCTCTGACGCTCATGCAGTACCTGCACGCCACGGCTATCAATCAGGCTGATTTGCGGACAGCGTTGCGGGTTGGCATAGACTTCGCCTTCGGTACCATGCATCAGCAAAGCCCGCCCGCCGATGCGGCTAAAAAAGGTCGCCACACGCGGGACATATTCAGGGTGAGAAACGCTTGATAAACGCAGCGCGGCATCCTCAGCAAATGGCGTCGCCAGCTTGGCCAGTGAATGCGCGCTGTTGCGCACGCCCATCCGCCAGCGCATCGCCAGTTGTTTTTCCAGCGGCGGGCAGAGCGCGCTCACCGGGATAAACACCGGCTGGTGCCCGTCCAGTTTGGCCTGCGCTTGTCCGCCGTGTAGGGTGGGCACAATCCCCATCAGCTCAAATATTGTTTCCGTCAGTACGCGGGTCGGATCTTCACTGACGCCGTGTACTACAACTGGAAAGCCCAATTTATGCAGCAGGATAGCCAGCAACGGCGTTAAATTCGCCTGTTTACGCGCGCCGTTATAGCTGGGAATAACGACCGGCAACGGCCTATCTGCGGGCGGTGTCAGTTTGATGGTATGATTCTGCATGGCTTCATAAAAGCCCAGCATTTCGGCTTCGCCTTCGCCTTTAATACGCAGCGCCATCAATATACTGCCCATCTCCAGGTCGGGGACGTCGCCATTCAGCATTCGGGTATACAAACCGCGCGCGGTATCCAGATCCAGATCGCGGGCGTGATTTTTACCTCGCCCGATCTCTTTGATGATCTTGCGATAATCCATTGAAAGCTCCTTGAAGTGTGCTCACAGCATTAACGCCGTCGGCGGCGTGCAGGTTTTGCTTTTGGTTTTACTATAACGTCTGGCACGGCAGGCTGCTCTATCGGAAAAACAGGTAAGGCATTCAGTAAACGCTGTCCGTAGTTTTTGGTCAACAACCGCTTATCATAAATGACCACTTCTCCCCGACAGGCGTGGCTACGGATCAATCGCCCTACCTGCTGAATTAAATTAAAAGACGCGCTTGGTAAGCTTTGTACCTCAAACGGATAACGATTCAGGCTTTTTAGCCATTCGCCTTCGGTGATCACGACCGGGCTGTCGATCGGCGGGAAGGCAATTTTATGGATATGGACCTGCGTCAGCAGCTCGCCTTTAAGATCCAGCCCTTCGGCAAAAGACTGAAGCCCAACCAGCACGCTGCGTTCGCCGCTCTCCACCCGTTTACGGTGTAGCTCCACCAGCCGGTAACGCGGCTGGTCGCCCTGGACCAGGAGGAGTAAGCGCACATCAGCGACATGCTCCAGAAAACGCTGCATCGCCCGCCCGCTGGCGAACAGTACCAGCATACCATGATGTTTTTTGCTCTCCAGTTGCTCACGAAAATAGGCCGCCATTTCGGCAATATGCTGCTCTTCGTTATCAATGGTGGGTTCGTAGCGCATTTGAGGAATCACCAGTTTCCCCTGTTCCACATGATTAAACGGCGAATCCAGCGCCACAAAGCGGTCGCCGGCTTTTTCTTTTAAGCCGCTCATTTCCTGCAGGCGCGAAAAGCTATTGAGCGAGCGCAATGTCGCCGAGGTGACAATAATGTGCGGTACGCTGCGCCATAACAATCTTTCCAGCTGCTCGCTGACGCGGATACCGACACAATGGAACCAGACGTGGAGTTGCCCTTCGCGTATTTCACGCGTCGCCCATTTGGACACCGGCGCGCCTGAAGACTGCGCCATCGAAGCCAGCCGCCATAATTTACTTTGCGCCTCGAACATTCCCAGCGCCCGGTTCATCTGTAAAATCACCCGATGCAAACGCACAATATCGTGCGACCCGGTTTTTTCGCTGAGATCGTTGAGAAAGGACTCCGCCAGCCCACGCAGCGTCTCGGTCAGCTTCGCCAGTCGCTGGCAGATTTCCATGACCTCATCAGGCAACTCGCCCATTGCAAAACGGTGCTCCGCCTCCTGCGCTGCGGGCATATACAGATTAAGAATGGCATTGAGCGAGGCGATCAGTTCGTACACCTCCTCGCAATGGGCGTTAAGTCGCTCAGGATTCGCTAACGGCGGCGTGGTCTTAGGGCGAAATTGCTCCATGCAGGTCGCCACCAGTTTGCTGAACAGATCCAGTTGCAAGCGATACCAGGAGGCGGTAATTTCCGCGCTCATCTCCAGCGCATCGCGAGCGACATCGGGCAGATGATGACCTTCATCCAGTACCAACAGCAGATGCTTTGGTTCCGGCAGTACGGCTTCACTTTCCATCGCCGCCATTACCAGCGCGTGATTCGCCACCACGACTTCCGCTTCCTGTATTTCACGTCGGGCGACAAAGAATGGACATTCGCGGTAATAGTGACAGTTGCGGTTCAGACAACTGGCTTTATCGGTACTTAATCGCCGCCACAGATCGTCGTCAATAGCAATGTCGGTATGATCCCGCAGACCATCCCATTTGTAACCGTCAAGATCCCCTTTCAGCCTGGCGCAGCGCTTTTGCTCTTCCTGATTGTTAGGCGTCAGTTCGTCATCAAGAAAGGCGAGCAGATCCTGCTGCGTAGGCTCGCTACTGGCGAGCGCCGCCAGGTTTCGCGGACACACGTAACGCCCGCGGCCAAAGGCGGCGGTAAAGCGCAGATCGGGGATGATTTTTCGTAGCAGCGGCAAATCTTTGCTAAAGATCTGATCCTGTAACGCCACGTTAGCGGTACTGACCACCAGTGTTTTTTGCTCTTCCCGGGCAATGGCGATACCGGGAATAAGATAGGAGAGGGTTTTCCCGACGCCGGTCGGCGCTTCAATAGCCAGATGTCTCCCTTCTTCCCCGGCCAGCGTTCTGGCGACGTCAGCAATCATCTGCCGCTGCGGCGCACGGGGAATAAAGTCGGGGATCTGGTCCTGAAGCGCCTTATACCAGGCGGCGATTTGCGCTTTCAGCGCAGCGGTCAATGCCATGAGAAAACCTGAAGTACTGTATAAACAGCCACTATTGTGTCACATTTCAGGGGCGGGAAGTACCTTTTTTACCGGTTCTGGAAGGCGGCTCGCAACGCGATGTGTATTTTGCCGGATGGCGGTGCAAGCACCTTATCCGGCCTACGTATTTGCATAGTCCGTAGGCCCGGTAAGCGTCGCACTACCGGGCATGTTGCCGGATAAAATTTACTGGGCAGGCGTGATTCTGCGCGGGCGACGCGGCGGACGTGCTTTGTCGCCCGCGGGTTTCCCCTCGCCTGTGCGCGGTTTTGGTTTCGCCTTCGCCGCCCCGCTATCCTGACGTCGCGGCTGCTGACTGCGCCCCGCTCCCCCCTGATTTTGTCCGCGTCCACGACCGCCGCCGCCGCGCTGCTGACGACCGTTCTGAATCGGCTCCGCTTTAATCGACGGGTCCGGCTCATAGCCCGGCGTCGTAATGCGTGGGATCTCTTTTTTCAGCAACTTTTCGATATCACGCAACAATTTATGCTCGTCAACACAGACCAGCGACAGCGCCTCGCCAGTTGCCGCCGCGCGACCGGTACGGCCAATACGGTGTACATAATCTTCCGGCACGTTCGGCAGCTCATAGTTGACCACGTGCGGCAGCTCTTCAATATCCAGACCACGCGCCGCAATATCCGTCGCTACCAGCACGCGAATATCGCCGGATTTAAAATCGGCCAGCGCGCGGGTACGTGCGCCCTGCGATTTATTACCGTGGATCGCCGCGCTGCGAATACCGTCTTTATTAAGCTGTTCCGCCAGATGGTTCGCGCCATGCTTGGTGCGGGTGAAGACCAACACCTGCTGCCAGTTGCCCTGGCCAATCATCTGCGACAACAGTTCACGTTTGCGTTTTTTATCGACAAAGTGCACGTGCTGCGTTACCTGCTCTGAGGCCGTGTTGCGGCGCGCCACTTCGATTTCCAGCGGGTTGCGCAACAGCTTTTCGGCGAGCGCTTTGATGTCGTCAGAGAACGTGGCGGAGAACAGCAGATTCTGACGCTTCGCCGGCAGTTTCGCCAGCACGCGACGAATGTCGTGAATGAAGCCCATATCCAGCATACGGTCGGCTTCATCCAGTACCAGAATCTCAATCTGATCCAGCTTCACGGCATTTTGATGTTCCAGGTCGAGCAGACGTCCCGGCGTCGCCACCAGCACATCCACGCCGCCGCGCAGTTTCATCATCTGCGGATTGATGCTTACGCCGCCAAACACCACCAGCGAGCGAATGTTGAGGTATTTACTGTAATCTCTAACGTTTTCGCCAATTTGCGCCGCCAGCTCGCGGGTTGGCGTGAGGATCAACGCGCGCACCGGGCGACGACCTTTAGCGTGCGGCTGATGGGTAATCAGATGCTGCAACAATGGCAGGGTAAAACCCGCCGTTTTACCGGTTCCGGTCTGGGCGCTGGCCATCAGATCGCGGCCTTCCAGCACGGCGGGAATCGCCTGTTGCTGAATAGGGGTAGGTTCACGGTAACCCTGCTCGGCAATGGCGCGCAGGATATCAGGGTTTAATCCCAGGGAATCAAAAGACATAACTACTCCGGACCGCCCCGACCGTTGCCGGTGTAGTTTTCAGGGAGATGCTCAAATTTGGAATGACAAAAACCACAATGTCATGAAGGGGCGGAGTGTAGCAGTTTTTGTGATGCGGCGCATAAATTATCCCGGAAGGTAGCAAAGACAAATTAATCGACCACACTGGACAAGTGCCATTATGAGTCATAGTCTTAATCAATCGATTGATTAAAAATTAGGGCGTGTGATGAATATTCCCACCACGACCACCAAGGGCGAGCAGGCGAAAAGTCAGCTCATTGCCGCCGCACTGGCGCAGTTTGGCGAGTATGGCCTCCATGCCACCACGCGCGATATCGCCGCGCTGGCGGGGCAAAATATTGCCGCCATTACTTACTATTTCGGCTCAAAAGAGGATTTATACCTCGCCTGCGCCCAGTGGATTGCCGATTTTCTTGGCGAAAAATTTCGCCCCCATGCTGAAAAAGCGGAACGTCTGTTTAGCCAGCCTGCCCCTGACCGGGACGCCATACGCGAGCTCATTCTGCTCGCCTGCAAGAACATGATTATGCTGCTGACGCAGGAAGACACCGTTAACCTGAGCAAATTTATTTCACGCGAGCAGCTCTCTCCCACGTCGGCCTATCAATTGGTTCATGAACAGGTTATCGATCCGTTGCACACCCATCTGACAAGATTGGTTGCCGCTTATACCGGCTGCGACGCCAATGATACGCGCATGATTTTGCATACCCATGCCTTACTGGGCGAAGTGCTGGCGTTCCGTCTCGGCAAAGAAACTATTCTGTTACGTACCGGCTGGCCGCAGTTTGATGAAGAAAAAGCGGAGCTGATTTACCAGACGGTAACCTGCCACATCGATCTTATTCTGCACGGTTTAACGCAAAGGAGTCTGGACTGATGAAAAAACCTGTCGTTATCGGACTGGCAATCGCAGCGATCGTCGCTGTGATTGCCGGTGGAACCTGGTGGTATCAAAGTCGGCAGGACGATGGGCTGACGCTATACGGTAATGTCGATATCCGTACCGTCAATATCAGCTTTCGCGTCGGCGGCAGGCTGGCGTCGCTGAATGTTGATGAAGGCGATGCCATCAAAGCCGGACAGGTGCTCGGCGAACTGGATCACGCGCCATACGAAAACGCGCTAATGCAGGCGAAAGCTGGCGTGTCGGTCGCGCAGGCGCAATATGATTTGATGCTGGCAGGCTATCGCGATGAAGAGATAGCCCAGGCCGCCGCCGCCGTCAGACAGGCGCAAGCCGCCTATGACTACGCACAAAACTTTTATAACCGTCAGCAAGGATTGTGGAAAAGCCGCACCATTTCCGCTAACGATCTGGAAAACGCCCGCTCATCGCGCGATCAGGCGCAGGCGACGCTGAAGTCCGCGCAGGATAAACTGAGCCAGTACCGTACCGGTAATCGTGAACAGGATATCGCCCAGGCGAAAGCCAGCCTGGAACAGGCAAAGGCCCAACTGGCGCAGGCGCAGCTTGATTTGCAGGACACCACGCTTATCGCGCCTGCCAACGGAACCTTGCTCACCCGCGCGGTCGAGCCTGGCAGTATGCTGAACGCCGGCAGCACGGTATTAACGCTCTCGCTGACCCGCCCCGTCTGGGTGCGCGCCTATGTCGATGAACGCAACCTCAGTCAGACGCAACCGGGGCGCGACATTCTGCTATATACCGACGGTCGTCCTGACAAACCTTACCACGGCAAGATTGGTTTCGTTTCGCCCACCGCGGAATTTACGCCGAAAACCGTCGAAACGCCGGATCTGCGTACCGATCTCGTCTATCGCCTGCGCATTATCGTCACCGATGCGGACGATGCGTTACGCCAGGGGATGCCAGTCACGGTGAAATTTAATGACGAGGCACGGCATGAGTGAGGCCGTTATTACGCTGCACGGTCTGACGAAGCGCTTTGCGGGAATGGATAAACCCGCCGTCGCGCCGCTCGACTGTACCATTCATTCCGGTTATGTCACCGGGCTGGTAGGGCCGGACGGCGCAGGAAAAACCACGCTGATGCGTATGCTGGCGGGCCTGCTCAAAGCCGATGGCGGCAGCGCGTCCGTATTAGGCTTCGACCCGATACAAAACGACAGCGAGCTGCACGCGGTTCTGGGCTATATGCCGCAGAAATTCGGGCTGTATGAAGATCTTACCGTCATGGAGAACCTTAATCTCTATGCCGATTTGCGCAGCGTTACCGGCGAGATACGGGAAAAGACCTTTGCCCGTTTGTTGGAGTTTACCGCCCTCGGCTCTTTCACTGGCCGTCTGGCAGGAAAATTGTCCGGCGGGATGAAGCAAAAACTGGGGCTGGCCTGTACGCTGGTCGGCGAACCGAAAGTGCTGCTGTTGGATGAACCGGGCGTTGGCGTTGACCCGATTTCACGGCGCGAGTTGTGGCAAATGGTCCACGAACTGGCGGGCGACGGGATGCTGATTTTATGGAGCACCTCCTATCTGGATGAAGCCGAACAGTGCCGCGATGTGCTGCTGATGAATGAAGGCGAGCTGCTCTATCAGGGCGAACCTAAAGCGCTGACGCAAACGATGGCCGGTCGTAGCTTTCTGATGAGCAGTCCACAGGAAAACAACCGTAAGTTGCTACAGAGAGCGCTCAGACTGCCGCAGGTGAGCGACGGCATGATTCAGGGACGTTCGGTACGCCTGATCCTGAAAAAAGAGGCGACCGCAGCAGATATTCGCCAGGCCGAAGGGATGCCGGAAATCACCCTCAATGAGACCGCGCCGCGCTTCGAAGATGCGTTTATCGATCTGCTTGGCGGAGCGGGAACCTCGGAGTCTCCGCTGGGTTCAATCCTGCATACGGTTGAAGGCACTGCCGGCGAAACGGTGATTGAAGCGCAGGAACTGACGAAAAAATTTGGCGATTTCGCGGCCACGGACCATGTTAATTTCGTCGTACAACGCGGCGAGATTTTTGGCCTGCTCGGCCCGAACGGCGCGGGTAAATCAACCACCTTTAAAATGATGTGCGGCCTGCTGGTGCCGACATCCGGCAAGGCGCTGGTGCTGGATATGGATCTGAAAGTCAGCTCCGGCAAAGCCCGTCAGCATCTGGGCTATATGGCGCAAAAATTTTCGCTTTACGGCAACCTGACGGTTGAGCAGAACCTGCGTTTTTTCTCCGGCGTCTACGGTTTGCGGGGCCGCGCGCAAAATGAAAAAATTCAGCGCATGAGTGAAGCGTTTGGTCTGAAAAGCATCGCGTCGCATCCCACCGATGCGCTGCCGCTGGGCTTTAAACAGCGACTGGCGCTGGCCTGCTCGCTGATGCACGAACCGGATATTTTATTCCTTGATGAACCAACGTCCGGGGTTGATCCCCTCACCCGCCGTGAATTTTGGCTGCACATTAATAGCATGGTGGAAAAAGGGGTCACGGTAATGGTGACGACCCACTTTATGGATGAGGCGGAATATTGCGATCGCATCGGACTGGTTTATCGCGGGAAGCTTATCGCCAGCGGTACGCCGGACGATCTCAAAGCGCAGGCCGCCGATGAGCAACAGGCCGATCCGACGATGGAGCAGGCCTTTATCACTCTCATTAATGACTGGGATAAGGAGCATACGCATGAGTAAGTCTCTCTCCTGGCGCCGCGTGCGTGCGTTGTGCGTCAAAGAGACGCGCCAGATCGTGCGCGATCCCAGTAGCTGGCTGATTGCGGTGGTAATCCCGCTGCTGTTGCTGTTTATTTTTGGTTACGGCATTAACCTCGACTCCAGCAAGCTGCGGGTGGGGATTCTGCTTGAACAACAAAGCCAGGAGGCGCTGGATTTCACTCATGCGATGACCGGTTCACCCTATATCGACGCGACCATTAGCGATAATCGCCATGAATTAATTGAAAAAATGCAGGCCGGACGCATTCGCGGACTGGTGGTGATTCCGGTGGATTTCGCGCAGCAAATGGCGCGCGCCGGTGACAGCGCGCCGATTCAGGTGATTACCGACGGCAGCGAGCCAAACACCGCCAACTTCGTTCAGGGTTATGTTGAAGGCATCTGGCAAATCTGGCAACAGCAGCGGGCGGAAGATCGCGGCGACACCTTTGAACCGCTCATCGACGTCCAGACGCGCTACTGGTTTAACCCGGCGGCGATCAGTCAGCATTTTATCATTCCCGGGGCGGTGACCATTATCATGACGGTAATTGGCGCAATCCTCACCTCGCTGGTCGTTGCCCGCGAATGGGAGCGCGGCACGATGGAGGCGCTGCTCTCAACCGAAGTGACGCGTGTTGAACTGCTGCTGTGTAAGCTTATTCCCTATTACTTTCTCGGTATGCTGGCGATGCTGCTCTGTATGCTGGTATCGGTGTTTATTCTCGGCGTGCCGTATCGCGGTTCGCTGGTGATTCTGTTTATCATCACCAGTCTGTTTTTACTGAGTACGCTGGGGATGGGGCTGTTGATTTCCACCATCACTCGCAACCAGTTTAACGCCGCGCAGGTGGCGCTGAACGCCGCCTTTTTGCCCTCGATTATGCTGTCCGGATTTATCTTCCAGATAGACAGTATGCCTGCGGTGATCCGCGCGGTGACCTATATTATTCCGGCGCGCTATTTTGTCAGCACCCTGCAAAGTCTGTTTCTGGCCGGCAATATTCCGGTCGTGTTAGGCGTTAACGTACTGTTTTTAATCGCCTCGGCGGTGATGTTTATTGGCCTGACGTGGCTAAAAACCAAACGACGGCTGGATTAAATATGTGTATGGATAATTGTCGTCGTAGGCCGGATAAGGCGTTCACGCCGCCATCCGGCATTATGCCTGATGCGCTTTGCTTATCAGGCCTACAAACTGGACTGAGAGGACGGACATGTTTCATCGTTTATGGACGTTAATTCGCAAAGAACTGCAATCGCTTTTACGCGAACCGCAAACGCGCGCGATCCTGATTCTGCCGGTGCTGATTCAGGTCATCCTGTTTCCGTTCGCCGCGACGCTTGAAGTCACTAACGCGACTATCGCCATCTATAACGAAGATAACGGCAAACATTCGGTAGAACTTACCCAGCGCTTTGCCCGCGCGAAAGCGTTTACCCATGTGCTATTGCTGAACAGTCCGCAGGAGATCCAGCCGACTATCGATACGCAAAAAGCGCTGCTGCTGGTGCGCTTCCCGGCGGATTTCTCGCGGAATCTGGATACCTTCCAGCCTGCGCCGATGCAACTCATTCTTGATGGACGTAACTCCAACAGCGCGCAAATCGCCGCCAATTATCTGCAACAGATCGTCAAGGAGTATCAGCAGACATTGATGGACGGTAAGCCAAAGCCCAACAATAGCGAACTGGTGGTACGCAACTGGTATAACCCGAATCTGGACTACAAGTGGTTTGTGGTGCCCTCGCTGATCGCCATGATCACCACTATTGGCGTGATGATCGTCACTTCGCTGTCCGTCGCCCGCGAGCGTGAACAAGGCACTCTGGATCAACTGCTGGTCTCTCCGCTCACCACCTGGCAGATTTTCGTTGGTAAAGCGGTGCCGGCGCTGATTGTCGCGACCTTCCAGGCCACGATCGTGCTGGCTATCGGCATTTGGGCATACCAAATTCCCTTCGCCGGTTCGTTAGCGCTGTTTTATTTCACGATGGTGATTTACGGGCTGTCGCTGGTAGGCTTTGGCTTGCTGATATCATCGCTTTGCGCCACGCAACAGCAGGCGTTTATCGGCGTCTTTGTCTTTATGATGCCGGCGATTTTGCTCTCGGGTTATGTCTCGCCGGTGGAAAATATGCCGGTCTGGCTGCAAAACCTGACGTGGATAAATCCTATCCGCCACTTTACTGATATTACCAAGCAAATTTATCTTAAGGATGCGAGTCTGGGAATTGTCTGGGGAAGTTTGTGGCCGCTACTGGTGATAGCGGCCACCACGGGGTCAGCGGCGTATGCGATGTTTAGACGCAAAGTGATGTAGCTTTTTATCTTTCGCCAGTAGCGAGACCACGGCGGGCCCGGCCAGGATAGCCAGCCCCGCCAGCGCCAGCAAGACATTGTTTTGCAATACGCGGGATAGCAGCCAGAGGACAATCAGCGCGGTGCCGAAGTACCAGGTGGTAGTCAGCTCTTCCAGCACATCCGCCACATCGCGCCAGCGTTGCTCATGATGGCGCTGCAACGCCAGCATCAGCAGTACCGTCACGCCATAAAGCACGCATAATCCCAGGCCGACGCGCACTAATGTGCCGCTCATCCAGCCTATTACCAGCATCGCCACTACCAGTAAATGCAACATAATCTGCCAACAACCGAGGCCGGTTGCGACACGAACGCGTTGTTGCCACTTCATGGCTTTTCTCCTGAAGCATTTTTCTCTCATTATTCAGAGTACCGAACTTTACGGAAAATTCCGTAAGACCGCATCTTTTTGTGACGACGACTACACTATTTCAATCAGGATAGTGACGCGGACAGGAAGAAAATGACTCAACACACGCGAAATTTTTCATTCAAAGTGCTCACAATTAATACGCACAAAGGTTTTACCGCCTTTAATAAACGCTTCATCCTGCCGGAGCTGCGCGACGCCGTCAGAACGGTCGGCGCCGATATCGTCTGTCTGCAAGAAGTGATGGGCGCGCATGAAGTACATCCGCTGCATATCGAAAACTGGCCGGACACTACCCACTATGAATTTTTGGCCGACACCATGTGGAGCGATTTCGCCTATGGCCGCAATGCGGTCTATCCGGAAGGCCACCACGGTAACGCGGTTCTTTCTCGCTATCCCATTGAACATTATGAAAATCGCGACGTCTCGGTCGGCGGTAGCGAAAAACGCGGCGTGCTCTATTGCCGCATTACGCCGCCCATGCTCAACCGCCCTATCCACGTCATGTGCGTACATCTCGGCCTGCGGGAGAGCCACCGCCAGGCGCAGTTAACCATGCTGGCGGGATGGGTGAATGCCTTGCCGGAATCAGAACCGGTGCTGGTGGCCGGAGACTTTAATGACTGGCGGCAAAAGGCCGGCCCGCCATTAAACGCGGCCGGGCTGGAGGAGATATTCACCCGTGCCCATGGCCGACCGGCGCGCACATTCCCGGTGAGTATGCCGCTGCTGCGACTCGATCGTATTTACGTCAAGAATGCGAACGCCAGTTCTCCTACGGCGCTACCGCTGCGGAACTGGCGACATTTATCAGACCATGCCCCCCTTAGCGCGGAGATCCATCTATGAAATGCGGCTGGCGTGAAGGTAATCAAATTCAGCTACTGGAAAACGGCGACCAGTTCTATCCTGCCGTGTTTGAGGCTATCGCTCAGGCACAGCAAAAAATCATTCTGGAAACCTTTATCTTGTTTGAAGATGAGGTGGGTAAAAAACTCCATGCCGCTCTGCTAAAAGCCGCACAGCGCGGCGTAAAAGCCGAAGTATTACTCGACGGCTACGGCTCTCCCGATCTCAGCGACGCGTTTGTCGGCGAATTAACCTCGGCGGGCGTGATTTTTCGCTATTACGACCCCCGCCCGCGTCTACTGGGGTTGCGAACCAATATCTTCCGCCGAATGCACCGCAAAATTGTGGTAATTGATGATCGTATTGCCTTTGTCGGCGGCATTAACTACTCCGCCGAACATATGTCGGATTACGGCCCGCAGGCGAAACAAGACTACGCGGTACGGGTCGAAGGGCCTGTTGTGGCCGATATCCTGCAATTCGAAGTCGAGAATCTGCCGGGGCAAAGCCCCGCGCGCCGCTGGTGGAAGCGCCATCACCAGGCTGAAGAAAACCGTCACCCCGGCGAAGCGCAGGCGCTGTTTGTCTGGCGGGATAACGAAGAGCACCGCGACGATATCGAACGTCATTATCTGAAAATGCTGACCCAGGCAAAGCGTGAAGTGATTATCGCTAACGCCTATTTTTTCCCCGGCTATCGCTTGCTCCACGCAATGCGTAAAGCCGCCCGCCGTGGCGTGAGCGTAAAACTGATTGTCCAGGGGGAACCAGATATGCCGATAGTCAAAGTCGGCGCGCGGTTGCTCTATAACTATCTGGTGAAGGGCGGCGTGCAGGTTTATGAATACCGACGCCGTCCGCTGCATGGCAAAGTGGCGCTGATGGACGATCACTGGGCCACGGTAGGGTCGAGTAATCTCGATCCGCTCAGCCTGTCGCTTAACCTTGAAGCTAACCTGATCATTCACGATCGTACCTTTAACCAGACCCTGCGCGATAATTTACAAGGCATCATCGTGAACGATTGTAAGCAGGTCGATGAGTCTATGCTGCCGAAACGCACCTGGTGGAACCTGACCAAAAGCGTGCTGGCGTTCCACTTTTTACGTCATTTCCCGGCGCTGGTCGGCTGGCTACCTGCGCATACCCCGCATCTGGCGCAGGTTCCCCCGCCTGCCCAGCCAGAAATGGAAACCCAGGATCGCGTTGATCCAGAAAATACAGGAGTGAAGCCCTAATGGCTAAATCGCATCCGCGCTGGCGGCTGGCTAAAAAAGTGCTGACCTGGCTGTTTTTTATTGCGGTCGTCGTTCTGCTGGTGGTTTATGCTAAAAAGGTCGACTGGGGCGATGTCTGGACCGTCATCCGCGACTATAACCGCACAGCGCTTTTAAGCGCTGTAGGACTGGTGATCGTTAGCTATCTTCTGTACGGCTGCTACGACCTGCTTGGACGGCTTTATTGCGGCCATAAACTGGCGAAGCGACAGGTGATGTTGGTATCGTTCGTCTGCTATGCCTTTAACCTGACGCTCAGCACCTGGGTCGGCGGGATCGGGATGCGTTACCGACTATACTCTCGCCTCGGGTTGCCCGGCAGTACTATCACGCGCATTTTCTCACTCAGCATTACCACTAACTGGCTGGGCTATATTCTGCTTGGCGGCATCATTTTTACCTTCGGCATTGTCCAGCTTCCCGACCACTGGTATATCGATGAAGGCACGCTACGTATTCTCGGTATCGTTTTATTGTTGATTATCGCGGTCTATCTGTGGTTTTGCGCCTTTGCGAAGCGGCGGCATATGACGATTAAAGGGCAGAAACTGGTGCTGCCGTCATGGAAATTCGCGCTGGCGCAGATGGCGATCTCCAGCGCGAACTGGATGGCGATGGGCGCCATTATCTGGCTGCTGATGGGTCAGGATGTGAACTATTTCTTTGTGCTGGGCGTACTGCTGGTGAGCAGTATCGCGGGCGTCATCGTGCATATTCCGGCAGGCATCGGCGTGCTGGAGGCCGTATTCCTTGCGTTGCTGGCGGGCGAACATACGTCGCAAGGCACGATTATCGCCGCCCTGCTCGCATACCGCGTGCTTTACTATTTTATTCCCCTGTTGCTGGCGCTGGTGTGCTACCTGATCCTGGAGAGCCGGGCGAAGAAGCTGCGGGCGAAAAACGAGCGGGCGATGGCAAAATAAATTTAAGCAGACGCGTTTTCGCTTTCCTGCACAACGCGTTTTATCCGGTAAAAATAAACATATGCTGAGAAAAAAGACGTATTCATCTGTAAGCGGGAAAAAAGCAGCAATGACCAGCTAAACAGCAGCAGGAGCACTTCGTGAAACTCGCCCATGAATACTGATGACAGGGTACAGAACGTTGCCAACGTAACGGAAATAATGGCCAGTAATAGCGCATAGCGGTAAATAATGACCCCGCTCATTCTTCCTTTAAGCAGGAGCTGATTTGACGGGGTAAGAAAAGCGATATAGCCCACGGCCAGAAAGAAGACCAGCTCCAGATGCTTTTTATTGTGCAACTCAAACTGCGCAATAACCATGTTTATACTGACGATCCATGTCATGGTCATCATGATCGCCGTAAGCCCAATAACGCCTCCGTGAGGAATACCTTGTTCATACCAGTTTTTTTTGTAGTGGCTGGCCGGATACACAGGTAACTTAATTTCTGGCGGGATCAACTGCCCTTTTTTCACCAGCTCAGCCAGTGTTTTTCCTGTTAGCCACGTCATCAGGTTCATGGGCTTATCATTTCCTTGTCTGTGAGGTGAGATATTTTTGTAATGCGACTCGCACTAATCGACGCTCCTGGCAGAAACGAATCATCATCGTAAACGTTTCGCCATTCATCACCCAGCGGCAAAGCACAACCATAATAATAGCGATAACCAGATCACTCTTTAGTTCGCTATTTTGATGGCACAACACGTCAAATAATCCAGTACCGCAGAGCATAATATTTAATAAAAACAGTAAAACGCAGAGGCGCAACCCCAGGATAAACCCCTTGGCAATAAGCCATACCTCAGCCATAACACATAGCATCATACCTATAGCACTGCCAAAATAAATAATTATATTTAGTGGCCAATACAGGATAAACTTATCAAAAACAAAATGCGCACTGCACACACCTCCCACAAGAAGCATAAAACTAAACGCGCAAACAGGCGCAGGATTGGGTAATGAATGTTCCCATGACAATCCGGTAATGAAATGAGAAATCAGCGCTGGCGGGCATTTCTTATTAAAATCCTCGCCGCCATTTTTAATGGCGCGAGTGACGTCTTTAGCTTCACAAAACGCTAACCAAAATTGTTTGCCACATAATTTAATCATTATACCCATCATCACCAACCTGAATAAAAAACCTGCAACGCCTACGGCCTGAAAGATAATAGTATTTCCAGAATCATCAAAATGATATAACGACACAGCGTAACCACAGCATTAATAATGCCAAGGTAAAGCGTCAGCGCGCCAAATAAAGCGCAACGAGACAGGGATGAAAACTCGCTGTGGTATAACATGCGGGCATAACCATGAAGTGTCGATTTTTCTAGTGCTGTAATCAATGTCCATACCAATACCGTCAGCATACTGACTATCCAGACCATAGTGCTACTGGCCACCAGGCTATTGACAACTATCGCAGCGATGATCCCGCTTACCGCCATAAAAATTAACGGCCTGAATAGACCAGAACTGATATTCAGGTAGAAAATAAATAAGGCATTAAGACTAAACATGATTCCAACAATCACGAAAATGGTCGCGCCACCTGAGAAAAGGTAAGCTAATGACACGCCGGTAAGCGTAATGATGGCAATATATATCAACGTTGCGACAACAGTGCCAAAGCGGGAAAGGCAGGTAATGGCCCCATACCCCAGACCAAGCAAAAGTGCTGATATCCACAAAACAACAACAGGTTGAACGTGGGTTATCAAAAAATGAGTATACAACGTTAACCATATAATGCCGGCGGTACACCATAGTCCCAACGCAGTATACCAATAGGTAAGGGATAACATTGTCGCGGGAATTAATGCTATTTGCCGTATACGTATTGCAGCCAGAGGTCCCACTTGTCATTTATCACTCTTCACATGATCACGGTGATAAGAATGGCAAGCGCAGGAAAACATTTCTAAGATATTTATGCTGTTTCGCCCTAAATATAGTCCTAAAAAAATCCTGGCGCAGGGCCAGGATTTTAAGAGATCGCTATAATTAGCGGCGATTACCAAAAATACGCAGTAACATCAGGAACAGGTTGATAAAGTCCAGGTACAGCGTTAACGCGCCGAGAATCGAATATTTACGCAGATTAGCGCTATCGCGGGTATCTATTTGCTCGCCGATATTTTTCAGTTTCTGCGTGTCATAGGCGGTCAGACCGACAAACACCACCACCCCGATATAGGTTACCGCCCACATCAGCGCTTCACTCTTCAGCCAGAAATTGACCAGCGACGCCAGAACGATACCAATAAGCGCCATAAACAGCATGTTGCCGAAACCGCTAAGATCGCGTTTAGTGGTGTACCCGTACAGGCTCATGGCGCCAAACATTCCCCCCGTCACCACAAACGTGCTGGCGATAGAGGAGTAGGTGTAAACGATAAAAATACTGGATAACGTCAATCCGGTTAGCGCCGAATAGAGCATAAACAGCGTCGTCGCCATTCCGGCGCTAAGTTTATGCACCAATCCCGACAGAACAAACACCAGCGCAAGCTGGGCAATAATTAAGCCAAAGAAGGTGATCTTACTGGAAAAGACAAACATCATGACGGCTGGCGTATTAGCCGCATACCACGCGATAAACGCGGTCAGTAACAGTCCGACCGTCATCCAGCCATACACTTGCGCCATATAGGTCTGCAGGCCGGACCGCGCCTGCACTATTGAATCAGATCGTGGAAATCTGTCCATGATGAACTCCTGTGTGGAAATGATACCCTAAAGCGTATCACATTCTGCTACCAACGTTTCGCCGACTGCTGGTCGCTGTCGCGCGCTTCGACCCAGCGATCGCCTTCCGGCGTGGCTTCACGCTTCCAGAACGGCGCACGGGTTTTCAGATAATCCATAATGAACTGACCGGCGTCGAACGCGCTACTGCGGTGCGCGCTGGTGACGCCGACAAACACAATCTCATCGCCCGGCCATAATTCGCCAACGCGATGAATCACCGTGACCCGTCCCAGCGGCCAGCGGGAACGCGCCTTCGCGACGATCTCCGCCAGAGCTTTCTCAGTCATGCCGGGATAATGCTCCAGCGTCAGCGCCTTAACGCTATCGCCCAGGTTATGATTGCGCACTTTTCCGGTAAAGGTGACGACCGCGCCGTCTTCGTCGCGCGCCGCCAGCCAGGAATATTCCTCCCCGACGCTAAACGGCGCAGGGCCGACTACAATTCGCGTTTCACGCATGTTAGCCCCCCGTGACTGGCGGGAAAAACGCCACTTCATCGCCCGCCGTCAGCGGATGGTCAAAACTTACCAGCGTCTGGTTGACCGCCGCCAACAGCTTGCCGTCTTCCAGCGCCAGCGCCCAACGATCGCTCTTTGTCGCCAGATGCTGTCGCAGCGACTCAACGGTGGAAAAATCTGCTGGAAGCTCCAGCGCGTCAGTTCCTGTAAGCTCGCGAACCTGGGCGAAGAAAAGCACCTTAATCATGCGCATCCACCTTAAAATCCCCCGATTTGCCGCCGCTTTTCGCCAGCAGGCGCACCGGACCAATTACCATATCTTTTTGTACCGCTTTACACATGTCGTAGATGGTTAACGCCGCGACGGACGCCGCGGTTAACGCTTCCATTTCGACGCCGGTTTTACCGGTCAGACGGCACAGAGACTCAATACGCACGCGGTTATGCTCCGGCTCGGCCTGCAGCTGAATCTCCACTTTACTTAGCAGTAGCGGGTGGCACAGCGGGATCAGCTCCCAGGTGCGTTTGGCGGCCTGAATACCGGCAATTCGGGCGGTGGCGAAAACATCGCCCTTGTGGTGTTTGCCATCAACAATCATCGCCAGCGTTTCACTACGCATGGTAACGAATGCTTCCGCACGCGCTTCACGAACGGTTTCCGCTTTCGCGGAAACGTCCACCATGTGCGCTTCGCCTGCGGCGTTTATATGGGTTAATTGCGACATCGTTATTTCTTTAAATGAGGGTGAAAATTACATGGGCGTGTACGGGCATCCAGCTGCGGCGCAATGATATTCTCCCATGCGGTTCTGCACGCTTTTGTGGAGCCCGGCATGGCGAAAATCAAGGTGTTATTCGCCACGCCAGCTACCGCGCGCGACTGCAGAGTTGCGGTACCGATCTCTTCAAACGAGAGCATGCGAAACACTTCGCCAAATCCTTCCACTTCACGATCGAACAGCGGCAACAGCGCTTCCGGCGCCTGATCGCCTTCGGTCAAACCGGTCCCGCCAGTTATCAATACGACCTGCACCTCATCACTGGCGATCCAGGCGGAAACCTGGGCGCGAATCGCGTAACGGTTCTCTTTAACGATGGCTTTCGCCACCACTTCATGCCCGGCCTCCTGCGCCGAATCACGCAGATAATGACCGGAGGTGTCGTCTTCTTCGCCGCGTCGGCTGGAAACAGTAAGAATAGCGATGCGGGTCGGGATAAATTCAGCGCTGACCTGACTCATCTGAAATCTCCTTATTAAGGATTAACCGCCAATGTAAGATAAATTTTGCGTAATACCAGTATTGCTCTGGTGAAGGAAATGGGTCTGCTTTTTCTCCCGCAACGCGTCGGAAATACGTTCCTCAAGCGCGTATTGCTGCGCATCATCCTGTAACAGGTCGCGTAAACTCACGCCGCCGTCGCCAAACAGACATAAATGCAGCTTACCGACGGACGAAACACGCAGGCGATTACAGGTGGCGCAGAAATCTTTTTCGTACGGCATAATGAGACCGATCTCACCGGCGTAATCGGGATGACAAAAAACCTGCGCCGGGCCATCGCTACGCTGGCGGAGCTGGTGGATCCAGCCGCGCTTAATCAGCTCGTCGCGTAATACCTGACCCGAAATATGATGTTTGCGGAAGAGATCGCTCCCCTCGCCCGTCTCCATAAGTTCAATGAAGCGTAACTGAATGGGGCGAGGCTGAATCCAGGCAAGGAAGGTATCCAACTGATGGTGATTTACGTCGCGCATCAGCACGGTGTTGACTTTCACCTTTTCGAAACCGGCGTCAAAGGCGGCATCGATGCCCGCCATCACCTGGCGGAATTTGTCCTGACCGGTAATCGCATGGAACTGACGCGCATCCAGACTATCCACGCTAACATTGACGCCCGTCAGCCCCGCTTCGCGCCAGTTCGCGGCATCGCGCGCCAGTCGATAACCGTTAGTGGTCACCGCGATCTGGCGAATAGCATCATTTTCACCCACGGCGGCAATGATGTCGGTAAAATCGCGGCGTAATGAAGGCTCGCCGCCGGTAAGACGCACCTTCTCCGTGCCAAGACTGGCAAAAGCGCGCGTAACGCGACGAATTTCATCGACGGTAAGGAAACCGTTGTTAGTGACGCCGCCAGGTTTGTAGCCATCCGGCAGACAGTAGGTGCAACGAAAGTTGCACACATCGGTAATCGACAAACGTAAGTAGTAAAACTTACGCGCGAAAGCATCGGTAAGTTGTGAAGCCATGTACACCTTTCCAAATACGGGAGGCGAAGTCATTTCTTCCTGCGCCCTGGTGGCAAACGTTAAACGTTGTCACGGCCAAAGCACCATATCAAAAATGACCCAGGTGCAGAGGCTAGAGTGTTTACTGTGGTTACGCCGATACTAGCGTGTAAATGACAATTTCGCCATCACGCTTTCGCTATATAAACATATACATAGCGATATGATCGTGCTATTTAGCGACAGAATACGTGAAAATCACACTTTTACATTGATATATATCATTTAGCCGTGGTAACGCCCTCGCTATAAAGGGGTAGTCGGGAATAATTAATTGTCTTTTAGCCGGTCGGCTAATTGCTGAAAACCCGCGACTTGCGCTACTGTAGCGCTGCTTATTTGACTTCAGGAATTTTTATGCGCAATCGTACGCTGGCTGACCTTGATCGTGTCGTTGCCCTCGGCGGAGGGCATGGATTAGGACGCGTCCTCTCCTCGCTTTCTTCATTAGGTTCGCGCCTGACCGGCATTGTGACTACCACAGATAACGGGGGGTCAACTGGCCGTATTCGCCGCTCGGAAGGCGGGATCGCCTGGGGCGATATGCGCAACTGTCTGAATCAGTTAATTACCGAACCCAGCGTCGCATCCGCTATGTTTGAGTACCGTTTTGGCGGTAATGGCGAACTTTCTGGTCATAACCTCGGAAATTTGATGTTAAAGGCGTTAGATCACCTGAGCGTGCGGCCTCTGGAAGCGATTAATTTAATTCGTAATCTGCTTAAAGTGGACGCGCAACTGATCCCGATGTCGGAGCTACCGGTAGATCTGATGGCGATTGACGATCAGGGGCATGAGATTTATGGCGAGGTGAATATCGATCAGTTAGCGACGCCGCCGCAGGAGATCATGTTAACGCCAAACGTTCCGGCGACGCGGGAAGCGGTACAGGCCATTAATGACGCGGATCTGATTCTGATTGGCCCTGGCAGTTTTTATACCAGCCTGATGCCTTGCCTGCTGCTGGATGAACTGGCGCAGGCGCTGCGGCGCACCCCAGCGCCAATGGTGTATATCGGCAATCTGGGTCGCGAACTGAGTCTGCCCGCCGCCAGTTTAACGCTGGTCGATAAGCTGGCGATGATGGAGCAATATATTGGCAAAAAAGTCATTGACGCGGTGGTGGTTGGACCGCAAGTTGACGTCAGTGCGGTGAACGATCGGCTGGTGATTCAGGAAGTGCTGGAGGCCAGCGATATCCCCTATCGCCACGATCGTCAGTTATTACACAATGCGCTGGAAAAAGCGCTACAGGCGTTGGGTTAAGCCCGTTTACCGACGACGCTGCGCTTATCAGAAGCCTGTTTACACCGAAGGGTAAACAGGCTCTCTCCCCCTTCTGATAAACTGCGTTCAGCTATCGCCAGTAGGCGCTCATGAGCGAGCTCAACTCTTTTTTCAGCAATATATTCTCCATGATCTCAGTAAAGAGGGTCTGATTGATCTCTTCCATTATTTTTATCCCAATAGCACGCTCTGCATCCATCTGTACCTCAGTAGTACGCTCTGCGTCAGAGTCGTCTGCTATTCTTAAATCTTCCAGTTCAGCATTGACCCGGCTCTGATACTCATCCGTTTCAATACACTCATCCCTTTTAGCCATCCTTTCACGCCACTCTTCTGGCGCTATACGCTCCAGCACTTTATGCCACGGCCCCCACAGCGCAAACCATTTGTGAAACTCCCTATTTTCAGCAATTTTTATCCTTATTTCCGCCTCGTCCAGGTCAGACTCAGTGATACCCGAAACGTTATAAAATCGCATATCCTGGGTCATTGTTGTCAGCGACAGCGACTCTCGTAACTGATTCTGAAAACCCAGGTATACTTCGACTTCGTCAATAAAAAACAGCCGTTTTACCTTTTCTCTGGCGAGCGATTCTATTTGCTCCAGCCGAAAAATTTCACGCCCCGCCATAATCAGTTCCGCTAAGTGGCTATCAAAGGCGCCTCTTTCAGCATCATGAACCAACGTCGCTTCCTGCATTTGGTGGTATGCCAGTGTGACCCGATCTTCACAGCTTATCGTTGCATCCATCGCTATAATAAATGCGGTTTCTCTTAGTGTGCTATCATCAGCCAGGCGCATTAGCCAGGCGGAGACTTGTTCCTTAAAATCCGGGTGTCGGGTGTTCTGCGTATCGCTAAGACGATCCAGAAACATGCTGAAAGCCGCCGCGTTTGCCTCTGCCTCAAACGCCCGCCATTGGTTGACGTCTTCCTCCTCGAGATTGGTTAGCCACCCCTGGACAGCTTGATGCAGTGGTCGAGTTACCCGAACAATTGAAAAGTCGCCCATGGCAAAAAATACCTGGGGTCCCTGATAACCCGCAGAGGACATTAGCCGCTGCATATTCTGTATTGTTCGTTCTGAAAAAGGATTATGTTCTACGATTATTCTTGTAGGTTGAGGTCCTTCACCACGAAAACGGGGTAACGACTCCGGGAGACGGACCAGGCGATTGCGAGAGGCCTGCATTATTTGTAATGCCGCCGGGAGGTTTTCCGGTAGATTACTCAATGCGTTACGGGAAACGTCCAGCGTTGTTATCGTGGGAGGTAGTGTTTCAGGCAGAACAGTAATCTGATTTTTACTTACATCCAGGACCTGTAATTCTGGTGGTAACGATGCGGGCAGACTGGTTAAGGCATTTTCGCCGGCCTCCAGAGTCTTCAGGCCCGGCGGCAATGTTTCAGGCAGAGCGGTTAACGAATTACTCTGCACATTCAAATGGGTAATCCCTGACGGAAGATGTTCTGGCAGTGTCCTTATGCGGTTATCATAAACGCTCAGGCACCGAAGTTCCTCAGGTAGATTTTCAGGTAAGGAACTAATTTTATTATGAAAAAGATCCAGCGATTGAAGCGCTGAAGGCAAACGTTCCGGCAATTCAGTAATACGGTTAATGCTCAGCTCCATTTTCTGTATGGTATCCGGTAACGTGGCAGGGATACTGGTTAGCTGATTACTTCTGGCATACAGGGTCTTTATATTTCCCTGTAAATTTTCCGGCAAACTTTTCAGTTCATTGTTATCGAGTATCAGAGTAGTTATCTGCTCAGGAATACAGGTGGGTATAGTGGTAAGTCCTAATATTTTCAGACGGAGTTCCGTCTTATTATTTTTCAGGCAGTCACGCATCCGTTGTACGGCTTCTTCACGATTTGCTGCCTCTTCCGCTGGCGCCGCTTTTACCCACTCAGACCAGATTAACTCATAATTCACAGCATCTTTGGAGCCGGAAGCGCTACTCGCCTGCTCGCTTTCTGTCACACGGGTATAGGTGACTGATTTTCCCCCTCCCTCAACGGTATAGCCCTCTGTATTAAAAACTATAGACAGAATTTCCTGACTATTTTCACTCAAAATACAGTATTGGTCTGCCCCTCCTCTACTATACTGAATATTATCCGCATACGCCGGGAAAGCTAACATCCTTAAACATTCAAACTTGCTTTTGATCTCTTCTGGCGAGGCGGTTTCAGGTGGATGACAAAGATAAGCGATGCAGCTTTGTGCTTCAACCTGATGTTCTGAAGAGAAAAAGGCACTTATTTTATTCCATATCTCTTCTTTTAAAGGCACCTCTGTTGATGCCTCATTGCTAATACTTTGATGCCTTGCCGTAGATTGTATATTAGTAATATTAAACATATTTTCCCTACCTGATCTGAACGTAACCTAAAGTAACAGATAAGGATATTCTCAACTTTAAACAAGAGGCCATAGTCGTCATTATTTCGGACAAATCATTCAGTATTTGCAGCGCTTGACTTATAAATGCTCGCGCTTCCATCACCTCTTTTTTAAGTAGAATGATGTAATCTGTTGCCATGACACGCTTTCAACGAACTCACATAAGATTAAAATGACGATCATAAGGATAGCTATACCGATAATACGGGGCGTTTTTTTTCATAGCCGAGGAGAGAGGGAAAATTAGCGTTGGGTTCAGCCTCAACGCTAATTTTCTTCAGTTGTGATTAAACTAGCTACCCCATTGATGTTTTGAGTTTTTCGACAATCCCGTTAGTCAAAGCCTGTCACTGTTTTTCATTCCTGACTGACTTAGCCCTTACTATTGCACTAAAATTCTCAAAAGCGAGCCATGGTAACGATGACTCGCTGGCGATCGACACATTGTCAGGACGCCGCGATAAACAACTCGCGTAACTGGTGCAACTGGTCGCGAATTTGCGCGGCTTCTTCAAACTCCAGATTTTGCGCGTGCTGCATCATTTGCCCTTCCAGTTCATGAATTTTCTGCTGCAACGCTTTCGGCGTCATATCCAGTTCGACAATTCCGGCTTTCGCCGTAGAACGGCCCTTGCCTTTCCCCTTCGCTTTGGTTTTCGCAATGTTCTGCCCCAGCGCCAGGATGTCGACCACTTTTTTGTTCAGCCCCTGCGGAGTGATACCGTGCTCTTCGTTGTACTTCTGCTGCTTCTCGCGACGTCGCTCGGTTTCGCCAATCGCCTTCGCCATCGACGGCGTGATTTTATCGCCATACAGAATCGCTTTACCGTTAACGTTACGCGCCGCGCGTCCTATGGTCTGAATCAGGGAGCGCTCGGAGCGCAGAAAGCCCTCTTTATCGGCGTCCAGAATCGCCACCAGCGAGACTTCCGGCATATCCAGCCCTTCGCGCAGCAGGTTAATCCCCACCAGAACGTCAAACTCGCCCAGACGCAAATCGCGGATGATTTCCATGCGCTCCACGGTATCAATATCTGAGTGCAGGTAACGCACGCGCTCGCCGTGTTCTTCCAGATATTCGGTCAAATCTTCCGCCATCCGTTTGGTAAGCGTAGTGACAAGGACACGCTCATTAATGGCCGCACGCTGACGAATTTCGGACAGCAGATCGTCCACCTGGGTCGCCACCGGACGCACTTCAATAATCGGGTCCAGCAGCCCGGTCGGTCGCACGACCTGATCCACCACCTCATCACCAGATTTTTCCAGCTCATAGTTGCCGGGCGTGGCGGAAACATAGATAGTTTGCGGCGCTAAGGCTTCAAACTCCTCAAACTTCAGCGGACGGTTATCCAGCGCCGAAGGCAGACGGAAGCCATACTCGACCAGCGTCTCTTTGCGCGCCCGGTCGCCGCGGTACATGCCGCCTATCTGCGGGATGGTGACATGAGACTCATCCACCACCAGCAGTCCGTCGGCGGGCAGATAATCGAACAAGGTTGGCGGCGGTTCGCCCGGCCCGCGGCCCGACAGAAAGCGGGAATAGTTTTCAATGCCTGAGCAGTAGCCCAGCTCGTTCATCATCTCTAAATCGAACTGCGTGCGCTGGCTTAATCGCTGCTCTTCAAGCAGCTTATTATTCGCCAGCAAGACCTTACGCCTGTCCGCCAGCTCATCTTTTATCTCTTCCATCGCCTGCAGAATACGCTCGCGCGGCGTTACGTAGTGCGTTTTGGGATAGATAGTATAACGTGGCACCGTTGACTCTACCTGCCCGGTTAACGGGTCGAACAGCGACAGGCGTTCCACTTCTTCATCAAATAGCTCAACGCGTAGCGCGATGTCGTCAGATTCAGCCGGGAAGATGTCGATCACTTCGCCGCGCACGCGAAAAGTACCACGCTGAAAAGCTTGATCGTTACGGGTGTATTGCAATTCCGCCAGCCGACGCAAAATCGCGCGCTGGTCAATCAGCATTCCCACCGTCAGATGCAGCATCATTTTCAGGTAGAGATCCGGATCGCCCAGACCGTAAATCGCGGACACGGAAGCCACCACCACGACATCGCGTCGCTCAAGCAACGCTTTCGTTGCCGACAACCGCATTTGCTCAATATGTTCGTTTACCGAAGCGTCTTTTTCGATAAACGTATCCGAACTTGGCACATACGCTTCCGGCTGATAGTAGTCATAGTAGGAGACGAAATACTCCACCGCGTTTTCCGGGAAAAACTCTTTCATTTCGCCGTAGAGCTGCGCCGCCAGGGTTTTATTGGGCGCAAGCACCATCGTTGGCCGCTGCAAGTCCGCAATGACGTTGGCGATGGTGAATGTCTTCCCGGAGCCGGTCACGCCCAATAACGTCTGATGCGCCAGCCCGTCCTCCAGCCCCTCTTCCAGACGACGTATAGCGTCCGGCTGATCGCCAGAAGGTTTAAAAGCGGAATTCAGTTTGAACGGTTTACTCATGAGCGGCTACCTGAAGGAGTGAGCGGGCAGGGGTGTAATTTTACTCTCGACGGTGAATATTGCCAATAAAAAATACTGGATGAAAAAACAGTAACACTCCAGTGTATAATGGCTATCGGCAGATACCCCACGCTATTTAGAGGTAAAACATAGACAGTCGCGGGGTAAAATTCCAGCAGTGTGCTGGTTATCCCCAGACCAGAGTCTTTTTTAACATTTGTCAAGTCGGATGATGAAAGTTTTATGTCAACGTATCCCCCTTCCTTTACAACCATTGATTTTATATAACTTGCTGTCTGAAAAGGGATATTTTCTCAAGCCGTCTTTCGCGCCAATTTAGTCGCAGGCCGCGTCGCCTCTCGCTTACGTTGTGTTTTCTAACTCTAATACACAAGGTTATCCACAGGAATAGTGGATAACTGCTTCCAGCCCGTATCCCCTGCCGCCTGGCAAAATCAGCCCTTGACGTTTTCGCCGGGCGATAAAAAAAAATTATCGCTATTTTTGGCAGATTATTGGCTAACGAGAAGGGAAAAATTGAGGCGTAGACGCTCACATTTTGCACATTTTTAGCATGGCGACGTCAGGAGGGTCTGGCGAAAGAACAGCAGGATCGTCAGATCCTGCAAGAAGGCGGTTTTTAAGCGCGGTCAGGCGCGTTCCAGGGGGCTGAGGTCCAGATACTGTCCTGTCGCCGCCTGCGATGGAGAAACGCCCAGCCACGGGATTTCCCCTAACAGCGGGGCCGGTATGACGCGGCGAAGCGTCGCGAGATATTCACCATGACGCGCGCCCGGCGGCTGTATGTCGTTGGCTATCCATCCGACAAGTGGTAATCCGGCCTGTTCTACCGCCAGCGCCGTCAGCATGGCGTGATTAATACAGCCCAACTTGACGCCAACAACCAGAATCACCGGCAGCTGCTCCGTCTGTACCCAGTCGGCAAACGTCAGCGTGGCAGAGAGCGGTGTAAACCAGCCGCCCGCCCCTTCTGTCAACACCCAGTCTGCCTGCGCCTCCAGCGTTCGCAATCCGCGTGATAATACCGCCGCGTCTATCGCCCGGCCTTCGTCGGCGCTAACGATGTGGGGAGAGGTAGGCTCGGCAAAAGTATAAGGATTGATAGCGGAATAAGGTTGCGGCAGGCTGCTGTGACGCTGCAAGGCCAGGGCATCGCTATTGCGTAGCCCGTCGGTTGTCATTTCGCTGCCGGAAGCGACGGGCTTATAGCCTACGGTTTGATAACCTAACTGCGTTGCGGCCTGCAATAAGGCGCAACTGGCGACCGTTTTACCGACTTCAGTATCAGTACCGGTCACAAAATAGCGTTTAGTCACGTTCAATCACTCCCATAAAAAGATGGTACGTCAGCGGATATTTCCCCTGCCGCTGCGGCCATGCCAACTGAATCTGTCTAAGCCGGGCGCGGGTTAATACATCCGACTCCCGCCCTTCATGAAGATGGGTGGCGCCAATGCCTTTAAGCGAGCGCATCGCGCTCAGGGCATCCTCAAACCACAATGTCATCGCCTGAGTATGACGAGACGCCCGCCAGCCGCGCAGCGCGTGGTCAATGGTCTCTTCCGGCAAAAAGCTATTCGCGTGAGCGCGATTATCGACGGCCTGCCATGCCTGACGCAGTTCCGGCAACGACCCCTGGCACAAGGTGGTAAACGCCACCACGCCGCCGGGCCGTACAACCCGATACAACTCGCTCAACGCATCACGTAAATCGCCGCACCACTGGACCGCCAGGTTGCTCCAGGCCAGGTCAAAAACTTCGGCGTCATGGGGAATCGCTTCGATATCCGCCAGCAAATAGTGATGTGCCGCCTGACGGTCGCGCGCCTGTTGCAGCATCGGCAGCGAAAGATCCAGGGCGGTCACTTCGCTCCCCCGCTCTCGCCAGTAACGACTCATACGTCCGGGGCCGCAGCCTGCGTCCAACACACTGGCAAACTGGCGGCCTGTCAACAGCGTCAGCAGCGCATCCGCGCTGTGTTGCTGCAAAGAGGCGTGCTGTTCATATTGCGATGCGGCCCGGCCAAACGCCGCCGCAATAGCCTGCTTATTCACCTGCGCCATGCAGCACCTCCAGCAGACGGTCGATATCGCACGCTTCATGCGCCTGCGTTAACGTTAAGCGCAGGCGCGCCGTGCCGACAGGCACCGTCGGCGGGCGAATCGCCGTCGCCCAGCATCCTTGTTGACGCAGCGCCTCCGCCAGGCGCAATGCACGGCTGTTATCGCCCACGATTAACGGCTGGATGGCGCTATGGGCATTCAGTAGCGTAAATCGGGACGCGTTAACGCCGGCCCGAAAGCGCTGAACCAGAGCGGCGAGTTTTTCGCGCCGTTCACCACCTTCATCGCTACGGATCACCGCCAGCGAGGCGCTTAACGCCTGCGCCTGGGCGGGCGGCATACTGGTGCTGTAAACCAGATGACGGGCGAATTGCAGCAGATAATCCGCGACGCTTTCCGAGCAGAGCACCGCTGCGCCGCTGACGCCAAACCCCTTACCGAAAGTCACCACCAGCAACTCAGGCTTCACCCCCCGTTGCCAGCAGGTGCCCCTCCCCTCATCGCCAGTCACGCCGATGCCGTGCGCATCATCAACCAACAGCCAGGCATGATGCCTGCGGGCAATGTGCTGGATTTCCGCCAGCGGCGCGCTGTCGCCGTCCATGCTGTATACACCTTCTGTCACCACCAGTTGCTGACCCACGCAGGGCGATTGCAGTAAACGCGACAGATGCTGCGTATCGTTATGGATAAAGCGGCGAAGCTGCGCCGGACTCAGATTGGCGGCCTCCAGCAGGGAAGCATGACTCAACCTGTCGGCCACAATCCGGTCATTTTTTTTCATTAAGGCGGTAATGACCGCCTGATTCGCCGCAAAGCCAGAGATAAACAGCAGCGCGCGTGAATATCCTAACCATTGCGCCAGTTCCTCCTCTAACGCCTGGTGCGCCACGGAATAACCGCTGATATGACCCGACCCGCCGCTGCCGACGCCAAAACGCATCGCTGCCTGTTGCCAGGCGCGAATAATCTGCGGGTGTTGACTTAAGCCGAGGTAATCATTGCTGGAGAAGTTAAGATACTGTCGCCCGTTCGCTACCAGCCAGCGTCCGGCCCCCTGCGACACCACATAGCGGCGGCGCAATGTATCCGTCGCCCGACGCGCCGTCAGCGCATCGTCGACGCGTTGTTGCCAACTCATAAGGCTGCCGCGTTGTAATAATCATCGGTGTCAGGCGTCATCAGCGTCTGCTCCAGACGTTGCTGCTGCTCGTTATCGCCCGCCAGCACCCTGGTCTGCTGCGGATTCAGCCCCAGCTTACGGAATAACTGCAGATCCTTGTCCTCTGCCGGATTTGGCGTAGTTAACAATTTGCAGCCATAGAAAATCGAGTTCGCCCCGGCCATAAAGCACATCGCCTGGGTCTGCTCGTTCATCTGTTCACGTCCTGCGGAAAGACGCACGTATGAGGTCGGCATCATGATGCGCGCTACGGCGATAGTACGAATAAAATCAAACGCATCCACGTCATCGTTATCCGCAAGCGGCGTGCCTTTCACCTTCACCAGCATGTTGATTGGCACGCTTTCCGGCGGCGTCGGCAGGTTCGCCAACTGCAACAACAGTCCGGCGCGATCGGTAACCGTTTCGCCCAGACCCACAATGCCGCCGGAGCACACTTTAATCCCTGCTTCACGGACTTTTTCCAGCGTGTCGAGGCGCTCCTGATAGGTACGGGTAGTGATGATATTGCCGTAAAACTCCGGCGAGGTATCGAGGTTGTGGTTGTAGTAATCCAGCCCGGCGTTAGCCAGGCGCTGCGCCTGGCTCTCGTTCAACATGCCGAGCGTCATACAGGTTTCCAGCCCCATCGCTTTGACGCCCTGTACAATCTTCTCCAGATAAGGCATATCGCGTTCATGCGGATTCTTCCAGGCCGCTCCCATACAGAAGCGGGTCGAACCGGCGTTTTTCGCTTTACGGGCGGAGTCCAGTACCTGCTCTACCTCCATTAAACGCTCGGCTTCCAGCCCGGTTTTATAGCGCGAGCTCTGCGGGCAGTATTTACAATCCTCCGGGCAGGCGCCGGTTTTGATCGACAGCAGCGTACTAACCTGTACCTGCTGCGGATCGAAATGCTGGCGATGAATTTGCTGCGCTTCAAACAGCAATTCCAGCAGTGGTTTTTCAAATAATTCGGTTACTTGCGACAGTGTCCAGCGTGGGTGGCGAGCCATCGGGCTTCTCCAAAATATGTTGTTTGTTTTTGATATGGTGTAGACTCGTAAACCTAAATCTTTTTAATTTGGTTTACAAGTCGATTATGACAACGGACGATCTGGCCTTCGATAAACGCCATATTTGGCATCCTTACACTTCCATGACCTCGCCGCTGCCGGTATATCCCGTTGAGCGGGCCGAAGGCTGCGAGCTGGTTCTCGCCTCGGGCGAACGCCTGATTGAGGGGATGTCCTCCTGGTGGGCGGCCATTCATGGTTATAACCACCCGCAATTGAACGCGGCGATGAAAGCGCAAATTGACGCCATGTCGCATGTCATGTTCGGCGGCATAACCCATCAACCTGCGGTGAATCTGTGCCGTAAGCTGGTCGCGATAACGCCTGAGCCGCTGGAGTGTGTCTTTCTGGCCGACTCTGGTTCGGTGTCGGTAGAAGTGGCCATGAAGATGGCGCTGCAATACTGGCAGGCGCGCGGCGAATCGCGTCAGCGTTTTCTGACGTTTCGCCACGGTTATCATGGCGACACGTTCGGCGCGATGTCGGTGTGCGATCCGGATAACTCCATGCACAGCTTGTGGAAAGGCTATCTGCCGGAAAACCTGTTCGCGCCGGCGCCGCAAAGCCGGATGGATGGCGAATGGGATGAAAGCGACATCGCGCCATTTGCCCGCCTGATGGCCGCGCATCGCCATGAAATAGCCGCCGTGATTCTGGAACCTATCGTTCAGGGCGCGGGCGGGATGCGCATATATCATCCACAATGGCTCAGGCGTATTCGTAACATGTGCGATCGCGAAGGCATTCTGCTGATTGCCGATGAAATAGCCACCGGGTTTGGCCGTACCGGCAAACTGTTCGCCTGCGAGCACGCCGGGATCGCGCCGGATATTCTGTGTCTCGGCAAAGCCTTAACCGGCGGCACCATGACCCTCTCGGCAACGCTCACGACACGCCAGGTTGCAGAGACTATTAGCAACGGCGAGGCGGGATGTTTTATGCATGGCCCGACGTTTATGGGGAATCCGCTGGCCTGCGCCGTCGCCTGCGCCAGCCTGACGCTGCTGGAAAGCGGCGAATGGCGTCAGCAGGTGGCGTCTATCGAGTCTCAGTTACGCGCTGAGTTAGCCCCCGCGCAACGTTCGCCCTGGGTGGCGGATGTGCGGGTGTTGGGCGCGATTGGGGTGGTTGAAACCACGCATCCGGTCAATATGGCGGCGCTTCAACGCTTCTTCGTCGGGCAAGGCGTCTGGATCAGGCCGTTCGGCAAGCTAATCTACCTGATGCCGCCCTACATTATTCGTCCGGATCAACTGCGCCGTTTGACCCAGGCGGTCAATGACGCAGTACACAATGAAACATTTTTTAGCCATTAATCAGCGGTAAGCGATGCTGCTTCTGGCTACACTTCTGGTGAGTCAAAAGGAGAGCGCATGAAACTTATCAGCAACGATTTGCGCGATGGAGATAAACTTCCTCATCGCCACGTTTTTAACGGTATGGGCTATGATGGCGATAATATTTCGCCGCATCTGGCCTGGGACGACGTGCCGATGGGCACCAAAAGTTTTGTCGTGACCTGTTACGATCCCGACGCGCCGACCGGCTCCGGCTGGTGGCACTGGGTGGTGGTGAACCTCCCGGCGGATACGCGCTTACTGACCCAGGGGTTCGGCTCAGGCCTGGTGGCCGTACCAGACGGCGTCATTCAGACGCGTACCGATTTCGGTAAAGCGGGCTACGGCGGCGCGGCGCCGCCTAAAGGGGAAACACACCGCTATATCTTTACGGTTCACGCGCTGGACGTCGAGCGTCTTGACGTTGATGAAGACGCCAGCGGCGCGATGGTCGGCTTTAATGTGCATTTCCATTCGCTCGCCAGCGCCTCGATCACGGCGATGTTCAGTTAAACGCTGTGCCGGATGGCGGCGTAAACGTCTTACCCTGCCAACGGGTTGGGTAAGCCGAATACGCGCCGCGCCATCCGGCAGCATTCACATAAAGTCCGGCACCAGACGCTGTAACGCTCCTTGCGCCAGAAGCGCCGTCGCACACTCAATATCGGGCGCGAAAAAACGATCCTGCGTATAGTGCGCCACCTGCTCGCGCAGTGTCTGCCGCGCCTGTTCCAGTAACGGGCTGGAGGTTAACCCTTCCCGTAAATCTATCCCCTGACAGGCAGCCAGCCACTCCACGGCAATGATGCCGCGGGTATTCGCCGCCATTTCCCAGAGTCGCCGTCCTGCCGCCGGGGCCATTGAGACATGATCTTCCTGATTCGCCGAGGTCGGCAGGCTATCCACGCTGTGCGGGTGCGCCAGCGCTTTATTCTCGCTGGCGAGCGCCGCGGCGGTGACCTGGGCAATCATAAAACCGGAATTAACGCCGCCATTTTTCACCAGGAACGGCGGTAACTGCGACATATGTTTATCCATCATCAGCGCGATGCGCCGCTCCGATAGCGCACCGATTTCCGCTATCGCCAGCGCCAGATTATCCGCCGCCATGGCAACCGGTTCAGCATGGAAGTTACCGCCGGAGATCACCTCCCCCGCCTCGGCAAAGACCAGCGGATTATCGGACACCGCGTTGGCCTCAGCCAGCAGTACCTCTTTCGTCTGACGTAACTGGGTCAGACAAGCGCCCATTACCTGCGGCTGGCAGCGAAGGGAATACGGGTCCTGAACTTTATGACAGTGGTGATGTGATTCAGCAATAGCACTGGTATCGGTCAACAGATGCCGGAACAACCGCGCGGCGTCAATTTGCCCCTGTTGTCCGCGCGCGGCATGAATGCGCGCATCAAAAGGACGGCGCGATCCCAGTACGGCTTCGGTGGTCAGCGCGCCGCAGACGACGGCGGAGGCAAATAACTCCTGTGCCTCAAACAAACCGCGCAGCGCGAAGGCCGTTGACGCCTGGGTGCCGTTAAGCAGCGCCAGCCCCTCTTTGGCCGCCAGCGCGACAGGCTCCAGTCCGGCCTTTTTTAGCGCCGTCTGCGCCGGAAGCCATTCGCCCTGCCAGCGCGCTTTTCCTTCGCCAAGCAGCGTCAGCGACAGATGCGCCAGCGGTGCTAAGTCGCCCGACGCGCCAACCGAGCCTTTTGCCGGAATCAGCGGATACACGCCGGCATTCACCAGAGCGATGAGCGCCTCTATCACGCTCAACCGAATCCCGGAAAACCCGCGCGCCAGACTATTGATTTTCAATACCATGATCAGACGCACCATCGCGTCATCCAGTGGGTCGCCTACGCCCGCGGCGTGAGACAGCACCAACGATCGCTGTAGATTTTGCAAGTCTTCATCAGCGATGCGCGTCTGCGCCAGCAGGCCGAAACCGGTGTTGATGCCGTAGGCGGTACGCCCTTCGGCAACGATATCATTGACGCACGCGACGCTGGCGTTAATGCCGTCAATGGCGCTGGCGTCCAGCCGAAGCTGTACCGGATGACGCCAGATATCGTACAGTTGAGAGAGGCTTAACTGCCCCGGAGTGAGTGTCATGGTGTTCATATCAGCCTTTCCCCTGCGTCGCCGCAACCATCGGTAAATTCAGACCTTGCTCAACAGCGCATTCCACCGCGAGATCATATCCGGCATCGGCATGGCGCATGACGCCCGTCGCCGGATCGTTGTGTAACACGCGGCGAATACGCGCGGCGGCCTCGTCAGTGCCATCACAGACAATCACCATACCGGCGTGTTGCGAAAACCCCATTCCCACCCCGCCGCCATGATGGAGCGATACCCATGTCGCCCCGCTGGCGGTATTCAGCAACGCATTTAACAGCGGCCAGTCGGAAACCGCGTCGGAACCGTCGCGCATCGCTTCGGTTTCACGGTTAGGGCTGGCGACAGAGCCGGAATCCAGGTGATCGCGGCCAATCACAATGGGCGCGGATACCTCGCCGCAACGCACCATTTCGTTGAACGCCAGCCCCAGTTTTTGCCGCCACTCCAGGCCTACCCAGCAGATACGCGCCGGTAGCCCCTGAAAATGAATGCGCTCGCGCGCCATATCCAGCCAGTGATGCAGATGTTTATCCTCAGCCACTATCTCTTTGACTTTGGCATCGGTTTTATAGATATCCTGCGGATCGCCGGACAGCGCCACCCAGCGAAACGGCCCGATGCCACGACAGAACAGCGGACGAATATAGGCTGGCACAAATCCCGGAAAATCAAAGGCGTTTTCCACCCCCATCTCTTTCGCCATCTGACGAATATTGTTGCCATAGTCAAAGGTCGGCACGCCCATTTGACTGAACGCCAGCATCGCCCGAACATGCGCCGCCATGGAACGTTTCGCTGCCTGCATCGTCCCGTGGGGATCGGATTGCGCGTTTTTCTGATACTCCTCCCAGCGCCAGCCGGAGGGTAAATAGCCATGTAGCGGATCGTGGGCGCTGGTCTGATCGGTCACCAGGTCCGGGCGCACGCCGCGATTAACCAGTTCCGGCAGGATATCCGCCGCGTTCGCGCACAGGGCGACGGACACGGCTTTCCCCTCGCGGGTGTAGCGCGTAATGCGGGCCAGCGCGTCATCCAGCGTGGCGGCCTGCTCATCCACGTAGCGAGTACGCAGACGAAAATCGATACGGCTTTGCTGGCATTCAATCGTCAGCGAACACGCTCCGGCCAGCGTCGCGGCTAGCGGTTGCGCGCCGCCCATGCCGCCCAGTCCGGCGGTCAGCACCCAGCGTCCCGCCAGCGTGCCGTTATAGTGCTGACGCCCCACCTCGACAAAGGTTTCGTATGTTCCCTGCACGATTCCCTGACTGCCGATATAGATCCAGCTTCCGGCCGTCATTTGACCGTACATCGCCAGCCCTTTCGCATCCAGTTCGTTAAAGTGTTCCCATGTCGCCCAGTGGGGAACCAGGTTGGAGTTGGCGATTAATACCCGCGGCGCGTTGTCGTGCGTTTTAAATACGCCGACCGGTTTGCCAGACTGAATAAGCAACGTTTCATCCGCCTCCAGCCGGGTGAGCGCATCAACAATAGCGTCATAGCATTCCCAGTTGCGCGCGGCGCGACCAATCCCGCCGTAGACCACCAGCTCATGCGGATTTTCCGCCACGTCAGGATCGAGATTATTCATTAACATCCGCAGCGGGGCTTCTGTCAGCCAGCTTTTCGCCGTTAATACCGTGCCTCGGGGCGCGCGGATAGTCTGCTGACGATACTTGCTTTCAGGCATAGCAATGACTCCTCATTATTATCGGTCTGCCATCGCCAAATAACGCTAAAACGCCACTATCAGGCACCGCCGCAGACCCACAGATAAGAATCAGACATATACTTGTCTATACAAGTAAGCACAAGAATAGAATTAACAAAAATGATACAATTTTGTTATATTGTGTCAGCAATCACGTTTTCCGGCAGCAGTCCGCTCAGGAGATAAATCGTCCCTGTAGCCGGTAGCGCGACCCGGGGAAAAGTAAGCGGGCGTGAGAAACAATCCGCGACGCGGACCAGGTTGTACGACGAATGAGCAGACAAGGCTCATGCTCTTTGATAGTTAACCACGCGCACTCTTGCGCCGTGGCGCGCACCGCCTCCACAATATGTTCCCCTTCCGTTAGCGGCGCGATCCGCGACAAATAAGCGTGCGGCGTGGTCTGACGGTAATCCTGCGTCAGGTAATCCACGGCAATATCCGCATTCACGCAGCGATCTTCAATTTGTACCGGCAGATCGTTTTCATAATGCACCATGATGGAATGGAAAATGACATCGCTCTCATTGACGTTGAGAGCGCTGGCCTGGATGGCGTTTGCCCGCACGCGCTCCAGCGTGAGCACCTCACAACGATGCTGATGACGGCGGGCGGCAATCTCCTCGGCGATACTGCGGACTTCAAACAGCGCGGACTGGCCTTTCGGTTCGGCGACAAACGTCCCCACGCCCTGTAAACGCACCAGCCACCCTTCATCCGTCAGCTCACGCAGCGCCCGGTTGATGGTCATTCGGCTAAAGCCATACTGAGCGACCAGTTCAGCTTCCGACGGAATGCGATCGTGCGGCTGCCAGACGCCGCCGGCTATTTTTTTACAGATGTCCTGTTTCACCGTTTCGTAAAAAGGCGCAGGCGCAGAACGGGAGCGGGATGAATACATGCGTGAAGCCTTCCTTATGCGGATAGTGTTTTCCGGATGACAGATTAACGCCACCAGTGCGCGATTTGCCAGCCAAGCCGCGCCGCCACGCGCGCCGCTGCGCCATCGTCATCAAAGCGTGGATTAAATTCAACCAGATCCGCCGCCTGTAATTTTCCGCTACGGCAAACCGGCTCAATTAAACGCAGAACCTGTATCAGCGGCACGCCCAGCGCTGCGGGAGCGGAGACGGCCGGCATTTCCCAGACAGGCAATACGTCGAGATCGATAGTCAGATAAATTTTATCCACCTTGTCGATAAACTGCGCCATCTGCGCCAGCGCGTCATGGCAGTCCAGATCCTCCACCACGGTAACATTCCGCCACTGCGCTTCCCGCCACAACGCCTGCGTATTCGCCGCACGGCTCACGCCGAAACAGGCATAATGAAACGCGCGGCTCTGCGCGTCGCATAGCTGCGCCAGTTGACGAAACGGCGTCCCGGATGTTGCCCGGTCGGTCTGACGGAGATCCAGATGCGCATCAAGATTAATGATCCCTACGCTTTCCTGCGCAAACGCGTCCAGCACCCCCGCGCCGTGTCCAAACGCGGTTTCATGCCCGCCGCCCAGTACCAGCGTGCGCATCCCGGCCCGCAGACAGCGGCTTACCGCATCGCGCAAGGCCTGCTGCGCGCCTTCCAGATCGGGCGTCGGCGCAACCCAATTGCCTAAATCCACCAGCCGTTCATGTCCCTGGTGGCTGGCCATATTCGCCAGCGCTTTACGCAACGCGTCCGGGCCGCCTGCCGCGCCGGGACGACCTGCATTGCGTTTTACCCCCTCGTCGCAGGCAAATCCCATTAACGCGATCTTTTGCTGCCAGTTTTCGGGGGAAAAGGTCTCGCTGCGCGTGACGGTCTGAAACAGACGCCGCGCATCCGGCGCTTCTATACTGTCATCGCGCCCCTGCCAGAGCGCCGGAGAAGCCGGATACCATTGCGTCATGAGATTTGTCCTCTGTATACCCGCTGATATAAAGGGTTACGCCCCGGCTCATACACAATCTCTACCGGCTGTTCAGCATCCCACACCACAAAATCCGCCCGGTAGCCGGCCCTGATCTGCCCATGCGTCGCCTGTCTTCCCAGCGCGCGAGCGGCATGGCGCGTAACGCCCGCCCATGCCTCTTCCGGCGTCAGACCAAACTGTACGCAGGCCATATTCATCGCCAGATGCAAACTGCAAAACGGGCTGGTGCCGGGATTGAAATCGCTGGCGACGGCGACAGGCACCTGATAGCGGCGCAGCAGTTCTACCGGCGGGCGCTGCGTCTCGCGCAGAAAATAAAACGCGCCGGGCAATAATACGCCGACAGTACCGCCGTCACGCATCGCCGCGACGCCCGCTTCATCAAGATATTCGATATGATCCGCCGATAAACCCTGATAACGGCTCAACAACTGCGCGCCGCCCAACAGCGAAAGCTGCTCAACATGGCCTTTAACGGGAATACCTAACGCCTTCGCCGTCTGCAACACGCGCTCACTCTGCGCCACATTAAAGCCGACGCTCTCGCAAAAGAGGTCTACCGCATCAAATAACCCTTTTTGCCAGAGCTGCGGAATCATCGTCTCGCAGACCAGAGTGATGTAGCCGTCCGGGTCGTCACGATACTCCGCTGGCGTAGCATGAGCGGCCAATAGCGTGGGGCTAATGTCGATAGCGTTTTCGGCGGCAAGTTTTGCAGCGACGCGCAGCAGCTTTTCTTCTGTCGCCAGCTCCAGACCATAGCCGGATTTAATCTCCAGCAGCGTAACGCCTTCGCTGGCAAGGCGCATCATGCGTTCGCGCGCCAGCAGGTAGAGCGTCTCCTCCGCACAGGCGCGGGTTGCTGATACCGTCGCGTTAATGCCGCCGCCCTGAGCGCTAATATGCTGGTATGACGCGCCGTTAAGCCGCTGCTCCCACTCTGCGGCGCGGTTACCGGCAAACACCAGATGCGTGTGGCAATCGATAAGTCCCGGGGTTACCAGTCGTCCCTGCATATCATGGATATTGTCCCCACTGACAGGAAGCTGCGTCTCTGGCACGATATCGCAAATATGCCCTTCGCGTACAATCAGCGCCTGGTTATCCACCAGCCCGTACGGGGCTTGCCGCTGCGGGTCCATTGTCGCCAGCCTGATGTTTCGCCAGACAGTATCGCCCGGTAAAAGTTGCCGCATTCCTGTCGCTCTCTTGCCTGCCATGAGTTGTATAGACATTTATTTTCTTTCTGCTCCGGATTGTCAACTCAAAGCGCGAAAGTTGTTGCTTAATTGTGATAAAACTATCTGATGCTACAGGTGTTTCCAGCCTGAAAAGGAACTTTTTACCTTTTCGCCTTCCCGTTTCGTTCAACTTAGTATAAAAAAGCAGGCTTCAATGGATGTCATTTAACTTTTTCAAGCCCGGAGCAACCTGTGAATACATTATCGGTTTCCCGTCTGGCGCTGGCACTGGCTTTTGGCGTGACGCTGAGCGCCTGTAGCTCTACGCCACCCGATCAGATCCCTTCCGATCAAACCGCGCCTGGCACCGCCTCGCGCCCAATTCTGTCGGCAAATGAAGCGAAAAACTTCGTTGCGGCGCGCTATTTTGCCTCCCTGACGCCGAATACCGCCCCGTGGTCGCCGTCGCCGATTACCCTGCCCGCACAGCCTGACTTTGTGGTGGGGCCGGCAGGTACGCCAGGCGTTACGCACACCTCGATTCAGGCCGCGGTCGATGCGGCAATGGTTAAACGCACGAACAAACGCCAGTACATTGCTATTATGCCGGGCGACTATCAGGGGACCGTGTATGTTCCCGCCGCGCCGGGAAGTCTGACCCTGTACGGGACCGGTGAAAAACCGATCGATGTGAAAATTGGGATGGCGATTGATGGTGAAATGAGCGTCGCTGACTGGCGCCGCGCGGTGAATCCTGGCGGGAAATATATGCCTGGTAAACCCGCCTGGTATATGTTCGATAACTGCCAAAGCAAACACGCCGCGACGATCGGTGTGATGTGTTCTGCCGCGTTCTGGTCGCAGAATAACGGTCTGCAGCTACAAAATCTGACCATCGAGAACACGCTGGGCGACAGCGTCGATGCCGGAAACCATCCGGCGGTGGCGCTGCGTACCGATGGCGACAAAGTCCAGATTAACAAGGTCAATATCCTTGGCCGCCAGAACACCTTCTTTGTGACCAACAGCGGCGTGCAGAACCGTCTGCAAACCGATCGCCAGCCGCGTACGCTGGTGACGAACAGCTATATTGAAGGCGATGTGGATATGGTTTCCGGACGCGGCGCCGTGGTGTTCGATAACACCAACTTCCAGGTCGTCAACTCCCGCACACAGCAGGAAGCCTACGTCTTCGCCCCGGCGACGCTGTCCAATATTTACTATGGCTTTTTGGCGATCAACAGCCGCTTTAACGCCTCCGGCGATGGCGTCGCGCAGCTTGGCCGCTCGCTGGATGTCGACGCCAACACCAACGGTCAGGTCGTGATCCGCGACAGCGTGATTAACGAGGGCTTCAACGTTGCCAAACCGTGGGCCGACGCGGTCATCTCGAAACGTCCGTTTGCCGGAAATACGGGAACCGTGGATGACAAAGACGAGGTGCAGCGTAATCTGAACGACACGAACTACAACCGCATGTGGGAATACAACAACCGCGGTGTAGGCAGTAAAGTGGTGGCGGAACCTAAGCAGTAATCGCCGTTCCGGTTCAGGCTTATAAACGGGCCGCCGCAGCAGATGTGGCGGCCCGTGGTTTTACTGCAAGCGATGTTTATTGAAATTAATCAGGCATCCCGCCTTGATGAGCTCCAGCCCGCCGCCCTCCGGCACACAGCGCTTTAGTACGCGTTCACTACAACCCACATTGGCCCCTGGCCGACGGCATAACGGCCTTTTTCCGTCAGCAACCCCTGAGTGCCCGTAATTTCATAGACCGCGATATGATGTGATTTTTGACCCGCAGCAATCAGGTATTTTCCGCTATTGTCGATATTAAAGCCGCGCGGTTGGGCTTCCGTAGGCTGGAAGCCTTCAACGCTCAGTACGCTGCCATCTTCGGAGACACTAAAGACGGTAATCAGACTGGCGGTGCGGTCACAGGCATACAGATGCCGTCCATCCGGCGTAATATGAATATCCGCCGCCCAACGGGTATCGGAAAAATCGGCGGGCATCATATCCAGCGTTTGCACGCACTCTATCTCGCCATGCGGATTTTTAAGCTGCCAGACATCCACCGAACTGTTCAGTTCATTGACGCAATACGCATATTGTCGATTCGGGTGGAAGACCATATGACGCGGGCCTGCCCCTTCAACTGTATTTACTTCCGCCGGCTCCTGGGCCACCAGATGGCCGTCATCGCTTAGCGTAAACAGACAAATGCGATCCTGTTTTAGCGCAGGCACCCACAGGGTACGGTTATCAGGCGTAATATTTGCCGAGTGGCAGCCGTCCAGCCCCTCCACCACATCCACCAGCTCAACCGGCAGGCCATCCTGTAAGCGCGTCACGCTGACATTACCGGCGTTATACGATCCGACAAAGACAAAACGACCATGATGATCGGTAGAAATATAGGTCGGGCTACCCGGCAGGGCGGATTCGGCGGCAAACGTCAGCGCGCCATCATCCGGCGCAATACGATACGCCAGGACACGAAACTCCGGGCGCACGCCGACATAGAGGTAGCGTTTATCCGGACTGACCACCATCGGCTGAACCTGACCGGGCACATCCACGACCTGCACCAGCGTCAGCGTCCCTTCGTGGTTCAGGCTCCAGACGTGAATTTGCTGACTCTCAGGGCTGGCGGTATAGACTGTTTGTTTCATGAATACTCCTTTGCATATGGCATGTAGCTGCAATAACAGGACACAGCTTAACGTAGTCGCTTTTGACGGCGAATGCTGAATTCAGACGCAGAATTTTGTCTGCTTACCGTCCCGGTGTACCATGCCGACAGACGGAATTATTACTCTTAATCTGGAAAAAATTATGACTGCACGCGTGATTGCCCTCGATTTAGACGGAACATTATTAACCCCGCATAAAACCTTACTCCCCTCCTCGCTTGACGCGCTATCACGCGCCAAAGAGGCGGGCTTTCAACTTATCATTGTCACTGGTCGCCATCACGTTGCTATTCATCCTTTTTATCAGGCGCTGGCGCTGGAAACACCTGCTATTTGCTGCAACGGCACCTATTTGTATGATTATCAAGCTAAAACTGTTCTGGATGCCGATCCTATGCCCGTGGATAAGGCGTTGCAGTTGATTGATTTACTGGATGAGCATCAGATTCACGGCCTGATGTATGTTGATGACGCTATGCTTTACGAACACCCAACCGGTCACGTCGTGCGTACCTCCCGGTGGGCGCAGACCTTGCCGCCGGAACAACGTCCAACCTTTACACAGGTCTCTTCGTTAGCGCAGGCGGCGCGCGACGTGAATGCCGTGTGGAAGTTTGCGCTTACCGATGAAGATATTCCCAGGCTACAGCGGTTCGGTCAGCATATTGAACAGGCGCTTGGCCTGGAGTGCGAATGGTCATGGCACGATCAGGTGGATATCGCGCGCAAAGGCAACAGTAAAGGCAAGCGCCTTACCCAGTGGATAGAAGCGCAGGGAGGGTCAATGAAAAATGTGATCGCTTTCGGCGATAACTACAACGACATCAGTATGCTGGAGGCGGCAGGCACCGGCGTTGCGATGGGCAACGCCGATGAGGCGGTGAAAGCGCGCGCTGACGTCGTGATCGGCGATAACACTACCGATAGCATCGCCAAATTTATTTACACCCACCTGCTATAGTCAGGCGGTGATAGAAACGCTTTTCACCTGCGCGTAAAGCCACAGGCCAGGCTTGATATTCAGCTCATCCCTGGCCCACGGGCTTATTCGCGCCCACAGCGTTCTGCCGCCTATCTCAAGCTGGACTTCCACCTGTCCGTTATCGTCATAACAATTCGCCACTTTTGCCCGCAATACGTTGCGGATACTGGTCTGCTGCGGCGGCTGTAGTACCAGCGAGACATCCGACGCCTGTATACGAATACGCAGTGTGGATTGCAGCGGCTGATTGAGTTTATTTACCCATAGGTGCTGGTCGCCAAGCGCCAGAGCGGTCATGGCATAATGCGGGTGATGCTCCAGCACGCTGACTTTCAGAATACTGCTCTGTTGCTCTTTCGGCAGCCACGGGTGCATAACGCTGCTTCCCCAGACCTCCTCCAGCGGGCCAAACGCTTTAACCTGTCCATCCTCCAGCACCATGACTTTATCCGCCAGGTGGAGAATTTCATCGAGAGAATGGCTGACATACAGCATGGGAATATTGATTTCTCGCGCCAACCGTTGCAGGTACGGCAGTAATTCGCGTTTTCGCGGGATATCCAGCGAGGCCAACGGTTCGTCCAACAGCAGCAACTCCGGGGCGGTGAGCAATGCCCGGCCTATCGCTACGCGCTGTTTTTCTCCGCCGGACAAGCTCCCCGGCAGGCGATCAAGCAACGCTTCAATTCCCAGCAGCGACACCAGCTTATCAAACTGGCCGGTCATGCTTTTCGCCATGCCGTAGCGCAAATTGCCGCGTACTTTGTAATGGGGGAACAGGCGCGCATCCTGGAAAACATAACCGATGCGGCGCTTTTCCGGCGTTAAACAGATACCGTTTTCCGCGTCATGCAACACCCGGCCATTCAGCGCGATGCGTCCTTTTTGCGGGCGAGTCAAACCGCTGATGGCATTAATCAGCGAGGTTTTTCCCGCGCCGGAGACGCCAAAGATAGCCGTGATCCCACTGGCTGGCAGCGTTTCGTTGAGGGTTAAACAGTGCGTTCCCAGCGTCTGGGAAAAATTAAGCTCCAGCATGGTTAGCGCCCCGTCCGTTCACGGCTAATCCGCGCCAGCCATTCAGAAATTAATAGCGAAATCAGCGCTAATACAATCGAAATCACGCACAGCCTCGCCGCCGCGCTCTCCCCGCCAGGCGTCTGGATCAAGGTATACATGGCGGAAGGTATGGTGCGGGTTTCGCCCGGAATATTGGAAACAAAGGTAATGGTCGCGCCAAATTCGCCAAGCGAACGGGCAAACGCCAGCACCGTACCGACAATAATGCCCGGCAGGGTAAGCGGTAAGGTGATAGTCAGAAAAACGCGCCAGCGCCCGGCGCCCAGCGTTCTGGCGGCCTGTTCAAGCTTGATATCCACTCCCTCCAGCGCCAGCCGAATGGCCCGCACCATCAGCGGGAAGGACATCACCGCCGCCGCCAGCACGGCGCCGCGCCAGCTAAAGGCAAACGTGAGACCGAACCAGTCATACAGCCACTGGCCAATAAACCCGCGTCGCCCCATCGACACCAGCAGCAGATAGCCGACCACCACCGGCGGCAGCACCAGCGGCAGATGCAGGACGCTATCAAGTAAGGCTTTGCCCGGAAACCGGCATCGCACCAGTAACCAGGCAAAAAAGATCCCAAACGGCAGGCTAAACAGCACGGCCAGGGAAGACACTTTCAGGCTAAGAAGGACAGCCTGCCATTCTGGATCGGTCAGTATCATTACTTCGTCGTAAATCCATAACGTTTAAAGATTGCCGAGGCCTGCGGTCCTTTCAGGTAATCATAGAACGCGCTGACGGCCGCATTTTTATGCCCCTCCACGATAGCGATGGGGTATTCCACTTTTTTATGTGAATCTTCCGGGAACGTCGCCACCACGTTGACCCCCTTGCTGGCGACCGCATCAGAACCGTATACAATGCCTAAAGGCGCTTCGTTACGTTCGACCAGCGCCAACGCACCGCGCACATCCTCGCCCGGCGCCAGTTTCGGTTCAAGCGTTTGCCATGCGCCCAGCTTTTGCAGCGCTTCTTTGGCATAAATTCCCGCCGGTACGTGTTGCGGATCGCCCACCGCCAGACGCCCGCCGTTCAGCAGATGAATCCAGTCCGTTTTGTTGTCGATGGTAAACGGTTTCTGCTCGCTGGCTTTCGGCGCTACCACTACCAGGCTATTGCCAAGCAATGTTTCGCGCGTCGTGGTATCCACCGCTTTTTTATCGGCTGCGTAATCCATCCATTTCTGGTCAGCAGAGATGAACAGATCCGCCGGCGCGCCCGCTTCTATCTGGCGCGCCAACGTTGAAGAGGAAGCGAATGAGGAAACCACATCCACATTTTTCTCTTTTTTATATTCTGCCGCAATGTCTTGCATCGCGTTCGTTAGCGACGCGGCGGCGAATACGGTGATCTTGCCTTCATCCGCCAGCGCATGACCAGCGATGACGAAAGATAATGTCGCCCCTGCGACCAGGCGTAACCAGGAATGCGCCATCTGTAACTCCTTGTGCGTTTCGTTATGTAAACGACAATATAACGATAATCTCAGGGGTTTCCCAGCGGTTATTCATACCCATTAACGATTAAACACAGAAAATATCGGCAGGAAAAGCAGGATCTTGAGTAACAAAAACGCCCGACTGAGCGGGCGTTTGGGGAAATCAGCGGTTCTGTCTGGACTGGTCTTTCTGACCGATACCGGAAAAAATGTTGAACACCTCACCCAGACCGTAAATCAGACCGAGGATGATGGCCATCACTACCGGTACCATGATGACGGCGAATACCAGACTTTTTAATAACTCTAACATGGGCAACTCCAGATATAGTCCTTTTTGTATTTTAACCGCATCACACAGAAAAGCACTCCCCTTTTGTGCGGTCGGCTTTGCGCTGACGCGCTTTTCAGTCACAATAGTCCTTTTACCAGGAGCTGGTTATGCAGGCCGAAATCCTTCTTACCCTGAAACTTCAGCAAAAGCTTTTTGCCGATCCCCGACGTATCTCTCTGCTGAAACACATTGCGCTTTCCGGCTCGATTAGTCAGGGCGCGAAAGACGCGGGAATCAGCTATAAGAGCGCCTGGGATGCGATAAACGACATGAACCAGCTTAGCGAACATATGCTGGTTGAACGCGCAACGGGCGGCAAAGGCGGCGGCGGCGCGGTATTAACCCGCTATGGTCAGCGTCTGATCCAGCTTTACGATTTGCTGGGCCAAATTCAGCAAAAAGCGTTCGATGTGTTAAGCGACGATGACGCCCTGCCGCTTGACAGTCTGCTGGCCGCTATCTCCCGCTTTTCACTGCAAACCAGCGCCCGAAATCAGTGGTTCGGCACCATTACCGCCCGCGATCGCGATCAGGTACAACAGCATGTCGACGTGCTGCTGGCCGACGGCAAAACGCGGCTTAAAGTCGCGCTGACGGCGCAAAGCGGCGAGCGTCTCGGCCTGGAGGAAGGTAAAGAAGTGCTGATCCTGCTAAAAGCGCCATGGGTTGGCATTACCCGGGATGCAGCCGTTGCACGCGCCGCTGACAATCAGTTGTCGGGAACGATCAGCCATATCGAGCGCGGCGCGGAACAGTGTGAAGTGTTGATGGCGCTGCCGGACGGCCAGACGCTGTGCGCCACGATACCGACTGCGGATGCCGCCACGTTAAAGGAAGGCGATGACGTGATTGCCTGGTTTAATGCGGACAGAGTGATTATTGCAACGTTGTGCTAAGCACATTGACATCCGTTGCCGAAAGACGTATCCCTGTCATTCATCGCTGCAAAAAATGGGATGCAAAATGTCATCGTTGCAAATTTCGCAAGGCACGTTTCGTCTGAGCGATACAAAAACACTTCATCTGGATTCGCTGACGCTCAATGCGGGCGATAGCTGGGCATTCGTTGGGGCTAACGGGAGCGGGAAGTCGGCGCTCGCCCGCGCGCTGGCGGGTGAACTGCCGTTATTAACAGGCGAGCGCCAGTGTCGGTTTACCCGCATTACTCGTCTGTCCTTTGAACAATTGCAAAAGCTGGTCAGCGATGAGTGGCAACGTAATAACACCGATATGCTCAGTCCTGGCGAAGACGATACCGGGCGCACTACCGCGGAAATTATTCAGGATGAAGTTCACCATCCTGCCCGCTGTGCGATGCTGGCGCAGCAGTTCGGCATTTCCGCTTTACTCGACAGGCGTTTTAAATACCTTTCTACCGGCGAGACGCGAAAAGCGCTGCTGTGTCAGGCGCTGATGTCTGAGCCAGAGTTATTGATCCTTGATGAACCGTTCGACGGGCTTGACGTGACCGCCCGTCAACAACTGGCGCAACGCCTGACGGCGTTGAACCAGGCGGGTATGACCCTGGCGCTGGTACTCAACCGTTTTGATGAAATCCCGGACTTCGTGCAGTTTGCCGGGGTGCTTGCCGACTGTACGCTGGCGGAGACCGGAACGACGGCAGAGTTGCTGCAACGGGCGTTGGTTGCTCAACTCGCGCACAGCGAGCGTCTGACCGACGTACAATTACCCGAACCGGACGAACCTTCCGCCCGCCATGCGTTACCCGATGGCGAACCACGGATCGTACTTAACGATGGCGTAGTCTCGTATAACGATCGCCCTATCCTCCACCACCTAAGCTGGCGAGTCAATCCGGGCGAACACTGGCAGATCGTCGGTCCTAACGGAGCGGGTAAGTCTACGTTGCTTAGCCTTATTACTGGCGATCATCCGCAAGGCTACAGCAACGATCTTACGCTGTTCGGGCGGCGGCGAGGAAGCGGCGAAACAATCTGGGATATCAAAAAACATATCGGCTACGTCAGCAGCAGTTTACATCTGGATTACCGCGTCAGTACCACGGTACGCAATGTCATTCTCTCCGGCTATTTCGATTCTATCGGCATTTACCAGGCCGTTTCAGACAGGCAACGAAAACTGGCGCAACAGTGGCTGGATATTCTGGGAATCGATAAGCGTACGGCGGATGCCCCCTTCCACAGTCTCTCCTGGGGACAGCAGCGGCTGGCGCTGATCGTGCGCGCGCTGGTTAAACATCCGACAGTGTTGATTCTGGATGAGCCGCTGCAAGGGTTGGATCCGCTGAACCGCCAACTGGTACGCCGTTTTGTAGATGTATTAATTCGCCAGGGAGAGACCCAACTGCTGTTCGTTTCCCATCATGCAGAGGATGCGCCTGCCTGTATTACTCACCGGCTGGAATTTGTACCAGAGGGCGAACGTTATAAGTACGTTTCCGGACGATGCAATAATTAAATGTATTATCAGAATGGCGCTGCGCGCCATTCTGGAACCACTCTCCTTTTATTAAGAATAATAATAACGGTCGATAAGCTTACTATCTCTTGAATCGCTGACCGCCTCATTGTCATAATAATTCTGAAATTTTCGACAATGATGTCGTATGTGAATATAAGGGATTCATTATGGCTTTTCGTTTTCCACAAATAATACTATTTTTACTGGCAGCCATGTTATTTTGCCCCAGCAGTTATGCTGAGCAAAAGCCGACCGCTGCGCAGGAAGCGCGTAAAACCGCCGTTGAGGTCGCTGTTGAAGGCATGAGTCGCGCCGCCGTTGCGGGTCCGACAAAAATTAGTTTAGGTGATAAAGCCACGCTTAATCTACCGGAAGGATTTACCTGGATACCCGCAAAAGAAGCGGCGGTATTTATGCGTGAAATTGGTAACTATGTTGACGATGAATATTTTTACGGTCTCGTATTTAAAAAGGAAATGAATGGATTTATTTCTATCGAATATGATGATTCTGGTTATGTAAAAGATGATGATGCAAAAAATTGGGATGCCGATGAATTAATGGATAACCTGCGCAAAGGCACAAAAGAAGCGAATAAAGATCGTATTGCAAAAGGCATTGAGCCGATAGAAATTATTGGCTGGATCGAGAAGCCTACCTACGATGCAACCAATCATCGTCTGATCTGGTCCGCCGCCATCCAGGATATCGGCACCAACGAACCACTGAATGAACAAGGCGTGAACTACAACACCTATCTGCTGGGACGTGAAGGCTATTTTTCTTTAAATCTGGTGACCGACAGAGGTTCTGTTGACCATGAAATCCCTCTGGCGAAAAGAATTCTCAGTTCCGTCAAGTTCAACGCTGGACAACGCTACGCTGACTTCAACGAATCAACGGACAAAATAGCGGAGTATGGGCTCGCCGCGCTGATTGGCGGTATCGCGGCCAAAAAAGTAGGTCTGCTTGCTATGCTCGGTATCGCGCTGCTTAAGTTCTGGAAAGTGACCGCCATCGGCGTCGTCGCTGTCGGGGCGCTCGCCAGGAAGCTACTCTCGCGTAAAAAAGACTGACAGCTCCTGCCCCGTCCGTTTCATTCCCAGGCGCGTAACGCGCCTTTTTTTCGGATAAAAAGCAGAAGCATTCTCAAGCCAGATGATTTGTAATCATTTAATTGATATAAATGCGTAAAATCACCAGTGTGTAAACGATTCCACTAATTTATTACATGTCACACTTTTCGCATCTTTGTTATGCTATGGTTATTCCATACCATAGGCTTAACGGAGCGAATTATGAGAGTATTGGTTACAGGTGGTAGCGGTTACATTGGAAGTCATACCTGCGTACAATTGCTGCAAAATGGTCATGACGTCGTCATCCTCGATAACCTCTGCAACAGCAAGCGCAGCGTGCTGCCCGTTATTGAACGTCTGGGCGGTAAGCACCCGACCTTTGTCGAAGGCGATATTCGCAACGAAGCGCTTATAACCGAAATTCTGCACGATCACGCGATTGATACCGTGATTCACTTTGCCGGCCTGAAAGCCGTCGGCGAATCGGTCGCCAGGCCGCTGGAGTACTATGACAACAACGTCAACGGTACGCTGCGGTTGGTCAGCGCCATGCGTGCGGCCAACGTTAAAAACCTTATTTTTAGCTCCTCCGCCACCGTTTATGGCGATCAGCCCAAAATTCCTTACGTCGAAAGTTTTCCTACCGGCACGCCGCAAAGCCCCTACGGCAAAAGTAAATTGATGGTAGAACAGATCCTCACCGATCTGCAAAAAGCCCAGCCGGAGTGGAGTATTGCGCTGCTGCGTTATTTCAATCCGGTCGGCGCGCACCCGTCGGGCGACATGGGAGAAGATCCGCAAGGTATTCCGAATAACCTGATGCCCTATATCGCCCAGGTCGCCGTGGGTCGTCGCGAATCGCTCGCCGTTTTCGGCAATGATTACCCGACCGAGGATGGCACCGGCGTACGCGATTACATTCACGTTATGGACTTAGCCGACGGGCACGTCGTGGCGATGGAAAAACTGGCGGACAAATCCGGCGTACATATTTATAACCTCGGCGCGGGTGTCGGCAGTAGCGTCCTGGATGTGGTCAACGCCTTTAGTAAAGCCTGCGGTAAACCCATTAATTACCACTTCGCGCCGCGTCGCGACGGCGATCTCCCGGCGTATTGGGCGGATGCCAGCAAAGCCGATCGCGAGCTGAACTGGCGCGTCACCCGCACGCTTGACGAAATGGCGCAGGACACCTGGCACTGGCAGTCACGCCATCCGCAGGGATACCCAGATTAAGGATGTTGTTATGACCCCATTTAATCCCATCGATCATCCGCATCGCCGTTATAACCCGCTTACCGGCCAGTGGGTTCTGGTTTCGCCGCATCGCGCAAAACGCCCCTGGCAGGGGGCGCAGGAAACACCGTCTCAGCAAATGCTGCCGGCCCACGATCCGGACTGCTTCCTGTGTGCGGGCAATACGCGTGTCACCGGCGATAAAAATCCCGATTACAAAGGGACTTACGTCTTTACTAACGATTTCGCGGCGCTGATGGCCGATACGCCGGATGCGCCGGACAGCCACGATCCGCTGATGCGCTGTCAGAGCGCGCGCGGCACCAGCCGCGTGATCTGCTTTTCTCCCGATCACAGTAAAACGCTGCCGGAGTTGAGCCTGCCCGCGCTGACGGAAATCGTCAGAACCTGGCAAACGCAGACCGCCGAGTTAGGCAAAACCTATCCGTGGGTGCAGGTCTTTGAAAATAAAGGCGCGGCGATGGGCTGTTCGAACCCGCATCCGCATGGACAGGTCTGGGCCAACAGCTTCCTGCCGAATGAGGCCGAACGCGAAGATCGTTTACAAAAAGCCTATTTCGCCGAACAGCGTTCGCCAATGCTGGTGGATTATGTCCAGCGGGAACTGGCGGACGGCAGCCGCACCGTGGTCGAAACCGAACACTGGCTGGCGGTGGTGCCTTACTGGGCGGCGTGGCCGTTCGAAACGCTACTGTTACCCAAAACGCATGTCCTGCGCATTACCGATTTAAACGACGAGCAGCGCGACTCTCTGGCGCTGGCGTTGAAAAAGCTGACCAGTCGTTATGACAACCTGTTCCAGTGTTCCTTCCCTTACTCAATGGGCTGGCACGGCGCGCCGTTTAACGGTGAAGAAAACGCACACTGGCAGTTGCACGCACACTTTTACCCGCCGCTGCTGCGCTCTGCGACCGTCCGTAAATTTATGGTCGGCTATGAAATGCTGGCGGAAACCCAGCGTGATTTAACCGCAGAACAAGCGGCTGAACGCCTGCGCGCGGTCAGCGACATCCATTTTCGCGAATCCGGAGTATAAAAATGAATCTGAAAGAGAAAACGCGCGCGCTGTTTGCTGAAATTTTCAGCTACCCTGCCACCCACACGATTCAGGCGCCAGGCCGCGTCAACCTGATCGGCGAGCATACTGATTACAATGATGGTTTCGTTCTGCCCTGCGCTATCGATTACCAGACCGTAATTAGCTGTGCGCCGCGCGACGATCGTACCGTACGGGTGATTGCCGCCGATTACGACAATCAGGTGGACGAATTTTCACTGGATGCGCCGATCGTGACCCACGATAGCCAGCAGTGGTCTAACTATGTGCGCGGCGTAGTGAAACACCTGCAACAGCGTAACAACGCGTTTGGCGGCGTGGATATGGTCATCAGCGGCAATGTGCCGCAGGGCGCCGGGTTAAGCTCCTCCGCCTCGCTGGAAGTGGCGGTGGGCACCGTCTTCCAGCAGCTTTATCACCTGCCGCTGGACGGCGCGCAAATTGCGCTCAACGGACAAGAGGCCGAGAACCAGTTTGTCGGCTGTAACTGCGGCATTATGGATCAGCTCATCTCTGCGCTCGGCAAAAAAGATCATGCGTTGCTGATTGATTGCCGTACGCTCGGCGCCAAAGCGGTTTCCATGCCGAAAGGTGTCGCCGTGGTGATCATCAATAGTAACTTTAAGCGCACGCTGGTGGGCAGCGAGTATAATACCCGCCGTGAACAGTGCGAAACCGGCGCCCGTTTCTTCCAGCAGCCGGCCCTGCGCGATGTCAGCCTTGAGGCGTTCAATGCCGTTGCCAGCGAACTGGACCCGGTAGTCGCAAAACGCGTTCGCCATGTATTGAGCGAAAATGCGCGCACCGTTGAAGCGGCAAGCGCGCTGGAGAAAGGTGATTTGCAACGTATGGGCCAACTGATGGCGGAGTCCCATGCCTCAATGCGCGATGATTTCGAAATTACCGTCCCGCAGATAGACACGCTGGTAGACATCGTCAAAGCGACCATCGGCGATCAAGGCGGCGTGCGCATGACCGGCGGCGGCTTCGGCGGCTGTGTTGTCGCACTGATCCCGGAAGATCTGGTTCCCGCTGTTCGGCAGGCCGTTGCGCAACAGTACGAAGCGAAAACCGGAATCAAAGAAACCTTTTATGTATGCAAACCGTCACAAGGAGCAGGACAGTGCTAAATGAAACGCCCGCACTGGCCCCCGATGGTCAACCGTACCGCCTGCTAACCCTGCGCAATAGCGCAGGGATGGTGGTAACGCTGATGGACTGGGGAGCCACTCTTCTTTCCGCCCGTATTCCGCTGTCTGACGGCAGCGTTCGGGAAGCATTGCTGGGCTGCGCCAGCCCGGAACACTACCCTGAACAGACGTCATTCCTCGGCGCCTCTATTGGCCGTTACGCGAACCGTATCGCCAATAGCCGTTATACGTTTGCCGGCGAAACCGTACAGTTAAGCCCAAGCCAGGGCGAGAACCAGCTACACGGCGGACCGGAAGGCTTTGACAAGCGCCGCTGGCAAATTGTGAACCAGAACGATCGCCAGGTATTATTCGCGCTCACCTCTGATGACGGCGACCAGGGCTTTCCTGGCCATCTTTGCGCCACGGCGCAATATCGTCTGACCGATGACAATAGAATCTCCATCACCTACCGGGCGACGGTCGATAAACCCTGTCCGGTGAATTTGACCAACCACGTCTATTTTAATCTGGACGGCGATCGGACCGACGTGCGCCAGCATAAGCTGCAAATTCTGGCGGATGAGTATCTGCCGGTAGATGAATCCGGTATTCCACGCCAGGGGCTAAAATCGGTAGCCAATACCTCGTTTGACTTCCGGATGCCAAAAGTCATTGCCAGTGAATTTCTCGCCGATGACGATCAGCGCAAGGTTAAAGGCTACGATCATGCTTTCCTGCTACAGACGCAGGGTGATGGCAAAAAGCCGGCGGCCCGTCTGTGGTCACAGGATGGAAAGCTACAAATGATGGTTTACACCACCGCCCCGGCGCTACAGTTTTATTCCGGCAATTATCTGGCGGGTACACCTTCCCGCGGACCGGAACCTTATGCCGACTGGCAAGGGCTGGCGCTGGAAAGCGAACTGCTGCCGGACAGCCCGAATCATCCTGAATGGCCGCAGCCTGACTGTATCCTTCGCCCTGGCGAGGAGTACGCCAGCCTGACCGAGTATCAGTTTATTCCGTTCTAACGATATGCCGCTACATGCCCGATGACGCAAGCTTATCGGGCCTACGCGCCATTGCCCTGCTCAAACCTCCACCACTTAAAGACAAAATCGCAACTCTGAGTTCACAAGAACCTTACACTGCGCCACTATTTTCGCTATGGTTATGCGTAAGCATTGCCGCCAACACCTCGCGGCAATATAATGAGAATTATTATCATTACATATGATTTATAGGAGTGAGAGTATGGCTGTAACTAAGCTGGTTCTGGTACGTCACGGTGAAAGTCAATGGAACAAAGAGAACCGTTTCACCGGCTGGTATGATGTTGACCTGTCTGAAAAAGGCGTAAGCGAAGCAAAAGCAGCGGGTAAACTGCTAAAAGAAGAAGGTTTCAGCTTTGATTTTGCCTACACTTCCGTACTGAAACGCGCTATCCATACGCTGTGGAACGTACTGGATGAACTGGATCAGGCGTGGCTGCCGGTGGAAAAATCCTGGAAACTCAATGAACGTCACTATGGCGCGTTGCAGGGGCTGAATAAAGCGGAAACGGCAGAAAAATATGGTGACGAGCAGGTTAAACAGTGGCGCCGCGGTTTTGCCGTGACGCCGCCGGAACTGACCAAAGATGATGAGCGTTATCCGGGTCACGATCCACGTTATGCCAAACTGAGCGAGAAAGAGCTGCCGTTGACCGAAAGTCTGGCGCTGACCATCGACCGCGTTATTCCTTACTGGAACGACACCATCCTGCCGCGTATGAAGAGCGGTGAGCGCGTGATCATCGCCGCTCACGGTAACTCATTGCGTGCGCTGGTGAAATACCTGGATAACATGAGTGAAGATGAGATTCTTGAGTTAAACATCCCGACCGGCGTGCCGCTGGTGTATGAGTTCGACGAAAACTTCAAGCCGATCAAACATTACTATCTGGGCAACGCTGACGAGATCGCTGCGAAAGCGGCTGCCGTGGCGAATCAGGGTAAAGCGAAGTAATCACCTTTGCCGGATGGCGGTATAACTGCCTTATCCGGCCTACGAGCAATGGGTAGGCCGGATAAGCGCAGCGCCATCAGGCAATACGTCTTAAACAGCGATCACGCCGTCCAGCACCACCTGCAATTTCCCCTGCGAACAGCGCTCCACGCGTCCTCGTACCCGGTACACTTCAGCCAGACGCTCCGCAGTAATCACCGTCTCCGGCGCGCCGCTGGCGACCAGCCTGCCGTCTTTTAGCATCAGGACATGGTCACCATGACGCAGTGCAATATTAATGTCATGCGCCACGACTATCGTCACCCTATTTTGCGCCTGGGTATCCCGACGCACGAGATCCATTACGTGAAACTGATAGTTTAAATCCAGCGCGCTGAGCGGCTCATCCAGCAACAGAAGTTCAGGGCGACGAATCAGCGATTGCGCCAGACCCACTAACTGCCGCTGACCGCCGGAAAGCTGGTCGAGATACTGCAACGCCAGATGCGTTATGCCCAATTGCTCAAGGATAGCCAGTATCTGCGCTCTGCCCTGCGCATTGTCTCTGCCGCCTGATGCCCGCAGTACCACGATAATCGACTCCAGTACATGCAGATGTACGCCCTGCGGTAATGACTGCGGCAAAAACACAACTTTCTGCGCCCGCTCGGCAAACGATAACGACATGAGATCTTCGCCATCAAGCAGCGCCTCGCCGTCGGCGTTATTCAGCCCGGCCAGCGAACGTAGTAACGTCGATTTACCACAGCCGTTCGGCCCCAGCAAAATGGTAATTTTCCCGCGCGGCAGTAAGGGAACGTTGAGATCTGCAATAACCGGCTGAGTGGAATAGCCGGCGCTAAATGAGCGGAGCATTAACCCGCGCATCAGAGACTCCCCCGATGTCGCAATACAATGCTTAAAAAGAACGGAACCCCGACCAGCGAGGTGACAATCCCCACCGGCACCATGACGCCCGGAATACTATTTTTCGCCGCAATAGAGGCCAGCGATAACACCAGCCCGCCTATCAGCACGCTACCCGGAAGGTAGAAACGGTGATCTTCCCCCAAAAGTATTCGTGCAATGTGCGGTGCAACGAGACCAATAAAACCAATCGGCCCGACGAAAGCTACCGCCAGCGCTGATAACAAGCTGATACGCAACAATGACAGCAGGCGTAAACGGCGGACATGAACCCCAAAGCTCATCGCCCTCTCTTCGCCCAGACGTAATGCCGTGAGTTGCCAGGCGCTTCGTAACGCGCAAAAAAGCACAGCAATAAACACCACGGCCAGTACGCCCAATTTTTCCCACGACGCGCGGACCAGGCTCCCCATCGTCCAGAATACCAGCCCCTGCAGCGTATCTTCATCAGCCACAAACTGCATAATGGCGACCAACGCGTTAAAGGTGAATACCAACGCAATACCGAACAACACCACTCCGGATGCGGCGACGCCTGTCCAACGGGTAATACCGTCCAGGAGTAACGCGGATAAAAGCGCAAAGATGAACGCATTGGCCGGGATAAACCAGGCGGCAGGAATACCGGGAATACCGATCCCCAACACAATCGCCAGCGCAGCGCCAAAAGCCGCCGCGGACGATACGCCGAGGGTAAACGGTGTCGCCAGCGGATTATTTAAAATGGTTTGCATTTCGGCGCCCGCTAACCCTAACGCCATGCCCACCAGTAGGGCCATCAGGGCATAGGGTAAGCGGATATCCCAGACAATAACGTGTATGCCCGCATTCACCTTTTCCGGCTGGAAAAGCGCCTGCCACAGCGCACTGAGCGGTAAACCAGAAGACCCACAGGTTACATCCACCATCAGTGAAACCATCATCGCCAACGCAATAGCTAACATGAGCACAGCCCGTTTGCGTATGATCTGGCGATAGCGCGGAATGACGGGCGTGGAAGCGAGAGCGGGGGCTAAAAGTGATTTGTCCTGACAGGTCATGGTTCGGGCTACGTTATTAATCAGAGGAGAATTATAGCGCCGAATTATTTCGTTATATATTTATTTATATTTCGATTAATGACACGGTGGCCTATCTCACCGGCCTCCAAATAAAAAACCGCCCTTGCGGGCCGGTTTAAGACGTAATGAAGATTAACCGCGACGGGCTTTTACCGCTGCCGACAACTGACGAAGCAGCGCATCGGTATCTTCCCAGCCAATACAGGCGTCAGTAATGCTTTTACCGTAGGCCAGCGGCTGACCGCTTTCCAGACTCTGGTTTCCTTCTACCAGATGACTCTCTACCATCACGCCAATAATCGCTTTTTCACCGCCCGCTATCTGCTGACAGACATCGGCGCAAACCTCCATCTGCTTTTGAAATTGCTTACAGGAGTTGGCATGGCTGAAATCGATCATGACCTGCGGCGTCAGTCCCGCTTTGGTGAGGCCTTCTTTTACCTCAGCAACATGCTGCGCGCTATAGTTTGGCGCTTTACCGCCGCGCAGAATGATATGGCAGTCGCCGTTGCCGCTGGTATTCACAATCGCCGAATGACCCCATTTAGTGACGGAGAGGAAGCAATGCGGCGCGCCGGCGGCGTTGATGGCGTCAATGGCGACTTTAATCGTGCCATCAGTACCATTTTTAAAACCGACCGGACAAGAGAGGCCAGACGCCAGTTCGCGATGAACCTGGGATTCAGTAGTCCGCGCGCCAATGGCGCCCCAGCTCATCAGATCGGCCAGATATTGCGGCGTGATCATATCGAGGAATTCGCCGGCGGCAGGCAGGCCGCTGTCGTTAATATCCAGCAGCAGTTTGCGCGCAATACGCAGACCGTCGTTAATCTGGAAGCTGTTATCCATGTGCGGATCGTTAATCAGCCCTTTCCAGCCGACGGTGGTACGCGGTTTCTCAAAATAGACGCGCATGACAATTTCAAGCTCGCCTTGAAGCTCATCGCGTAGCGCCAGCAAACGGGCGGCATACTCTTTCGCCGCTGCCGGATCATGAATTGAACAAGGACCGATCACCACCAGCAGACGATCGTCATTGCCTTTGAGAATTTTATGGATGGCTTTGCGCGCGTGAGCAACGGTATTTGCTGCATTTTCCGTGGCGGGAAACTTTTCCAGCAGCGCGACCGGAGGTAATAACTCGTTGATTTCTTTAATGCGTAAATCGTCGTTCTGATAATTCATGTTTATTCCAGTGTTGCCGTACTTATCCCAATGAATGCAATCCCTCCAATCTATCTCTTCAATTAAATAGTGTAAACGGGCTTTTACACTTTGAACGGAATAATCCTGGAATTCAGGAAAAAAACGCACAAATGTAGCGAAAAATGGGATCTAACCTACACTTTTTAACTGTAACCACTCTGTTTATGAATTATTGCAAGATTCTCTGCTGCGTTAACCCGCGGCGGCGAACGTTTTTTATCCCTTATTTGAGGATTTGACTGACACGTGCACTGTTGGAAGAGGTTATCCGACATATCCACCATAACAGGAGCATCTTATGAAAATGACAAAACTGACTACGCTTTTACTCACCGCTACCCTCGGCCTTGCCAGCGGCGCAGCGTTAGCTGCTGAATCTAACGCGCAATCCAGTAATGGCCAGGCGAACTCGGCGGCAAATGCCGGTCAGGTTGCCCCGGACGCCCGCCAGAATGTAGCGCCGAATGATGTGAATAACAATGACATCAATACCAACGGCAATACTAACAGCACGATGCAGCATCCAGACGGTTCAACCATGAATCATGACGGAATGACCAAGGATGAAGAGCATAAAAATACCATGTGTAAAGACGGTCGCTGCCCGGATATTAATAAAAAAGTGGAAACCGGTAATGGCGTCAATAATGACGTGAATACCAAAACCGACGGTACCACACAGTAATGCAGAAAAAAGTCTGATAACGGGAGAGCTTTCGCTCTCCTTTTTATTTTGTCAGCGAAAAATCAGTATGATGTCTACAGTATTGATGAGAATAACAAAGGAATGACGTTATGGCGCACTCACACTCTCATGCCGATTCACACCTGCCGAAAGATAATAATGCTCGTCGCCTGCTTTTCGCCTTTATCGTCACTGCCGGATTTATGCTCCTTGAGGTGGTGGGCGGGATACTCTCCGGCTCTCTGGCGTTGCTGGCGGATGCGGGACATATGCTCACCGACGCGGCGGCCCTTCTCTTTGCGCTGCTGGCGGTTCAATTTTCCCGTCGTCCCCCGACTGTTCGCCACACTTTTGGCTGGCTAAGACTCACCACACTGGCGGCTTTTGTGAATGCCATTGCGTTGGTGGTCATTACCCTTCTCATTGTCTGGGAAGCGATAGAGCGCTTTTACACGCCACGTCCGGTGGCGGGCAATCTGATGATGGTGATTGCGGTTGCGGGTCTGCTGGCGAACCTGTTTGCGTTCTGGATTCTCCATCGGGGAAGCGATGAAAAAAACCTGAACGTGCGCGCTGCCGCGCTACATGTGATGGGCGATTTGCTGGGTTCCGTCGGCGCAATAGTCGCCGCGCTGATCATTATCTGGACGGGCTGGACGCCAGCGGACCCGATTCTCTCTATTCTGGTTTCGGTACTGGTGTTACGCAGCGCCTGGCGTTTGTTAAAAGATAGCGTCAACGAATTGCTGGAAGGCGCACCGGTTTCGCTGGATATTAATGCCTTACAGCGCCATTTAAGCCGGGAAATCCCCGAAGTCCGCAACGTACACCATGTGCATGTCTGGATGGTCGGCGAAAAACCGATCATGACATTGCACGCTCAGGTCATTCCGCCACACGACCATGATGCGCTGCTGGAACGTATCCAGGATTTTCTGATGCACGAATACCATATTGCGCACGCTACGATTCAGATGGAGTATCAAGTGTGTCACGGCCCGGACTGTCATCTGAATCAGACGCCATCCGGGCATGTTCATCACCATTAACGGGAAAGCGCGCGCGATCCTCGCTCCCGCGCGCTGTTTATCCACAGGCGGCTACCGTTCACGGCGATAAATGTCAGGATCAGATATTCCAGCGACATCGCATAGACGCCCTGCAAAGCAAAAATCACCACACTGATCACGTTGATTACCACCCACAGGAGCCAGTTTTCGACATATTTGCGTGTCATCAGAATCATCGCCGCGATAGACAGAACCATCATGCAAGAGTCCCAGAACGGGAAAGCGTCCGGTTGCAGTACAGGCATTGTCACCTGTAACCCCAGCATCTGCATAATGGCGACGGCCACGCGCGTCAGGACGGCGAATACGGGATCGATATATCGCGTCATCAAACCGATAGCTATCACACATATCGCCAGCCATGCCATTGCTTTTGGCAACGGCAGCCAGCGGATTTTAAGCTCGGCTTGATTATCCTTTGTTTGCCGCGACCACGCATACCAGCCATAAATATTGGCGGCAAAGAAAAAGAGTTGCAGCAACAGGCTGGCATAAAGCTGGATCTGAAAGAAAATAATCGCAAACAGGGTGACGTTAACCAGTCCAAAAAAGTAGTTGCTGATCTTCTCCAGACTGGCGAGCCAAATACAGAGCAGGCCGGCGATGGTTCCTACCGCTTCGATCCACGAAAGATCGTACCCGCCAGCGCCAATCGGAATATGAATCAGTATGTTGTGCGTACTAAAAAAATCCATTCTCTCCCCCAAAGATTTCCGTCTTTACGCCCGAAGTGTAGTCGCAAAATCCAGCATCCGGTTGAGGGGAAGTAATGCGCCCTCGCGTAGCGCCGCATCAACCTGTATTTCATGCGCCGCGCCTCCCTGCTCCAGCCCTTCAGCAATGGCTTTCAGGCCATTCATCGCCATCCACGGACAGTGCGCGCAGCTACGGCAGGTCGCCCCCTCGCCAGCCGTGGGCGCTTCAAGCAGTTCTTTTTCAGGCACCGCCTGCTGCATTTTGTAGAAGATGCCGCGATCGGTCGCCACGATAAGCTGTCTGTGCGGCAGCGTTTTTGCCGCCTTAATAAGCTGACTGGTGGAGCCCACCGCATCGGCCATCTCGACAATGGACTGCGGCGATTCAGGGTGAACCAGAAGAGCGGCATCGGGATAGATTTTTTTTAAACGGGTCAACGCTTGGGTTTTAAACTCGTCATGCACGATACACGCCCCTTGCCAACACAGTACATCGGCCCCGGTCTGTTTTTGCACGTAATTCCCCAGGTGTCTGTCCGGCGCCCAGATAATTTTTTCCCCCAAACTATCCAGATGCTCAATCAGTTCTACGGCAATACTGGAGGTCACAACCCAGTCCGCACGCGCTTTAACAGCAGCCGAGGTGTTAGCATAGACCACTACGGTTCTGTCAGGATGCGCATCACAAAAAGCGCTAAATTCGTCTATTGGGCAGCCTAAATCCAGCGAACATTCCGCCGCCAGGGTAGGCATAAGAATGGTCTTTTCCGGGCTGAGGATTTTGGCGGTTTCCCCCATAAACCGTACGCCCGCTACCAGCAGCGTGGATGCGGCGTGCTTCGCGCCGAAACGGGCCATTTCCAGCGAGTCGGAAATACAGCCGCCTGTTTCTTCAGCGAGTTGTTGAATTTCCGGATCGGTGTAGTAGTGCGCCACCATGACGGCATTGCGCTCTTTGAGCAAGCGCTTGATTTTCTCACGATAAAATTGCTTTTCATCGTCGTTCAACGGCGTTGGTTTCGGCGGGAACGGGTAGATTGCGGCTTGTGGGTCAAACATTACGCTCATCGTGGCTTCTCGTTTTACTGACTTAACGAAACAACCGAATGAAAGCGTAATAAACGCCACAATCGGTTAATTTGTTTTATATGCTAAACAAGATAGCTGATTCAATAAGGAAAGTCACAATAATTACGTAGCCCCGTATCTGATGGCGGCGTAACGTCTTATCTGGCCTACGTGAGCGGTACCGTCTGTAGGCCTGATAAGCGCAGCGCATCAGGCAAGACCCAAACCTGCGGCAGGTTCGAATCTTCCATATCGCAGATAGCAAAAAAGCGCCGCCAGCGCCCTCTTTTACATTGGTGGGTCGTGCAGGATGACTCGCTTCGCTCGCCCTTCGGGCCGTCGCCGTAAACGGCTCCGTTGTCTCACTGCATGAGACCCGAACCTGTGGCGGGTTCGAATCTTCCATATCGCAGATAGCAAAAAAGCGCCTTTAGGGCGCTTTTTTACATTGGTGGGTCGTGCAGGATGACTCGGCTTCACCTCGCCCTTCGGGCCGTTGCTGACGCAACGTTATCCTTCACGCTCAACATCTGAGTTTGATGTTAAATTGGTGGGTCGTGCAGGATTCGAACCTGCGACCAATTGATTAAAAGTCAACTGCTCTACCAACTGAGCTAACGACCCCTTGGATAAGGGTTACTGCTTCAATCATTCAGGATGGTGGGTCGTGCAGGATGACTCGGCTTCGCCTCGCCCTTCGGGCCGTTGCTAAAGCAACATTATCCTTCACGTTCTCTACCAGTTACCACCTTGTATATTGGTGGGTCGTGCAGGATTCGAACCTGCGACCAATTGATTAAAAGTCAACTGCTCTACCAACTGAGCTAACGACCC